>JAFXAD010000038.1 GCA_017522065.1 Bacteroidales bacterium
GCCAGGATCAAACTCTTCATTGTAAGAATTTCTCTCTGTAACCTTGACTCTCGCATCCAGCCTCCTTGTGCTCCTCGCACCGAAGGCGGACACACGCTATCTCTTGTTTCATACTTTTCAATGTTCTCGCGCTTCCTCTCGCAATTTTTAGTGATTGTTTTCAACACAACCCGTTTTGGAGCGAAAGCGGATGCAAAAATACAAGCTTTTTTGAAACTACCAAAAATTTTTTTCGCTAAAATACATACCAGTTCTATTATTTTACTATTTTTCAGCAAAATATTCTTCAAAAAAATTTTTATCCCACGTCCTAAAAAACAGAAAAACGGCCATCAAACATGGGGCATAGAGACATAAAAGAATGCAAAATCAGCCACGGAGACAACAAAAACAGCAAAAACCGCTTTTTCTAACTACATTTCAGTAATTTAACACCATTTTACATGACTATTTCATCCAAGTTATTAACAATAGTGTAGCATTTTTTGTGTATATCGATTAACACTATCCGTTAAAAAAGACTTTAAAAACATCACAACCTGAATAACAGGCATTTCTATAAGAAAGAAACAGTGAATGCAGACAATATGAAAAAAATGTGTAAATTTGCAAATTATATAAATAATATGACCACGTGCGCGCGAATACATATATGATATTGGTTTACAACATACTAAACACTACACATAGACAATTACAAAACCACAAAAATGAGTGACAGGAAGAGAAAAGACAAAGTGTTGCTGATATACACCGGAGGCACAATAGGAATGGTTCAGGACGAGAGCGGTGCTCTACAGCCCTTTGCAATGGAACGAATATATGACGCTTTGCCGCTATTGCACCGAACGAACTACATTATTGATTCATGCCAGCTGGAGAGGATAATCGATTCTTCGAACATGACACCCGAATTCTGGGTCGACATTGCCAACATAATAGAGAAACGCTACGACGACTACGACGGCTTCGTTGTTCTGCACGGAACCGACACGATGGCATATACGGCATCTGCGCTGAGTTTCATGTTCAAGAACCTTACCAAACCCATAGTGCTGACAGGCAGCCAACTGCCATTGGGCATGCTGCGTAGCGACGGAAGAGAGAACATCATCTGCGCACTCGAAATAGCATCGTCACAGCACATGCTGATACCCGAAGTGACCATATTCTTCGAGAGTCATCTATATCGCGGCAACCGCAGCACAAAAGTGAGTGCCGAGAATTTTGATGCCTTTTCATCGTTCAACTATCCATCACTCGCAAAAGCCGGAATAAAAATAAGTTACAAGCCAAATCTTTTCCTTCCGGTTCCGACGGGTGAGCTGAAAGTGCGCAAAGCCTTTGACAGAAGAATTGCCGTACTGAAACTATTTCCAGGCATAACACCATCCGTTGTCCAGTCTATCGTCTGCATTCCAAACCTTCAGGGTCTCATTATAGAAACATTCGGTTCCGGCAACGCGCCGACCGAGCCGTGGTTCATAGAAGCGCTGCAAGATGCTTTAGACAAAGGCATTATTGTTTTCAACGTCACACAATGCAAAGCTGGAGCAGTACAAATGAGACAATATCAGGCAAGTTGCGATATGGACAGAATAGGCGTTATCGGCGGACATGACATAACCATAGAGGCAGCCGTGACAAAACTCATGTACCTTCTCGGCAATTTCCCCGACGACAAAGACAAGGTCCGTGACCGGCTAAGCAAATCCCTACGCGGCGAAATTTCAACTGACATTCACGAAGATTGCGAAGATCTATAACAATCCTACCGAACTATGACAACAGACATTTTTGATAAATTCACCAACGAAACAATCATGATCGTCGGTGATGTGATGATTGATTCTTACATGTGGGGTAATGTGACACGAATATCGCCAGAGGCCCCAGTGCCAGTGGTTTCTGTCACGAAACGCGAGAAACGGCTTGGCGGTGCCGCCAATGTTGCCCTTAATATTGAAGCCATGGGCGCGACCCCAATTATATGCTCCGTCCTTGGCAACGACGACAGCAGCAAGGACTTCCTTCACATCATGTACGGCAACAATATGGATCGTCGTGGCATAGTGACCTCCGACAACCGCATGACCACAGTAAAATCGCGTGTCATCGGCAACAACATGCACATCGTCCGTGTCGACGAAGAGAACACAAACCCGCTTTCTCCCATCGAAGAAGACCAACTGCTCGACAGAATCCTTCGCACCATCAAAGCGCTCCCTATCGATGCCATCATTTTCCAAGACTATGACAAAGGCTGCATTACGCCACGAATCATCGACCAAGTGACGGACATTGCACGACGCAAGAAAATTCTCACAACAGTAGATCCCAAGCACCGCAACTTTTCCTCTTTCAAGAACGTCAACCTATTCAAACCCAATTTAAAAGAACTACGAGAAGGATTGAATATCGAAATTGACGACAGTTCGGACGAATTACTTATACGTGACCTTGACAAAGCCTCAACCATACTGCACGAACGCCAGAACATAGACATCGTCCTCACCACCTTGTCAAGCAAAGGCATGTATGCCTGTGACTTTCGGAACGGTTCCCCCACTTCTGTTCTGATACCCTCATGCGCACACTCAGTCTCTGACGTTTCTGGTGCAGGTGACACAGTGATCAGCGTCATAACAATTGCCCTTGCCGCAGGAATGGACCTAAAAGATGCCGTAAAATGCGCCAACCTCGCCGGAGGCATTGTCTGTGAGCAAGTTGGCGTTGTTCCTATTCAGCACGAGCGTCTAAAAAAAGAATATCAGGCAACATTGCAATAATATTTCTTCATTTCTGGAGTTATATAGATTATGACCATTGCGGGAACAAAAATAAAGCACAAAGTCCTGATATTAACTCTACTGAGTTTATGCATCCATTCGTATGCCCAGGTCAACTATCTGGCCGGTTTCGACAAGAAGAAGATACATTTCGGCATACAATTGGGCTATACGCAATCCAAATTCGAAGATGCCTACACACAGGATGACGAAGTAAGGGAGTCGCTGCAGGGCACGGGGTCATACTATACTCCAGGCTTCCATCTTGCCATCATTGCCCCAGACGTACGGTTAGGCAACTACTTCAACTTCCGCATAATGCCAGGCATAACTCTCATCAACCGCACATTCAATTACAGTTGGACCGAAACCTACATAGACCAGCATCACGGAGCAGATGCAAAACGCAATGTTGAATCCGTCTATGGTGAAATAGCCTTTGATTTCAAGTTCCGGGCATTCCGATACAATAATTTCCGACCCTACCTGACAGCTGGTGGCAGTTATGGATTCGACTTCGCATCCATGAGAAACAACAAGAACAACAACGACCAGTCGATCATACGCCTCAACACAAGCGACTTGCGATACTCGGCCGGAATTGGCTTTGACTTTTTTCTACGATATGTGAAGTTTGCCATAGAGATGAAAATGAGTTTCGGGTTTTCTGATTTAAAAATCCCGGACGATGACCTCTACACACGTTCGGTCGACTTCATCAACACACGCACATTCACGCTTGGATTTATTTTTGAAGGATAGAGGAACTGCGATATGAAAAACGTCGATCTTAATCTAACGCCCGAAGCCTATTTCAACTCCGAGCTGCTGAAAAACGCAGCAGCGAAGTGTTTGGGGGTGAAAAGCAACGAGATAAGCCACGTAGAGATAGTGCGTCGCAGTCTCGATTCGCGTCGCAGTATACTTTATCGATGCCAGGCCGAGGTTTATATGGCAGATGAAACATTTATGCCTCCAGACTTCCATTCGCCATATCTTGACTGTGGCAACGGCAAGCGGGTTGTCATTGTCGGGGCAGGACCTGCCGGACTTTTTGCCGCATTGCATGCGCTTGAATTAGGTCTGAAGCCTGTCATCGTAGAGCGTGGCAAACCCGTTGAAGAACGACGAAAAGACATAACGCAAATGGTGCGCAGCGGCAACGTGAATGCCGACAGCAACTGGTGCTTCGGCGAGGGAGGCGCTGGCACATACAGCGACGGAAAACTCTACACACGATCGACCAAACGCGGCGATGTTGGCGCCGTTATGAGGAAATTTGTCGAGCACGGCGCAGACCCCAAAATAACCATCGACTCTCACGCCCACATCGGAACAGACCGGCTGAGTGGCATCATATCCAATATGCGTGCCACCATAGAAGGACATGGTGGCGAAATACACTTCAACCAATGCGTCAAAGAACTGATAATCGACAGCAAGACTCAGAGAGTCAAAGGTGTGCGATGTGCGGGTGGAGACTCTTTTGAGGGGTGTGCGGTTCTTCTCGCATCAGGCCATTCCGCCCGCGACATTTACACCCTTTTCCACAACAACCAGTGGCTTCTGGAAGCAAAACCTTTTGCACTCGGAGTTCGCGTTGAACATCCGCAACATCTCATCAACGAGATACAGTACCATGGCCGCAACTACTCACCTCTCCTGCCTCCGGCTTCCTATAGTCTGACAACACAAGTCGATGGCCACGGTGTATTCTCTTTTTGCATGTGCCCAGGAGGTGTTATCGTTCCTGCATCGACCGCGCAGGGCGAACAAGTCGTCAACGGCATGAGCAACGCCAACCGAAGTTCAGCCTACGCCAACAGCGGAATTGCTGTCACCGTCGCGCCCAACGACATACCTGAGTATGACAAATACGGTTCCCTGGCTCTTCTTAGATTCCAACAAGATATAGAACAGCGAGTTTTCAATTCCGCAGGCGGTGGCCTCAGAGCACCCGGCCAACGTCTCACCGACTTCTGCGAGCACCGTTCTACAGGGCTTTTGAACAAAAGCAACTATATGGGAGAATACGTCTATGGCGAACTCGACGCAATGCTTCCTCAATTCATATCCAACTGCCTTAGAATTGCTTTCCGCCATTTCGGGCAAAAAATGAAAGGATTCTACACACAAGATGCCAGTCTCCTTGCGGTTGAAAGCCGCACCTCTTCGCCCGTCCGCATTCCGCGCGACCAAAGCGGACAGCATCCACAGCTGCGTGGTCTCTACCCCTGCGGAGAAGGGGCAGGATATGCAGGAGGCATTGTATCTTCGGCCATAGACGGCATCAAACAGATCGACCAAATCGCCTCCAACTCACTTTCCAACACTTAACATCCACTACCCATCATGAACTTTGACCTCGTATCAGACTTTGCCCCTATGGGCGACCAAATCGAAGCCATAAAAGAGCTCGTCGACGGTATCCGCAACGGACAGCGCGCCCAGGTCCTCCTTGGCGTCACGGGCAGCGGCAAGACATTCACCGTGGCCAACGTCATAGCACAACTCAACCGCCCCACATTGGTAATGAGCCACAACAAGACGCTGGCCGCCCAGCTATACGGTGAATTCAAGCAATTCTTCCCCCATAATGCCGTCGAATATTTTGTCTCATACTACGACTACTATCAGCCCGAAGCATACATTCCTGCCACAAATACATATATCGAAAAAGACTTAGCCATCAATGATGAACTTGACAAGCTTCGACTCCGTGCCTCGTCAGCACTCCTCAGCGGACGGCGCGACGTCGTTGTCGTTTCCTCCGTCAGTTGCATCTATGGCATAGGCAACCCTACCGAATTCCAAAAGGGCACCATCCACATCTCCAAAGGCGAGCACCTCACTCGCGACATACTACTCATGCGACTGCTCGACGCACAATACACCCGCAACGAAATCGAATTCGTCAACGGACGTTTCCGCGTCAAGGGCGACACGGTAGACGTATACCCTTCTTTTGCAGACTTCTGCTACCGTATCTCATTCTGGGACGATGAAATCGAGTCCTTAGAGACCTTCGACCCTATAAGTGGACAGCGGCTTGAGTCTTGCGACGAAGTGACCATCTACCCGGCCTCCAACTTCCTCACCAACAAGGAGAACATGGCGTCCGCGCTACTCAACATCCAGCACGACATGTTCGAGCGACGCGACTATCTGAACGAGATCGGCAAACATCTTGAAGCCAAGCGGCTTGAAGAACGCGTCAACTACGACATCGAGATGATTCAGGAATTAGGCTATTGCAGCGGCATAGAGAACTATAGCCGTTATTTCGACGGACGCGAACCCGGTTCGCGCCCCTTCTGTCTGCTCGACTATTTTCCCGACGACTTTCTGCTTGTGGTCGATGAGAGCCACGTAACCATTCCTCAAATCGGTGCCATGTACGGTGGCGACCGCAGCCGCAAGACCGCCCTTGTCGAGTACGGATTCCGACTGCCATCAGCCCTCGACAACCGACCACTCCGCTACGAGGAGTTCTACGCCCTGACAGGACAAACCATCTATATCAGTGCAACACCTGCCGACTACGAACTCGCCGAAGCCGAAGGCGTTGTCGTCGAACAAGTCATCAGGCCCACCGGCCTCCTTGACCCCGTAGTCGAAGTCCGACCAGCTGTCAACCAAGTCGACGATCTTCTTGAACAGATTGAAGACACCGTCGACAAAGGCGAACGAGTCCTGGTGACAACACTCACAAAACGTATGGCGGAAGAATTGAGCAGCTACCTTATCAACCTAGGAATAAAGACTGCATACATACACAGCGATGTAGACACTCTGGAGCGCGTCGAGATAATGCGCGACCTGCGAATGGGCACATACGATGTCCTTGTCGGTGTCAACCTGCTACGCGAAGGTCTCGACCTCCCAGAGGTATCGCTCGTTGCCATACTTGACGCCGACAAAGAGGGCTTCCTTCGTAGCGACCGAGCCCTTATACAGACCATAGGCCGTGCTGCACGCAACGTCCACAGCCGTGCCATACTATATGCCGACAAAATCACAGGCTCCATGCAACGTGCCATTGACGAGACAAACCGCCATCGCGAGAAACAGATACGCTACAATATGGAACACGGCATCGTTCCTCGACAGATTGTCAAAAGTACAGAAGCCATCCTTGGCCAGACTTCAGTCATCGAAATGGCAGCCGAAGCCGCTGGCGACGACCACGCCGGACTCTCAGACAACCTCAAGAATCAGGGTACCAACCTCGCCGCAAGTCCCTATGCCATGAACACGCCAGCCTCTACAAAACGGCCCAAACCGTACACAACCCCCGATGCACCTTCGCCTCTCGCAGGCGAGTCTGAACCTACCGACGACAACACCCAACAAGTCAAAGTCGAGACTCGCACCAAAGCCCAACTGCGCAAGGACATCCGTGAGGCACAACGTAAAATGCAGCTCGCTGCCAAAGAGATGGACTTCCTTGCCGCCGCCAAATATCGCGACGAAATCAAAGCCATGCAAGCCGCCCTCGACACCGCTCGCGGAGAGTGACAGCAGGGCCGCCGCACTCCCGTCAATGGTCGGTATCCGAAAAAAAATTTTTGTCCCATGTCACAAACCGGCAAAATAATATGCATTTATATATATGGAAGCTATTGCATAAATAGGTTATGTTCAAACTGAGAGAACAAAAAATTGACGAGATATACGCTCTGCTGCTCAAATACAGGATACCCCTGACCGACTACTGCATCCGCAAAACTCACGGAAACTATAGCTACGTCGAGGATCTCATTCAGGACATAATGCTATCTGCTTGCGTCCGACGCGACGAACTGCACTCCAATGCCAGCGAGTTCTGGAAACGACGATGGCTCTTTTCCGTCGCACGTACCGAACTATTCAAGTACCACCAGCGCAAAAAGCATCGCATTACTACAGTATTGCTTCCGCGACATATTGACACGGCCGAAGAAAACGTCTCCTCGCTGCTGACCGACATGGCTCGCGAGGCACTGAACGACACCGAATTCGACATCCTGAAGATGCGCCTTGACGGATACTCCTACAAGGAGATTGCCTTCAAGCACAACAGCACCGACTCCGCCATGCGCAAAAAACTGCAGCGGAGCATAGAAAAAATAATCAAGTATCACAATATTACCCCACAGAACAAGACATAAAAATGAAAACACAAAAGGAAATAGAACAGATTGTTGACAATCTGAACGCCAAAGCCCTCTCGGACAGCCTGCTGCTACCCGACCTCGCACAGATGCTCGACGGCGTCGAGCGGCGGTGTGACAAAGAAATGCTACACCACAAACGCCTGACCACAATCCGCCGATGCACACTCAACACAATCTCCTGCATCATCATCATCCTGTTTACCTACTGTTTCTTCCCCAACAATCAGTATGCATACGTGTTCGACGGCAACCTCGTCAACCACAGCGAAACCGTCAACAAGATTGACAAACTATTTGCCCTATGAAAAAAAATATCACAGTGATACTATCCATGACAGCCCTTACACTGCTCCTGGCCAGTGTCACAGTTACCGCCAAACGTTACGCCACAGTCAGCGAAGTCTACCTGCGCTATAAAGACCGGGCCGACCTCCAAGCCAGTTTTGTCAAGGACTACCGCATTGACGACAGCACCACAGTCGATGTCACCACCCTCACAGCCCGTGACTCTGCCAGCTGGGAAAAACTGCTGAGGGAAATGAATACACCATCAGCACTTATAGACATCAATAATAAATCACTTCAAAAAGGGCACAATTCAACAACCACTTACTTATCAAAAAAGAATCATCCCGATGAACGAACTGAAATTGACATTGATGGAGGTAAGAATGATTTAGTCGTGTTTTCATACAGAGAAAGAATTATCTATATTTTTGACATAACATCACAAAACCAATCCGACATAATTCAAAAAAACAAACGAAAAGAAATATTACATAAAAAAGACAACCACACAATGAAAATGTAGCCATTACACTAAAAAACAAACACCTGGCATGCTTAAAACAAAAAACGGCATAATAACCAACAACATGTAATTAACCCGCATAATAAAGCGCCTTTATTGCAAAAGATAATGCTCTAATTGTACAAGACTTATAAAACGCATAAAAAATATGAAAAAAACAGTAAAAACCTTAGCCCTTCTATCTATACTTAGCATTATGGCACTGGGATGCCAGAAAGACATCCTTGTCAAGCCGATAGAGAATCAGATTGTTCAATCAAATCAGCAGCAAACCTTTGTATACTTTATTGATGGTTCTGTTTATAGGACAACCATAAGTGGCGACACTGAAATGCACAATTTTATCGCCTGGATGTTAACTCTTGCGAGGAACGGGCACAATGTGAGTTTCTACAATGAAAGTGTTTGTAATTCCAATTCTCCTGCAACAAAAGAGGTTGTAACTCATAAGACTAAAGACGAGGAAGATGCAAACAATTGGGCAACAATGATGACGAATAGAGGTTATATAGTTAAAGTTGACTTTGATGAGGTAACAGGAATCTACACATGCACTGCGATAAGATAAGATCATTTGCGAATATGACAAAAAGAGTGGACAATATATCTGTACTGCCGAAAATTAGAATTAACGGGACTTAAACATTGACGGAAGTCCATTTGTCTAACCAGTGTTGACGTAAATGGTCGACGCACAACAATAGAAAGGATCCCAACGCCTATGGACAAATAGAAGTCTCACTCATAAAAATATGCGCCAATGAAATGAGGCAATGACATTGAGGGCACTCGGGTAAGGACGGTCACATAACTCACAAACGCTTCCGTCCTACCCTGCGGATGCCCAAGGCATAGAACAATATTCCACACCACAACAATAACGGAGAAATGTTGATTCTATTGTGTGATAATATTACGCAGCATATAGCGTTAACAAAAAAGAGTATTTAACCATAAAAAACTATGGAATGAACAAATTACCTAAATTAATAACTATTGTAACTATTACAATTTTCTCCATTTTTTCTTCATGCAAAAAAGATATTATTGATTTTGGAGATAGCATAACCCCTATTGTAAGTAAAGATCAAGCGAACTACATACCCAAATATGAATCACTTTCAGAGGTTTTTAATCGTATTGTAACCATAAACAATGCTGATAGCATTGATTATATTGTACACTATGAGGATAGTTGTGGTTACCGATCTATCGGCCTTATTTCTGATTTAGTATATGATACATTGAATATAGAATCACACTGTTCTGACTTTGATTCCTTATTGCTATTTTTCAATCAACACAATGATGTTCTAGATACAATTTGGGATGGAGGAGATTTTTATGTTGAGCCAAAATATGATGGCAACTTTTTTAGACACGTTGCAAATATTGACGGACTATTTCGCATAGGGGACACTATTGTAAGAATCTTTAAAAAGACTACAATTGCAGCTCACATTAACGATATCAACACTTTGCTTGCTCTTGAAACTGGCAATGAAGATTTAAAGGATTCTGATTTATTCTATCTTGCGAAGACAACTCCTTCTTCATATTACCCTCCTTATTTTGACCACCTTAGATGCCGCGGTATGAGACTGAAAGGCGACACTACAGGTCATACACCCAACAATTCGTTACACGACAGACGAGTTAAACTAAAAACCGAATGGTATTTTGATGTTGCCGGGAACCTTAATCCTACATGCAACAATTACGCATATGTCATGACTCTGAAGGCCTTTAAAAAAACACGTGTATGTTTCATAGCGATTAAAAGCAATATCAGTTACAAATGGGACATTGTTTTTCATTGGTTTACACCCAGTATGCAATGGTATGTGGAAACAAAAACATATGGATGGCACACTGATTACAAACATAAAGTACAGAAAATTATTTTTCAGCGTGACTGCTGCGACATTTTGGGTGTTAATGGAGTACATCACAATGGTTTATCAATCCAAACATATGCCCCCAACTCAGGAGTTCTTACAATTACACAATAATCCTTAAAACTATGGTCAAAAAAAACCTTTTGTGCATTATTATGGCTGTTTTATCTGTCAGTCTAAAAGCACAGCAGACTAATGAAAACAGATTAAGTATTGACTATTCATTTTCGCAACATCAGCATTTGGTCAACTTGACTGATAACGGAAATGTGAAGTACACCAACCAAAACGCAATCTGCATCTCGTACGGCAGACTGACTTCTGATAATTTGGAGGCTGGTGTTTATTGCGGTATTCTTTTCGCAGAATACCACGTCTCCGACGACCCTAACACTCTGACTGACCGGTTGGTCTTTTCTCCAGGGGTGTCGTTGAGCTATCATCTCCTACCAAAAATGAACATCCCATCCGAGCACATTGACATTACTCTGGACAATATTGTCGGAGGCACATTTGCCAAAGGATGCAAACTGGAATACGGTATCGGTCTCGGAATCCATTACTACCCTTTCAATCATTTCGGGATTAATGCCTCCGCCCTTTTTGGTAATTTCACTATTGCACGATTGGGGGCAACCAGCACCAGTAATTTTCAGTTGAAAACCGGTTTGTCGTGGAGGTGGTAAGTCCTTAACCCCTGACGCTGCCAACACACATTAATTTAGGGAACAATTATAGTTTCCTAAAATCCATTTGCGGCGGATTTGTAATCCGACGCCCGTTACAACAAAAAGGAACAGATATGACCTTTAACGAGCCCTCCCGCATGTCCGGTGCCGATGCGGGTTAGGGCCATGAAAGATGAAGGATGCCTCCGGCGGGAGGTGCGGCACAGGGGGTCTGCCAGTCCTCTCCGCGCCAACCCGCCCCTCCGGCATCCGAGGCACCATAAGGATAACCTGCAAGGGTAACGTAAGAAACCAAAAAAAATTATCAAACCCTTAATCTTTAAAAAATTGAAAAGAACTGTATTTTTCTTATTATTTCTCACTGCTATATTTTATACTATAGCACAAGGACCAGGCATCGTTCAGCCTAGTATAGGCATTTCCTATAGGTCTTATGAGACAGTCGTCAGAAACTACAATTCCGACTATAATATTGTGATGGACTATGGGGAAGACCCTGGCGGAGTTAATCCGCCACACATAATCACATATTCCTCATTCTATATTCAGAAAACCAATACAGGCACCCTTACCCATCTTTTTCGGCTGCCTTTCGGCTACAATGTTCACGATGTACGCTTTGTAACACTGCGCAGAAAAAGCGACACAACCCAATCGGTGGATTTCTGCTGTTTCTGCGGAACAAGATACACTTATGTAGGAGAAGCATATGGTTACACAATAGGCAACGAGCCAGGATACGTATACACTATTATCGACAGCACCGGCTTTGCAGGCTTCTTTGCCATGCCGGACGCCATTGCAGCAGATATAGACCCCTCCGCACCCACCAGTGCAACGGCAAAAGTGCGTGATGTAGAGGGTATGGCATCATTATATCGCATGACATGCTATGCCGAGGGGTACTGCTATTATCTGAATGGTTCTGCTTTTTGGGACAACGCAGTGCTTGACATGATTGGCATTGAAGACACTGTAGGGGTACACCCTTGTTTTGTAAGAGCAAAATTCTACCCCGACTATAACGACACCATTCTATGGGACAACAACCTGCGATATAACACAAGCAGTAACGAGATACTCTGCGATGTTACAGGAACAAACAATTATACTGTAACCGTTTCGCGATACAAAAACAATAATCATGATGTGATTACCAGACACAGCATAAAAGAGACATGGAGATATCTTGGAGGTCGCCAACTTAACAGCACAATCAAACACATGGACTGGGATGCGTTGACAATATGCGGGGATAAGACGGATGATAGCTATTCAATCGTTTTTAACGATTCTCTTCGACTCTGCAATATTTTTGAAAACCGATACGCTATTGCACTAAATGTCACTTCGCTGAACTTAGGCGGTATACTTACATACAAGTTCGATATACTGAACAATGGCAATGAAAGTTCATGTGCCGAAGGTGCATACGAAAAGACAGATGTTACCCGATTGAGGGAACTAATCTATTTGCCGCACAATAAATTTACAGCCACACTTGTGTCAAACGACAACCAATCATATTCAACAACTCGGATAAACACATGGAATGTGGGAGAATGTTCAATACCGGTAAATACAATTACAACACTAAACAAGTACCATCAGTCAGCAACACCTTATTTCAACAACAATACGGAAAGCCTGCTATGGGGACTTACTTCAACTGTTAGCCAAGAGCCTTTTTTTCTCATGAACTATGAAATGCCCACTAACGGATACAGCAATGATGATTGTGCCCAAAAGGATAAAGATAATGCACTGCCGTCAGAAATAGGCAATAATGGTTCCTCGTTACCGTTACAAATTACGATGAGGTTACCGTACGATTCTCATAAATACCCGGTATCATTTCTCGGCTTTGCGCCATATCGTCTTTCATTGGAGCAAAACTGCATAGGAAACAATTAGAAAAAAATATTAAATGTAAAATATTATGAAAACACTTGCAAAAAACCTTGTTCTTGTCATATTGTCTGTATACTGCTATACCGCTGCGGCACAGTCGCTAATACCATGTACGGATTGCGACACAATACCATCCAGATATGAAAAATACTACTATACCGAATGGTACGACCAGGTGCCGATGTACGGAGTAACCGACAGCTGCTGGTACGAAACATACTTGACTACTTCTGCCGGTGGCCCCGTTGCAATATGGGGGTATGCCAACCAGCCCATGCTTGTGAGAGGCCTTGTTGCACTGGTGGACCCTTATGCAGGCCACATACCGTTTGTACAACCGACGAAACTGCCCGAACACCTTTACCTATACCAGCTAACGATGAAGGACTCCTCGTGGACCGGCACTCCTACCCCGTGGGCCGTCACAATAGACCTGCAGCTGTTGGATTCTGTGCGCTGGGATACGGTAAAGCCCCACTGGATGCCGGTGGAACAGGGAGGCTTAGCGCCGGTCACGCAGTATTTTTATGCTTACGAGTGCTATTTCAAAAACCCCGTATATGTTGATACGGACTTCTATATTCAAGGCACAGATCGCAGCAATGTTCCCGTATACGACTCTGTACAGGGTTACTACCTCATAAACTTTTCCGAGTATATCCCCACAGCATATGTACACATTAGAAGAGAGGTGCATCCCGACAAGGGAGTATGGGATGACGACTGCCCGCGTCCGATTGCAGAAGACTCTCCGTTATGGGATCTTACACGCGGCCATTGTGCGATATATACCGGTGGCGTGGGCTGGCACTGCCCCTGGCCCAACAACTACTATGGAATGTATCTACCCATTGTCGACCAGCTGAATATTGATGTGGATGTCGACTCCGCCATACACGGCGAGGCAATTGGCGGCGGACGCTACCCCATAGGCTGGTACGACACCATTACCGCCGTGCCCGCCTTCGGCTACAGGTTCCTGCACTGGAACGACGGCAGCACCGACAACCCGCGAATCATCCACCCCTACGGCGACACATCGTTCACGGCATACTTCACACTGGCGGAGCACTATATGCTTGAAGTCCTGTCCGCCAACGATGAAACGGGAGTCGTTGTTGGAGGAGGGCCATACCCCGAGAACCAGCCCGCAACCATTACTGCCGTGCCGGCACACGGCTTCCGCTTCTCGCACTGGAACGACGGCAACACCGACAATCCGCGCACCATATATGTGACACAGGACACCTCGTTCACAGCCTATTTCGTCGAGAAACCACAATACTCCATCACTGTTGTGTCTGCCGACAGCGAGCTGGGTACTGTCGACGGCGGCGGAATTTACTATGAGGGCGACATGACGGTACTGACAGCCACCCCAGCCGACAGCTGCATATTCGACATGTGGAGCGACGGCTACTGGACCAACCCGCGCCATATTACAGTAACACAAGACTCCTCTTTCATGGCGCTGTTCATCAAACTGGAAGCAGGAGGCGGACAAGAAGGTGTCAGCATGCCGCAGACGCTCAAGTTCAGCCTATCGCCCAACCCCACCACAGGCAACATCACTGTAGCCACCGACGCTGACGGACACCACCATGCCGACATCTACGACGGCAACGGACGTCGCATAATGTCTGTAGACTTCGCCGGCCCGCAGGCCGAGATAGCCACCGCGCCGCTGCCGCACGGCCACTATGTCATTCGCCTGACACACGACGGGCAGTCGGGCACACAGACTTTTGTGAAGAACTGAGAAGCCTGCAAGAAACCGGCATTCGTTCGATTCGTGCAATTTGTGTTCGAAAAAGAATCATTAGTGGTTTCTATAAGTGACAACAAACTTTTTCTCATTATTTTAGTCGTTACCAAACCCATGAAAACAAAGATATTTATTTCGCTGATAGTTTTTTTTGCACCGCTGGCGGCATATGCCCAGAGTTTCTCTGAAGTCTCGCCGTCGGGAGACCTGCTTAACTATGAAATCGTTGACGGCTACGCAGTTGTTACAGGCAGGAGCGACTCCATATCGAGTGCCAGCCCATACATCGACCTTGAAATCCCAATGACAGTCTCCTGCGACGGTGCTGCACTCACGGTGCGTGAGATTGGCGCCGAGGCTTTCGCATCGGACAAGAAACTGGCGTCTGTCATTTTTCCGCCCACACTGAAAAGAATCGGCTACAGAGCCTTTGCAGCCTGTTACAGTCTCGGAACGGTAGAGATTCCGCAGACAGTGACGATGATAGACGAGAATGCCTTTTTCATGGTTGCCAATGTGGACTACCAAGGCTCTGCCACCGGTGCACCGTGGGGGGCCGCCTTCTGCAACGCCTACAATGCCGACGGCTGGTGCTATGCCGACAGCACGATGAGGCATCTTGTGCATGCCGCCTGCAGCACCACGGATATTGCCTACCCCGCTACAGTCGACACAATATCGCCCAGGGCTTTTGTGGGAACAATGGTGGAGGAGATATCCGTCGACGGCAGAGACCCCATGCTGGCCAACCTGAATTTCGCATACTGCCAGAACTTGCGCAGGGTTTATTATAACTTGGCGTACCCGGAGCCGAGGATATTTGCGGATTGCCCTGTGCTTGAGGAATTGACTCTCGGCAGCAGTGTCAGAAACATCCCCAGAGACATGTGTATCGACTGCCCCTCGCTGAGGAACATTGCGATTCCGAATTCGGTGCAGCAGATAGGCATATCGGCTTTTGAGGGGTGTACAAGTCTTGAGAAAGTATTTGTTGGCGACAGCGTGACAATTATAGGTTCCTGGGCTTTCAGAGGATGCACTCGCCTCTGCACCATCCATTTCGGCAGTAGGGTTTCTGTCATTGGCAGCAAAAGCTTTGACGGCTGCGACAGCCTGCGCGAGGTCGTGCTGCCACAAAGCATCACACAAATAAGCAACGCCTTTGCGCAGTGCCCTAACATCGAAATGCTGGCATGCATGTCCTATTCTCCCCCCAACGGTGTATCATCGCCGTTCGCATCGTGCAGACCCGACATTCCTGTCTGCGTTCCCTGCGGACGAGGCTATACATACAGCGTCAACTGGCCGACGTTCAGCAACTTCATTTATATGCCGTTTGTGGTAAGGGTAAAATCGGAGGACGAAACACACGGCACAGTGGAGATGACTGATACGTCTTCCTGTGACGAACACGTTTCCGTAGTGAGTGCGCATGCCGCCAGCGGCTATGTCTTCGACCACTGGAGCGACGGCAGCACAGACAACCCGTATGTGGTGCAGCCGGGCGACGGCGAGACCCTCCTGCTGACAGCCCACTTCAAGTCAACCAACGAAATAGGCGCCCCACCTGTTCATGACCCCATGCGTGTCTATGCACGCAACGGTGCAGTGGTGGTGGAGAACTGCAATGGCGCAGTGAGCGTCTACGACATCCGCGGACGTCTGATACACACCATGGTCAGCAGTCAAGGCAGCATCACGATGCCAGTCCCTGCCACTGGAGTGTACATCGTCAAACCCGCCAACGCTCAGGCCCGAAAATGCGTGGTGGTAAAATAGGAACTGACACTTTACATCATCGACCCGCAGAAACAGATTGACGAACTGAAAACAGAAAAATTAAAAATGATATGAAAAGAAAAGTATTAATAGTAATAGCCGTTGTAATGTCATGCTGTACCGGATGCAAGAAGCACGAATGTGCCGAACTGTCGTGGACAGACTACAACACGGTGGAGGGGTAGCAAAATAAGGGGGAAGTCCTGACACTGCCAACACACATAAATTTAGGGAACTATTGCATTAGTTCCCTAAATTTTAACGCCGTTACAACAAAAATGATAAAGAGGCGTTATATAAGTAATGAACCTCCTATCGAAAAACCAACTGAAGAATCTTGCCGCCTACCGGCAGCAGAAACGCTGCGACGAAGAGGGGCTCTTTGTCGTTGAGGGTGTCAAACTCTGCACCGAGGCTGTAGCGTCGGACTTCTCCATCCGCACAGTCTGCATGACAAACGACTTTTTGTCAACGGCGGAGGGCAGAAGTATGGCCGGAAGACTTGAACAGAGAGGGTGCGAGATTACAGAAGTGACCGACGACCAGCTGGAGCGCCTCAGCAATCAGCGCACTCCCAACAAAGTGTGGATGCTCGTCGAACGCCATGCCGTCGCGCCAGCCAGCAACGCCAGCCAGCTGACACTCGCCCTCGACCGACTGCAGGACCCCGGCAATCTCGGCACAATACTCCGCTCCGCCGACTGGTACGGCATTCGTCACGTCGTCTGCAGCCGCGACACGGTGTCATGCTACAACCCCAAAGTTGTTCAAGCCACCATGGGAGCCATATTCCGCACACGTATTGACTATTGCGACCTCGTCGACTATATCTCCGCCGAAAAAAAGAAAGGCACACCTGTCTATGGTGCGCTCCTCGACGGCGACAGCATCTACCATTCAAGCCTTACGACGCCCGCCATCCTTGTTGTCGGCAACGAAGGCCGGGGGATATCTGCAGCCGTCGCTTCGCTCGTCGACACACGACTTACCATCCCCAATATCGGCGGAACATGCGAATCGCTCAACGCCGCCACCGCCACCGCCATCCTCCTGTCGGAGTTTTGCAGGTGCAACGGCAAACACATGCCCCCATCCTTCTGACGCACCCTAATGTTTAAAGAGGTAAAAACGAGGTATGCCCACGTGGACGTGGGCATACCTGCTATAATCTATCTGTAGTTATCCTGCTGCGACAGATAGCAGCCCACATATTCTGCCACACCGTCAGGCACACCGGTCATCGCTCTGTCATAGCCGACCTTGCGAAGCTTTGTCAAGTCGGCCTCAGTAAAGTACTGATACTGCCCGCGTACCGAATCAGGCATATCTATATATTCGATAACAGGATTCATATCCATAGCTGACGCTACACTGCGAGCGACAGTGTTGTACGATGCAGCGCTGCCAGTTCCGACATTGAAAAGGCCTCTTGCTTCGTTGTGTTCCATCATCCAGAGCATTACATCCACACAATCGCCCACCCATACGAAATCGCGACGCTGTTCTCCGTCTGCACAGTCCTCACGGTAAGACTTGAAGAGCCTTACCTTGCCTGTTTCCTTAAATTGTCTGCAGAAATGACGCATCACGCTCATCTGCATCCCTTTGTGATATTCGTTAGGGCCATATACATTGAAGAACTTCAAGCCCACAACGCCCGTTCCTTTAGAATCGAAACACGAGTCGGAAGCAATGAATTTATCCACAGCGTTTTTGCTCCAGCCATACGGATTCAGCGGACGCAAACTGCTGAGGAACGACAAATCGTCATTATCCACAAAGCCATGTTCTCCAGCTCCATACGTAGCAGCTGAAGAAGCGTATACCATGCGTATACCATGCATACGGCAAAACTCGTATAAATCAACCGTAAGCTGGAAATTGTTGGCGACAATGGTATCCACGTTGGTTTCTGTGGTCGACGATATGGCTCCGAGATGAAATATTCCTTTAATCTTCTTGGCGTTTTTATCCAAAAAACTGCTTAGCTGTTCGGGCATCACAAACCGCAGGGCTCCGCGTTTAGCTACATTCTTCCACTTGGCGTCACAGCCAAACCAGTCGACAACTACAATCTCCTCATAGCCACGACTCTGCATCTCTGCAATCAGATTGGACCCGATAAACCCAGTCGCACCGGTTACAATGTACATATCTATATAGTTTTCCTGGACTTGTTTCAGTTTCTTTTGACTGCCGAGTACTCGGCCGTACCAGGTATTGCAACACCTGCCATACTTGCACTCAGCGTTGCCGTTCCACTAATGACACCGTCCGTCGGGGCTGCAACGACAGGCACCGTAACGGTAATAGAAAGATCGTAGCCCGCAATGTTTTGCTGGGCAATAAATGGATCAACATGTAATCCAGAGGCGTTTGCATAGCCTTCGATTGTGCGGTTTGACATTGTAAGGGTCACCTCGTTGCCATCACCTTTGCGTTCGCATACAGCTTCCATCGAAGGCAGCGGGACCGGAGTTTCTCCTATTATCGGCAGTGTCATGCTGGCGTTAATCGTAACGTCGTATGTACCTATAAATGCGGCGGCATAGTCGGTCGGACGAGGTTGTTCTTCGTTTTCATTATTCTTTTCACACGATGTGAACGCAAGCAAAGAAACTGCAAACAAGCAAGTTAAAATCTTTTTCATTGTTATATGGTTTTATAATTCATTTGCAAAGATAGTCAAAAAATAATGACATCCACAAAAACTCATCTTCATTTTTTATATAAGGAGACCCTCAATCCTTGTATTGCTCCTTGACGAATGAGGAGACTTCTTCCATCGCCTCGCGTGCCATGGTCTCCTCTATCCTCATATATTCACTCGTCGCTCCAGTTTCGCAATGTTGGAAAAGATGGTTCAAACCTGCCAGCAGTCTTATGCGGGCACGACCACCGGTTGCATTGTCGATTCCGTCCAAGTTTACAGGCAATACCTGGCAGTCACGGTCACCTCCCAAGGCAAGAATTGGGCAACGCACTTTGCGCAGATAGACACGGCTGTCAAGCTTCACGAAACAGCGCATCCATGCCATCTGCATTTGCATGGACAAACCCATGAGGTCTCCTTTGCGAAGGAACACCATCTTTCGCTGCTCAGAAGTCATATCCTTGCATTTTTCGTCAGCAATTGCATTCAACACCTTATTGTAATCATCCAAAGCAACGGTATCAATAGCTTTGAAAAAACTATTCATTACGTCAAGTCTGACATCGATGACCTCTTTCGGGACACCGTTCAGTTCAAACAATCGTTCGTTCTGCTGCAGCAGCACATCTGCACCCGTAGTCCCCTGCCCGGCCATCATTACTATGAAGGCCACCTTCTTGTTCCTCGACGCCACGATTGGAGCAATCAAGCCACCCTCGCTGTGGCCCACAATGCCTACACACTTCGGGTCAATATTCTTTTGTTTACGCAGAAACTCGAACACCGCCTCCGCATCGTCGGCAAAATCCAGTGTTGTGGCATCGTTCACCGCACCTTTCGAACCACCCACACCCCTGTCGTCATACCTCAGCACCGCTATTCCACGACGAGACAAAAAGTCGGCAAGAACAAGAAAAGGCTTATGCCCCATCAGTTCCTCGTCACGATTCTGCTGACCACTGCCACTCACAAGCACAACTGCCGGGAACGGACCTTTACCTTCTGGCACGGTCAGTGTTCCTGCCAAAGTCACACCTGCCTTTTTGCGTTCTATGGTGACCTCGCGCTCCGAATATGGGAATGGTGCTTGTGGCGTTTGAGGCCGTACAAGAGCAAACATCGTGTCGGTCGGTTCGAGAACCATCTGACTTTTCAGCAGTCCCTGACGGAAAACACCTGTAAATATATTCGTTCCGGAGTTCCACACCAATGTAAGGCGGACACCCGTCGCGCTATGGTTGATGCGTAGCGTATCCTTCTCGAAACTCCATTTTGTGGCCTTCATCGGCTTGTCACTCTGCAGCGGGCTGTACAGAACCGGAGCGTTCTCCGAAAAAGTAAGGTTTATAGGCAAATTCGCCTCTTCTATCATTCCGAGCCACCATTTCCCTTCAAATTGAGACACATCTGCCTTTTGCGCAATCGCATATCCGAAACACGATGTCAAAACCCAAAGGGCTACAAAAATTCCTATAGATTTCTTCATTTTCTCCATTTTAAAGTTTCAACCAAATGCACCATATCTTCCTGCAGGTACTCAAGAACAGGGGCCAACGAGTCGTTGTTCGGAACACAGTCTATGTAGAGCGACCCGCGCAGGAACCGGCTTACGCTGTCCGTGGCCCAGAACTGGAATGTCGACGCTACATTCTGACCCTGAAGCCGATAAGTAGTAGCATACACATGGTTTGTATTATTTACAAACTGGCGTTCGTCCACTCCCGACGAGAAGCCGAAATGCTTGGACAGCAACTGATAGGAGGTGTCGACTTCAGCAGCCAAGTCGGAAAGACTGTTTATCTTTTTGTATGTAAGGAATATAATGCCGTCCCACTGCGGATAGGTGATGTCTATCCATGTCACTCCTTTGGGAGCGCCCTTCTCCCCCACCTCGGCACACTGGTTAGCCTCGAAAATGATTGGGAAAGTGTGGAAAGGCTTATCGTGCGAAATAGCAACCATAGTGTCACCCTGCCATATCAGCGTGTCGGCAAGAGGCAGGGTATCAACCTGCCAGTATTTGTGTTCAGGTAAGTCAATACGCATATATCCCTGGGGTTTAGGCGTATACGAATCGCTGCCACCACACGAAACAAGCGTGGCAGCCATCATGACAGACATGAAAAAACACAGACCTTTTTTCTTTATCATAAATAATTAGTTATTTTTGCAATAAAATCAATTCATCCTTTGAACAGATTCGGATTCATATTAAAAGCTAAGACTCAATACTCTATCCAGTCGCCCTTCCTCTTCGACCTCTACTCCAATGTTGTTGCTCCACGACTGGACCGCCGCTTTGCGTCAACGCATGGCATCGATAGCAGAGACCGTTATGCACAGATTCTCTTCAAAATCTCTGACCACTACCGTGCCACAGATATCAGCCTTGGCGAGTGGTCTCTCGACGACCTCCTGCGAACCCCCGACGGCAACTGCATCGGGCTCGTGCGACAACCTCACCGCAACAAAATCCGCGAAGCTGAATGGTCGCATCTCGTCGCCGATCCTCGCGTCACTCTTTCTGTCGACCTCTTTCACACCGGTCTCATCTTTACATCGTCAAAGCTTTCAAAGCAGCACTGGCTTCTGCGATAGTAAAAGACCTCAATTATCAGTAATTCAATTTTTCAAGCATCGGAACAAATTTGCAGTCACCGAATTTCTGCACTTTTATGTCTCTGATATCCTCACTCTGTTTCACTATGTGCAGCATCTCCTGACGTCCGTTGCCCACAGGAATAACCATAACGCCTCCCGGTTTCAGTTGTCTCAGAAGTGCCTCTGGTATCTGTGGAGCCCCACAAGTCACGAGCACCCTGTCGAAAGGTGCGAACTCGGGCAGTCCGGCATAGCCGTCGCCAAGAAAACACTTGGCTTTGTACCCAAGTTCCGAAAGTCGCTTTATCGTCTCGTCATAAAGTTCTTTCTGACGTTCAACAGTATATACCGTCAAACCCATCGCACAGAGAACTGCTGTCTGATATCCGCTACCGGTGCCGACTTCGAGTACCTTCATCCTTGGCGAGGCACCCAGCAACTGGCTCTGGAACGCCACCGTCGACGGTTGCGATATCGTCTGTCCGCAGCTGATAGGCAACGCTTTGTCCTCGTATGCCATATAGTCCAACATCGTCTCCAAAAACAGGTGCCGTGGAACACAAACAAGAGCATCGAGAACATTTCTGTCGTCAATGCCCTTATCGGCAAGTTTCTGTACCATTTCAGTACGCCAACGTTTATGCTTGAATGTATCTAATTCCATTTCCGATTATTCTCCAAATCAAATACTCTGTTGGCAATCATATTCTTCAATAAGAATCATCTTTCTCTGAAGCCCTGTGCCACTAATGTTATCGTGCTGTTCTGAGGTGTCACCATGACAGCTGGCGCTCCTTTTTCAGTAATATGCCCGATTATGTGGACGCCTTCCATATCCTTCACCTTCTCGTAGTCCTTTTGGTCTATCGTGAACAGCAGTTCGTAGTCGCCACCGCCATTCAAGGCATTCGAAACAGGCAACATATTGTTGCTCATCTCGCTGCATACTCGCGTGGTCTGATAGTCGATAGGTATACGTTCTTCGTACACCTCGCAACCGCATTCCGACTCTTTACAGATATGAAGCAGTTCAGAAGCAAGTCCGTCACTCACGTCTATCATCGAAGTCGGCACAACACCTTTCTCGTCGAGTACCTTAACTATATCAATACGCGGCTCCGGCTTCAGAAAACGCTCAAGTACGTAATCGTACGAATCGAGGTCCGGCTGGAAATTTGGATTTGCCTGGTACGTGACCTTTTCACGTTCCAAGACAAGCAGTCCCGAATAGGCACTGCCAAGATCACCGCTCACGCAAATCAGGTCGTGGCATTTGGCACCGTTCCGGTATGTTATCTTGCCTTCATCGGCCTCGCCTATTGCCGTAACTGTCAGCACCATCCCCGACCGGCTGCTTCCAATGTTGCCACCAACAAGGTCCACATCGTAACGTTCACAGCACAAACGTATTCCGGCATAGAGCTCTTCGAGGGCTTCCACCGAATAGCGGTTCGAAACAGATACGCCTACCTCGATGTGTGTCGGTGTCCCGTTCATGGCGGCGATATTACTGATAGCGACAGCAACAGCCTTGTATCCAAGATGTTTCAGAGGAGTGTACATCATATCGAAGTCCACACCCTCGGCAAGAGAATTCATCGATATCAGGGTTTTCACTTTTCCGGCTCCTGTCACGGCGCAGTCGTCACCGACTCCTTTTATGGTATTGGGACGACGGGGTTCGAAACCGTCCGTAAGACGCTCTATCAGCGCAAACTCACCCAATTCGTTCAGTTCGGTGCGTCCTTCCTGATATTCAAGTCCACTCATTTACTTTACTTTTTAAAGTGATAATCCGATTTATAAGGTCAGAAAACTTGTAATCGTGCAGGAACGCTGCACGATTACAAGACATTATTTTAGGGCAAACTACTTGATGAATTTGAAGTCTTTGCCAAGATAATAAGCCTGGTCACCTAAGCTTTCTTCAATTCGCATCAACTGGTTGTATTTGCAGATACGGTCAGTACGGCTTGCCGAACCGGTCTTGATCAGGCCTGCGTTCATTGCCACCACAAGGTCGGCTATAGTCGTGTCTTCCGTTTCGCCACTGCGGTGCGAGATGATAGCGGTATAGTTGTTACGGAGTGCCAGGTTGACAGCATCTATCGTTTCCGTGAGGGTTCCTATCTGGTTCAGTTTGATAAGAATCGAGTTGGCAACTTTGCGATCGAGGCCCATGCGCAGACGTTCGACGTTGGTTACGAAAAGGTCGTCGCCAACGAGCTGGCAACGGTCGCCTATTGCATCGGTGTGCAAGCGCCAGCCGTCCCAGTCGTCCTCGGCCATGCCGTCTTCGATGCTGATGATGGGGTATTTCTTCACCCAGTCGGACCAGAAGTCACTCATCTGCTGCGGAGTGAGCTTGTCGCCGCTGCTCCATTTCAAATGATACACATTCTCTTCCTGCAGGTAGAATTCCGATGCTGCGGCATCGAGGGCGATGTAGACATCCTCGCCAGGACGGTAGCCAGCCTTCTCGATAGCTTGCAGTATGCACATGATTGCCTCTTCGTTCGAACTCAAGTTCGGAGCGAATCCGCCTTCGTCGCCGACATTGGTCGACATACCCTTGTTTTTAAGCACACTGCGAAGGTTATGGAACACCTCGGCACCCATGCGCAGAGCTTCTGTAAATGAAGGTGCTCCGACAGGCATAATCATGAATTCCTGGAAGTCGATGCTGTTATCAGCATGCGAACCGCCATTCAGTATGTTCATCATCGGCACGGGGAGCGTATAGGCGTTCACGCCACCAAGATAGCGGAACAGTTCCAGGTTCGACTCCATTGCTGCTGCCTTTGCGCATGCCAGCGATACACCCAGAATGGCATTGGCACCCAGACGGCTCTTGTTCTCTGTACCGTCCAACTCTATCATTTTCATATCGATGCTCTTCTGGTCGCCCACGTACATACCGCGAAGTTCCTCGTTAAGCACATTGTTCACGTTTTGCACTGCCTGCAACACTCCTTTGCCAAGATACTGCGACTTGTCGCCATCTCTGAGTTCGCATGCCTCGTGTACACCTGTCGATGCTCCGCTCGGCACAGCGGCACGACCCATTGCTCCTTGTTCCGTAAAAACATCGACTTCTACTGTGGGATTGCCGCGCGAGTCGAGAATCTGGCGGCCCCTGATTCCTATAATCTGTGACATAATAATTTTGTAATATATTTAATTTATAATTTTAGCATTTTTCTAAACCTTGATTTTCATTAACGGCAAATCCATAATTTTATTTTCTACGTCTATTGTTTTACAAAAAACATTTTTCGTCATCTTGCTAAAGCTGTGGATTACAGTCAAAAAATATGTGGATTTCATCATTTCACACGCAACTTGCGCCCGATTCGCAATGTTGTCGTGGACTTTATGCCATTGAGTCGGCACAATTCCTTTACCGTGGTTCCGTATCGTTTTGCTATGCTGCCCAGCGTGTCGCCCTTTCGGATGGTGTGGTGTTTTGACGGAGAACCCGCCTCGGGTTCAGCTTCGTACTCGGACGACGACTTTCCTGTGTCTGTCTTGACGGACAGGTGGACATTGCCGTTTTTCTGAAGTTCACGATAAATGTTTCCACTCAACCGCGATGGCGTTATTTCCACACTGCGGTTCACAGCCCTGTTGCTGTCCGCAAGGCTATGCGACAACAACCATCCGTACGTTTCCGGAAGGTAAAAAACGCGCGCCAATTGCCCATGGTTCATCCCCTGCAACTTGGTCCATATCAGGCGGTCGCGATCAGCGCAGCCTCTGACGGCGTCCACAACCTTCTGCGATGCACTGACACCGACAGCGCGGTCGGCTGTCCCATGAAGTATCCAGAGCGGCATCGTGGCCAGTCCGCACATGTCTTTTATCGTACCGCCCCCACACAGAGCCATAGCAGCGGCAATCTTATCCGGGTATGTGCCGGCGAAATCGATGGTTCCGTAGCCTCCCAAACTCATGCCGATAACGTATATCCTGTTGCTATCCACCCTGTAGTTGTTCTCCGCCCAATCCACAAGGCGCTTCACCTTCTCCGGATTCCACGCTCCGCCCGGATTCTGCGGTGCA
Organism: Bacteroidales bacterium; assembly: GCA_017522065.1. Lineage (GTDB taxonomy): Bacteria > Bacteroidota > Bacteroidia > Bacteroidales > P3 > Colimorpha. The sequence continues at coordinate 26,115 of JAFXAD010000038.1, forward strand.
AGAACCATAGCGTCTAATTTCAAGCCCCGTTCAATGGCATTCAACGGTCCATAACGGCGCACTCGCGACAAGTCCTTGCCGCACAGACTGCGTCCATGAAGAAAGACCACGAGCGGCTTCTCGCCGGCATTGTCATTATACCCCTCCGGAACAAAATACCAGAAATTGTACGAGTCTTTGACCACACCTTTGTGCGACGTAAGCTGCTGAGCTGCGAGCAATGCAGCATTCAAAAAGAACAGTATAAATAACGAAATGCGTTTCATCATTGGAATGCAAAAATAGCAAAAAAAAACATCTTGCAACTCAAACATTAAACTTTTTTTCTATCTTTGCATTTCCGACTGTGCGGCCGAATTCCTGCCAATTCGGTAAAACACAGCCGTTTAACTTATGTCAAACTGGCAGGCAGGAGCCACAAAAACATTTATTTTATCTTTATGAACTATAAAGATGTCAAACCGTTAGAAGATTTCGATTGGGGTGCAATCGATAACAAATCAGAAAAAACAAACCAGGCTGAAATCGAACAGCAAAGTGCTGCCTACGAAAAAACTTTCAACCAGATTACCGAACAGGAAGTTATCGAAGGTACCATCGTTTCCATCAACGACCGCGAGGCCGTGGTGAACATCGGATTCAAGTCTGACGGTGTCATCCCCGCTTCAGAACTCCGCTACAATCCCGATTTCAAGGCTGGCGACAAGATTGAGGTCTATGTCGAGAGCCAGGAGGACGCCAACGGCCAGCTCATGCTCAGCCACAAGAAAGCACGCATCCTCAAATCGTGGGAGCGCGTCAACGAAGCCTACGAAAAACAGGAAATCATCACCGGTTACGTCAAGAGCCGCACCAAAGGCGGTCTTATCGTTACCGTTTTCGACAACATCGAGGCTTTCTTGCCCGGATCGCAAATCGATGTCAAACCCATCCGCGACTACGATGTATTTGTCGATAAGAATATGGAATTCAAGGTTGTCAAAATCAACCACGAATACAAGAATGTTGTCGTTAGCCACAAAGCCCTTATCGAGGACGAAATCGAAGCCCAGAAAGCCGAAATCATCAGCCACCTCGAAAAAGGTCAGGTGCTCGAAGGCGTTGTCAAGAACATCACCTCTTACGGTGTCTTCATCGACCTTGGCGGTGTCGACGGTCTTATCCACATCACCGACCTCAGCTGGGGCCGCATCTCTCATCCCGAAGAGATTGTCCACCTCGACGAGAAAATCAACGTCGTTATCCTCGATTTCGACGAGGCAAAACGCCGCATAGCCCTCGGTCTCAAACAGCTCACTCCTCACCCATGGGATGCCCTCGACCCGAACCTCAAAGAAGGCGACCATGTCAAAGGTAAAGTTGTTGTCCTCGCCGACTACGGTGCTTTCGTCGAAGTCGTTCCTGGTGTCGAAGGTCTTATCCATGTCAGCGAAATGAGCTGGAGCCAGCACCTCCGCAGTGCTCAGGACTTCCTCAAAGTTGGCGACGAAGTCGAAGCCGTAATCCTGACCCTCGACCGCGAACAGCGCAAGATGAGCCTCGGCATCAAGCAACTCATGCCCGACCCGTGGCTGGCCATTGCCGAAAAATATCCTGTCGGAAGCAAACATACCGCAACCGTACGCAACTTCACCAACTTTGGTATCTTCGTTGAACTTGAAGAAGGTGTTGACGGTCTCATCCACATCAGCGACCTCAGCTGGAGCAAGAAAATCAAACACCCCGCCGAGTTCACCAAGATTGGCGACAAGATTGATGTCGTCGTTCTCGAAGTCGATGCCGAAAACCGTCGTCTCAGCCTCGGTCACAAGCAACTCGAAGAGAATCCGTGGGATGTCTACGAAAGCATCTTCACCGTCGGCAGCGTTCACCAAGGCACCATCAGCTCAATGAACGATAAGGGAGCCACCGTCACTCTGCCCTATGGCGTTGAAGGCTTCGCTCCTATGCGCCACCTCGAGAAGGCCGACAAGAGCCGCGCCAAAAACGGCGAGACCCTTGACTTCAAGGTAATCGAATTCTCCAAAGAGAACAAGAAAATCATCGTCTCGCACACCCGCGTCAACCAAGACGTTGCCGAAGGCGATGTCCGCGAAGAGGGCGACAAGAAAGAACGCGCTACCAAGAAAACCGTCAAGAAGATTAACGACACCCTCGAGAAAACCACCCTTGGCGACCTCGACGTACTCGCTAACCTCAAAGAGGAAATGGAAAAAGAATCCGGCGACACCGAGAAATAATCCCATTTTCTCCTATTCCAACTTTTAAAAGGCTGCCTTTGTGCAGCCTTTTTTTGTATGACAAACCTCTTTTTAACATTTTTTTTGAATTATTTTACATTTCTCACGCAGCAAAAAAGAGTCTTTAAAAGACTTATTATATGAAACATTGTCGGAAACGACACGTAAAAAGCAAAAAACTCCACAGGAATCAACACAAATAAATAATAAGTATAATAATATATAAAACATAATATTACCATGAAAAACGTCGTCTCTTTTCTTTGTCTTCTTGGCTGCATTCTTGCTGTGGCAATGGCTCAAAGGCCAAGCTATCCACAGAACACAAATTGTACTGGTTTGAAAAATCCCTCAAATTTCACCTTTACAGGAGGTTTGGCAAACTCACAATGGGCTGGCTATATAGGCTCACGGCCCGCAGGTATTAGTACTTGCACAACACCCGCAGCGAGTTTCACAACTCCAGTCGCAGCAGCCAATCTGGAAAGTACCACTGGCTCAACGTCATGTACATCATCATCTTCCGTCAATATCGATGGACAAAGCGACCAATACAAACGATTTGTCATCAAAGCAGCAGGCAACGACCCCGTGACAGGCAATAACCTGTCGTACCTTCCGCCTGACACCTCCTTCCATACCTCCATACGCTTAGGAAACTCATGCCAAAGCGCTGAAGCAGAGATGCTCATCTACTCTTTTGACGTAACCGCCGACAATGCTCTGGTTACCATTTGGTATGCAATGTCTCTCGAGAACGCATTACATGCCTCATCCAACAATCCTGAATTCACAATCGTTGTTGAAAAACAAGACCCCGTCACTCAAGCCTGGTCTCTCGCCGGAGGTAATGCATTATGCTACATCAAACAGAGTCCTGCATCAGGAGAGCCTTTAGGCGATTTCCAACAGTCAGGTTACAACCTCTACCTGCCTTGGCGAAAGGTTGTTATCAATCTTCAAGACTTGATTTACTGGAGAGTCCGCATCAAAATCGCAGCAGGCGACTGCTCTCAGAGTGGTCACTATGGCTACTGCTACTTTGCCGGCGAATGCCAGTCCATGAGCCTTAAAGCCAACGGTTGCGCCGCTGGCGAAACCGAGACCGTGGCCACCATCGCCGCACCTAATGGGGCAACAGCATACGAATGGTACCGCAGCCGCACCGGACGACTCGACGAAGGCGTTAACGACCTCAGCAACTACGTTCTTATCCCTGGCGCAACTGAATCTGTCCTTAATGCCACCATCTCTCAATTCACTAACCTCAACACCAACGAGACCCTCAATGAGAACACCTTCCTCTGCCGCATGACAACCTACATGAACCCCGCCATCCCGGTATATTCCAACCTTACCGTCAATGTCGGCAACACAAAACCTACTCTCATCGTCGACAGCATCTTCGGTTGCGAAGCCAACATCACTCTTCGCGACCTCAGTGTGACTCCATACCACTCGAGCGAAGACGAAACCGTCGATACCACCAAGACTCGCTGGTACTTCTACAACTCCGCCAACCCAACACCTCAAACTCTTGCCGACAGCTCTGTAGGCCCTTCGGCTTCTCACACGTTCAACAACGCCGGCAACTACTGCGTCCGAATCCGCACATCGACCTACGACTCCACCTGCTGGAACGAGAAAACCGTTAACTTCCGCGTCTATAAGAAACCCACACCCGTCGTAAACATCGACCGCAACAATCTTTGCGAGGGTGACACCATTCGACTCTTCGACCAAACCATGGGCTCCACATACCACCGCTGGATTACTCCCGACACCGATTTTGTTGCTCCCGCTCAGGCTACACGTCTGACATTCAACACAACGACCGATGTACGACTCATCACCCGCAACGCCAACTACTTCATGTCCGACACCACAGGCGACGGCATAACGGAACCCACCTACTGCTACAACGACACAACATTCACCATCTTCGTCGAGAAATACCCAGAGGTGCATGTCCTCGGCGACACCATCGTCTGCAACGGCGACCAGTCCGACGTATCTGTGACAAGCGATGTGCCCAACACACACTTCAACTGGTATCAGATTTATGGTAGCACTGCACCCTTCATCGAGGACAACGACCGACTCGTCACCAGCATCAGCGACGACCGCACCTACTTTGTCAAAGCCATAACCCCGTTCGGATGCGAGGCCTGGGACAGCATCAACCTCTATCTCGTCAAACCCGACCTCCATGCCGACAAGGACCGCATCTGCGTCGGCGATTCGGTCCACCTCACGGCAGGACAAGCCGCATACTTCGAATGGACTTCCAACCCGCCCGACCCGTTCCTCAGCACCCAGAGCACCGAATCCGAAATCGTCGTCAATCCTGAGCAGACTACCGTCTACAGCGTCGTCGGACACGGAACCAACGGCTGCAGCGCCACAGCTCTATCGCAGAAAATTACCGTCTATCCTTGGCCCATACAGCACATAAAGCTGACTCCCGACTATATCGACTCCGAGAATCCATCGGTCCAGTTCGCCGACCTGTCCGAAAACAGCACCACATCGCTCTGGAATTTCGGCAATGGCAACACTTCCACACTCCGCACCGTGGTCTTCTCCTTCTCCGACCTCAGCCAGGACTCCATCCTCATCTCGCTGACCACAGGCAACGAGCTGGGCTGCTCGCGCGACACTTCGTTCTACATTCCCGTAGGCATCTTCGCAGTGTGGTTCCCCAACGCTTTCACTCCGCGACTCGAGACCAACAACATCTTCAAGCCCTTCACGGCTAATGACCTCGAAGACTACGAACTCTACATCTACGACCGGTCGGGAACACTGGTATTCCACACCAACAACATCGAAGAGGGCTGGGACGGAAAATACAGAGGACACGACTGCAAACCAGGAGCATACGTATACATAACGAACTACCGCCGTACCGGAGTCAAACAGCTCCTCTCTCAGAAAGGTACCGTGACTATCATCAGATAACAACTAACTCTAATATTTTTAAGGATTGCTCTATACAGCAATCCTTTTTTTATTTTAACATATTTTAACGCAGCAATAATATGACACAAACAGACTATAATATATAGAAAGACGTTAATTTCTAATTATTCATCACACAAGACAAATCTTAACATAAATGAAAAAATACCGTTACTCCCTCCTTCTATTGGCATGCTTATCATTAGCAGCCATTTCGGTAGCACAAAACAGCTACCCGCAGAACCCAAACTGTACGGGTCTTAAAAACCCAACCAACTTCACCTTCACAGGCGGATCGGCCAATTCGGTCTGGGCAGGAAAAACAGGTACCAAACCATGTACTGCAAGTACCTGTACAACTCTTGGTTCTTCATTACCCACCGATGTACAGGCATCTCAACTCGAGAGTGCAACAGGTAGTACAGGAAGCTGTTATGGGCAAACCATGACCAACATCAATGGGCAAGCAGACTATCTGAAACGGTTCTCTATCAAGGGTGCCGGATACGATGTTCTGACCAACAACAACGTTTCCTATCTTCCACCGGACACTTCGTTCCACACCTCTATCCGTTTAGGAACCCCCTGCGGTGACGGACAGGCAGAAATGCTGACTTATGAGTTCGACGTAACACCCGAAAATGCCCTTGTAACTATCTGGTATGCAGTATCACTATACAAGGTTTTCCATTCCGCTGCTGAAAATCCAGAATTCGTTATCCAAATTGAGAAACTGAACCCCATAACCAACACTTGGACGCTCGCAAGTGGCGATACACTCTGCTACATCAAACCGAGTCCGACGTCCACAAACAACATGGGGCCATTCCTTACCGGACAGTCTGATAATGCATATCTGCCATGGAACAAGGTCATCATCAACCTCCAAAGCCTGATCTACTGGAGAGTCCGCATCAAATTAGCAACAAGCGACTGCTGCTATAATGCACATTACGGCTACTGCTACGTCGCCGGCGAATGCCAGTCCATGAGCCTTAAAGCCAACGGTTGCGCCGCTGGCGAAACCGAGACCGTGGCACGCATCGCCGCTCCTAAGGGAGCAACAGCCTACGCATGGTACCGCAGCCGCACCGGACGTCTCGACGAAGGCCTTAACGACCTCAGCAACTACGTTCTTATTCCTGGCGCAACCGATTCGGTACTCAATGCCACCATCTCCCAATTCACAAACCTCAACACCAACGAGACCCTCAACGAGAACACCTTCCTCTGCCGCATGACAACCTACATGAACCCCGCCTATCCGGTTCACTCCAACCTTACCGTCAATGTCGGCAACACCAAGCCTACCCTTATCGTCGACAGCATCTTCGGTTGCGACGCCAGCATCATGCTTCGCGACCTCAGCGTGACGCCATACCATTCAAGCGATGAGGAAACCGTCGATACCACCAAGACTCGCTGGTACTTCTACAACTCAGCAACCCCAACACCTCAAACTCTTGCCGACAGCAGTGTAGGCCCTTCGGCTTCACACACATTCAACAACGCCGGCAACTACTGCGTCCGAATCCGCACATCGACCTACGATTCCACCTGCTGGAACGAAAAAACCGTAAACTTCCGTGTCTACAAGAAACCCACACCCGTCGTAAACATCGACCGCAACAATCTCTGCGAGGGTGACACCATACGACTCTTCGACCAGACCTTGGGCTCCACCTACCACCGCTGGATAACATCCGATACCGATTTCATCGCACCCGGTCAGGCCACACGTCTGACATTCAACACGACGACCGATGTACGGCTCATCACTCGCAACGCCACCTATTTCATGTCCGACACCACTGGCGATGGCATAACGGAACCCACCTACTGCTACAACGACACAACCTTCACTGTTTACGTCGAAAAATATCCCGAGGTGCATGTTCTGGGCGACACCATCGTCTGCAACGGCGACCAGTCCGACGTATCAGTGACCAGCGATGTGCCCAACACTCATTTCAACTGGTACCAAATCTACGGTAGCACAGCTCCCTTCATCGAGGACAACGACAGGCTCGTCACCAGCATCAGCGACGACCGCACCTACTTTGTCAAAGCCACGACCCCGTTTGGATGCGAGGCTTGGGACAGCATCAACCTCTATCTCGTCAAGCCCGACCTCCACTCCGACAAAGAGCGCATCTGCGTAGGTGATTCGGTCCACCTCACAGCTGGTCGCGCTGCCTACTTCGAATGGACCTCCAATCCGCCCGACCCGTTCCTCAGCACTCAGAGCACCGATGCCGAAATCGTCGTCAAGCCCGAGCAGACTACCGTCTACAGCGTCGTCGGACACGGAACCAACGGATGCAGCGCCACAGCACTCTCGCAGAAAATCACCGTCTTCCAATGGCCCATACAGCACGTACAGCTGACTCCCGACTATATCGACTCCGAGAATCCTTCGGTCCAGTTCGCCGACCTGTCAGAATACGGCACCACATCGCTCTGGAACTTCGGCAACGGCAACACTTCCACACTCCGCACCGTGGTCTTCTCCTTCTCCGACCTCAGCCAGGACTCCATCCTCATCTCGCTGACCACGGGCAACGAACTGGGCTGCTCACACGACACCTCGTTCTACGTACCGGTGGGCATCTTCGCAGTGTGGTTCCCCAACGCTTTCACTCCAAACCTCGAAACCAACAACACCTTCAAGCCTTTTACTGCAAACGATATCCTTGATTACGAGCTCTACATCTACGACCGTGCAGGAATACTGGTATTCCACACCAACGACGTCGAAGAAGGCTGGGACGGTACCTATCGCGGACACGAATGCAAATCAGGAGCATACGTATACATCACCAAATATCGCAGAAAAGGAGTAGAGAGACTCATGTCACAAAAAGGAACTGTGACCATCGTCAAATAGCAGCGTCCTTCTGCCAATGACACCGGAAGAAATTCTACAGAAATATTGGCATTACAGCAGTTTCCGCCCATTACAGAAAGAAATCATCGATTCTGTAATGGGCGGAAACGATACTTTAGTCCTGCTCCCTACGGGCGGCGGTAAATCATTGTGCTACCAGATTCCAGCCTTGAGTTCCGAGGGAATTGCTTTGGTCATCTCGCCTCTCATTGCCCTGATGAAGGATCAGGTATCCCAACTGAGACACCGGCACATTGCTGCGGCATGCATAACCTCGGGCATGTACCAAAGCGAAATCAACTCCATACTTAACAACAGCGTTTTCGGAAAACTCAAACTGCTTTATGTCTCTCCCGAGCGGCTTCAAAACCGCACCTTCATCGATCATTTCAGACAAATGCCCATAAGCCTCATTGCCGTCGACGAAGCTCACTGCATCTCTCAATGGGGTTACGACTTCAGACCTCCTTATCTCGACATAGCACGCATTCGGCAATACCACCCCTCGGCACCGGTCATAGCACTTACTGCAACCGCAACTCCCATCGTTGTCAGAGACATCCAGAACAAACTGGAATTCCGCAAAGGCAATCTTTTCCAAGGCAGCTTCGTTCGCCCCAACCTTTCCTACTGTGTTGTAAAAACCGAAGACAAGCAGGGACTTATCCTTCGTATAGCACGCAATGTAGGCGGTTGCGGAATAATATACGTCCGCAACCGCCGCCATACCGTTGAATACGCACGAATGCTCAACGACCAAGGCCTACCAGCTGCCGCATACCATGCAGGTCTGCCGATGAAAGAACGCGACCAAAAGCAGAAAGAATGGCTCGCTTCAAAATTCGGCATCATGGTTGCCACAACGGCCTTCGGCATGGGCATTGACAAACCCGACGTACGATACGTTATCCACACCGACCTTCCGGAATCGCCCGAAGAATATTTTCAGGAAGCAGGACGCGCCGGTCGCGACGGGATGAAAGCCTACGCAGTCTTAGCCTACAACGACGGCGACATCGACCGGCTGCGTCAAGGACTCGAACGTTCTTTCCCTCCAATCTCGTACATAAAGAACGTTTACCGCGCCGTATGCAACTACTACCAGATACCAGTCGGCTCGGGACTCGACAGCCACTTCGATTTCGAGCTTGACAAAATATGCGACACTTACAACTTCGACTACGTCAGTTTCTTCTGCGCCGCCAAATTCCTTGAACGAGAAGGCCTCTTTTCGCTCCCCGAGCACAACGAACTGACATCCAAACTAAAAATCACCATCGACAAAGAAGAGCTCTATCGGTTCCTCCTGTCAAACGACAAGGTTAACGATGTCGTCCCTACTATCATAAGAACCTATGGAGGCCTCTTTACCGATTATACCCCAATAAGCGAAAGCCTCATAGCCAAGCGCTGCAACATGAGCGAAACCAACGTCTGCAACTTGCTCAAAGAGCTCGACAGGCTTAAAATAGCAGAATATCAGCCCAAAGCGCTAAAACCACAGATAATTTTCTGCTCAGAACGTATCGACATAAAAGACATTCATATTAGCGACCAGAATTACAAGCAACTCAAGAACGCTGCTGCCGACCGGCGCGAGGCTATGATTTCCTACGCGACCTCGTCATCCGAATGCCGAAGCAAGGTGCTGCTCCGCTACTTCGGCGAGACCGACTCGCCAAACTGCAACATCTGCGATGTGTGTGTATCCAAACACAAAAACGACCATTACTCCAAAGAGGACATATCCTCTGCCATATCATCCGCTCTGCTTCAAGAAGAACTAACAATAAAGCAGTTGACAGAAAAACTCAAGCAATTTGATGCGACAGAACTGGCCGATGTCGCGCGAAAAATGCTCGACAAAAGGATTCTTAAAATGGATAAGGATTTCAGACTGTCACTTGGAAAATAGGCCAACCGGCTACCACTCGGCACTCGTCAACTCACTGTACAGACGCGAAAGCGGCAGCCCCATGACATTGTAATAGCAACCCTCTATCCGCTCTACGCCAACCATGCCAATCCATTCCTGGATACCATAGGCACCCGCTTTGTCCATGCACGTTCCCATGTCCACATAATGCTCCATGATGCTCCTGTCGAGCCTGCGGAAAAAGACATCTGTATGTTCGGAGAAAACCACCTGGCGACGGCAACTTCTAAGGCATACTCCAGTATAGACCGTATGTACATCGCCCGACAACGAGCCGAGCATTGCCAATGCCTCGTCACGACTGTGCGGCTTGCCAAGCAGCTCGCCACGATGCACCACCACGGTGTCCGCCGTAACAAGGACTTCGCCATCACACAAGGGTTTCTGGTAGCCTTTGCTCTTGAGCAGTGCCAGACTTGAAGCCACGATATCGACTGACGTAGCAGGAGGCACAACCTCATCGACATCAATGTCGACAATCTCGACCGGAATCCCCAACTGCATAAGCAACTGTCTGCGACGGGGCGACTTTGACGCCAAAAACAATTTCATCAGTTCTTCCTTACGTTTACAGTGTATTCCTGAAAATTGCGTTTCAAAAATCTCCATCGCGTCCGTGGCCCACCGGTTTGGACTCGTCGGTTTTCTTTTTGCCGGCCTTGAAAGTCATTTCCATGGCGACCTTGCCTTGCTCATCGTACATCACCCATCGTCCGTCCTTTTCGCCGTTGGCAAAAGAACCCTGCTCTATCGGTTTTCCTGCACTGTTGAATCGCTCGTATTTCCCGTGCCACACACCATTGCGGTAGTTGGAGCGCGACTCTATTTTCCCGTTCGGGAAATACCGGACCTCTTCGCCGTCCTTTTCGTCGGCGGAATAGTGCATCACATAGCGTGGGCGACCATCATCATAGAAGGCCTTCCATTCGCCGTCTTTCAGTCCCTTGTGGAACGAACCAGTATAGTCCGTATGGCCGTCCTCGTACCACGCAGTCCAGACACCTTCCTCCTTGCCGCCGACATAGTTGCCTTCATGCAATTTGCGTCCCGACTCGTACCACGTGGTCCATTTACCGCTTTTGTCGCCATTGACATACAGACCTTCGCGCCACTTTTCGCCGGTTTCGTAATAATACGTCCATATACCTGTCTCTATGCCGTTGCTATAATTTCCTTTGATGCCGAGTTTGCCGTTGGTGCGCCAATAGAATAGCCATTCACCCTGCTGTTGTCCGTTGTCCAAGCGGCCTTTCATGTCAAGGCCTCCGTTTTCGGTCCACCATGTGGCTTGTCCGTCAAGCTCGTTGTTCTTGTACGTACCTTGGAATTTCTTCTGCCCGTTTGAATGCCATTCTGTCGAAGGTCCCTGCTTGATTCCGTTTTCGAACCGGATCTCCTCATTTTGCTGACCGTTTGAATACCACGACTTGTACACGCCGTTCTTTTTTCCGCCGGCAACGGGCACCTCGCTTTTCTTGGAGCCGTCGGCATACCATTCACGCGACATACCGTCGGCATAGCACTCTTCGGCACAACGTTTTCCATCTTCATAATACACCTTCCATACTCCAGTCTTCTCACCACGGTCGTTGTACGCACCTTCGCGGAACACTTTACCGTTCTGGTGCCACCATGTCCACTGTCCGGTGCGGACACTGTCGTCGGTCATCATTCCCTCAACAGCAGCATGCTTTTTCTCCACATCGTAGAATTTCTGGTATCTGACTTGAGCCTGCAATGCTACTGATGTCATAAACAAGACACTGAAAACGGCCAACTTTGCTGTTGTATTCTGGATTCTTTTTACCTCAATGCGAATCATAAGTTATGGAAATGAAAATGGTTATACACTGTTTTGTACTATGGACGGCGCTTTTGTTGTATGTTATTCGGACTGCTTTGTCATTCAGAATGCATCCACGACAACTTGCTACTCACTGTATACGAACTCTATGCGGATCGGGTTGCCCGATGTTGCTCCAACATTGCTGCCGTTAATGACTGTGTATTCCGGCGACGACCGTCGTCCGCTGATTACCAGCAGGGTGCCGAGATCCATACCGCTGTTCAGTGTTTTCTGGAGGTGCTGCGTTATGCGCAACCGGTAGCATCCACGCTCGGCATCGTATTTGCCGTCGTAGCCCGACATGGTATACGTGTCGTACATGTCAGGGATGCTGACCACCACGTCGTTCAGATAACACTTGAATGCCGCAATCAGTTCAGGCTTGCTTGCCGGTGCAATGTCGGCAACAGGCATAAGCAATTCGGCATAGTGTATGACAGCATGAGGATGCTGACGGTGGAAGTTTTCGACAAAACTGTCGAAATAAATCTTGATGTTGGTTCCACCCATGGGATTGAGATAAAGGTAACGGCTTCCGTCTATCGAGTCACCGGTATTGTTGTTGAATACCGACAGCATGCCCGTGTAGTTGTTCTTGAACTGGCTGAAATGCGGCAAATCCTGTCCAACCGTCAGGTCGAACGTACGGGCGATGGTATCGCTTCCGTTGACGTACTTGTAGTATGTCGTGATGTTTGTGGCACTCGATTTAAGATTCAGCAATGCCATGATAGGGGTGCCGTCGTTAACCAGCCTGATGCGGACGCCTTTCACAGCGTTGACGAAATCCTGCTCAGTGGCGTAGCTTTTGTTCAGAAGATACTGCACAAATACCGAATTGAGCTTCATCCTTACAACCATACTATCGTTCTCCTCTATCCTGACAACGTCGTCGAAAAAACACTTGCCACTGACCGCAATCTCGTCAAAAGCATAGTACGACGTATCCTTCTGCGGACTTTCTACCGTCTGATACACCTCGAAATGAAGATTCTTGTACGATTTGGAATTGTTATCCTGGCTGTACAGCTTGCTCACAAACAGCGACATCACGACAGAGTCGATGACACAATTCTGGTCAAACTCCACTCCCGATCCGTTATAGGTTGATATCTGCGAAAACAGCACGGCCTCCGTACTGCCGACCAAGGGGTCGACATAGCTGCCGACGAGCGCATTCGACTGACCCGACGTCAGCAGCGAATCTTCAAACATGGTGTACGCTCTGCCGTATGCGGTATCGACAACACCGGAATACATGGTCGACGGATCCTGAAGTTCCACGCCTATCGACGACTCTTTTTCATTACAGGCGGCAAACAGCATTGCCGCAATGACACACAACGGATAAAGGATTTGTCTCTTGTTCATCTATATCTCTGAAAAATAAACTCAATTATTGATATTGCTGCCGATTATGGTGTCGTAAAGCTTATTGATTTGCTCATAGAACACCGCTTTGTCTGGGTTGTAGTCGACAATGTTTTTCTTGTTTTCACGTGCAAATGCAAGCAACTCGGGATCCACATCGGGCGAAGCCACCACTATACCGTGGGCATACGTTATGGCAGCCTTGGTCAATGTGTTGTAGTCAAGATTTTCGAATAGCCTCAGATCCTTGGCAGTCGCGCCGTCGGCTTTTAGCTTACGTTCCATTTCGGAGCCGAAATCGCCCTTGAAAGAATCGTTGCACAGCGTGAAGACCGTCTTGGTCCCGGAGAAGAAAGCATTTTCCTTATTGATTCGGCGCAGATAGAACGGAATCATGCACGAAAACCATCCTGTGAAATGAATCAGGTGAGGCTGCCATGCCAATTTGCGGACAGCCTCAAGGGTACCTCGTCCGAAAAAGAGCATGCGCTCGTCGTTGTCGGCACAGAATTTGCCCTTGTCGTCGTAGAAACCTTTATGTCGTGTAAAATATTCTTCATTGTCAATAAAATACACCTGCATTCGTGCCGTCGGAATTGATCCTACCTTGATTATGAGCTGATGGTCTGCATTGTTGACAATCAAATTCATGCCCGACAGACGTATTACCTCATGCAACTGGTTTTTGCGTTCGTTCACACTACTGAATCGGGGCATAAACACCCTTATCTCACGTCCCTTTTCCTGGACGTACGAAGGCAAATAGCGCCCCAAATAGGAAATTTCATTCTCAGGCAGAAATGGCATAATTTCCTGACTGACAAAAAGTATCCTTCCTTTTCCCATATTATTGTTTCTTTATTTATATTTTGCAAAGATACACAAAAACAGTCGTATGTCAAAATTTATTTTTTTACTGGCAGATTCCGACACTCGACTTTGCCTGTACGACTATTTGCCAAACACATAGTTCAGTCCCTGCCTTTCGCAGATTCCATACTTTCCGCAACAAATTAAATTTTCTATTCGTCTGTAAAATAATTTTTTTTTGTATTTTTGCCCTCGGATTTTATTTGTTTAAGGATAGTTAATGATTTTTATACCAAAGTATTACGTATATGTCGCACACCCACAAATTTAACGAGACAGAGCAGGTTTATGTATCGAAAGCAGAACAATATTGTGCCACCAACGAACAGTGTCGATCCGCAGTAAGAGACAAGCTCCGCACATGGGGCGCCGACATGGGACTTACGGAACGCATTGTTGAATACCTTGTAGACAACGACTTTATCAACGAAGAACGCTATTGCCGAATCTATTGCGATTCCAAAATCAACCTTCAAAAATGGGGACGCATTAAAATAGCCTACCAGCTGCGCAGCAAACGCATTGAAAACAAGACAATCGACCAAACTCTTAAAAATATCGACGAACAGACTTATACCGAAACACTACACAATCTGGCTGTCAACAAGGCCTCTTCAATCAAAGAAGATGACCCTGTCAAACTCAGAAACAAGCTTGTAACCTTCCTCTCATCGCACGGATTCACCCCCGACGAAATAAACAACGCTCTGCAAGACATACTCTATTCCGACAAAAAATAAACCCATTTTTTTGCCTTAACAAAACAAGACTATAACAATCAACATATAAAGCTCATGACAAAGAAATTACTCTTTTTCGCTGTTCTCGCTTTCATGACTACAGCCATCGCTTCTGCTCAAGAAGAGGCAACCGCCGAAAAAACCAAGGCCGGCACTTGGACCACATCTTCCACACCAGCCCTCAAGATTGGAGAATTCATGTTCAACAACTGGTCTTCATCCGGCAACTCTCAAATCGACGTGACCGGAACCTTCTTCGGCAACTACAAGTTCTCGCACCCTAAATATGTGTGGGACAACATTGTCGACCTCGCCTACGGCTATGCTTGGCAAGACCTTGCAGAAGGCGACACTCTCTTCGAAACCCGCCGCAAAAGCAATGACAAAATCGACCTGACCAGTGCCATATCATGGAAAGCATACAAGGACTGGGGAGCCAGCTTCACGGCCAACCTCAAAACCCAATTCGGCAACGGATACGAATACAACGGTTTCGGTGCCAACCAGACACAGAAACAAGTGTCGGGGTTCTTTGCTCCTGCCTACCTGACAACGGCACTCTCTTTCGAGCACAAGAAAGACAACTGGTCCGTTTCGCTCTCTTTCCTGACCGGAAAAACAACTTTTGTCTGCAACAATGACCTCATCGACAGCGGTTACAACTACGGTGTCATCCAACCCGACGACTTCAAGATTGATGACGGCACAGGCAACAGCATCCTCAACCCCTCACGCAGCTACACCCACGCCTATTTCGCTCTCGGTAGCTACATCAAGGCCATGTACCTCAAGAAGGACATCCTTCCGAAACTCGACCTCTATGCTCGCATCGAACTTTTCTATGACTACAAGAAACCCAAAAACATGAGCTGGGACGACCTCAGCAATTCCAAATACGAAGTGGCTTTAGACAGCGAGGGCAATCCCTACGACGACCTCGCCAGCTTTGGCTGGATGAAGAGAAGGGCATTCGAGACCGACCTCGATTTCGAACTCAAGCTCGACTACCGACTCGCCAGCTTCCTCTCCGCCAATTTTGCCCTCAACACAAAGTGGGACACCGACTTCAACGGTATCGGCAAATGGGGTCACTGGCAGATATACCAAATGGCAGGAATCCAAATCCTCTTCAACTGGAAAACCCCGAAAGAATAACTCCAAAGCATAAACAAATAAAAACGTGCATTTCTGCACGTTTTTTTTATTTCCAATCGGTCAGACGATTTCTACTGCCCTGCCTTTGTGCCTTCTTACGTCAGTCCAAAAAAACGAAGCGGCAACGGGAAGCATAACTCAAACCCAGCAGCTTGGACGCAGAATCCTTGTTGACAGCCAGCTGCAGGAAGCCTGTCGACGAAACCGTCAATAGCAATTCTCCCATTCGCACATCGCTGTAGTGTCGGCTCACACTGCTGATATCCTCATAGCGCTCATTGCTTCCAAGCCTGCGATCCAGCTCCACGCGGAACCTGCGACCCGCTCTAATCTTTTCAAACTCGTCGAAAGTGATGTTCAGGTCCACATTCCCATACGAGTCCATATAGATCACCATAGATTCAAGCCTGTTCCCATCGACCTGCGCCTTGAGGAACGAACGGAAACGCAATGATTCGCACGGCTGTCCGAGTGTATGTATATCAGCACCACCTACAAGCGCCGCGGCAATGTCGCAATACTGGTCATACGCCAGAAACGAATTCGAAGTCGACACCTCCGGAAACGGCAACCCGACAACGGCATCGCATTCGCTATCCAGCGAGACCTCGATGAGCTTGCGGTTGCTGCAGATGAAATACTGGCCCCTATAGCTGGCAATAAACGAAAGCCTCTCCGGTTCAGAACCTTGAGCCTGTTCGCACCCGACATCGACTATATGCACCGTACCCGACGGAAACGACATGCACCCATGCTTGATGACATTCATGGCAGTGGAGAGATCGTTCCAGACTTGACGATGAGTCAAGTCCACCACGCGGACTCCCTCAATCTGCGAGTACAGTTTCCCTTTAACCTTCGCAGCATAGAAATCGCGGTCACCCCAATCGGTGGTCAATGTGACTATTGGTGCATCCATTTTTATCAATCAGGTAGTGGTTTACTTTTTGTTTGTCAAGAATGTTTTTCGGTGCAGAGCGACCCTCTATTTGTTTGTTTCACAGAATAAAACACATCATTAGCTCCGCACCTATGTTTTGCAAAGATACGCATTCCGACAAATTTGTCAAAAAATATTTTTCAACCGCATGAATTCTATACCCTTACATGCGTTTTATGAGATGATTTGCCGGCGAAACATGCAAAAAAATCGCCAAACGTTCATCGTCAGCATTTATTTTACAGATACAGTGTACATAACACCCTCCAACAGCCACCCCTTGAATTTAAACTTTTCCAAGTCAATAATTTTTATTACTTTTGTTTATTTATACGCAATGCGTATATCAGTAACAACACACAAATAATCAACTAACTACACAATATATGTCACTCTTATCCATCCGCAATTTGCACGCCAGCATCGGCGACCGCGAGATTCTGAAAGGCGTAAATCTTGAAATAAACAAAGGCGAGGTCCACTCCATCATGGGCCCGAACGGCAACGGGAAAAGTACCCTTGCAGGCATCATTGCAGGCAACCCGAAATATACCGTGACCGAAGGCGAAGTCATTTACAACGGAAAGAACATCCTCGATCTCCCCGTCGACGTGCGCGCCAACGAAGGCATTTTCCTTGGCTTCCAATATCCCGTCGAAATACCGGGCGTGACCATCACCAACTTCATGCGTACCGCTGTCAATGAGCAACGCAAATACCGCGGTCTCGACCCCCTCTCCGGTTCCGAGTTCCTCAAACTCATGGAAGAAAAGAAAAAGGTTGTCGAAATGACCACCAACCTTGCCAACCGCTCTGTCAACGAAGGCTTCAGCGGCGGCGAGAAGAAGAAGAACGAAATCTTCCAGATGGCTATGCTCAACCCCACCCTCGCCATCCTCGACGAGACCGACTCGGGACTCGACATCGACGCTCTACGCATCGTCGCCAACGGTGTCAACCAGCTCCGCTCGCCCGAGAACGCCACCGTAGTCATAACCCACTACCAACGCCTGCTCGACTATATAGTTCCCGACTTCGTCCACGTCCTCTACGAAGGACGCATCGTAAAAACGGGACCAAAAGAGCTGGCTCTCGAACTGGAAGAAAAAGGATACGAATGGATTAAAAAAGAACTCGAAAAATGATACGCAAAGACGTTCTGCCCAATGTCTGGAACGACAACTGGTCGTGCAACAGCCCGGCTCAAGACATCCATCTGCAAAGCAATGGAGAACTCATTCTGGTGCTGTGCGACATCAACGACGCCCCGATGTTCTTCCTGCACGAAAAAAACGGCTACTCTATATTGCCCGATATCGAGAATCTGAATATCTATGTGGATTCCAACGCTCACCTCAGTCTCTACAGGCTTCAAGGCATGAACACCCCGGGCAACCACCTCACCTCACTGCGACTCTTCATGCAGCAGGACAGCACTGCCGACTTGTGCACAATCACCCTTGGCGGTACCCATGTGCGCAACAATATCGAAGTGCGCATGCAGGGCGAAGGATGCACCCTCAACGCCAACGGGCTTTACCTCATCGACCGCGAACAGCAATGCGACAACTACATCTTCGTCGAGCATGCCAAGCCTCATTGCTTCAGCCGCGAACTCTACAAAGGCATCATCGATGATGCGGCACGCGCGCGCTTCAACGGACACGTCCTGGTGCAAGACGGCGCCATCAAGACCGAGGCTTACCAAACCAACCGCAACATCCTCCTCACAGACAAAGCCCACGTCGACACCCGGCCGTTCCTCGAAATCTACAATGACGACGTCAAGTGCTCACACGGCAGCACCATCGGACAGCTCGACGAACAGGCGCTCTTCTACCTAATGACTCGCGGCATCAGCCAACGCACCGCAACCACCTTGCTCAGCTACGCTTTCTGCGACGAAGTGATAAGCACCATCGCCATCCCTTCGCTACACGATGCCGTAGGCGACATGGTAAAGAAACGTCTGCACGGCGAACTGACTCCCTGCGCCGACTGTGCCCTGCAGTGCTCATCGCCTTGCAACGGTCCCGATGCCAACTTCGTAATCGACCCGTCGAAACTCTAACCCCCAACAAGTCGCCGCACGTGAAGTGTCTACTCTTTTTCCTCCTGCTCGCATTGTCGCCTTTCATGCTCTACGCACAGGCCGACGACTGTCACCCTCACTTTTCGGGTAGCGACCGCACCGATTTCGAAAAGGGAGTTGAAGCCTACAACAACAAGCGCTACCAGCAATGCATCACGCTGATGCGCAAGGTGTTGCAACGCAACCGCACGGCTGCCGACCCTTATTTCTACTTAGGAGTAGCCTCTGTCAAGGCCGGCGACAAACCCGCAACCATCCGGAACTACTTCAACCGGCTCTTCAAACTTTGCCCCGACTATCCAAACGCTTTGGCATACTTCTATATGGGAGTTGTGCATTACTCCTACAAGGAGTATTCCGATGCCGTAGTGCAGCTCAACCGCTACTTCGACATCGCCAACCAGCTTCCAAACCCCGCCTACGATGTCGTTTATGAAGAGGCTTCCACCTACCTCTATTGGTCTGAATTCCTCGCTAACGCACAGCTCAACGAAGCCCCTTTCAATCCCGTCGTCCTGCGAGGCCCCTCCTCACGCTCCGACGAGCTCCTTCCCTACATCTCGCCCAATGGTCGCGAGATTTATTTCCATCGCCTTGTCCAGCCTTCCAAAACGAAGACATTCTACGACAAAAACAACGAGCCCAAGGTTCCGCGCCTCTTCTGCAGCCAGTGGAAGGATACGGCCTTCTCTTCCGGAACCCCAATGCCGTCTCCGTTCAACCAGGACAGAGCTGAAGGCAACATCACGCTCACTGCTGACGGACAAATACTCTATTGTGCAGCCATCAACAGCAATGCGGGCTACGACAATTGCGACATCTTGGTGGCACACCGCAAGAACGGCATCTGGCAGGAGCTCGAAAATGTAGGTCGCAACGTCAATGGCGAACGCACATGGGAATCTCAACCATCAATAACCCCCGACGGACAATATCTCTATTTTGCCTCCAACCGCAGCGGCGGACAAGGCGGAACGGATATTTGGGTGTGCCGTCGCCTCCCTAACGGCGACTGGAGCCGCGCCGAGAACCTCGGTCCATCTGTGAACACTCCAGGCAATGAAAAATGCCCATTCATACATGCCGACTCCAAAACACTCTATTTCGCCTCCAACGGCTGGCAGGGCTTCGGTGGCTACGACATGTATTTCATCAACCTTACAGACACATACCTCCAGCGGCCCACAAACCTTGGCCTCCCCATCAATACCGAAGACGATGACATCTGCTTTGGGGTGACAACCGACGGAAAATACGGCTATTTCGCAAACAAATCACCCCAATGGACCGGCATCGGCGGTACCGACATCTTCACCTTCGAGCTCTACCCTGCGGCTCAACCCGAGGAGATGGCCATCGTCGAAGGCTCGCTCCGCACGCCCGACGGCAAACCCACGTCAGCCTCCATCTCGGTCCTGCGACAGAAAACGGATGCCGACATCTACCTTGTCAGCGACGACGGACGCTTTGCCTTGGCTCTCCCCGTCAAGTCCAGCGCCACCGTGACCGTCAACGCACCCGACTGCATGCCGCGCATTCTACAAGGCAACGCCATGCAGCTCAAACGAGACCTCAATGCCGCCGACTTCTCCCCTCTCCCCATCGCCCTCTTCGGACGCTATCCTCTCCCGAACATCAAGCAGCTCTCTTGGCTCGACCCCCTTGCCGACTTCCTGCTGCAAAACCCAAGAATCCACATCCGCATCGAAGCCACAACAATGGAATCCTCCAAAGCCATACACGACTACCTCCTCTCGCGACAGCTCCGACCCGAAAGGCTTGAATACAAACCCAATCCCGCTTTGGCCAATCCGCAAATAGTAATAACCCAGAATTGAACAAGCATAATCCCATAGTTCGTGTATTCCGCTATCTCAGGTTCTACCCTCTGGAGATAACGCTCAACGTTGTCTTCAATCTGCTCTCCGTCCTGTTCAACCTCCTTTCCTTTGCTCTCATCGTTCCCGTCATCGAACTCTTCTTCGGCACCTCCACGCCGCCCGAAGTGCCACCAGCTTTTTCTCTCGACCGCTCCACGCTGACCGACTGGGCCATGTATCACATCTACCTCTGCAAGGATCAATTCGGGATTTGGAACTCTCTTTTCATCTTCGCTGGCGCCTACCTCGCCTGTGTCCTCCTCTACGACCTCTCGCGCTACCTCGGACTATTCTTCCTCAGCCCCATCCGCAACGGTGTACTCGAACGCCTACGCAACGACATCTATCACAAAATCACAATCCTGCCCATCTCCTATTTCGCCGGACACCGCAAAGGCGACCTCATAAGCCGTATGTCCGCCGACCTGGCCGATATCGAATGGAGTGTCGTCAGCATGCTCCAGTCGCTCGTCAAAGACCCCATCAACGTGATTGTCTTTGCGGCCTCGCTTGTCATAATCAGCCCTCGTCTCTTCCTCACCTTCCTCCTCGTGCTTCCTCCTGCCGTATGGCTCATCGGACGCATAGGTAAAAGCCTCAAGCGCAATTCCTACAAAGGGCAGGAGCGTCTCGGACAGCTGATGTCCAACTACAAAGAAACCCTCGACAATCTCGAGGTCATCAAAGCCTACCGCCGCGAGCGACAACGCCAACAGCGCTTCGAGCAGGTCAACGACAACTACTCACGTCGCATGCTTCGCGTGGCTCGACGCCGCGAGGCTGGTAGCCCCCTTTCCGAAGTCCTCGGAACCATCGGACTGGGTTTCATTCTCATCCTCGGCGGCAACGCCGTCATGGGCGGACAACTGCAAGCCTCAATATTCATCCTCTTCGTCATCCTCTTCGCGCGCCTCATTCCGCCCGTACAGGCCATAGTCAAAGCCTATGCGAGCCTCCAGAAAGGCAGCGCCTCCGCCAGACGCATCTTTGAAATCATCGATGCCGACGAACGCATCGTCGAGAAACCCGATGCTGTCACGATGGAGGGCTTTCATAGCGAAATCCGCTACGAGAACATTTCCTTCTCTTACGACGAAAACAACGTCTCTCACCCCGTCCTCTCCAACGTCAATCTCACTATTCCCAAGGGTATGAAGGTGGCCATTGTCGGACCCTCGGGGGCAGGCAAGACAACCCTTGCCGACCTCCTGCCGCGTTTCTACGACCCGACCTCCGGCCACATCACCATCGATGGTCGCGACATCCGCGACCTCAACATCGATTCTCTACGTCGCAACATCGGTGTCGTCTCCCAAAACTGCATCCTCTTCAACGACTCCGTCTACAACAACATCACGTTCGGGCTCGAGGACATCCCTCTCGACAAGGTACGTGATGCTGCACGCCTCGCCGGTGCCGACGACTTCATCTCTCAGATGCCTGACGGCTACGACTCTCCCGTCGGCGACCATGGCAGCGCCCTCAGCGGCGGACAACGCCAACGCATCAGCATAGCTCGTGCCATTCTCCGCAACCCTCCCATTTTGCTGCTCGACGAGGCCACTTCCGCTCTCGACACCGCCTCACAGCAGGCTGTTCAGCAGTCGCTCGACAACCTCATGCAAGGACGCACCACTATCGTCATAGCCCACCGCCTCTCCACTATCAGCAATGCGGACATCATCGTCGTCCTCGACCACGGACGCATCGTCGAGCAGGGCACCCACTCCCAACTCCTCGACCTCCACGGCACTTACGCCGAACTCGTTTCCATGCAAAATCTCTGATTTCAGACCTTATTCAGCCCTCTCCTATGGCCGTTTGGGTCATATTCCAGTAAGTTCATATTCAAAAAAATTATAACTTATACCAACTGAATATCAATTATTTTACAAAACAAAAACCCGACAAATGAAAAAAATCGCGTTTTTTTGCTTCATCTTTTCAAAAAAGTTAGTACTTTTGCAAACCAATTCAAGGGAGTTTAGCTCAGCTGGTTCAGAGCACTTGCCTTACAAGCAAGGGGTCATTGGTTCGAATCCAATAACTCCCACATTACTAACGGAAACCTCAGTTTCCGTTTTTTTTTAATAATGCTTAACGAAAAGTTCTCACACCTCCCGACCCATACCCCATGAAAAAAAACCTCTTGCCTTTGCTCTTCATCTTGCTCTGCGGCTGCAGCAGTGACCCCAAGCCCGACGGCATCATCGATACCGCCACCATGACTGCCTTCCTGACCGAAGCCCATCTTATCGAAAGCTACGACTTCATAGCAGTCCAGCCGCATCGCGACTCGCTCGCACCCCGCACCGCTGCCGCCACCGATTCCCTGCTCAATAAATACGGCATCACCGCCGCCGACTACGACTCCTCTATGTCATACTATCTCCTTCACCCCAAAATTCTCGAAGACATCTACTCCCGAGTTGTCAACAACCTACGCGCCATCGCCAATGCCGCTCCCGAACTCCCCCAAGTCACACCCGATTCCACCACCACAACCCGCCAAGCCCTCAAACCCGACCTGCATAAAAAAGGCAATAACGAGTAAGCGACAAAAAAAGAGTACAGACGAAGTCACGACCTGCAAAACCACGGCCGCATTCGCAATCAGGGAAACTAAGAGCCTATAGCATTTTTAGAGTTTCAAAAAAAACACCATAACGTATCGTCCAAATACCATTCAACATCTAATTCCAAAACCGAACTCACCATGTTGGTCAAAACCTACGGCAGCGCCATCCATGGCATCAGTGCAATCACAATCACCATCGAAGTCAGCGTCGAACAAGGCGTCTCCTTCACCCTGGTCGGTCTACCCGACAGTGCCGTGAGGGAAAGCCAGCAACGCATCCATTCTGCCTTGCTACAATCCGGCTATCGCATTCCGCAGCGACGCGTCGTAATCAACATGGCCCCTGCCGACATCAAGAAAGAAGGCGCAGCCTACGACCTCCCGCTCGCTATCGGACTGCTCGCTGCCGACTCGCAGATGAAGACCGAGTGTCTCGACAGCTTCGTCATCATGGGCGAACTCTCGCTCGATGGCAGTTTGCGCCCCATCCGCGGCGCCCTCCCCATGGCCATCGAAGCAAGGAAACACCATTACAAAGGCATCATCCTTCCCAAAGACAATGCACGCGAGGCCGCCATCGTCAACAACCTTGAGGTCTACGGAGCCGACAACATCAAGCAGGTAATAGGTTTCCTCAATGGCGAGAGCACTATCACCCCTACCGTCGTTGACACCCGTGCCGAATTTGCACGCAGCCTCGACCGCTACGAATTCGACTTTGCCGACGTCAAAGGGCAAGAAAATATCAAACGCGCTCTCGAGATTGCTGCCGCCGGTGGCCACAACGTCATCCTTATCGGGCCTCCGGGCAGCGGCAAGACCATGCTCGCCAAGCGCCTTCCGAGCATCCTTCCACCTCTCAGTCTCGAAGAGTCGCTCGAAACCACACAAATCCACAGCGTCGCAGGAAAAATGCACCCCGACGATTCACTCATCGCCGTTCGCCCCTTCCGCGCACCTCACCACACCGTCAGCGACGTGGCCCTTGTAGGTGGAGGAGCCAACCCCCAGCCTGGCGAAATCAGCCTGGCCCACAATGGCGTACTGTTCCTCGACGAGCTCCCCGAGTTCAAGCGTAGCGTGCTCGAAGTGCTCCGCCAACCCATGGAGGAACGTCGCGTCACCATCAGCCGCGCCAAAATGACTACCGAATATCCTGCCGCCTTCATGCTTGTCGCCGCTATGAATCCCTGTCCCTGCGGCTATTACAACCATCCAACAATAGAATGCACCTGCAGCCCTGGGGCGGTAAACAAATACCTCAACAAGATCAGCGGCCCTCTTCTCGACCGCATCGACCTCCATATCGAGGTGACGCCACTGCCCCACTCCGCCCTCGCCGAGAAAAAGCTGGGCGAACCCAGCGCCGTCATACGCCAACGCGTCATCGCTGCCCGTAAAATTCAGGAAGAACGCTACAAGGACTACCGCGGCATCCTCTGCAATGCCCAGATGAACCAGAAACTCTTCCGACAGTGGTGCGACATCGACACCGATTGCCAGAATCTCATGAAGGCTGCCATGGACCGACTCGGACTCAGCGCCCGTGCCTACGATCGCATCCTCAAGGTTGCCCGCACTATCGCCGACCTTGAAGGAGCTCCTGACATTACCACTACCCACCTCAGCGAAGCAATCAACTATCGTTCGTTAGATCGTGACAATTGGGGGAGATGACGCTCCTTTTGCTATATCGATACGATTTCCTGAATGCCTATACTGAACGGAAATTGAATGATTGTCGCATAGCCGACAGCATCGCCGAGGCCCAGAATCCCGACTCGACGGCACGAGAGGCTTCGAATAAAAGAAGGAGAGCAAAAGACGAGCCTGCCGAAATTAAGGTGTTCAGAAGCATCAAGGACATTAAGGGTGTAAAATAGAAGTTTTGGGAAACCGTCAGGAGAAAAACCGGCCTGTTTTGCAACCACAGTTTACAGGCCACTATTTTTATATTGCTATGCAATAATAATGTCTATTCAGCGTTAATAAAAATATTTAAGCGATAGAACTATGTTAGTCAAGACCTTCGGTAGTGCAATCTATGGAGCAGCAAGTTGCGTCTGTAAAAAGGTTGGCAAATAACGATGGTTTTGCCGACAAAGACATTATTATAATAGGCGCAAATGAAAGCGCAATCAAATTGAATAACGAAGAAAATGGACTACTACTTTGGAGATTAACATAGAAAGAAAATGTCAGTAACAGAGAAGTTTATATCAAACCTTTCCTTCCGATTAAACAAGGAGAACGACTTGTCCGACATCACTTGGGCAATGTGTGAAACTTCTGACCTTTTCCTGACAGAGTTTCTTGCCTTTTTCTTCCCTAGTGTAGACTTTGACGAAGTCACACTTCAAAGAGAAGTGGCTAATGACGATAGTCGCCCAGATTTCTATTTTGAGTACAATGATAAGATTTACCTTATAGAATGTAAGATATGGGACAGGAATCATCATTTCGCTCAATACACAAAAAGATTTGGCATTCCTAATGAACAATTGGGTTACATTACCAATTACCCTATGATGAAAGAGGGCTTTGCCGTTCATACTTGGACGGAACTATACTCTTATTTGAAGAAACGTATTCCAACAGAAGAAAAGGAGTTGTGGAATGGCTATCTGGAATATTTAAAACAAGTATGTTACATCTTTATACCTACTAAGCCTATGAATACAGATGGTATGTACTCGCTGTATGCTTTTTACTGTTCACTGGACGAGGTGTTTGCCTGTGATAACGATAAATATACATCATTGATATACGATAGCAGAAAGGACACTAACAGTGGTGGCAATATTTATGGCACACCACGTGATGGTGTAATGGGGAAGTATTTTGACGTTACCTTCAAACATATAAGATTACAGCAAACGTGGGGATGGATGGGTGTTTATTTTGAACGAGAAAAACCAGTGATTTGTATTGGATTTGACAACCGTGAAGGATGGGGTGAACCCGTGTATAAATTATTAAAAAACCAACTAACGAAGATTAAGAAGGGAAAATACTTTGATTCAGCGTATGAGGATGGGAACTCCATTTGGTTTGATTTCAATAAGGTCGACAGATTCAACTCCCTAGATAGTCCATCAAAGCAAATATCTTTACTGAGGTCGTATTTCTTTGAGGTACTTGATGTGATATATACAATAAAACAAAACGCTTGAACCATGAGAAACTTCGACTACTTGAAAGACATAGACACATTGCAGGACTAATACGGTTACTGCAATGCGGCTGAGGTGAATCAGGTGAATAATCCTGAGCAGTCTGCTATCAATAGCCGAAGGGCATTAGAATGGATTACCCGTGCAATCTACCTCGTTAAGGGGTATGAAATAAAAGAACACGCTTCATTATTCGAGCTGGTAGATGGGGAGCCATTCAAAGAATTTGTGGGCAACAATGACCTGATGAAAGCAGTCCACTACATCCGTAAAGTGGACAATGCCTCAGCTCATACTGGAAAAGTCAGCAAGAAGGAATCCTTCTTTGCCCTGATGAAGAACGAACTGCTCTATGTCAACCGCTTCGACAGCATGGACGATTTCAAACGTCAGCTGGCCGACTATATCGACTACTACAACAACAAACGCATCAAACTGAAACTAAAAATGAGTCCGGTACAATACCGAAC
>JAFXAD010000039.1 GCA_017522065.1 Bacteroidales bacterium
ATACAAGTTTGGTCCCTGTACCACGTATTTGCTTGGATTTCCTGATATTTCGGAAAGCTACAAGCAATAAAAAACGGGAGCTGAAAGCTATTCAGTTCCCGTTTCTATTAGGTGTATTTCAGTGTCTTACTTCACCTCCTCGTAGTCGACGTCGGTGACGGTGTCGTCGTTGCCTTTCGAGCTGTTGCCCTGCGGACCTTGCTGGCCGGCACCAGGGTTGCCTTGGAAGCCTTGACCGGGGTTCTGGGGGCCGGCTTGCTGCTGGGCGTTGTACATATCCTGGCTGGCGGCCTGCCAAGCAGCGTTGATTTTCTCCATGGCGCTGTCAATCTGGCTGACATTGCGGGCGCTGTGGGCGGCCTTCAGTTCGTTGAGGGCGTTCTCGATGGCGCTCTTCTTGTCGGCGGGCAGCTTGTCGCCGTAGTCCTTCAGGTTCTTCTCGCTCTGGAAAATCATACTGTCGGCAGCGTTGATTTTCTCGATTTCCTCTTTGGCCTTCTTGTCGTCGGCGGCGTGGGCCTCGGCTTCAGCCTTCATACGCTTGATTTCGTCGTCGCTCAAGCCGCTGCTGGCCTCGATGCGGATATTCTGGCTCTTGCCTGTGGCTTTATCCAAAGCGCTGACGTTGAGGATACCGTTGGCGTCGATGTCGAAAGTGACCTCAATCTGAGGAACTCCACGCGGTGCTGGCGGAATGCCGGCCAAGTGGAAGCGGCCGATGGTCTTGTTGTCGGCTGCCATCGGGCGCTCGCCCTGCAGCACGTGGATTTCGACCTCGGGCTGGTTGTCGGCAGCGGTGCTGAAAACCTGGCTCTTCTTGGTCGGGATGGTAGTGTTGGCGTCGATCAGACGGGTCATCACGCCGCCGAGGGTCTCGATACCCAGCGAAAGAGGAGTGACATCGAGCAGAAGCACATCCTTCACTTCACCGGTCAGCACACCGCCCTGGATGGCAGCGCCGATGGCGACCACCTCGTCGGGGTTGACACCCTTGTTGGGGGTCTTGCCGAAGAATTTCTCGACGATGGCTTGGATGGCAGGGATACGCGTCGAACCGCCCACGAGGATAACCTCGTTGATGTCGCTGTTCGTAAGGCCAGCGTCCTTCATAGCCTGACGGCAGGGTTCGAGGGTTGCCTGGATGAGGTCATCGCAGAGCTGCTCGAATTTGGCGCGGGTCAGCTTCATTACCAAGTGCTGCGGCACGCCGTCGGCCACGGTGATGTAAGGCAGGTTGATTTCGGTCTCCTGGCTCGAGGAAAGCTCGATCTTAGCCTTCTCGGCAGCCTCTTTCAGGCGCTGCATAGCCATCGGGTCTTTGCGCAGGTCGATGCCCTTGTCGCTCTTGAAGCTGTCGGCCAGCCAGTTGATGATCTTCAGGTCGAAGTCGTCGCCGCCGAGGTGCGTGTTGCCGTTGGTCGATTTGACCTCGAACACGCCGTCGCCCAGGTTCAGAATCGAGATATCGAACGTGCCGCCACCGAGGTCGAAGACGGCCACATTCATATCCTTATTCTTCTTGTCGAGGCCATAGGCCAGAGCGGCGGCTGTAGGCTCGTTGACGATACGGCGCACCTTCAGACCGGCAATTTCGCCAGCCTCCTTGGTAGCCTGACGCTGGCTGTCGTTGAAGTAGGCAGGTACGGTGATGACGGCTTCGGTCACCTCTGTGCCAAGGAAGTCCTCGGCAGTCTTCTTCATCTTCTGAAGAATGATTGCGCTGATTTCCTGCGGAGTATAGAGGCGTCCGTTGATTTCGACGCGGGGCGTGTTGTTGTCGCCCTTGACGACTTTATAAGGCACAGCCTCAATCTCTTTCTGCACGCGGTCGAAGCTCTCGCCCATGAAGCGCTTGATCGAGTAGACCGTGTTGTGAGGGTTGGTGATGGCTTGACGCTTGGCGGGGTCGCCCACCTTGCGGTCGCCGTTTTCGAGGAATCCGACCACCGACGGAGTGGTGCGGTTGCCTTCGCTGTTCATAATGACCACAGGCTCATTGCCTTCCATGACACTGACGCAACTGTTGGTCGTTCCTAAGTCTATTCCTATTATTTTTCCCATGATTTGTATTTTTTATTTTTTTATTCAACTTTAATTTATTGTTTTCGGAGTTCGAAAACCATTTTTCAATCATCAAGAAAAGTGCCAAATTCGAAAGAAATATCAAATATGACATTTTGTCACTTTTTGCAGTTTCTATAAAATAATGTACCTTTGCAATGTCAAAAAAGTCACAAAAAATGAAGAAGTCTATTTTTAATCGACTGATATTAATATGTGTTGCAATGTCATCTTTTTCGTCATGTGTGGTGTACCATCCGCATAATGTCAATGTGCCATTGCTTCGCGAGAGGGGCGAGATGCAGTTGGAAGCGAATGTTTCGACAACAATACCGTTCCTCTTGTCGCCGTCGCTCAACGCGTCGTATGCTTACGCTCCAATCAACATGCTTGGGCTGCAAGCTTCGGGTAGTTTTACCGACGGGCAAAATATGTTTGGTCAGGTTGCTGCCGGAACTTTCCATACATTTGGCAGCTCGGTGCTTGAATGCTATGTCGGCTACGGGCGCGGAGTGTCGAGTGGTGGCAAAAACAACGACCTGAACCAGAATTCGTATAGCGTTGATGGCAGTTATGGGCTGGTGTTTGGACAGGTGGATTTCGGATGGCGTCAGTTGGCCGACAATTCGATTGACGTCGGAATGGCGATGAAGGCGGGAGTGCTTAACCCCTCGTGGGAGAAGCGTCAGATTGCCGACGACGGCACAGAAACGGTGGTTGACGAGTTGAAGGATTCTCATTTCCTGCTCGAACCGCAGTTGGTGTTCCGCTTTGGAATCGAAAAAGTGAAATTCTCTGTAAATATGGCATACTCGTTTATTGACGGATGGCCTACGGACAATAGCTACTTCAACTACGAGCGTTTCAGCGTTGGTATAGGTGTGAATTATTGTTTTTGAGAATTTTAATATTATTTTAACTTTAACCTTAACTTTAACTTTAACTTTAACTTTAACTTTAACTTTAACTTTAACTTTAACTTTAACTTTAACTTTAACTTTAACTTTAACTTCAGATACAAAACTATTGTCCCTCATCACTTCCCCTTCACTCCCTCATCACTCCCTCATCACTCCCCTCTCTTAAATTTAAATCCGAATACTAATAATAAATAATGAAAAAAATAATATTGTATACTTTATTTCTTGTTGCTGCCACCGTCGTGGCAGTGGCGCAAGACACGGTTGTGCCGCAGACCTACGAGTTTGTGAAGCGAGGCGACAAACCGCTGCTGATGGATGTCTATACACCGGCCACGCCACGTCAGGACTCGGCCTGTGTGGTATTCATGTTCGGAGGTGGCTTTGTCAGTGGTGCCCGCAACAATGCCAGTACCCGCCAGTACTGTCAGCTCTTGGCCGAACGCGGATACACGGCCATAGCCATCGACTATCGCCTTCACCTGAAACAGGTAGATGCTGACACCATCAGGCTGACAAACATGCAGAGCATATTCTGCGACGCCATCAATATAGGTGCCGAAGATTGTGCCGCTGCAGTTGCATTCCTATGCAGCAATGCCTCCAAATTGGGCATCAGCACCAAGCGTATAGTGCTTTGTGGCAGCAGCGCAGGAGCAATAAGCGTGATGCAACTCGACTATTGCCGATGCAACCAGTTGCGCCCGGCCGCTGTCCTTCCGTCGGGATGGAAACCGGCGGCAGTGGTGGCCTACTCGGGTGCCATATACTGCGACGGTGTGCGCCCGAACTACAGCACGCCGCCTGCACCGACGTTCTTTTTGCATGGAGATGCAGATAGAATTGTGAATTACAAGAAATTCCCGCCAGTGCTGCGCAGCGGACTCTATGGCCCCAAAAAGTTGCACAAGCTTTTCGAGAAGAATGACTATGCACACTGGTACTTCATATTCGATGGCATTGGCCACGAGGTTTCAGGTTTGATGAGCTATACAATACAGGAGTTCGACGCTTTTGTCAATGCCACCCTCAAAGGACGTCAGATGCACTATGATGCCACGTTGAGGGATAACGACGTGAAGCCCACCAAATGGACCACAATGAATGTGTTTGACCTATACAAGGGAAAATAGATTGTAAATCAGAAAATCAGATGCAAGATAAAATAGAAATCATGGCCCCTGTGGGCTCGTACGAGAGCCTAAGGGCTGCAATCCAGGCAGGGGCAGACGCTGTATATTTCGGCATAGGCAACCTGAATATGCGTAGTCGCTCGGCGGCAAATTTCACGATTGACGACCTCGAGAAGATTTGTTCCATAGCCAAGCAAGCCGGCATACGTACTTACCTGACGCTAAATACAATAATATACAATCACGAACTCGACGAAATGCGTCAGCTCGTCGACGCAGCCAAAAGGGTAGGGGTCAGCGCCATCATTGCCAGCGACATGGCAGTCATCACCTACGCCCGTTCCGTCGGTGTGGAGGTGCACATCTCAACCCAGTGCAACATCAGCAACACCGAGGCTGTGCGTTTCTTTTCTCAGTGGGCCGATGTTATGGTTACGGCTCGCGAGTTGCCTCTGCGTCAGGTGGCAGAAATCACGCAATATATCCGCGACAACGACATCCGCGGACCCAAAGGCGAACTGGTACAGATTGAGGTGTTTGCACACGGTGCCCTCTGCATGAGTGTCAGCGGCAAGTGCTACCTGAGCCTCGACAACTACAACTACAGCGCCAACCGCGGTGCCTGCCTGCAGTTGTGCCGGCGAGAGTATCTGGTCAAAGACCTGGAGTCGGACATCGAACTGGTAGTCGACAACAAATATATCATGTCGCCTAAAGACCTGTGCACTATCGACTTCCTCGACAAGATAGTGAAAGCCGGCGTCAGGGTGCTCAAAATTGAGGGCCGTGGCCGTAGTGCTGACTATGTGAAGACGGTGGTGGAGTGCTACAAGGAGGCTGTTGCCGCCATAGCCGACGGCAGCTACACTCAGGAGCGCATAGCCGGATGGAAACAGAGGCTGTCGACGGTCTTCAACCGTGGTTTTTGGGATGGCTACTACATGGGCCGCAAGATGGGCGAGTGGACTGAACGCTATGGTAGTCAGGCTACTGAGAATAAGGTCTATCTGGGCTTGATTAAAAATTACTTCAACCGCATCGGCGTTGCCGAGGCGCAGATGCAGACCGCCGAGGTGCTGCGTCCTGGCGACGAGGTGATGGTCATCGGCGAGACAACAGGTGTCTATCGTGCCACCGTCGAGGAATTGCGACTGGAGCGCGATCCCGTTGCCGAGGTGCAACAAGGCGACCGTTTCAGCTTTGCCACAACGGAGCAACTCCACCGTGGCGACAAACTGTATCGTGTCGACACAGTAGCTGACGAATTCTGACAATGTAATATCCGCATATATGACAGACGAAAAGAAGCGGGCGGTCAATGTGGCACTCGAGGCGGGACATATCCTTCTTGAGAACGGTGCCGAAATAAGCCGTGTTGAGCAAACTATGGACATCATGGCCGGAAGCCTTGGTGTCGACGAACGTAGTTTCTTTGTCCTCAGCAACGGTATCATATCTACTGCCGGCGACTATGCCCGTGCCGAGTTCATCCCCATCAAGGGCACACAGTTGTCACGTGTGGCCGATGTGAATCGTCTGTCGCGTCAGGTCGAATCGGGCGAATGCCGCGACCTCGGCGAGTTGGAGCGTCGGCTCCAAGCCATCCGCCTAAGCCCAGGCAAGCCATGGTGGGAATTGACACTTGGCGTGGCACTCGGAGTCGCTACATTCTGCGTGCTTTTCGGCGGCAGCCTTGTCGACGCTTTGGCCACCTTCTCGGCGGGTCTGCTGCTGGGTCTGTTCATCAGTTTTGTCATGCCGCACATGTCGCGCATTCTGGGCAACCTCATGGGTGGCATGCTCGGGGGCCTGTTGTGTATATGGGCGTTCCGTGCGGGTTTTGGCCATCATCTGCCCAATATGATTGTCGGCACCATCATAGCACTTGTGCCGGGAGTGCCATTCACGAACGGCGTGCGCGACCTGGCCAACGAGGACTATATCGCCGGCGGCACGCGTCTGCTTGACGCTTTTATTGCTTTTCTGTGTATTGCGCTGGGCGTCAGTATTTCTCTGCTTATAGACGGTCGCATGGCCGGTGGAGTCATACAGCTCAGCAGTCCCGTTGTGGACGGATTCACATCGCACATTCTCGTGCAGGTACTTGCCGCTATGCTTGGCACACTTGGCTTTGCTGTCCTTTTTGGCACTCCGCGCCGATTCTATGTCGTTTGTGGGCTTGTCGGAGCAGCAGGCTGGCTGGTGTTCATACTCATGCGTGGCGCTGTCGATGGCAGTGGCAACATGCTGTTTTCGCCTGTTTTGGCTGCGTTCTGCGGCTCGCTGGTTGTCACACTCTCGTCTCATCTTGCTGCCATCGTGTGCCGCTGTGCCTCAACGGTTTTCATCATTTGTGGCATTATTCCTCTTGTTCCGGGAGGAGGCATATTCTGGACGGCATACTATATCGTTGCCAATCAGCCAATCATGGCGCTTTCGTCGGGCTTCATGGCTCTGAAGCTCACCGTGGCGATAGCCCTTGGCATCATCTTTGCCAGCGCATTCTTCAAGTTTCTTTACAAGCACCGTGGCATTCATTCTTGATAGGTCGGCGAGGGGTGTGAGTTTTATTTGTGCGTCTTGCAAAAAAGTGCTAACTTTGTTTTCTGAAAAAAGCCGGCGGATAATGTTGGTTTTATACGATAAATTTTTGGAACACAAGATAATTGCTTGAAGAGTATGGCGAAACCGAAATCATTTTATTTCTGTAGTGAGTGTGGCTACCAGAGTAGTTCGTGGCTCGGACGTTGTCCGGAGTGTGGCAAGTTCGGCACCTTTCAGGAAGAGGTTGTGCAAGCCTCGAAAACGGGCTCTATAGCCAAAAACAAGTCGGCAGCCGGAGCGTCCAAGCCCAAACTGATTCGCGACGTTACCACCAACGAGACGCAGCGTATTCCCACGCAGTGCGGCGAGTTCGACCGGGTGCTCGGTGGCGGAATCGTTCCTGGTTCACTCTTGCTGCTGGGTGGCGAACCAGGCATTGGCAAGTCGACGTTGCTGCTCCAGACGGCACTGTCGATTCCGGAAAGAAAAGTCCTGTACGTCAGCGGAGAAGAGAGCGAACAGCAAATCAAGATGCGTGCCGACCGCTTGGAAAACAACGAACGGCGCACTCAGGGCGGCGAGCTATATGTGGTCAGCGAAACGGTGACGCAGCGCATCTTCGAGCATGTCGATTCCGTCCAGCCCGACCTGCTTATTGTCGATTCGATTCAGACCATTTGCACTGAGAATATTGACTCGTCGGCAGGCAGCATTTCGCAGATTCGTGAGTGTACGGCTGAATTCCAACGTTTTGCCAAAGAGAGCGGGGTGCCTGTACTCCTTGTCGGACACATCACCAAAGACGGAAACCTGGCCGGCCCGAAGGTTATGGAACACATCGTCGACTGCGTTCTGCAGTTCGAGGGCGACCGCAATTACGGCTATCGCATGCTGCGCTCGCTCAAGAACCGCTTTGGCTCCACTGCCGAAATCGGCATCTTCGAGATGCAGGGCGACGGACTGCGCGAAGTGGCCAATCCTTCCGAATTCCTCCTTTCGCAACGCGACGAGAATCTCAGCGGATGCGCCATTGCTGCCACCTTGGAGGGTGCGCGCCCGATGTTCATCGAGGTCCAGTCGCTTGTGTCGTCGGCTGTCTACGGCACCCCTCAACGCAATGCCAACGGCTTCGATTTCCGCCGTTTGTCGATGCTGCTGGCTGTGCTTGAAAAACGCTGTGGCTTCAAACTCGGAGCAAAGGATGTGTTTCTCAACATTGCCGGAGGAATACGTGTGAGCGACCCTGGCATAGACCTTGCTGTGGCATGTTCGATACTGTCGTCCAATGTCGATATCCCCATATCGCCGCGCCACTGTTTTGCCGCCGAAATGGGATTGAGCGGCGAGGTGCGCCCTGTGAGCCGCGTCGAACACCGCATTGCAGAAGCAGACCGTTTGGGATTTGAGAAGATTTTTGTTTCAAAATATAACGCTCGCTCTCTCAATAAGAAACGTTTCGGAATTGAAATAGTAGAGGTCTCTGTCATTGAAGATGCTTTCAGGGCTCTTTTTGCCTAAAACGAAGTCTGAAAAGTTTTTTCGCCCCACGACAGAATATTTCGAGCCTTTGTCCGTTATAGTGAAAACAATATGAACAATGAGATATTTTAAAAACATATATATACTGCTGATGGCTGTCGCAATGGTGCATGTCGTGTCGGCGCAGAACGACAGCATAGTCTCCTCGTCGGGCGACATAATGGTCGCGCCAATGCCCGCCTCTTCACGCCCGATGCACAGACTTGATGATATTTCCAAGATTGCTTCCGACACGCTCGAGCGTTGGGAGTTCCATGTCTCGATGGGAACCGCGATTACCGGCAGCCGCCATTCGTCGGCGTCGCTTTTCGGAATATCCCCCTCGGTAATCTACAGGCCGAGCGAGCGCTTCACGGTCAAGGCATCGGCATCGCTGCTCAACAGCTACTCGCTTTCGCCGGGAGGCTATACCCTGCATGGCCGTGTGCCGCGCAGCATGGCTCCGCTCCGCAACCCTACCGGTGTGGCTGCATCGGCTTCGGTCTCTGCAATCTACAAGGTGAACGATCGCCTGATGCTGGGCGCTTCGCTCTACCATGTGGGTGGCGATTTGGCTTCGGGTGCCGTATTCAATCCTTGGTTTTATGGCGATATGCCTCTCAATCTC
The DNA here is from genome assembly GCA_017522065.1 of Bacteroidales bacterium. Lineage (GTDB taxonomy): Bacteria > Bacteroidota > Bacteroidia > Bacteroidales > P3 > Colimorpha. The sequence goes on from JAFXAD010000039.1 coordinate 8,805, forward strand.
AACGCAACAGCATTCTCTGCGGCAATGCGCTACCGCATCGGAGACGACAATTTCCTCGACATCCACATGACTTTTGTCGACGACCGCACTGGCGCGTTGACTCCCTATATGCTCGGCTATCCTTATGGCTCGTTCCATGGTTTCGCTCATGGCAGCATGTTTAATATGTATGACTCTGTATTTGATTCACAATGGTAAAAGAACTCTCACGTCGACAATTTCTTAAAGTGGCAGGTGCTGCTTCTGTCGCAGGTGCGGCAGCTATGGCCGGATGCAAGTCCGGCAACGAAACGAAAGCCGAAGGTGTAGCCCTTGGCGAAGTGCCGGAAGACAAGATGACTATGCGCGAAAACCTGCATGGCGAACAAGTGTCGCTGCTCGGTTACGGATGCATGCGTTTCCCGACCATTAGCGGCGAAAGCGGACGCGAACAGGACCAGGAACTGGACCAGGATGCCGTCAACAGCCTTGTCGACTACGCTATAGGCCATGGCGTCAACCTGTTCGACACTGCACCGCCATATTGCAAGGGCCGTTCGGAGCATTCTGTCGGAATAGCATTGAGCCGTCACAAACGCGACGAGTATTTTGTCTCGACAAAACTCTCCAATTTTTCGCCAAGCACATGGAGCCGCGAAGAGAGCATCAAGATGTACCACAATTCGATGAAGGAACTGCAGGTGGATTATCTTGACTACTATATGCTGCACAGTATTGGCGGTACACGCCGCGACGAGAAGGGTGTTGAGCTCGATCCGATGCAGACTCTAAATCGCCGCTTTTTCGACAACGGCATGCTCGACTACTTGTGTGAGGAGCGCGAGAAAGGCCATATCCACAACCTCGGTTTCTCCTATCATGGCGACATACGGGTGTTCGACTATCTGCTTAAGCTGCAGGATGAAGGCAAATACCATTGGGATCATGTGCTCATCCAGCATAACTATGTGGACTGGAACCACTCAAAGCTCATCAATGAAAGCAACACCAATTCCAGTTACCTCTATGGAGAGTTGGCAAAACGCAATATACCGGTGTTTGTCATGGAGCCACTGCTCGGAGGCCAGCTGGCAAACTTGAACGACCACGCGGTCGACCTGCTCAAACAGCGCGACCCGCAAGCCAGCATCGCTTCGTGGGCATTCCGTTTCGCTGGCAACCAGCCTCGCATCCTCACTGTGCTGAGCGGCATGACCTACGTGGAGCATCTGCAGGATAATATACGAACATATTCGCCGCATAAACCGCTGACGGATGAAGAATTGCGTATGCTCGAAGAGATTGCCGATGTCTTTGCCAACTTCAAAACGATACCCTGCACCGACTGCAAATACTGCATGCCCTGTCCGTATGGCATTGATATTCCGACAATCTTTGCGCACTATAACAAATGTCTCAATGAGGGTCATGTGATGAACGACATAGGTACGGACAGCGAAGAGAAACGCCAATTCCGTCGTGCCCGCAGAGCCTTCTTGGTCGACTATGACCGTGCTGTGCCGTCGTTCCGCCAGGCCGACCACTGCATCGGGTGCAACCACTGCGTAAGTGAATGTCCGCAAGGAATCAACATACCGGAGCAGATGCAGCGTATCAATGATTATGTAGAGTCGCTGAAGCTCAGTATGTAAGGTGCTTTCTGGAACTTATTCTTCTTCCTGCTCTTTGTATGTGAACGTCAGAGGGTATTGGCGTCGCGCTATGCCGGCGAAGATGCCAATGTCATTGCTGAGGTTGCTGTAGATGCGTGCAGGTTCGGCAAAATAGCTGCCTATCCCGCCGGCAGCAATGCTTTCCTTGATATAGGTGTACGCCTCTTTGCTGAACGATTCCACCACTAATGTGTATTCGCGTAGCAGCGGATGCTCGGCGGTGTCTTTGAACATCATCAGCGACAGGGTTATCTCGTAGTTTGTGCCGTCGATGTTGTCGTCGCTGAAAAGCAGTGCGTCGTAATAGTCCATCATTCCTTCAATGCTGTTGACTTCGGGCGCTGTGACCTCTTTGTTCAGACAATTGAAGTATGCGTGCCTCACGGTGTCGACGGTGTCCCATTTTGACTCCCATTGGTTCCAACGTGTGCCGCTGTCGCGCTCCATCAGGTAGACGTAGTAGTAGTTGGCACCGTTGGGGTCGTCGAGAGCGAACGTCACATTGCCCATGCTTATCGGTTGCAGGGTGTCGATTTCGGCGGTCGGGGGCATCATGGCTGGTAGGGCGGGAATGCGGGTGCCGCCAACAATGGCGTCGCGACCGGGGATTTCAACCCGCAGTGTCATCGTGTCGCCTGACGTGACTGTATGTCCGAACAGGTAGTTGGCGCCATCGCGTGAAGTCGCATTGTATATTGTTCCGTTGATATCGACACTTACCGTCGCGTCGGCAACAGGCTCAAACGGCTTGTTGTCGAGAAAGAAACGGCTGTAAGTGATGTTGACGAACAGTAGGCTGTCGGTGCAGGGGAGGGCATTGACAACTATATGGCGCTCTGTGTTTTCTATGTCGAATTCCACCACTTTTTCACAAGAGCCGAAAAGCAGTGTCAGCATCAGAAATGCTGATAGGGAAAGATGTAAAGTTGTTTTATTCTTCATTGACTCAGAATTTTAGGGTGTAGGCTACGGAAGGCAGGATGGGGAAGATGGAGAGCTGGACGAGGGCACCGTTGTAGCCGTTCCATGTGTGTTCGTGACTTTCGTATATCATGTAGGGGTTCTTGTTGTTGTAGAGGTTGTAAACGCTGACGTTGATCGTTCTGGAGCAGCGTTTGAATGTGCGGTGAAAGTTGGCGCTGATGTCCATACGGTGATAGTTGGGCATACGGAAATTGTTGCGTCCCGAAGAGTAGGAGAGATAGCCGTTCCACCCCTCGGGGTCAATGTCGGCATATTCGTTGGCAGTCTCCTGAGCTTGAGCGTATTCCTGAAGCGAAAGTGTTGCGGCGTTTCCGGAACTGAACACCCATGTGGCGCTGAGGTCTATCTTGCTGTTGACCTTGTAACTGAGGACGATGCTGATGTCGTGGCGCCGGTCGTATTTGGCCGGGAACGGATTGCCGTCGTTGAGTTCCTGACCCGGGCGGTCGAATTGTCGCATCGATTTGCTCCATGTGTATCCGATCCATCCTGTCAGGTCGCCGAAGTTGCGCTGCAGCAGCAATTCCACACCGTAGGCCCAGCCGTCGCCCATGACGACCTTTTCCTCCCAGCTTTCGCTGCTGCCGAAGAATGTGGCACCATCCTTGTATTCCAACAAGTTGCTCATCTTCTTATAGTATCCTTCGACCGACAGGTCGGCTAATCCCCTGATTTCGTAAAACAATCCGGCTGCCACCTGATGGGCATACATCGGAGCAATGTTTTTGGTCACAGGGACCCATAGGTCGGTGGGCATGCTGACGCTGGTTGTCGAGAGGAGGTGCATGAACTGGGTCATGTAGGCATAGCCGGCTTTCAGGGAGAGCCCTTCGCCGAGCATCAAGCGTCCCGACAAACGGGGCTGGAGGGTGGGGTAGAAGGCATTCTCGACGGCAAAACCGCTGATATTGAGGCCGTAGTTTATCTTTATTGCATCGCTAATGCTCCAGTCGTCTTCGATGTAGGCGGTGATTTCTTCCGCTTTCACAACACTTGAGTTGACTGATGTGTCGATGAGGAACGAGCTGTTCATCACATCAGAACTGTAGGCGTTGAGGTGTGCGTCGGCCACTTCGGGCATGAAAATGTGGTGCGTGAATGACGCTCCAAACCCTACGAGGTGGTTGGGGTTGGGCGTGAAGTCGAAATCGGCCTTGAGGGTCAGGTCGTTGATTTTCGACAAGTAGTCCATTGTGAATTCGGAGGTTTCGCTGTCGCGGTCTTCCGTGGCCAGCGTTTCGGTCTCGTATTTTACACCTACGTTGTTGCTGTAGCGTGTATAGGCACCCGTGACGTTCATAAACAGCTTGGGCGTAAGCTCGTAGTTCCATCGTGCCGATGCCACGATGTTGCCCCACCGGGTGTCGAAGTTCAGGTATTGTTCCTGCACGTCGGTGGCGAGGGTGCGGATGCGTGTGTATATCACATCGGAGCCCATATAGTAGCTTGCAAAGAGGCGGCTGCGGTCGCTGAAGCGATGGGTCAGTTTGCCGTTCACGTCGTAGAAATAGTATCCGGCTCTCAGCTTGTATTCGCGACGGTCGGCAAGGCGTTTGACCAAGGGTTGCAGCAGGAAGTCGGCATAGGTGCGCCGTCCTGAGAGACAGAAGGTTGTGCGCTCGCTCTTGATGGGGCCTTCGAGGTTCAGTTTGGCTGAGATGAAACCTATCGATGCATTGCCGTGCAGCTGCTTGTCGTTGCCGTTGTTGGTCGTCACATCGAGCACGCTCGAGAGCCTGCCGCCATAGTGTGCCGGGAAGCTGCCTTTGTAGAGGGTTACGTTCTTGACGGCATCGGTGTTGAAGGCCGAGAAGAAGCCTCCCATGTGGCTGACGTTGTAGAGCGGCACCCCATCGAGCAGGAAAAGGTTCTCGTCAGGTCCACCGCCGCGCACGTAGAAGCCGCTGTTGCCTTCCGAACCGCTTTGGACGCCAGGCAGAAGTTGAAGCGCTTTTACAAGGTCGGCCTCGCCGAAGAGGACAGGCACTGCCTTAAGACGTTCGATAGGAACTTGAATGGCACTCATTTGTGACGATTTGGCGTCGTCGATGCGTCTGCTTTCGATGACGACGGTCTTCAGTTCGATGCTCGATTGGAGCGCGATGTTGCGCTTCTCGTTCTTTTTCAATACAAATGTTTCGAAAAAAGGCTTGTAGCCGACGTACGATACTCTTAGTTGGACGGTGTCGCTTTTGAGTGTCAGCGAGAAACGTCCCTGTGCATTGGTCAGTGCTCCCTTGCCGCTTCGCATATCCATCACGGCAACGCCTATCAGTGTTTCACCGCTGGTCGAGTCGGTCACGCTGCCGCTGATGGTGTATGTCTGTGCGTAAAGCATATTGCCCGCCAGCATAAACAAGAGCGTCAGCAAGAAGTTTTTCGTTCCCGTTTTTGTTTTCGTGCCGAGGGCTAAGGTTTTAAAAATCATTCTGAAGTTAACGTTAAGGTTTAGGTTATGGTTTTAAAAAACCGGATGCAAAATTACGTAGTTTGTTTTTTTTTGTGTAATTTTGCATTCTTATTTTATGAAACATTAACGATGAAACATCTTTTTTATGCTTTGGTTATAGTCCTGACGTTTTTCACGGCGTGTTCGGGACGAGAAAAAAAAGAGACGGCTGATGCTGAACATTCTGAAATTGTGCAGATTATTCAGGGTTATATGGATGCCTACCCTCAGTCGCAGTTGTGCGATGTCTACAAATTCTGTTTTCAGGACTGGTTCGGTCCAGAACACCTTGTGAGCGATTCGGCTTCGGTGGCAGACTATATTGTTGCCGAGATCGAGAGGGCCGACAGTGCGGATTGGCAGTATCCGTTGTTTGCCTACCCGGTAGGTATGGACAGCAATTTTGTGCGTGTCGACTTGAACTACGTGCGTCAGGGCGTAATTCCTGCCGGTGTACTTGCATCGGCTTTTGTAGAGAGTGCGCAAGGATGGCATGAAATATCAGACGAGTCGATTTCGCAGTGGTCGCGCAAATGGAATGAGATTCTTTCCTGCATTCGCAGTGTCGAACCGTTGCCGCTCAATTTTGATGAGGATAGTTTTTTGATAGCCAACGCGCTGTCCGAAGGTCAGTACGCTTTCCACCACAGTAGGCTTTTCAATGCCACTTACCATCAGCATTATCGGATAATCCGTCGAGATGTATATGATAGTGTGTTAGTTCCGCTTATAGAAAACAAATAACGGAGCTGGCCGCATACCTGTAGCTGTAGTAGAAAACATAAAAAAGGTTGCCTTTGCTGGGCAACCTTTTTTTGTATAGAATAAAATCTGTTAGCAGAGTTCGTGGATCACGAGGCCAGAGCGGAGCTTAGGCTCAAACCAAGTGGTCTTAGGAGGCATGATGTTGCCAGTGTCGGCGATGTCGATGATCTGCTTCATCGAAACAGGATAGAGGGCGAAAGCGACTTTCATTTCACCGCTGTCGACGCGACGTTTCAGTTCGCCGAGACCACGGATGCCACCGACGAAGTCGATGCGCTTGTCGGTACGGAGATCCTTGATGCCGAGAACCTTGTCGAGGACGAGGTTGGAAAGGATGGTGACGTCGAGCACTCCGATGGGGTCGTTGTCATTGTAGGTGCCGGGCTTTGCGGTCAGGCTGTACCATACACCCTCGAAGTACATCGAGAAGTTGTGGAGCTTGGCGGGTTTATAGGGCTCGCTGCACTCGCAGTGGCACGGGAACTCGCACTCGCACTTGCCGCCGTTCTTGGTGCAGTCGCACTTGCACTCGATATCGAAGTTTTCCTGCAGGGCTGCGAAGAACTGCTTGGGGTCGAGGCCGTTGAGGTCCTTGACGACGCGGTTGTAGTCGATGACGTTCAGCTGGTTGTCGGGGAAGATGACGGTCATGAAGTAGTTGTACTCCTCCTTGCCGGTGTGGCGGGGGTTCTGCTCCTTCTTTTCCTGTCCCACGAGGGCTGCAGCTGCTGAGCGGTGGTGACCGTCGGCGATGTACATGGCGGGAACCTGTTTGTCGAACAGTTCGACGAGCTCGGCGATCATGGCTTTGTCGTCGATTACCCAGAAGCGGTGACCGAAGCCGTCCTCTTTGGCGATGAAGTCATAGATGGGCTTCTGTGCGGTTACGCTGGCCACGATTTCGTCGATGCGCTTGACGGCGGGATAGGCGAAGAAAACGGGCTCGACGTTAGCGTTGGTGATGCGGACGTGTTTCATGCGGTCCTCTTCCTTGTCCTTGCGGGTAAGCTCATGTTTCTTGATGACCTTGTTGACGTAGTCCTCGCTGTAGGCGCAGGCGACGATGCCGTACTGCCACTTGGCGTCCTTGTCCTTGGGGTTCATGCTCTGGGCATAGATGTAGAGTTTTTCCTCTTCGTCTTTTACGAGCCAGCCAAGGTCTTTGAACTTGTTGTAGTTCTTGACGACCTGGAGGTATACTTCGGGCGAGTGCTCGTCGGTGCCGGCGGGAAGGTCGATTTCTGCCTTGGTGACGTGCAGCAGGCTGTAGGGATTGCCTTCACATTCTTTGCGAGCTTCCTCGCTATTGAGTACGTCGTAGGGACGTGAAGCCAGTTTTTCGACGATGTCGACGGGCGGGCGGAAGCCCTTGAATGGTTTTATTATACTCATAAAAATAATATGTTATTTGTTGTTAATGATTCTCATTGTTTTAATCAGTCCGATGACATCCACTTCCACGGAGCGATTTTCGCTCTTTTCAAAGGCTGAGAACTTGAGCAGATGCATCTGTGATGTGGCTATTTGTGTTGCTGTCATCGTATTTGTTTACACTTTTTTCCGACTGCAAAATTACGAATATTTTCTGATACGGAGAAAAATATTTTTGAGCATACGAAAAAGAGGACTGCCTCTTGCGTGGTGTCCTCTTGTTCGAAATGTGTTTTATTCTCTTTCAGAATTGTTTTTTCATTTCTTGATTTCCCTGATGAAGCGTGCCGGGGCTCCGGCGACAACGGCATCGGGAGGCACGTCCTTGGTGACTATGCTGCCTGCGGCAACGATGGCGTTGTCGCCGATGGTGACACCGGCCAGAACTGTCACGTTGGCACCCAACCATGCGTTTTGTCCGATGACGATGGGTTTCGTGAGCAGTTGGTGACGGCGGGCTGGTTCTTCGGGGTGATATTCGGTGGCCAGCACGCAGTGGGGGCCGATGAAGGCGCCGTCGCCTATGGTGATGCCGCCAAGAGCCAGCAGGGTGCAGCCGAAGTTGAGGAAACAGTCGCGGCCGAAAGTCACGCCGGGACCGTAGTTGATATGCAATGGGGTGAAGACGCGCACGTCGTCTGAGATGTTGTGTCCGGTGATTTTGCGCAGACAGTCGCGCACTTCGGACTCTGAATGCCAGCCGGTATTCATCTCGGCAGCCAGTTGCATGGTGCGCTGCACATCGGCATAGAGGGTGTCGCTGCCGACGTAGTCTTTGCCTGTCGGTTTTTCGTTGTTCATGTTAATTGTTTGTTTGCTACAGGTGTTAGTTCATCAGACGGCTTTCTCCCCATGTGTACTGCGGGTAGGCTTTCTTGAGGTCTTTGGCAGAACCGCTGACGCCGCTGCCGCCACTGGTGGCGAAGACGCAGAGGGTCTTGCCGCTGAGGTCGTGAGCTTCTATGAAGGTGTTGATGATGGTGGAAGCAGTGTACCACCAGATGGGGAATCCGATCCAGACGGTGTCGTAGTCGGCGATGTTGGGGCAGTTGCCTTTGATGGCGGGACGCGACGACTTGTCCTGCATCTCTTTGGTGGAACGGCTCTGCTTGTCGCGCCAGTCGAGGTCGGCGCTGGTGTAGGGCACCTCGGGGACGATCTCGAAGAGGTCGGCGTTCATTTCTTTGGCCAGACGCTGTGCGGCGGCCTTGGTGGTTCCGGTGGCCGAGAAGTAGGCCACTAATGTCTTGTTCATATTTTTTCCTTTCTGATTTGATTTGTTTTCTGTGTTGTTCTGTGCGCAGGCTGTCAGCATCATGCAGCAAGCCGCGATAATCATTGTCAGTTTTTTCATATTATTATTTTTTTATTTTTTAACTCTAAAACCTTAAAACCCTAAAACCTTCCACCAGCGGGTCGACGTCGATGAGGCGAAGGCTGCGCACCATCTTGGCGGTGCCTTCCTTGTATCAATCAGGAATAGATAAACCTTTAACCTACAACTTGCCGTATTGTTCGTCGTCGACGGGTTCGAGCCACTCGTTGCGGAAGCCAGGCTGCTTGGCGGTGAAGTAGGCCAGGTGCTGCATCCAGCTATCCTTGGCAGCGCCGTGCCAGTGCTTGGTGCCAGCGGGGACGGTGATTACGGTGCCGGGCTTCAGCTCGACGGGCTCCTTGCCCCATTCCTGGTACCAGCCGCGGCCGCTGACGCAGGTGAGCACTTGCACGGCGTGGTGATGGATGTGCCAGTTGTTGCGGCAGCATGGTTCGAAGGTGACGTTGCAGAGTCCGCTGACAGTGTCGAGCACGGCGAGGTAGCTCTGCCCGATGAAGTATTGGGCGTATGCGTCGTTAGGCTGGCCCAGCGGGAACGACGAAGGCGACACCACCTGCGAGGTGCCATTTACGGCAGCGATGGCAGCCTGGCAGCGCGAGGCTTCGGCTTCGAATCCTGCGGCTTTCAGCGCTTCGGGGATGGCGGCAAGCTGCTCGTCGGTGACACCCATATTCAGGGCTCCGCGCACGTGAGCCTGCAGCTGTGGCATCACGCCTTCCAGTCCGCTCAGTGCGCAGACTGTCACCAGCTCGCGGTCGGCATGGGTCAGAAGGTCGCGCGCGAAGATGTCGCCGAAGAGGTGTGCCTTGAGGTAGTAGTCCTCAGAGGGGCAGAATTCATAATTGAACGGCTTGCCGCTGAGTTTGGTCTGCACTTCGGTGCCCTGTTTCAGGGCGTCATAACCATCGGGTAGGGGAGAGGATTCGGGACCCATCACGACGTCGCCGCGCTGTTCCATCACCTTCTGCAGGGTGCCCAGGGCGTTGAGCGAACGGGGAAAGCCAGTGTAGGCATAGAGTTGTGAGAGGGCCTCCTTCATTTGGTTGGCGGTGAGCCCCGCCTCGAAGCCCTCGTGGATGGCGCCTGTGAGCGACGACTGGTCGCCACGTGCCTCGTTGCAGGCGATGACGGCCATAGCCGCTGCCTGCCGCTCGTTGAAAGTCAGTTTAGTCATGTCTTTGTCAGTTTGATTGGTCTTTCCGCCGCAGGCTGCCATCAGGGTGGCTGCCAGCGTAATCATCAGTAGTGTACGGATTGTTTTCATGTCTTATATGTTTTTACCCAATGTATATGCTTCCTGCAGCTTGGCGTTGCCGGCGATCTCGTTGGGGGCGCCTACGCCACCGCAGAAAAGGTGGCCCTTGAGGCTGCATTTGCCGTAACAGTCTATCCAGCCCTGCAGTCCGCTCTCGGCACGCTGGGGAACGAAGGGCTCGTTCTCGGCGGCGGTGGTGAGCAGGTAGATGTCGCGGAAACGGTAGTCCTTGGGGTACATGGCGTTCATGCGGTCGATGAGGGTCTTCATCTGGCCGCTCATCTCATAGTAGTAGATGGGTGTGGCCCAGCAGACTACGTCGGCATTGAGGACGCGCTCCATGATGGCGGGCACATCGTCCTTGAAGATGCAGGCCCCCGTCTGCTGGCAGGAGAGGCAGCCCACGCAGAAGCGGATTTCTTTGCCGCGCAGCGAGATGAGTTCCACCTGGTGCCCGGCGGCTTCGGCGCCCTTGGCGAACTGCTCCGCCATTGCGTGGCTGTTCGAGCCGGGGCGGAGACTGGTTGATATAACGACTACTTTCTTCATATCTTAAAGGCTCTTAATCCATTTCTCAACCTTAGCTTTGCCGGTGCGTACCTCGTGGCCATAGATGCTCCAGCCGGCGGTGACGGTAGCCTTGGGGAAGGCTTTCTTGATGTCGCTGACGCAGTTGGCGAGGCCGCTACCCTCATGGGTGGTGAAGGGGATGACAGTCTTGCCGTCGAGGTTAATGTCCTTGAAGAGGGTGAACATCACCTGCGGATAGGTGCCCCACCACACAGGGCCACCGATGAAGACGGTGTCGTACTGGCTCAGGTCGGGCGCTTGGCCCTCGTAGGAGGGCAGCTCGCCAGCGGCGGCTTCCTTCTTGGCCAGGTCTATGAGGGACATATAGTCCATGCCGTCGTACTTGTGGGTTATGATTTCGTACTGGTCGGCGCCGGTCAGCTCGCTGATGTAGTCGGCAACAATCTTCGTGTTGCCCACCTCGATGTTGCCCACGCTGTAGTTGTCGCCCGCGTGGGAGAAGAAAATGACGATAGATTTACTCATGGTTGTATTGTCTTTTGATTGTTTGACTTCTTGTTTGTTTTGCGCGTTGCAGCCTGAGGCCATCAGGAGTGCGAGGGCTGCCACGAAAATGTTCTTTAGCTTCATCTGTTTTTTGTTTTATGTTCGATTGTATGATTTGGCGTTGATTATAAAAGGTAACTGTCCATTGTATCGTCTTCGTTGAGAAATTGTAAAAAGTTGAAAACTGAAATTTCACAGAATTTGTATTCGATTTGTTTGATTTCTGCTCGAAGAGCATTTGATATTCGGTTTTGTTCTTTTTGCTTAAAGTATTCTTTTTTAGTCATTAAAACGCTGTTTGCGCCATCCTTTTGCAATTGCAAAAGTACGACACAATTTTCGTATGGATGTTTTCTGTATTACACCATTATTTTCACATTTTGCCGAAGGTGTGCATTATGGAGGAATGAATCCTACTTGTGCCCACGGTTGGCAGCGCCATGTCGCAAAACAATCGAGGTCCGCGACGGAACGTCGCGGACCTCGTATTTAGACCAATGCAAATGAGATGGATACCGTTCACTTCTTGACAAACTCGACGCGGCGGTTTTTGGCGCGGCCTTCGTCGGTGGTGTTGGGAGCGATGGGGGAGTGGGACCCTTTGCCCACGGCGGTGAGGCGCGAGGCGTCGATACCCTGTTTCACGAGAGCCGCCACGATGGCGTCGGCACGCCGCTGGCTCAACGGGTCATTGACGGCGTCGGAGCCAGTGTTATCGCAGTGGCCCTGCACCTCGAACTGCAGGTCGGCGTGTTCCTTCATCAGTTTGGCTACGCGGTTGATTTCGACCTCGGATTCCGGCTTAAGGTCGGCCTTGCCGGTCTCGAAGGTGATGGCGTAGGTCACAATCTTGCCGTCGGAGGTCAGACGGTCGTAGAGCGGCACGGCACCCTGGGCGATGCGCACGTTTTTGATGAAGAAGCGGTCTTTCTCGTCGCAGTTAGAGATGGATACCAGCTTCATACGGGTGGGTCGCATCACGTTGGGGAGGTTCACCATGCGGGTGCCGTTGACATAGTATTTGAAGGCACGCTTGTTGAACGATACGGATACGTGGAGCCAAGAGTCGGCTTTGATGAGCGGGTCTAGGAGTTCTCCTTTGGCACTGCCCTCGCGGTTGTCGCCAGAGGGAGACACGAAGTTGTAAACGAGACTGGCGTGGTCACCCTCCTCGGGGGTATTGTTGAAAGCGGGGTTCATGTCTACATTGACGACACCATCGGAATATTCTTCCGAGTATAGCGACAGTCGAACCCAGTCGTTGTTACTGCCGCCCAAGGTGGCGTTGGACCATACGTCGAACTCTATGGTGAATTCCTCGGGCAGGTAATCGGCTTGTTTCATCAGCGGGACTATCTCGGTGTACCATCCAGAGAGCTTGATGGCCTGCGTCCCTTTGTGGTTGACGATTTCGCACTCCTCGCCGCTGAGGATGTCCCAGTGCGAGGGGAACTCGCCCAGCTTCTCCTTCTCCACGGGGTCGTCGAAGATGATCTCGTCGCCGGGGACGAAGTCGCTCTTGGCGTAGTTGGTCTCCTGCGCGCCGGCCGCCATTCCGAACAGCAGCAATATCGCAGCGAATAAGGTTTTCTTCATGATTGTATGTCGTTAAAAGGTTTGCTAATCGAGGAGGTTTTCATTCTCCAAAGTGATGATATTCTCCACAATAGAGACGTAGGCGTTGCTGGTGCATACGGCGGAGCCAGTAGCCACGTACATGGAGTTGTTGTAGGTATAGTTGTCGGCCCAGTTGGCGTTGACGTTGGTGTGTACCTCCAGTGCGCGCAGCGCGGTGGCAAATTCTTCGAAGGCCGCGTGGCCGGGATAGTAGTTTTGGTCGCCGGTGCCTGTGACTTCGTTCCACGTGATGATGCCTCCGCAACCATCTGAATTGATAGACATGTCGGAGAGCACGCGCCGCTCGTCGTTGACGAGGTATAGCAGGTTTTCCACGCATACGGCCTGAGTAGAGGAACCCATGTGGTGCTCGTGCATCACCACGCTGCCCACGAGGTTGCTCCCGTCGGGATCGTCGCAGCGCAGGTAGCAGGCGTAGTAGTCGCCCATCGGCGACCCCTTCATGAAGGCGCGTACATTGTCTTCCTCGTCATCTTCGAATCTGGTGAACCCCATCGCCATGACGCGGCTGCAGGCCTCGTCCCAGTCGATGTCGACCAGCGAGCGCATCAGGGTGTAGTTCATCAGCGTGGTGTCCGTCTGTACGGGAGTGTCACCGCCGGGATTCTCGCCACCGGGGGTCTCGCCGCCGGGCGTAGCAGGATTTGTAGGATCGTCTTCGCAGGCCACCATCGCCGTCAACGCGAAGGCGACCATCAGGATTGAAAATACTTTCTTCATAACGTTAGGTGTTTAAGTTATCAATATTCCACTTTTCTCATACTAAAAGTCTCGCCGTTGAAGGAGAATTCCATTTCCTCGCCACTGACGGTGAAGGTGGCTGTCCCCAACGCGTGGTCGTCGTCCTGGTCTTTCAGGGTGGCGGTACCCGTGCCAGTGGCCTCGTCGTAGGTGTAGGTGCCGTAGGCGGAAACGCGCACAGCCGGCTCGCTCAGGTGGTTGTTGTCGCCATAGACAATGCTGTGGTGCTTTCCGAATATCACATCCACGTATCTGTAGGGGTCGAGCATCAGCTCGTCGCCTTCTAAGTAGCTCCACTCTGTCTCGGCAAGAGCGTCGGTCTGCTCGGTGCCGGGGTCGGGGGTGCCTCCGCCATTGTTGTTGCCGCCACCGTTGCCGGAGCCTTCGGTTTTGTCGCCGCAGGCCACCATCGCCGTCAACGCGAAGGCGACCATCAGGATTGAAAATACTTTCTTCATAATGATAAAGTTTTAGGAATTAATAATTGAATTAAAATGGGTTTGCAAACAAAAAGCCCCGGACGGATGCCGTGGGTTCCGAACGCGACCGAAGTGGAGCGAACGGAACACAGGAAATCGTCCGAGGCTGTGTGGGTCCCGCATGAAAAAAGTCTGTCCTTCCATCCCTAATGTCTTGTGGAGGGTGGAAATCAGCGTGCTATGTGCGGAACGGGATATATGCATGTTTTCATCGGTTGTTGTCGTGCAATCGTCGTCGGGCGGTAGTTGCCCCAGGGGAAGTAAGGGTAGTGCTTTAGTGTTGTTTAGATGGTTCTGTGATCCCTCTTTGGATACCGTTTACGACTGCAAAGGTAAGAAGAATATTTGGACCGGCCAAAAGATTTTTCTTTCACCTGTCCTAATGGGTGCGGGCCGGCTACCGGGCGGGGGCCTCGTCCTGGTGCTGGACGGCGAGGGGAAGGCCCTTCTGCGAGAGGTAGAACATGTAGAGGATGGCGGGCCGTGGGCCGCGGTTCTCGCCGTGGTGGATGGTGCCGACCATCTCGACCACCGTCTCGCCTTCGTGGATGGTCTTCTCGGTGCCGTCATGTGCCACGATGGTCAGCTCGCCCTGCGTGAGCACGCCGAAGTTCATCACCTCGTGGTGGTGCCAGCCCAGCTTGCAGCCTGCGGGGAAGACATACTTCACGGCCACCAGCTCGGGGCGCCCTTGCAGGTAGTCGGGCAGCGGGGCGCCGTCCCAGCTCTGGCTGGTGCGGAAGAGTTCGGTGGTTGCTACGTTTTCCATCTATTGTAACGGCGAATTATACGAATTATACGAATTGCTACGCAGTGTGGCCACGTGGATAATCTCGGTTTCGATGCCGCCTTCGTTGATGGTCTTGGCCACTTCGCTGAGGGCGGTGTAGGTGCAGCCCTTCGCGTTGGGACTGCCGTTAAGTAGTAGTATCTTCATTTTCTTTAAAACAGGAATTACCATATATAAACAGGAATTACCATAAATTATTGTTTTCAGCTCTTATTTCCCCAAACGGCACTTGCACAAAACACGGCATTTGTTTCACTTTTTTTCAACCATCTGTTTCATTAAAGCATATACTCCCACACGAATTACCATATAATTAGTCATATAATTAGTGGTCAATTACATGGCAATTATATGTAAAACAAAACTGATTGTAGGCAAAAAAAATAAATTTTGCCAAACCAAATAAATGTCGTATCTTTGCAAATCGAAAAGGTATACTAATGAAGTAATAAAGAATGCCGTAATATCATGGAATACGATACAAAAGACAAGCTTGAGTGGACGCTAATATTTGCGTCGGTGTTTGGGCAGAAGTTTGGACTTACGTTGAAGCAGGCATTCAATTACTTAAGTCGCTATCAAGGTATTGACTTCATTGACCGGCACTACGGATATGTTCATACCCAATCGTTTCAGTCGATGGTTGACGACATCGGCGAATACTGCCACAGGAAAGGAGGTGCGCTTGTATGATACTCTATCACGGCACAAATGCATCGTTTGAGGCGATCGACCTCTCGTGTTCCAGACCGAACAAAGATTTCGGTCGTGGTTTCTACCTCTCGGCCGACAAGGAACAGGCCTTGGAAATGGCGAAAGTCAAGGTGGAACAGTTCGAATCGGGCACACCCACGGTAATGGCTTACGAATTCGACGAGACACAGATGGCTCAGTTGAAGGTGCTGCATTTTGACGCATACAGCGAAGACTGGGCAAGGTTTATTCTTCTCAATCGTAATAATGCCAGCGCTGAACCTGCTCACGATTATGACATTGTCATTGGGCCTATAGCCAACGACCGCGTTGGAGTGCAGCTGTGGCGATATGAGACGCAGACCATTGATTTGGCAACGCTCGTGCGCAATCTGCAATATATGAAAGGAGTGACGATACAGTATTACTTCGGCACAGAACGTGCCATAAAACTTCTGAAAAGACTATGAGCGAACGGGAACAGATGACACTGGATATGGTGAAAAACCTTGCGCTGCTGTTGCAAGAAGACAATCCGTCGCTTACGATGGAGCAGGCACTCTCGATGGTCATAAACTCCGACACCTACCAGCGAATCCTTAACGACGACACACAGCTGTACTACCAGAGTCCTCGCTACGTATACTCCTTTCTCTCAGGCGAATTAAAGACAGGCAAAATATAATTGAAACAAAACGTGTACTTTTGCACCGTGAAACCAAAATATAAACTATGGCATAAAAAAATAGAATAGACATAAAGACATATTGAGCTGACGCTCTTGTTTTGTTATATGCTCCCCAATAGTGTTTCGGGGAGCTTTTTTTTTGTGGCGGAAGAAAATAAATTTCGCTATTCCAAATAAAAGATGTATTTTTACACCCCGTATTCAACGAGTATTAAACCACAAAAGAAAGGAGTATATTATGGCAATCTTTTCAACAGAGTTTAGAATGTGAACCTTTGCGACTCTAAGAACAGCCGCGAATGGTATACTGTGCGGAGGTTATTGGCAAGGTGGACGAACTTTGTGTTTTGTTCTCTAAACTGATATTTAGGGCTATTTTGATTAGAATAATGGAGGTACAGAGTACATATAAGCTACACTGGAGGGTCGCAGGAAAACTCCGGCCCGCGCCGTATGGCGCGGGCCGGATTGAAATATTATAGGAATGAAGATAGTTTATCCGTAGTTTTCGATGAGGTGCTTGACGAACTGGGGTTCGCCAAAGTTGATGGTGCCGGTGTCGTGCTGGTTGAGGTTGGCGATTTGGGCCATCTCGCTGTCGGTGAGGCGGAAGTCGAAGACATCGAGGTTCTGCGCCATACGCTCCTTGTGGGTGCTCTTGGGGATGGCCACGATGCCGCGTTGCGTCAGCCAGCGCAGGGCCACCTGCGCGGCGCTTTTGCCGTACTTGCTGCCGATGGCGGCCAGCTCGGGGCTCTTTACGATGCCGTCCACGCCCTGTCCGCCCAGCGGACCCCAGGCCATCATCCGCGTGCCGAACTCGGCGTGCAGAGGCTCGATGGCGGTCTGCTGGATTAGGGTGTTGCACTGCAGCTGGTTGACCATCGGCTTCACCTCCACATAGTGGGCGAAGTCGAAGAAACGGCCCGCCTGGAAGTTGCTCACGCCGATGGCGCGCACCTTGCCGTCGCGGTAGGCACGCTCCATGGCGCGCCAGGTGCCGAAGACGTCGTTGTAGGCTTGATGGATCAGCAGCAGGTCGATGTAGTCGGTCTGCAGACGGCG
This sequence comes from Bacteroidales bacterium, assembly GCA_017522065.1. Classification (GTDB taxonomy): domain Bacteria; phylum Bacteroidota; class Bacteroidia; order Bacteroidales; family P3; genus Colimorpha. The sequence continues at coordinate 25,848 of JAFXAD010000039.1, forward strand.
CAGGCTCTCGTCGATGCTGCGGGCGGCACGCTCTTCGCCGGCGTTGCTGATCCACACTTTGGTGACGAGGAAAATGTCCTCGCGCCGCAGGCTGCTCTTGCGCCAGGCGTTGCCCACGCCCTCCTCGTTGTAGTAGGCTTGAGCAGTGTCGATGAGGCGGTAGCCGACGCTCATGGCGTCGCTTACGCAGCGTTCACATTCGTTCGGGCTCACCAGGAAGACTCCGTAGCCCAGGGTCGGCATTTCCACGCCGTTATTCAATTTGATGTATTCCATGAAGGGTTGAGGGTTTTAGGGTTAAAAGTTTATTATTTATTTTTGAGGCAACCTCTATAATTCGTTTAATTATCTTCGTTGACATTTCTTTGGCTCGGAAAAGCAAACAAGTTTTCTTTTCTCTCGCTTTGCGAAAACGTTCGCGTTTTGTTTGCAAAACAAATTTCTAAATATCAATTCGTTTAATTCGTACAATTGCTCATTGCATTTTCTTTATTCATTATGTATTCGCAGGCATACCACGCCGTTTTAAATA
>JAFXAD010000040.1 GCA_017522065.1 Bacteroidales bacterium
CATTCGGATCGTTGAGCAATGCGTTGATTTCTGGAGTCAAAGCATAGGCAACTACCAAAGCCATAGCGAAACAGGTGGCGGTAAACAATAGCGATTCTGCCCAATACTTAAGGCGAATATTGTTTCGGGTGGCTCCTACCAAACGGCGGACAGCCATCTCCTTGGTGCGTTTGCCCGACAAAGCGAAACTGAGGTTGATGTAGTTGAACACTGCCGACAAAAGCAGCAACAGACCAACCAGCAGCAAGGTGCGAATACTCTTGGCGTCACCGTGGTTAAGGTTGGTATTGCCTTCATGGAAGAACAGTTCGTTCGAACAGGGCATATTGAGTTTCTCGAAGAAATACTGGCCATAAAAATCGGGATACGCCTCCTTGCAGAGCGATTCCATTTTGGCATAGAGCGCTTTGGTATCGGTGCCTGGCATCACCTTGAGGAAGGGTATGGTGCTGCCATAGTGGTCGAACGGAATTTCGGTGGCAAAATGGTTCCACTTATGGTGGTCGCTGATATACATGTCGACATTGGGGAGAATGGAACCTTCAATGTCGCTGATGATGGCTCCCACCACAATATTACCACCCAGTTCCACAACGCTTCCAATTTTCAGATCGTGGCGCAAGGCAAAACTGTGGCTAACAATAGCGTTGTCGGTCGACTCCAACACGGCAGGGCTCCCTTCTTCGAAATGGATATTGCTGAAGATTTTGAAAAAATCCTGATTGACGGCCGACAGCGAAACCTCTTCCACCTCCTCTTGCCCCTTCAATTGCATAACAAGGCCGGGACAATAAATACCCACCGCCTCCACCTCCGGAATACGCTCCTCAATCAAGGCTGGCATACCGTATGTGAGTCCCAGATAATCGGGCATACCCAAGGCATAAACCCGATCGCCGTCTGGAGTACTGTGAGCGGCGGAATACTGTTGCCAAGCATAGCTGCCCAGAATGATGACAAATGCCAGCGAAAACACCAAGCCCAAAGCCTGAATGGAGGCATAGAGTTTGTTGCGCGAAAGGAATTTGAGATAGCTTTTCATTTTGTTAGTTGTTAGTGAATGGTGATTGGTTATTAGTGATTGGTGATTCGGCAAATGTAATGTCTATTCACTTTTCACTTTTCACTATTCGCTATTACGTTAAATATTATATCTTTTCAGTTTGGCGTAGAGCGTGGGGCGGCTGATGCCCAGCTCTTTGATTAGTCGGGGCGGGTTGTCCGCCCCGACTGGCTATTTTTATTAATCAAAAAATCATTCGTTTTTGAGTAGTTCTGAAGGATTGGTTCGCGCAAAGCGGTGGCTGCATAGGAGGACCACCCCGACAACAATGAGGAGAACCACCGTGGCTCCCCCGATGAAGATTATGGGGCTGAGTGTGATTTGCTCGGCGAATTGTTCCAATATCTTGGATGCCACAAACCAGGAACATACGCAAGCCACTACTGCCATCACCAGTGAAGATTTGAACACATCCCACACCAGCAGGCGGCGCACGTCGGCAGCGGTGGCACCGCTTATCTTGCGGATGGCCATCTCCTTGCTGCGGCGGTTCGATTCGTCGCGGACGAAGCCGACGAGTCCCAACACGGCTATGAGCATGGCGAAGAAGGAACCGATGAGGAGCGTATTGCGTATCTTGCGGCTGTCTTCGTAGGCCGAGCGGATTTCCTCCTGCCATGAAACTATCGGCAGTTGGCGACCGTCTAATGCAGCAGATAGGGCATGGGAGATTCGCATGGAGAGGGAATCGTCCATCTTCTGGTAGGTCTTGAAGATGAGATAAGGCATATATGATTTGCCGTCGCCGAGCACCCCGTGGAAATAGACACTGGGTCGTTCCTGCAAATCGTTATAGACGCCCATACGGACATCTCGGTAGATGCCCGAGATAGTGAAGGGGGGAAACTGTATTTCTCCATCCGGATGGCCGGTGATGAGGAATGTCTTGCCCACCGCTCCATCGCTCCAGTCGGCAAACTCTGCCATGCGCTCGACAAAGGATTCCGAGACAGCTACTTCGGAGGAGTCGCACGGTGCACGGCCTGCCACAAAGTCGAAATTGAGCATCTGGAAGAAGCTCTCGGTAGCCTCATAGCCGTCGGCCACATTGAACAGCTCGCGATCTTCGCCCAGCAGGTAGACGTTGTCGCCGCTGGGAGACACGAAAGGCGGGTTGTAGGCTGCACCCACGGCCTTCACCTCGGGAAAGGTGGAGAGAACCTCCAGCACTCGCTGCTGCACCTCGTAGCCGTTGCTGAAGATGGCGACGGAATAGGTATTCTGGTAGTCGTAGCCATGGTCGGCATTTACCATCTTCCGGTATTGCAGCGACAGGACAATAATCAGTGCAATGATAAACACGTTGATGAGGACCTGAATGCCGAGAAAGGCTATCTTCCAACGGCGGGAGTTCTCGCTATAGTTGCGGAAAGCCACTGAGACGGGGATGCGCAGATAGAGCTTGGCTGGAACGACGATGGAAACAAACAGTACCAGCATCAGCACCAGGCCGATGGCCACGAGGCTTTGAGGGACGAGCAATGTCTGGAACGGCACCCCCAGCAGGTTCTGTATCACCCCTCGAGCAGCGAAAATAACAGCCGTCGCCAAGGCGAGGGAGAGGAGCAGATGCACCACCGCCTCGCGTGCCAGAAGGGCATAGATGTCGGCAGCGGTGGCACCATAGCATTTGCGCACGCCTATCTCCTTGGCACGGTGCACCATGGAGGAGATTACGATGAGGATGTAGTTTAGGAGGCTGATGGTTATCAGCAGAGCAGCCACGATGGAGAGCAGTATCACCATGAAGCGGACCTCGGGCTGCTGGGTGTGGGCTTTGATGAGGGGTGTGAGCGTATACCACAGTTTTATGCCGTTTTTCTCCAACTCCGCCAATGGCTGGTGGGCTTCCTGCATCTTGTGGATGGCGGGGGCAAGCGTGGTGGGGTCGACGTTCGATTGCAGTTTCACGAAGCCTGTGTAGCGGTCGTTGTACACCCAGTTTTCAGTACTGCTTTTTGCGTAGCTCTCTAAGGACATGATGAGGTCGAAATCGATGGAGCCGTTCTTGGGGAAGTCTTCGAAGATGCCTTGGATAGTCATCTTCAGTTCGGGTTGGTCCTCGTTGAAAATGGTCTTGCCAACACACTGCTCCACGCCACCCATCTTCTCGGCAAAGGAGCGCGACACCATGAGGCCCAGCGGCTTTGCCAATATCTCAGTGGGGTTGCCGGAGAGGATGGGGCGGTCGAAGACTTTGAAGAAGCAGGTGTCGGCTAAGGCAAAGCTCTCGGCGGCAATGACATTATGATCCTCGTCGACGAAGTTGAGATTGCTGAAATAGAAGGTGGTGCGGGTGGCCTCTTCCACGCCGGGCACTTCGGTCTTGAATCCGGGGGCTACCGCTCCGCTGACTTGTGGGAATTCATGCTTCTCGCCCTGTTGGTCGACGCCTGCCATAATAGTGTAGATGCGGTCCACGTCGCGGTAAAAGCTGTCGTAGGAGAGCTCGAAGAAGACTTTGGCTATAAGCACTATGCCTACAGCCAGGCCTACCCCAAGGGAGAGTACCTTTAGGAGTAAATCGCATTTTCTGTTCATCATGTGACAGATTACAGTTCGTTCTTCAAGTCGTTGACTATCTGGCCGTCGAATAGGTCGATGGTGCGTTGGGCGATGGCGGCGTCCTTGGGGCTGTGGGTGACCATAACGATGGTGGTGCCTTCGGCGTTGAGTTCGGTGAGGAGGCTCATCACCTCGCGGCCGTTCTTGCTGTCGAGGTTGCCGGTGGGCTCGTCGGCGAGGATGAGCTTGGGACGGCACACACAGGCGCGGGCTATGGCCACGCGCTGCTGCTGGCCTCCGCTGAGCTGCTGCGGGAAGTGTTGGGCGCGGTGGCTGATGTTCATACGCTTGAGCATAGCGGTGACGCGCTCCTTGCGCTCGCGGGCACCCATATTGAGGTATTTGAGCGGTAGCTCCACGTTCTCGAAGACGTTAAGTTCGTCGATAAGGTTGAAGCTCTGGAATATGAAGCCGATGTTGCCTTTGCGGAAGCGGGTGCGGTCGCGCTCTTTGAGGCCGCCCACCTCGGTGTCGCCAAACCAGTAGTGGCCCGCGGTGGGGTTGTCCAGCAGGCCCAGGATGTTGAGCAGCGTCGACTTGCCGCAGCCCGAGGGTCCCATTATGGCGACAAATTCGCCGTCTTTGATTTCAAAACTTACCCCGTTGAGGGCGATGGTTTCAATCTCTTCCGTGCGGAAGATTTTCTGAAGGTTTTCTACTTTGAGCATATTGTTGATGTTTTATATTATTCGATATTATTTATTTTTCTGCATTGAGTATGTTGGCGGGGTTGGCGCCTACGGTGCGGTGGGCTTGGAAAGTGACCGACACAAGGGACACAAGAAGTGTGGCGATGCCTGCCAGGGCGAAAATCCACCAGTAGAGAGGTATACGGTAGCTGAAGGTTTCGAGGTAGAAATGATTCACCACCCAGTAGGCAATGGGCGTGGCGATGACAAATGCCACCAGCACCAGCTTCATAAAGGAGCCCGTCAGTGCGCGCTGCAACTTTCGCTGCTCGGCTCCGTACACGCGGCGCACGGCCACGGCTTGCTGTTCTTGTTGCATGTAGTAGGTGCTCATAGCCACCAGACCAAGGGCACTGACCAGCAGAATGAGCAGTGTAAAGAGTGCCACAAGGCGGCTGAGGCGGGTTTGAGGGGCGAAGAACTCTGCAATCTCGTCGTCGAGGTAAACGGCGTCGAAGATGTCATTGGGGTAGAACTCGGCGACGATGGCTTTGACTCGGTCGTAGGCCTCGCGGTCGTTGCCGGTGTTCTCCACTAAGATGGTCCAGGGAAAGCTTTGCGCGGTGTATTCACCGTAGTTGTAGATGAGTGCTTCCTTGTTGTCGGACAGTATGTCGTAGAATTTGAAGTCTTTGTAGACACCGCCTATTTCCATCGAACCGAATTCGAACTGAAGGGTTTCAGAGTCGAGAGTGAGTCCGAATTTATTGATGGCGAATTCGTTGAGCCAATAGTGGCGGGGGTTGTGATTGTCGCGGATGGGTTGGAGGCCCAGCATGTTGAAGTAGTTGCTGTCGCCCTTGATGATTTGGAAGGAGGCTACCTGGCCGTCAGCGGTGTTCATGGTGTTGTTGTTGGTGCCGCGGAAGGGGGTGCCCTCGCCGAAGGCCACGTTCTTGATGCAGGGCTCTTGCAACAGGCGTTCGCGTAGGGGCAGCAGGTCGGCGGCACGGCCGTAGTAGTTGTCAAAACGGAGGATGTGGTGGGTGTTGTAGCCGAGGGGGGCACCCACGATGTGGCGCACTTGCAGCAGCATGGTGAGGGCGGTGACAAGCATGACGACGGCCACGATGTTTTGCAGTACGATGAATATTTTGCTGTAAACCTGTTTGGTGCGCAGGCGGAGGGTGCCTCGGACCACCTCGATGGGTTGCGCGCGCTGGATGAGGAGTGCGGGGACGATGCCTGCCACGAGGCCGGTGAGCAGCACGAAGACGGCGGCCAGCAAGATACGCGGCAGGGTGATGCTCTGGAAGATGGAGAATGGATAGTCGAGCATACGGCTGGCGGCTGGCGATAGGACTTCGGCCAGCAGCACGGCCAGGAGCATAGCCACGGCACACATCAGGGTGCTTTCGGCTATCATCTGGAGTGACACACGCCAACGTCCGGCTCCCAACAGGCGGCGGGTGGCCATCTCTTTGGCACGGCGGCCGCAGAGGGCGGTGGTGAGGTTGACATAGTTGAGCAGCGCGAAGGCCAGCAGCACCAGACACATGGCGGTGGCCAGCCCCACGAAGGTGCGGCTGCCGGTATTGATACTCGGGGTGTGGTTGCTGTTGTAGTTGTCGAGGAAGTAGATGTCGAGCAGGGGGATGAGGTTAACCTCGTGCCGCTCGCCGTTTTGGTATGTCCAGTTGATTTCTTTCATGAAGCTGAGAAGATCGTCTTGCTTGGCGGCGAGGTCGGCACCCGGGCGGGTCATGACGAAGGTGAGACAGAAGCCGCTATTGCTCATCCGCTCGTTGTTAGCGCTGTTGTAGTGGACGCAGTTTTCGCCACGGACGATGACGTCGGGCTGCTTGAGGGTGCTGTTGCCAAAGTCGTCGAAGACGGCTGCAATGGACAGTTCGGTGAGGTCACCCTCGTTGCCGTAACGGAGGGTTTTGCCTATGGGGCTCTCCTCGGCGAAATGGGCGTTGGCAAATTGGCGGCTGATGGCGCAACGGTGGTCGGAGGCTTTCCATTCGGCCACGCTGCCCTCGACCAAGGGGAAGGAGAAGATGTCGAAAAAGTCGATGTCGGCGTATGCCATATTGGTGTTGATGGCCTGCTCGCTTGTGCCTATATAGAAGGGACTCTTTTCGAAGTAGGCCCAACAGGTGGCGGCCTCTATCTCAGGGTAGCGGTTTTTGAGGTGATTATGGAGCCAGTAGCCGGAGACCAGGTTCTCGTCGTTGCCCACGAGGTAGATGCGGTCGGCGTTCTGCTGGAAGCGGTCGGTGCTGCGCTGCCGCTGCACATAGACAGCCAGCAGCAGCACGAAGGCCATAGAGAGGGTGAGGCCAACCAGATTGATGGCAGCATATAGTTTGTTGCGTGAGAGGAATTTAATGTAACTATTCATGTTGTTGATTTGTTTTCGTCTTCGTATGCAGTTCTGTATCTGAAGTTAAGGTTAAGGTTAATGTTAAGGTTGATTTTTCGTCTTCGTTTTCGTTAATCAATTATCAGTACCTCGCTTTCGCCGTAGTGGTCGTAGCTGCCGGTGAGGACTTTCTCGCCGGGGCGGAGGCCTTCGAGGACTTCGTAGTACTGCGGGTTCTGGCGGCCGATGACGATGGTGCGTTTCTCAGCGCGGTGGGGGCCGGTGAGGACGTATATCCACTTGCCGCCGGTGTGCTGGTAGAAGCTGCCGCGAGGGATGAGGAGGGCCTCTTCGCTCTGGCCCAGCTGCAGGTTAAGGTAGTAGGTCTGTCCGGCGCGGATGTTGTCGGGAATGGTGTCGCCAAAGAGGAAGTCGGCCTTGAATTTGCCGTCGCGCACGTCGGGATAGACCTTGCGAAGGCGGGCGCTGTAGTGCTGCTCCTGCCGGTCGAAGGTGGCGCGGAGACCTGCGGTGACGCGGTCGATGTAGTGCTCGTCTATCTGGGCTTGAATCTTGTAGCTGTCGAGGTTGTTGATCTGGCCGATGGCGGCGCCGGGATTGATGTTCTGCCCCAGCACGACGTCGAGGAGGCCTATCTGTCCGTCGATGGGAGCCTTGACGCTGAGGTTCTCCTTGCGGCGGCGTATCATGGCCATATTGAGGCGCATATTGCTCAGATTGTCGCGCAGCTGCTGCAGTTCCTCGCTGCGGTAGAGGCTGTCCTGCCGCTCGCGTTCGCTGACCACCTCCAGTTTGTCGCAGGCCAGTTGGTAGTCCTCTTGCGCTTTGAGGTATTCCTCGCGGGCTATGAGGTGCTCGTCCCAGAGCTGCTGGCTGCTCTCGTAGGCGCGCTTGGCACGGCGTACTTCGACCTGCAGAGAGAGGCGTTCTTGACGGACGGAGAGTTTCTGCTGCTGCATACTGATGAGGGTGTTGCGTAGGATGTTCTCTTTCTCGGCCAGCTCGGCTTCGGCGTTGAGTATTTGCAGGTCGAGGTTTTCGTTGCTCAGTATCAGTATAACGTCGCCAGCCTTTACTTTAGTGCCTTCCTCGGCGACTATCTGCTGGACGATGCCGCCCTCGGTGGGGCTCAGCTGCACAGATGTCATCGGCATAACGGTGCCGCTGACGCGGATGTAGTCGTCGAAGTCGGCGCGGAGGACTTGGCTGACGGTGAGGGTGTCGCCACTGATGCGCTGCGTGCTGCTGTGAGGCCGCACGATGAGGAAGAGGATAAATGCTGCCAACACTGCCGCACCCCAGTAGGGAATGGCTTTTCGGGTGAAGGCCCTTCGCAGGCCTTTTTTCTTTTCTATTTGTATATCCATATTGTGTTATTTCGTTGTGTCGTTATATCGTTATCACGTTATTACGTTATCTTGTTATCACGATTTTTTACAACAGTTTTCCTGTTCGATAATAGTTAAGTTGGTGCTGTTTCAGTTGCAACTGGAGCAGGGCGTTGATGCTGTCGGCTTCGGCGGTGAGGAACGACTGCGAGGCGGTTTGGTATTCGATTGCGGTGATGAGACCCAGGGCGTACTGACGCTGAGCGAGGAGGAAAGCCTGATGCTTCACTTCGGCCATCCGCGCGGCCTGGCGTGCGGCGGCTTGGGCTGTCGCCACCTCGTCGCGGGCTCGACAGAGGGCGTTGTCGCGTTCGCGCTGAGCTTGTTCGAGACGCGCTTGCGCCCTTGACACTTCGTTCTTGCTCTTGTTGAGAGCCAGACTGCGCTGTCCTTTGCTGTAGATGGGGATGCTCAGCGTGAGCTGCACATACTCGCCGCCATTGTTTTTCCACTGATCGCGGAAAGGCAGAGGCTGATAACCAGCCATATCGGGATAGGTGTAGTAGGTCGTCGACCAGCCCGCATTGAGCGACAGCGACGGCGACCAGGCGCCGCGAGCCTGCTGCAACTGCAGCTGGGCCTGACGGAGATGGGCCTCAGCAATCCGCACGGAAGGAAGAACGAAGTGGTTGGAACTGAGATGTGAGAACTGAGATGTGAGAACGGCTGTCTCGGCATCAAATCGGCAATCAACCGACAGGGTGCTGTCGGTGGGCCAGCACATTGTTTCTTTGAGGGTGAGCAGGGCTTGCTGTAACTGGCCTTCGGCTTGCGTCAGCTGGAATTGGCGCTGGGCCTGTTCGGACTCCATTTGCACCACGTCGGCGTGCCCCTTGCGACCCAATGCCTCTTCGCGTTGGGCTTTGAGGAGGGCGCTGTCGGCAGTGGCGGCCTGCAGGCGCAGCACCTCGACGAGTCGGTCGTAGTACACTACCTGGTAGTAGGCCTCCATCGTGGCTAAGCGCACCTTGTCGGCGGTCTGCTGCTCCTGGCTGAGTCCCATCTGCTGCTGCACCGTGGCGATGCGCAGCTTGTTGATGGCTTGGAAGCCGTCGAACAGCGTGATGCCCGCCGACAGCGAGTAGCCGTTGTGGAAGGTGGTGAAATCGGTGTAGGTGTTGGTCTCAGGGTCGAGGTTGCGGCCGTATTGGTTGTAGGCGTAGCTTTGTGCGCTGACGCTGGGCGTGAAAGCGCCGAGGATGGCCTGCCCCTTTTCCGCACGCTCGTCGCTTCGGTCGGCGGCGGAGAGGCGCATCTCGGTGGAGTGGCCTACGGCGTAGTCCATACAGTCCGACAGGCTCATCGGCTGGCCATAACTGCGTACGAAAACGAAGACGAAAACGAAAAATACATATCTTCGTTTTCTGCTTTCCATTTTCCGCTTTCCGTTTTCCGCAGGGTGGGTACTATTAGGGAATTTTGTCATATCTTTTTATCATATTTTGTTTTCTGTCATAACTGCTGCAAAATCCGTGCCAAAAATAGTATATTTTTGATTATCAAAAACTTCACAAAAATCAATCCAAACAAATGTGTAAAATTTCTTTACACAAGTGTAAAGAAAGCGGAAAACGGAAAGCGGAAAGCGGGCTGACGCGGTAGCACTAACACATTAACAAATTAACGAATTAACACATTCTCACACTAACGAATTAACAAATTAACACATTAACGAATTATTAATGGAACACTTCCGTTCCATACCGCCTCAAGCATCCGCCAAACAATTAGACAAACTGATAGGATGACCCTCCTTTTTCAACTCGCATTGCACTTGCAACCGGTTAGTAGAAAAGTGGTTATAATGCGACGGAAAACAAAAAAAAAATTGTGTATGGAGCAATAATAATGGTATGAAGTCGTTATTCCTTTTTAAGGAATAAAAATAAAAAAAATACCAATATGAAGACAACAAGATTTTTTGTCTTATTTGTGGCCGCTGCCACAATGATGCTTGCCTCGTGCGACAAAGAAAACAACACTGCCGACAACCAAGATTCACAAACCGAAAAGATGATTATCGGCAGCTGGACTGAAACAGAGGCCATCTACATCTTAATCCAAAACGGTATAAGCGACACCTCTTCGTTGTTAGAAGATGGCGAGACAAGCGAGATCACCTTTAAGGCCGACAAAACATACCATAGCGTTTACCATTCTTTTGACGGAGATTCCGAGAGTAACGGCACGTGGGCAGTCAGCGGTAACAAGTTTACTTTTTCGGACGAATTTGGGCCAATGATTTACACAATCGACCAACTGGATGCTACGGTCTTCAACATCAGTATCAGAGAAGAGGGAGAGGACGAAGACGGTCCCTTCTCTTACTACAACATAATCCGTATGACCAAAAATCAATAAATTATGAAACATTCGCTTGTTCTTCTCTCTTTTGTTCTGGCAATCGGTGCGGCAAGCGCACAGGACAAGACAATCGCCGTCCGAGGTAACGTGACCGATGCCAAGACAAAAGAACCCCTGCCAGGCGTGACTGTGGTTATAGAGAAAAGCAACATTTTCACCCAGACCAATGGCGACGGCACTTTCGTCATAAAGGTCCCCGAAAAGATGATGGGCGGCAACATTGTCTTCTCAATGTTCGGCTACAGCCGCGACACCATTGCAGTGAAAAAGGTTCAGAAAAGCCCCAAAGTGAAACTCAAAACTGGTGGTGCCATCAAGCTGAACGAGGTAGTTGTCACCGAATACACGCCACAAACGCTCGTCAAGGAAGCCGTCAGCCGCATTCCACAGAACTTCTGGAACGACACGACAATAGGCACGTTCTTCTACCGCGACGTGCGTCAGCTCAACGACGAGATATACCTCTTCGACGAAATGGTGTTCGACGCACTCCGCGTAGGTTACGACAAATACAACACCAGCACGAAGACCCACGAAGGCGGACAACGTATCATCAAAAGCAACTACAAAGCCATCCTTTTCTCGCGACTGCTTGTGAACGACATTGCCTACATCAAGGAGAGAACCAAAGGTGGCGGTGATTTCTACCTGACGTATTCAGACAACGACGTGATGGAAGATCCTGTTGAAATGCCAAACGCCACATATCTCTCCACTTCAAAGCGCAGTCTCAAGTCGTGGAAATACAAGACAGAATCATTCACCGACCCAGAGAATGCCGACTACTATCTTGTCACGATGACAAAAAACGACCCAACCTTTGGTTCTTCCGAATACACGGTTGTCCTAACCATCAGAAAAAGCAACCTGGCAATCACCAAGTTGGAATACATCCACGACTCAAAGGAGAATGACTACCCTTGGCCGATGAACAAACTCAGCCAGAAAGTGGGCAGGGATTCCATCTATTACTACGATAGACACATATACAATTACGGCGAAATCGACGGAAAAATGACACTCACCTCATTTACGCAGCACAATACGGCCACATTCTTTTACTCCAGCGACACCATCTGTGGGCAGCGTGAACAGCATTTTGAATATGATGTTCAGTGTGTGCTCACATCACAACGCCGTGGCGACGCCTCGTTCTTCGACGAAAACAGCATACAGTCGCCTGTCCGCATCGCTGTCTCCGACCGTCAGGCCAGAAATGTCAGCTACGACGAGGACTTCTGGAACCAGTACAACTACGTCCCCGTCGAAGCCGCCCTGCTGGAAAAACTAGAAAAGAAGCTCGGCAAATAGCAGAGGAAGTACTGTCACTTAAACAATAACACTCTATCTACGTCGCTTGTATTTCGCCCTGACAATCAAGAATGAGTTCAGCGTCAGAAGGCGCAGCAGGCGAACAGCGGCCAACGACGGATTAACGCCAATCCAGTGACGTTCGGGGCCATTGTATGGCTTGCCGTCAGCGACACACTGATGTCCGTGCAGTGGAGGCTTGAATTCTGGGACTATTCGCTCGGAGCGGCTCTCTCCTACTCTGCGGGAAGCACATGCTTTAGCAGTTCGGCCTTGTGGCAGTACGACAGCACAGCGCACACTGGCACCATCAGAATCAATAACTCGCAATATCCATTCTCGTATGACCCTGCAACCGGACGACTGACACTGAATTACAGCACCACCCTCTACGGTACCGACATTGCCATAGGCGGCACGCTGCAATTTCAAGCCTCTACCGAAAAACGCTGGGCCTTCGTGTCGGCTACAAAAGGACTCAAGAAAAATGTGTAAATTATTTGGGCACCTCTAATATTTATTTTTTAAACGGCGTGGTATGCCTGCGAATACCTAATGAGTAAAGAAAATGCAATGAGCAATTATTCGAATTGGACGAATTAATTTGTTGCCATTAAGAAATTAGTTTTGCAAGCAAAACTTGAAAGTTTCAGTACATTCTGG
>JAFXAD010000041.1 GCA_017522065.1 Bacteroidales bacterium
AATCATAAGCGGTCGAAAGATTTATTAGGTGCCGAGGATACGCCGTCTCGAATCTTATAGCGATGGGCATATTTTGAGGTATCACCACCGGATAGGAATATGCCCAGTACCATGATGTAGTCTGACATCTCTATACGGAACGAGAACTTGGCCTCCGAATAGCCCATTCCATTTCTGCGTTTGTATATCATTATCATTACCGCGGTGATAAGTGTCATATACAGGATGATGCGCAGTCCGTTCTCACTCACGGAAAGGAAATGCGAAAAATTGAGTTCTTGTTTCAGAAAGCGGAAGAAGACCTCAATGTCCCAACGTCTGCGATAGGCCTCCGCGATTTCTTGCGGGGACAGGTCGAAGTCGTTGGTGATGAAATATATGTCGTTCTCAACCCGAGGGTGTTTCCCTCGGACACAGCTGCGCGTGGTGTCGCGAGGCTCCTTGAATCTGGCTTTGACAACCCGGTACGTCCTTTCCGTAAACTGTTTGGAGCCCCTGTCATACAGTTTCACCTCCAAATCGTCAGTCAGTTCCAGTTTCCCGAGATTCTTCTCAGTGCCCGATCTCATCAGGCTGCATACCACTTCCATTTTGCAACCCGTCTTGAGCCGTCCGATGAATACTGCGTTCCTCTCGGTGATGCCTTCATAGTTGTATACTGCCGTAAGGCCGCGGTCCAGAACATAGATGTTCGTGTGGTCTTTGTCCTTCTTTATCATCTCTGTGACGACGGCGGGCATCGCCCTGTCCTCGCTGAGATAGGTCGGGTCAGAGAAGATGTCGGCCAGTTTCACTGCGAAGCCGTCATACCCCATCGTGTACTTTACCTGCTTGCGGCTCTCTCCCTTGTTCGGCTTTTTCCCGACCGAAAACCCTTTCTTGAGTTTGTTGCATGCTTCCGCCACCATCGAGCTGTCTACCCGCACAAGCTGTTTTTTCCCAAGCTCCTCTTCCGTGTACAGTGCGGACATCTCGGCATACACATACTCATAGGCTTTCTCAAAGAAATCCACATTCATTTTCGACAGTCTTGTGGAGATGGAACTACGGCTAACCGTCATCCCTTCTGCATAATCGAAGAGTGTCTTGAACTGCTGGCTGTTGAACATTGTTTCGACACGTCGTTGGCTTATCCTGTCAGTCATGCAGAATGCGTACAGTAGCAGATGGAACATCCGTTCCCCACTTAAAACTTTACTATAGTAGTCGACTTTTGTGTCTGTTGCAAGACGCGACAACACTTCATCGGGTATGATTCTCACCAACTCCGGTGCTCGGTATTTTATATCATCTAATTGCACGGCTATAGGGCGTTTCTTTTGATAACGCCATTACCCTATCTTAAGCATGCTCGACACCGCCTTATTATCAACGGGCAACTGTTAATCAAGAATCTTTCGACCGCTCATGATTGCAAATCAGACACAACGTTTTGCAAATTCGACACTACTGTTCTCCGTTCTCACATCTCCGCTTTCCGCTTCTCCGCTTTCCGCTTCCTTACAGTTTTCTCTCGATAAAGTCGGTCATCAGCTTGTAGAGGTTCAGGCGGGTGTTGCCGCCGTAGATGCTGTGGTTCTTGTTGGGATAGACGCGCATCTCGAACTGCTTATCGGCCTTCTCGAGAGCGGTGACGAGGTCGAGGGCGTTCTGGAAGTGGACGTTATCGTCGCCCGTACCGTGGACAAGCAGGTAGTTGCCCTTCAGCCGGTCAGCGAAGTTGATGGGCGAATTGTTGTCGTAACCGTCGGGATTGTCCTGCGGACGCTGCAGGAAGCGCTCGGTGTAGATGTTGTCGTAATAGCGCCACGTGGTGACGGGTGCCACAGCTATGGCACTCTTGAAGACATCGTTGCCTTTCAGTATGCATAGCGACGACAGGTAGCCACCGAAGCTCCATCCGAAGATGCCGATGCGAGTCTCGTCAATCCAAGGCTTGCGTCCAAACCACTTGGCTGCAGCGATGGCGTCGATGCACTCGTAGTGACCCAGGTTGCGATAGGTCATCTTCTTCCACTCGGCACCGCGACCGCCCGTGCCGCGACCGTCGAAGCAGGCCACGACATAGCCCTTCTGGGCCAGCATTCGGAACCAGTTGTAGTCGCTCCAGCCGTAGGCGTTGGTAACCTGCTGGTTGCCGGGACCACCATAGACGTAGAAGAAGAGCGGGTACTGCTTGGTGGAGTCGAAGTCGGCAGGCTTGATGATATAATAGTTCAGCTCCACGCCTTCGTCGGTCTTGAGGGTACCGAACTCCTTGCGCTCGCGACCATATTCGGCCAGACGCTGCTGAAGGGCGGCATTGTCCTGCAGCACTTTGACCAGCTTGCCCTTGCTGTCATGCAGCGTATAGCGTGGGGCGCAGTTGGCACTGCTGAAGGTGCAGATGTAGTATTTGCAGCCATTGCTGAAGGTGGCGTTGTAGGTACCGAGGATATATTTGCCATCGCGGATTCCGTCTGCGCCGTACTCAGCGTTCTGCTTGTCCTTGACGTCGTAGTTGAGGCATTCTTTCTTCTTGCCCTTAAAGTCAATTGCATAGAGGTCGGTATTGATTGCGCCGCTCTCGTGGCTGCGGAAATAGATTTTCTGGTTTTTCTCGTCGATACCGCAGATATTGACAACATCGTAGTTGCCAGTAGTGATTTGACGAATCAGCTGGCCGTCCATACCATAGAGGTAAATATGGTTGTAGCCGTCACGCTCGCTTGTGATGAGGAACGACTTGCCATCGGCCAGGAAGCGCCATGTGTCGGGCACCTCGACGTAGGCCTTGTCCTCTTCGGTGTAGAGCGGACGAATCTTGCCCGTCGTGGCGTTGACAGTCAACAGCTCCATACGGTTCTGCAGACGGTTCATACGCATAAAAGCCAGAACGTTGGGATCTTTGGTCCACTGCATACGCGGCAGGTACTGGTCGTTCTCACTACCCGTTTCCAGACGCATGGCCGTGCCGTTATCGAGGCTGTATATGTAGATATCAACCACCGAGTTGTCCTCGCCGGCCTTGGGATACTTGTAGTTGTAATTGTCGGGATAGAGACCGCCCCAGGTCTGCATCGTAAACTCGCGCACACGGCTTTCGTCGAAGCGGTAATAGGCGATGCGCTTCGAGTCGGGGCTCCAGTAGAAGCCTTGCGTGATGGCAAACTCCTCTTCATACACCCAGTCGGTGGTGCCGTTGATGATGGCGTTCATACGGCCGTCCGTGGTGATTTGATGCTCTTTCTGCGAGTCAAGATCCATGTAGAACAGATTGTTGTCGCGCACGTAGGCCACCTTGGTGCCATCGGGCGAAAGCGTCGTCAGGCGTTGTTTGCCTTCGTTGCTTATTTTGGTGAAGGTGCCATCGGCTACATTATATATATAGTAGTCCGACACACCGCTGTGGCGATAGATAGGTTCGAAACCACTGCTGAGAAGTATCTTCTGTTCGTCGGCCGAGAATTCATAGTCCTCGATTGGGGGCAGCGGTTTGGCTTTCTTGGCCATTGCCGGTCCTCCGAAAGAACATACCATACCCTCGCTTTCGCCAGTTTTGTAAGAATACTTTTCGATTCCGGTGCGCGTAAGCACACAGTAGTGTTCGCCGTCCTGCATCGAGCGGATGCTCTGTATGCCACGCGGCGAGAAAGTACCCTTGGCCCAAATATCCTCAAGAGTTATCTGTTTTGTAGGTTGTGCTACAGCGATGTTCATAGCTGCAAACATTGAAAGTAAAAGTGTTATACGTCTCATATTGTTATTTTTTTTCATTCTGGAGGAATGCAAATTTACAAATATTTTTTCAATTGGATTTCGAACACAGATTCCACGAGCATCACAAGTCGGTACCGTATTTTCCTGCTCACAAACGGACGGAAGCACGGATTCAGCGTTCTGCCCTTCTTCTGCAGCATTGCAAGTCTTGCTTTTTATCGTCGCCTTATCTATGTTTACAAAAAAAAAGATGCTGCATTATCAGCATCCTTCAGCGGAAAGACAGGGATTCGAACCCTGGGACCAGGCAAGCTGGTCAACGGTTTTCGAGACCGCCCCGATCGACCACTCCGGCATCTTTCCTTGACAAACAAGATTTTACAGCCATTTTCAGCTCTTTAAAACCATCGTTTTCGGTTTGCAAAGATAGCAACTTTTTTTCATTCGCAAGAAAAAAAATATTTTTATGACAAATTCTTTTTTTTTCTATCTTTGCATTTTGTTTTATCAAAAGCCGAACAAAAAGAATTAGACTATATTTCGAACACAAAAATCACTAACAGTACGAATTTTGCAGCTCTTTTTGCTAAAAAAAGTTAACGAAACAAAGAACCAAGATATCCAGAATACAAACAATAAAACTAATAAAACCCTCGCAGGCCACAAGCCGGCGAAAAGAAGAAAGGAGTAAACCATGAAAAAAATCCTCTTGACACTCATCCTGGCGACAATGACAATGGTCGCGTCAGCAAGCTCAGTCCGCTACTTTACACGTCCACAGGCCAAACGTGTGGCCGCCACCTTGGACGCACAGGCCGAACTGATGATCTACTGCGGATATGAATACGAACTGGCCACATACGTAATCATCAACGAGGTATGGGCCGAGCCCGTCAACAGCAAATACTACGAAATATGGCTCTATGGCTATGATGCCTACACGGGCGAAGAAATCTATATGCCTATCGACCTTGCCTGCATCTGGCTCTACAACGCCTACGGCAACCGCATGTACAGCGCAGCTCAGTTCCTGCGCTTCCGCAGCACCGTGGCAACGCCCAACTTCTACTGGACTATGCCGCCCTACAACCCCTTCACCCGCCACTTCCACGATCCGCACTTCAACCACGGATACACCTACCACTACGAGATTCACCGCTACGGCTGGCGTCCCCCGATGCCACCGGCAGGAGGCCCCTGGCCATACCACCCCTACTACATGCGCACTCCCCACACTCCCGCCCCTGTGCCTCCAAAACCCTTCACTCCTGGTGTCAACCACCCACAGACAGCTGACGGACACGGATATATCGGTGGCAACAGCCGCACTACGGTAGGAACACGCAGCACGTCATTCAACAACGCAGGTGGAGCCCGCTCCGGAAGCAACATGAGCAACGCCGGCAACCCCGGAACAACAAGCCGCTCGTCTTCAACAAATACCAACACCTCTACCGGCAGCCGCGGAACCTCAGCCAACACCAGCAATACCGGTAGCCGTGGAACCTCGACCAACACCAGCAATACCGGCAGCCGCGGAACCTCGACCAACACCAGCAACACCGGTAGCCGTGGAACCTCAGCCAACACCGGAAACACAGGCAGCCGCGGAACATCGACCAACACCAGCAACACTGGCAGCCGCGGAACCTCAACCAACACCGGCAGCCGCGGAACATCGACATCATCAATAAGCACAAATCGCAGTAGCTCTGCAACAACTCCGAGCCGCAGCAGTTCAACGACAACGAGGACTTCAAGCACACCCACTCGCAGCAGCGCAACGTCATCAAGCACATCCTTACGAGGCAGTTCTACGACAACCTCAAGCACATCCTCACGAGGCAGTTCGACGACCGGATCGCGTGGCACAACAACAAACTCCGGCTCTCGCAACAGACGCTAAAACGTCTTACTAACAATAAAAACAAACCAAAATTCTACATAGTGAATCAACTTAAATCAAGCGAATTGGTACTGGCTCCCAACGGGAGCCTTTACCACATTAATATGACAGGCAACAATTTGGCCGACAACATCTTCCTTGTCGGAGACCCAAGCCGCGTCAATATGTTTAAAGACATCTTCGACAGCATCGAATTCGAAAGCACCAACCGCGAACTCCATGCCCTGACCGGAACGTATCACGGACAACGTTTCACAGCACTGAGTACCGGAATGGGATGCGACAACATCGACATCGTCGTGACCGAACTCGACGCAGCCGCCAACATCGACCTCGAATCGCGAGCCATTCGTGACGAGCACCGCACTCTGAACATGATTCGTATAGGCACCTCGGGCTCTTTGCACAGC
This sequence comes from Bacteroidales bacterium, assembly GCA_017522065.1. Classification (GTDB taxonomy): domain Bacteria; phylum Bacteroidota; class Bacteroidia; order Bacteroidales; family P3; genus Colimorpha. The sequence goes on from JAFXAD010000041.1 coordinate 6,016, forward strand.
GAAATACCCGTAGGAAGTCTTGTGGCATCCGCCTACGCCGTCGGCCTCGACGGTCTGCTCAACTACTACGAGCACGACGACAACCAGCTGGAAGAGGCTATGACTCAAGCATTCGTTAAACACATGCAGCTGCCCGACCGCATGGCACGCCCCTACTGCGCCAAGGCTTCGCAATTCCTGCTCGACCGCATGAAGGACTTTACCGTGCGCGGCATTACAGCCACTGCACCAGGATTCTACGCTCCACAAGGCCGCCATATTCGCATCGCACCAAGCGTCAAAGACCTCAACGAGCGACTGGCATCGTTCTGCTGGGAAGGCTTGAAAATCACCAATCTCGAAATGGAGACATCGGCAATCTACGGACTGTCGAAGATTATGGGACACAACGCTCTGACCGTATGCCTCATCATCGCCAACCGCGCCGACGGCACATTCCTCAACGAATATCACAATCAGATGCACGACACTATTGTCAACATAATGGAAAGAATGGCAAAATGAAGCACCTCGCACTCACTATAATACTGACCCTATGCACTTTTGTTGCACAGGCCCAGGCCTCATACATCGCCGAACAGCTTGGACGCGACGCGCACCACATAGTGCAGTCGCTCGGAGCATTTGTCGGCAACGAACGTGCTGAAAGCCAGCAGTTCGACATAACATACATGCCCGCCGGCAACAACGTGGAGGGCGTGATGATTATCAACACAGCCGACTATCGCTGCACCTTCAAGATGAACCCCCGCAGCGAGATATGTTATGAGATAATCCTCGACGTGCGCAGCGCCGATTTCCTGCGCGACTTCAACCGCCTGTTCCAGGTATACCACACCGAGAACCCCGACAGCGACGACAAGACTATGCACTTCGGCGACAAACTGATACGCGTACTGGAGACCTCGTCGACCACATCGCGGTTCCGCAGCTTCACCATGAGAGAGAAGAAATAGATTTATATAAAACTTTAACCCTAACCAAATGAACAACATCATTCGCGAATACCGCACCACTCCCACCTCCATCGACTTGAGCGGAGCCCATCCCTGCTCAGACTGGAAAGGCGACAAGAGACTGGGACAATGCCTGCAAATGCTTCTGGATGCCGACATCGACTGGCAGGCACAGCCGGAAAAACGTCTTGAAGAACTAAAAAATCTTCCGGAAGGAACACGCGTTACGAGACTGTACTACAAGGTATTCATCTACACTTCTTCCATATTCTCTTCGGAATTTGCCGACTTTGACCACTGCGACTTTCCAAACGCTCTTGCACGCCAAATGGCCGACTGCGACAACACGGACACTCCTGCCATGGGTCTATTTATCCAGACCTGCGCATCGTTCATATATCCCAATGGAAATGAAAACGATTGCTACGTCATGAATGGCAAAACTTTTATGCTCAACAACTACCTGGCGGGTCACCCCTCCTACGCTGGCAGTCCACACATAGCCCTGCTTCTGCTGATGGCCAAAGAAAAACAGGAATGGAACGACCCCACGAACTTCGACCTAAGCGACGGACACCCGCTGAACCTCAGCGAGCAAGCATCACTTTTCGACCGCTCGCGCACAGGCACACTGCTGGCAATTTCATTGGGACGCAACTATCGGAAACCAACAAGCCAATACTGCCTCATTGACGCAAAGGACTTTCCGCAGCAACTGATTGACCGCATGGCAGAGGACGATGCAAAGAATCTTCTGGGCGATGTCACTTCGATTGAAATAGACGCCACCATCAAGACTGCCGAACGCACTTTCCAACGTACTTACACCTTCTCGCTCCCCGCCGACTATCCGCCCAAATGGGACGTTTGTAAGGTAGACTTTGATTGGCAAGCCGACCAAAACATGTTCGGCGAGAGCAAATGCTATGCCCGACCCGGCACCTTTGCCGCTTTCAAATACCCAAATATATATTCGCTGCATCCCATTCGCATTGACGATATGTCCGTTCCATCCGAAGGTGCCAGACTTTTCGGCATACCTAAGATAATATGGTACGACGACAACAGTATGACCATACACTACGACGAACGTAACATAACGTTGAGACCCGAAAAGCCATTCAAAGCATCGAAAGGACTGGACTACACCACTTTCACGCTAACTATACGTCTCGAAATCGACGACTGATAGCCTAATACCATAACCCTATTTAACCTAAAAATCATGGAAAACGTATTCGAAATCCACGACGGCATACTTGAGCGCTGCACCGTAGTCAAGCCCGACGTGGTCATCCCCGACGGAGTAAAAGTCGTAAAATACACTGCCTTCAAGGTTCACGACAGCTACCGAGGCACAAAAAAACTGAAGAGCGTCGTCATTCCCGAAAGCGTCGAAACAATCGAAGCCGGAGCTTTCCAGTATTGCGAAAGGCTGCGCAAAGTCACCATCTTAGGGCCTGCCGACATAGGCGACGAAGCATTCCTGAGTTGCGACAGTCTTGAGGATGTATACCTTGCTGATGGCGTTAAAAGTATTGGCAACGAATGCTTTGCCTATTGCGAAAAAATTGAATATCTCTATATTCCAAAGTCGGTCGTCGAGATTGGTTACGACATCGCAAGGATGAACGACGCCAGCTATCGCGACCCTGTATTCAAGTGCTACGCCAAAGGCAAGGGACTCGACTGGAGCGACAACTGGAACCGCACCTACAACGACCCGCGTTTCGGCGACGACCGCAGCCACCACTTCTTCCACCCCACTTTCTACGGCATCGACCGCAACGGCAAACCTCGTCAGGAGTCTCCTCGCGTTGCCGTCACCGACATGCCGCACGGCACGGGCGTTCCGGCTACAAAATCAAAGAGCCGCGCCGAAAGCCACCGCATCCCGCAAACGCGACTGCGCCTGTGGCTCACCGCAACGCTGAAAAGTATGGTTGGCGACAACGAGTACGCTCTCGACGACGAGGAGCGCGAAATGCTGCCTCGAGTGCTGCGCGACTACCATTCATCAACTGAGCATCCACTCGACGAGCCGTGGGAAATAATCCTCGACGACGAACACTACAGCCTTACTCCCGAACTGATTTTCAATGTCTATATCGACCGTCACACCGACCACTACGACGGCAAGCACCTCATTGTCCATCACGACATGCCGTTCCACAACGACCCCTACAAGTCGTACCCCGTATCGACACTGGTTGAAGGCGGCACCATCATCGCTGAGCGCGAAGTGTACAACAATCTCACCATTTACGATGTGAGACTTCACATCCAATGGCCCAAGCAGGAAACAGAGTACCATACACTGGACGAAGCACGCCTACTGATACAAAATGATAGACAGCTGGCTTCATACACAGATGAGAATAACGAACTCGACGTACTCCTCGCCCATAGCCATTGGAGAGCCGAAAAATACAAGACTTACAAGCCCAGCGAGTTTCCGCAACAGTTTTTCGACGACCTCAAAGCCGAAGGCGGCAAATGGAGCGACCTCGGTCAAATCGTCATCCAGCCATACGAACTCTACGAAGAGACTCACAGCTACAGCGACGACTACAAGGATGCCGCAATGGCATACGGTGCAGACTGCGACGACTGGACAACCACCGAGCGCCGCAAGACCGGCACACGCCTCGCCTACGAAATAAAAAACTAAGCGTTACCACAGCACGTTTTCAAGCCCAGGCATCGTAGCGGCCATCGTCGTCGTCGATATCGTCGGCGCTCTCTTCTTCGTAAAATCTTGGCAAATAATAGCGTTCTATTTCGTCGGCGTACTCTTTCAGGTCACCCTCGTAATACGCATGCAATACCGACGCCAATTGCTCGTCGTCGCCATAGCGGAGCGCTTTGAGTTGGAAGAAACAAGCATCCTCATAGCTATATTCCTCCGGAGTACGGCCTTCGAGAATCATGTCGGCCAACATCGACATACAGAAGGAATCACCCAAGCGGTTGCCTCGCATAAAACAGTCGAAAGCCTTACCATCGTCCTCATAATGATTATATTGCGCCTTATAATAAAGCATTCCTTGATAGTACAGACCTAATGTTTCGCCCATACGTGCCGCCTCTTCGTATAGATGCTCAATCTCTATCGCCAACTCCCTGCGGTAGTTATAGTTGATTCTAAGGTACTCACGCTTTTGCTCATCGTCCGAGAAGCACTCTACGGCATTGGTATCGTTTCCGCTGTTCTCGTCATACTTTCTCTTCAACTCTTCGGCAAGCAACACACAGCTGCCGCCACAGCCAGCCTCGCGCCCCTCCTGCTGTTTTTCAGGCATATCAGTCAGACCCATATACGAATCGACATACCCTAACGCTATTGCTTTGAGGAACATCTCGTTAGCTTCAGAACAACGTTCTTTCCCGTACAACATCCAACCCAAAGCGTCATACCAGCGAGGATCGGGAGTGTCATGTGACGCGAGTCTTCTTCGCGTCTCTTCAATTGCCAAGTCCAAATCAGCCTTTTGTGCCACTCCGTAAGCGATGTCCTTGCAATACCTGATTTCTGCCAGCTGACATCCTCCATCGATGACCTCGGCAAGCAGACGGCCGTATTCGTCCATATCCACCTTGCCCAAATCGCCAAGCCGATACATATTGGCCAGATGTAGCTTTGCCTCGGCATCGCCGAGCGCGACGGCCTCTCTCAGCATTTTTTCACCTTGTTCCACGCTGTCATCCATAGGTGACGTCATGATGTGCCACTGTCCAAGAATACGGCAGTACTCGGCACGCGACAACGTTCGTGCCAGATTGTCAAAATCAGACAATGTCAATTTGAAAAGTTCATTATAGTACATAGGTCGAATGGTTGGCATACAGGCATTCTCGCCTGAACATGCGTTACATTATTGTAACGAACAACATAAAAATATATTGCAAACCACATATTTTTCGTATCTTTGCACCTCAATCAAAATAAATAAAATCAATGCAAAACATTCGCAATGTGGCAATTATAGCACATGTCGACCACGGCAAAACCACTCTTGTCGACAGAATGCTACATCAAGCAAAACTTTTCCGTGACAACCAGGAAACTGGCGACCTTATCCTCGACAACAACGACCTCGAACGTGAACGTGGCATCACCATCCTTTCGAAAAACGTGAGTGTCCGCTATCGTGACCACAAAATAAACATCATCGACACCCCCGGCCATAGCGACTTCGGCGGCGAAGTGGAACGCGTCCTTAACATGGCCGACGGCGTGTTGCTCGTCGTCGATGCCTTTGAAGGTCCTATGCCACAGACGCGCTTTGTTTTGCAGAAAGCCATCGAACTGGGTCTGAAGCCCATAGTCGTCATCAACAAAGTCGACAAGCCCAACTGCGACCCCGAAGCCACACAGGAGGCTGTCTTCGACCTCATGTTCAATCTCGGAGCCAACAACGACCAGCTCGACTTCCCGACAGCATACGGCAGCGCCAAACAGGGATGGATGGGGCCCGACTGGAACTCCCCGACCGACGACATCAGCTATCTGATGGACCTCATCATCAAGTACATTCCCGCACCGAAAGTTGCAGAAGGCAACACCCAGATGATGCTCTCGTCGCTCGACTACAGCAGCTATCTCGGACGTATCGCTGTGGGACGCCTCAACCGCGGCACGCTCCAGGCCGGACAAGCTGTAGCTTTGGCAAAACGACCCGACCTGAGCAACGAAAACGAAAACAAAGAACCCGAGATTATACATACCAAAATCAAGGAACTCTACACCTTCGAAGGCCTGGGCAAAGAACGCACCAAGAACGTCGTCGAAGCCGGTGAGATTTGCGCAGTGCTCCTCGACCTCGACAAGAACGTGATGTTCGAAATCGGCGACACCATCTGCGACAACGACAATCCCGAGCCGCTGCCTCCCATCAAGGTCGACGAGCCCACCATGTCGATGCTTTTCACCATCAACAACTCGCCGTTCTTCGGCAAGGAAGGCAAATACGTCACCAGCCGACACATTCGCGAGCGCCTTTACCACGAGCTCGAAAAGAACCTGGCCATGCGCATCGAAGAGACCGGCTCGCCCGACTCGCTTCTCGTCTACGGTCGCGGCATTCTGCACCTCTCCATCCTCATCGAGACCATGCGGCGCGAAGGCTACGAACTGCAAGTCGGACAGCCTAAAGTCATCATCAAAGAAATCGACGGCCAGAAATGCGAGCCTATCGAACAGTTGACAGTATTGGTGCCTGAAGAGTTCTCGTCGAAAGTCATCGATGTCGTCACCCGTCGCAAAGGCGAAGTGGGCACCATCGAAACCAAGGGCGACCGCGTTCAGCTCGACTTCACCATTCCCAGCCGCGGCATCATAGGCCTACGCAACACCCTGCTTACCGCCACCAACGGCGAAGCCGTCATTGCAAGCCGCTTCCTCGAATTCCAACCGTGGAAGGGCGACATCGACGACCACAAGTACGGCGCGCTCATTGCCAAAGAAACCGGCGAGGCCACTGCCTACAGCATCAGCAAGCTGCAGGACCGCGGACCTTTCTTCATCGAGCCTGGCGACCAAGTCTATGCCGGCGAGGTCATCGGCGAAAGCCTGCGACCCGGCAACGACATCGTCATCAATGTCGTCACAGCAAAGAACCTGACCAACATGCGCAGCAAGAGCGCCGACGACAAGTCAACCTGCTCGCCTGCCATCAAGTTCAGCCTCGAAGAGGCAATGGAATACATCCGCGAAGACGAATACCTCGAAATAACGCCGACCCATCTGCGTATCCGCAAAATAATACTCGACGAGATTGAGCGCAAACGCGCACGAATAGCTGCCGGCTATAAAGACGAATAGTGCCTCTGCCGTCCGATATATGAATGTCGAAGAATTACGCGACTACTGCCTCTCGCTCGGAGTGGACGTCGAAGAGAAAATGCCATTCCAGGCATTCAAGGCTGCACAGGGCGTATTGGCTTTCTATGTCGCCGGACACATGTTTTGCTACTTCGATATCGACAAATTCACTGTCGTCACACTGAGATGCCAGCAGGAACGCATCGACGAACTCAAAGAGCAATACTCTGCCATCGGCAAACCTTACAACATGTCTCCTCACGGTTGGATCGGCGTCGATCCGGCAAACGCCGACAGCACGCTGCTTCGGGAATTGACGCAGAATTCATACCGCCTGGTAAAAGAAAAATACACGAAACGCATCGGTCACCGCACAACATCGGCCACAAAAAATCGACAATGAAACAGCATTTCAATATCATGGACTCCCCACAAACGAAAACCATAACCAAACGTCTTCTGCTCATTGCATTCCTGATTGTCGGCCCGTTGGCATTTGCACAAGAGCCACTAATCACAAAAGAGCAGATGCCCAATGCCGTCAAATTCCTTCCGCCACCTCCCGATACGGCCAGCGCAGCGTTTCAATACGACAAGGCCCAATACCAGTGGGGAATGGAGCAGCGCAAAGATGACCGTCGTCGAGCCATTGCCGTCAACGATGCAGTGTGGAGCGTCGACAATATCTGCCGTATCCTATCGCCCGCTTTCGGGTTCACAATTTCGCCCCAAACAACACCCGCCATATACAAGATGCTGTCGGTTGGCGTCATGACCACTGACCAAGGTGGCAAAATTCCCAAATCACACTATATGCGTACTCGACCTTACGTCCACTATGGGCAACCTACCATAGTGCCCGGCGACGAAGAGGCACTACGAAACAACGGTTCGTATCCGAGCGGACACACCATACTGGGTTGGAGTGCAGCCCTGTTGCTCGCGGAAGTGAACCCCGACAGTGCCGACGCAATTCTTGCACGCGGATACATGTACGGGCAGAGCCGCGTCATTGCAGGCTACCACTGGCAAAGCGATGTCGATGCAGGACGTCTCGTGTCCAGTGCGGCCATCGCACGACTCCATGCCGACAAACGATTTCTCAAACTAATGAAGAAAGCCCGCAAGGAATACTGCAAACTTAAAAGGAAGCACTGAAACACACGCCGTCTCCTATACCACGACTCTACAGTTTGTCGACGAATACCTGCGGAAGGTATACATTCTCAAGGTCTGAAGCCTCTTTGAAGAGCGGCGCAATCTCGGCTGGAGTATAGCCCGCTATACCACAGCCAACTGCCGTAACGAGGAATGTCAACTCGGTGTGTTTCTTTGCGCATTCGATGAAGTTGCACACAGCATGCTTCAACGAGGCCATACCCTCCATCGTCGGCAAGGCATAGGTTCTGCCTGTCAGCCCCTCGCCCACGCCCCATTCTGCTCCGAAATTCTCGTGGGCATACCATGCGGCACCGCCCCCATGCATTCCCTGTATGTTGCTTCCAAATACAAATATCTCGTTTTCATCAAGATGAGCAATCCTGTCTGAAGAGATACGTTTTCCGTTGATTATTTGTTTGTTTGCCATAATTATTTATTTTTTCGGAATGCAAAGTTAACAAAATTTTATATTCCGACAAAATAATTAACATTTCTTGTCCGAATAATTATGTATCTTTGCAATTCAGACAAACAGCCACTAATCGTTGTACATAATTATAATTCAAAACACAATACAACCCTCTTTATGAAAGTCCACTTTATTGCTATCGGCGGCAGTGCCATGCACAATCTCGCCCTCGCTTTGCAGAAAAAAGGATATGAAGTCACAGGTTCCGACGACGAGATATTCGACCCGGCGCGCACACGGCTTGCACAAGCCGGACTGTTGCCTCCCGACGAAGGATGGCATCCCGAACGCATAACCCCAGACCTCGACGCCATAGTTCTCGGCATGCATGCCCGTATCGACAACCCCGAGCTGATACGCGCCCAAGAACTGGGACTGAAAATATTCAGCTATCCGGAATTCCTGTACGAACAGTCGAAGGACAAACTGCGCATCGTAGTCGGCGGAAGCCATGGTAAGACAACGACCACAGCAATGATACTGCACGTGTTGAAACATTGCGGCATCGAAGCCGACTATATGGTAGGCGCACAGCTACAGGGATTCGACGTCATGGTCAGGCTCTCCGAAACAGCCAAAGTAATGGTACTCGAAGGCGACGAATACCTCACCTCCCCTATCGACCGCCGGCCCAAATTCCATCTCTACCACCCCAATGTGGCCATCATCACCGGCATCGAGTGGGACCACATCAATGTCTTTCCCACTTTCGACATATACAAAGAGCAGTTCGCCAAATACATAGACCTGATTGAAGAGGGCGGCACACTCATCTATTGCGACGACGACCCCGAGGTGCACAACGTGGCCACTGCCAATCAAAGAAACGATATCGCCAAACTGCCCTACGACATACCACAATACTCCGTCCGCGACGGCATAACCTACCTGACAGACAGCGACGGCAACGAAACACCGCTACGCATCTTCGGCCGCCACAACCTCCTCAACCTCACCGCCGCACGCCTCGCTTGCCGCGAACTTGGCATCAGCGACAGCCGTTTCGACGAGGCAATAACATCTTTCGAGGGTGCCAGCAAGCGCCTCGAATGCCTCTGGCACAACGACCATGCTGCACTTTACAAGGATTTTGCCCATGCACCTTCAAAACTCAGGGCCACCATTGCCGCCGTACGCGAACAGTACCCCGACAGAAAAATCATTGCCTGTATGGAACTGCATACCTTCAGCAGCCTTACAGCCGAATTTCTGAAACAATACGCAGGCACAATGGACAAAGCCGATGCCCCGATGGTTTATTTCAATCCTCATGCACTGGCACTAAAAAAACTTCCACCTCTCGACAAAAACGAGATCAAAGAAGCTTTCCAAAATGAAAAAATTGACGTCTTCGACGATTCCGCATTGCTGTTCGACACCATAAAAGAAAATGCTCGACAATGCGAAACAAACCATACCCCTTACTGCCTGCTGATGATGAGCAGCGGCAACTTCGACGGCATGAATCTTGAAAAACTGACAAATAACTAATACTCTACAACAATAATGAAATCAAAATTTGAACCCGGCGATAAAGTAAAATTTCTTAACCAAACTGGTGGCGGCATCGTCACCAAGGTCACCGACGATTTCGTCTTTGTGCAAGACGATACCGGCTTCGACATCCCGATGCAACCCGACGAGCTGATACGTATGGCCGACCAGCAAGGTGCCGCCAAGATGTTCAACGCCACGATGGAAGAGCACCTGAAAGGCAAAGGTACTCCCCTGCCCTCGTCACTGCCCGGCGTAGCACCGAAAGTCAACGTGCCACTCACACCCGAAGAGGAAATCAAACAGCTCAAAAACCAGATTGCCAACCTAAAAGACCAGGTCGCAAGACTAAAGAAACAACTTAGCAACGTCCAGCAGCAAAACACCCACACTCTAACCGACAATATTCTTCTGCAACATGAGGTGGCCCCTGGCGAAGCCGAAGTGGACCTCCATATCGACATGCTCACCGAACGCCCTGCAGACCTCACACCACACGAAGCCTTCGAAATCCAGATGCACTATTTCCGTCTCTGCATGAACCACGCTTTCGCCAACAAAATGAAAAAAGTCACCTTCATTCACGGCGTAGGCAAAGGCATCCTGAAAGACGAGATCTACAAAGAACTCAAACAATACGACAACATCCACTTCTTCGACGCCCCGATGTCCAAATACGGGGTCGGCGCAACGGAGGTATATTTTAGATAGTATAACTAAAGACAATCGATGTCGCACAATATCAACCGTAAACCCAATTATCCGCCAAAGGATAAGAAGGGCAAGAAGCGTACCCCGAAGACCGTCTTCGAAAGGATTCAGAACGGCTGGCAGTGGCTGTGCTTAATTGTCTGCGCTGGTTGGCTAATATGGATTCCGTGCAAAATCACATACAATCAGATTCAAAGACACCGTGTGAACAAGGATCCTGTTGAGACCGAAGCTGTCATCACCGGGTTTGGTAAGCCCATCTACCGTTTGGGTACACCTGTCTATTACGAATACCGTGTGGGGGATTCTGTGTATACGGGCGATTTATGTCAGAAACGCGAGATACTCCAAAAGCTGCACGTCGGTCAAACCATCCATATCAAGTACGAGAATGGCAACCCGTCGAACGCAATTTGGGAATACCTCAAAAAAATATAATCAATGAGCAGACAAATCAAGATAGGAAACCTCACAATGGGCGGAGGCGCCCCGGTGCGCGTCCAGTCAATGACCAACACCGACACGATGGACACACATGCCACCGTCGAACAGACGCTGCGCCTCGTCGAGGCCGGATGCGAACTTGTTCGCATCACAGCGCCCGATGTGCGTGCCGCCGAGAACCTCTATAATATCAAGAACGAGCTGGCTCACCACAACTGCTTCGTTCCGATTGTTGCCGACATACACTTCAATCCCAAAGCCGCCGAAACAGCAGCCACCATCGTCGAAAAAGTGCGCGTCAACCCCGGCAACTACACCGACCGCAATACCGGCCGCACGCAATGGAGCGAAGAAGAATACGCCGACGACCTAAAACGCATTGGCGACAAAATGTCGCACCTTATCGAAATCTGCAAACAACACGGCACCGCCATGCGCATAGGCACCAACCACGGCAGCCTCAGCGAGCGCATCATGAGCCGCTATGGTAATTCCGCCGAGGGTATGGCCCAGTCTGCCATCGAATTCGCCGAGGTCTGCCGACAGCAAGGTTTCGACAAACTGGTTTTCTCTATGAAGGCCAGTAACGTGAAGGTTATGGTTCAGAGTACACGCCTCTTTGTCCAAAAGATGAAAGCCCTCGGCATGGACTATCCTATCCATCTCGGAGTTACCGAAGCTGGCGACGCCATGCAGGGACGACTCAAAAGTGCCGCCGGAATAGGAGCATTGCTCATCGACGGCATTGGTGACACTATACGCGTATCGCTTACCGAAGACCCCGTGGCCGAAATCCCGGCAGCATACGACATCCTACAGGCTGTTGGGGCCCGAATAACGCAGCCCGAATACATAGCCTGTCCCTCATGCGGACGCACTCAATACAACATTCAGGAAGCCCTGCAGCAAATCAAGAAGGCCACAGCCCAATTCACCGGCGTGAAAATCGGTGTCATGGGTTGCATCGTCAACGGCCCCGGCGAAATGGCCGATGCCGACTACGGCTACGTGGGCAGTGGCGAGGGCAAAATAACGCTCTACAAAGGCCGAGAAATCGTCAAGCGCAACATTGACCAACGCGATGCCGTTACCGAACTGGTCAGACTTATTGAACAGGACAGAATATAGCAACCAGCGTACTGAACAAAAGCAAGCGACCCATTCGGGTCGCTTGCTTTTTTAGAGTCCACAATAAAAAAGGACACCCCCTTTCGGGGGCATCCAACACCATTATGAATTCAACAAAACAATCTACAAATTCAATATTTTAGACTTTTTAGTACAGGAAGTTATGGAAGTAAGTGAAGTTTAGTTTGTGTCTTCTTCACAAGATGGTCTATACTTAATTAAAAGTGATAGTTGATTCCAATACGGAAGTTGCCAAAGTGTGCGTTGAGGTCTTGAGCACTGGTGTTGGCAATGAGACCGAAGGTATTATCAACATCGGTAGAAACCAAATCGTCCTTGTTGGTACCGACACCTCCGACATAGGTCTTCGTGCTGGTGTGGAGGAAAGCGAGGCCTGCGAGGTCGATGTAGCAGTCTGCCGACCAATTGTCGTTGATGCGATAGTTGACACCAGGAGTAACGGTCAAGCCAATCAAAGTGGTCTTTGTTGTACCTTCGTATTCGCTGTCATAGCCAACAACGGGTACATTGCTGTAGTCGTGGAGTTTGGTACGAGGAGTGAAACCAAAGCCGAGAGCAGCCTCGCAGAAGAAGTTGAACTTGCCGGCATTGGCGAAATAATAGCGGAAATAAGGAGCTACTGTGAACATCGAGGTAGTTGTCTTACCCCAGACTTCCTGATTCAATGCATATGCAGCAGCGTTATAATTGGTAATGGTACCATAGTCATATTCGAGGGTGAGACCAATCTGCATATTGTCGTTCAGTACATAGCTGATTGTAGGAGCGATGGTTAGACCCATTGCCTTAGTGTTAGGCATATCCCAAACGGGGCTGACATTTTCCTGAGTATAGGTGCCACTGGTGGTATTGAAACCAAGTTGACCACCGAGAATAATCTGAGCATTGGCAGTGACTGCAAATGCGACAAGTGCGAGTGATAAAAATACTTTTTTCATTTTTCTTAATTTTTAGTTTGACTGTTTTTTGAATTTAAACGTCTATCTTGAACGAAAAAATGATTTTTTTGTTTCGTTTTCGAGATGCAAAAGTACATCGATTGTCATGCACAGGGTAAAAAAAAGACACGAAACGACCAATCATCGTTCTGAAACGATTCTATAAGGTTTTTAGAAATAAAGGTCGCGTTCTCCCTCTCCTATCTTACAGAGGTTGCCTTCGACTTTTTTCTTCAATTCCTCCTTCGAGAATGTCTGCGTCAGTTCTTTCAACAGTCGTAATCCTTTCTCCTTGGTTGCCGGGCTGGCATAGTCCTCAAGGTATTCGCGGAAGGTGAACATGGCGTTGGGCTTGCAGTACTCTTTGATGAGGCCTGGCTTGGCCAGATCCATAAAGTCGGCGCCGACACGACCCTTGCGATAACATCCTGTGCAGAAGCTCGGTATGTAGCCACCATCAATCATCATACTGATAACTTCGTCGAGCGAACGGTGGTCGCCAAGTGTGAACTGAGCACCAGTATCGCCAGTCTTTTCGTAGGGTTTGGCCTCGCTGCTGCCACGGTCCTCGTCGTATCCGCCGGGGTTGGTCTCGCTGGCAGCACTGATCTGGCTAACGCCGTATTTCACCAGCTGGTCACGCAACTCGGAACGCTCACGCGTACTTATAATAATACCCGTGTAAGGCATTGCTATGCGGATGATGGCGATAATCTTCATAAAGTCTTTGTCGCTAACGGGATGCGGGATATTTTCGGGCAGACTGAAGGGAGTGCCCTCGGCAGGCTCGATGCGCGGGAAACTGACGGTGTGGGGACCGCAGCCGTATTCCTCTTCCAGATGGCGTGCATGCTCCATGATGGCCAGAATCTCGAAGCGGTAGTCGACCAGTCCGAACAGGGCTCCGACTCCCACGTCGTTGATGCCACCCTCCATGGCACGGTCCATACAGGTCAAACGGTACAGGTAGTCCGACTTCGGAGTGCCTGCCGGATGGAACTTGGCATATTCAACTTCGTCGTAAGTTTCCTGGAAACAGACGTATGTACCTATCTTTTCGGCCTTTAGCTTGGCATAGTCTTCAACACTCATCGGGGCGAGCTCGACATTGATGCGACGGATGGTGCTGCCCTTCTCGTCCTTGGCAGCATAGGTGCGACGAATAGCCTCGACCATATAGTTGGCGTCGTTGCGCGGGCTTTCTCCGCAAATAAGCAACGCACGTTTGTGGCCCATACGGAGCAAGTGGAGCGTCTCGGTCTCAATTTCGTCAAGGGTCAGTATCTTGCGTTTCAGGGCTTTGTTGTCGCGACGAAAACCGCAGTATACGCAATTGTTGACGCAGGCGTTGCCGGTATAGATAGGTGCAAAGAGCACCAGACGGCGGCCATAGATCTCGTTTTTGCAGTACTCGGCAGTGTCGAGGATTTTTTTGATACCTGTTTCGTCTTCAACACTTAGCAGTTTGGCAACGTCTTCGAGGTTGAGGCCCTTCAACTTGCGAGCTTTGTTGAGTATATCGTTCAATTGGCTGTCTGACGGAGCATTGTTCTCAAGCATTCCGTAGAGTTTGTCTCTATCGATAAAGTTCTGATGTTTCATTATTATATAGTTTTATGATTTTTACGTTTGTTTATATGCGCGATTAGGAGCTAAAAGGAATTAAGGGAAGTTAAGGGAGAATAGTATTTGTATCTGTATTTAAGGTTATGGTTAAAGTTAAAGTTAAGGTTAAGGTTAAGGTTAAAGTTAAAGTTAAAGTTAAAGTTTAAAAGATTCCGCTTTCTCAGCTCGCCTTGGTCACAACCGCCTTGCTTTCGACACCGGTAATGCGACCCAGACGGCCCGTCAGGGCGTTGATGCGATCCACACTGCCTTCAACAATAAGCGAAATCACCGCCACAGCACGTTGCTGAAACGGCAATCCTTGCCGACAAAGAATGATGTCGGAAAAGTCCGATATAATTGGATTAATCTGGGCTGACATACTACGGTCTGTCAGCAGAATTGTTATTGTTCCTATTCTCTTTTCCATTAGGATAATATTGCTTTTGGATTAGATTTACAACAAATTGCGTCATTTTCACTCTTTCAAAACGACGCAACAAAAATATGAACATTTTTTCATTCAACAAAAATTATTTTTCATCTTGACGACAACTATAATTCTAGGTCATCTCTAAAAATTCGTTTAATTCGCGTTTTGTTTGCAAAACAAATTTCTAAATATCAATTCGTTTGATTCGTACAATTCGCCGTTTTAAATAATTATTAGAGGTGCTCTCTATTAATTAACTTTACATACATTTCTTTGCATCGGAAAAGCAAACAATTTTTATTTTCTCTCGCTTTACGAAGTGTCCATGTTTTGTTTTCACATTATCACTTAATAATTGACATGAAAAGAGATGAAAAGGCTTCTGTACAATATGCAATCTGTTATGTGACTGAAATCTTGATTCAATAATTTAGTAATACTCTAAATACAACACCAAATACATATTGGTAAAACTATTTTAGCATTTTTCTGTCATTATATTTTGAATTTTTTTGGCTTTGATACTATATTAATTTAAGTAGTATCAGAAGTTTAACTAAATTCAAATAATAATAATAGTTTTCTATTAATACTATTAGGCAGCGATTCTCGTTATTCCAATACAAACCTTACTGGATATGAGAAAAGCAGGACGATTAGAACTAAACGAAGCCCAGCGGATGGAACTCGAAAGAGGATACCGTCTGGGAAAGAAACACTGTTTCAGGATGAGGTGTTTGGCCATACTCCTGAAAGCGGAGGGACTGTCCGCCGCGAAAGTTGGCGAAAGGACAGAGATGGAACAGCACACCGTGAGCAAATGGCTCAAGCATGCAGCTTAATTTTGACTATCTACTTAATTTGTGTTGATTAGATTAAAAATTGTATTTTTGCAAAAACTCATCACTATGAAACCTCTATTAAACAGTTTTATGAAACCGAAACAATTATGAATATTACCAAATTTCGTAACAGCTATCTTATTGACAAGTCTTATCGGCTAACACTGGTGAGCGTGACGCTTACGGCACTGGCGCCGCTTGTCGCTACGCTGGTCGACGGTCTCTTCTCGAGCAACTTGTTGGGCAACGATGCCTTCATCGCGGTGAGTGTGGCGCTGCCTTTGGTCAACGCGGTGAGCGTGCTGACGATGATATGCGAACGCGGCGGCTCGGTGCTTGCGGCGGGTCAGTTGGCCAAGGGCAACCGCGACAAGACCAACCGCATCTACACGGCGGCTTTCGCCTCGGCGGTGCTGGTGGCGGTAGCGGCGGCGGTGGGCATCTGGACGAACCTCGACAGCATCGCCTTGGGGCTGACCGGCAGGCCCGAGAGCGCAGCATATGCCCGCGAATACCTGCAGGTGATTGTGATCTACCTGCTCATCCTGCCGCTAAACAACACGTTCAACGACTTTGCCACGCAGGAGGGCTTTCCGCAACTGGCCACCCGGGCCGTGGTTGCGGGCAGTGCGGCCAATGTGATGTTCGACACCCTTTTCATCGGTGTCCTCGGCATGGGCATCAGGGGTGCGGCATGGGGCACGGTCACTTCGGGGCTTATCAACCTGGCACTTATCGCGCCCTATTTCCTCAAGGGCAAGAGCCAGTGCAGACTGGCGCGACCGCAGGGCGACCTCGGCGCCATCCTCGGCGAGAACCTCAAGCACGGCTTCGGCTTCAACGTGTTCTTTATCGTGGTGAACGCCTTTATGCTGCTGGGCAACGCGCTGGTGCTGAAGGTGGCAGGACATGACGGGCTGACGCTCTTCGATGTGTGCCTGCAGATACAGTCGGCCACCTTCTCGGTCGTTGTCGGACTCTGTATTGCCGGAATCTCGCACATCACCTACATGCGTGCCGGCGGCGACAGCGACGGGCTGCAGCGCATCATGAAAAACACGGCCCGCATCGTGGTGGGGTTCTACGGCGTGCTGCTGCTGTTGCTGGTGGCCGTGCCACAGCTTTTCCTGTGGTGCTTCGGTCTCAGCGGAAGCATCGATATCGCCCTGGCACGCAGGGTGTTCACCTGCTTTGGCATCTACTATTTCTGTTTCTGCGTGGTGTCGGTGTATGTCACCGTTGTGCTGCAGCTGGCGGGTCATGTGGCGGCCAAGATAGTGCTGGTGTTCACCATGGGCATCCTGGCCTATCTGGGCATGCTTGGCCTTTCGAAGGTCAGCGCTGATGCCATGTGGCTGGGAATGATTGCGGGCGGTGTGCCCATCCTTGTGGCCAGCTTGGCCAACGGCTACTGGGAACACCGCAAGCACCCGTACTATACGAAGTTCTCGTTGGTTGACAAGCTGCCGTCGTGCATCAAGTTCGAATGCTCGTTGGATTACGAACAACGCAATTATGACGAGATGAAAAAGTTGATGAATCTGTTTGCCGACACCTGCGAGATGAGCGACGAGGTGAGCGCTAGGATGTTAGCCACCATCCAGATGCTCGTCGACAATGCCCGGGAGCGCAGAAGCAGTCAGCTTAAATATCTCGATGTCTCGCTCACCGAGTTGGACGACGGCATCCAGATGACCATCAAAGACTGCGGCCGCCCCTACGACCCGGTGCACAACGGCATGGACGCCGCATCGGTAGGCGCCCGCACCGCCACCTACCGCTACATGTTCACGATGAATGTAACAACTATAGTATGGGACAAAACTCCAAATCGAACAAAAAAGGAGTAGAGACGTAGCGCGCTACGTCTCTACATTTCCCAAAATTGACTTCGTCGAATCTGCGATTTCTGCGTTTTCTGCGAGAGGAAAAATTATTCAGCCGAGAACTTGCAAACCAAATTCCTGTCGCCGTAGGCGTCGTCGATGCGGGTGACGTGCGGGAAGTACTTGTCCTGAACGTCGCTCTTCATCGGGAAACCGGCCTCTTTGCGGGTGAAGGGGAAGTTCCACTCGTTGGCCATCAGCATCTCGGCGGTGTAAGGCGCGTGGCTGATGATGTTGTTGCCTTTCTCGGCCTTGCCGTCCTCGATGTCCTTGATTTCCTTGCGGATTTGGCTCATCGCGTCGACGAAGCGGTCAAGTTCGGCGATAGGCTCGCTCTCGGTGGGTTCCACCATCAGGGTCTCGTGTACGGGGAAGGCCACTACGCCTTCTCTGGTTGCAGCGGCCTGACCACGGTGAAAATGCTCCAAATGCCACAGTAAAATGCTCCAAATGCCACGGTAAAAATGCTCCAAACACCACGGTGAAAATGCTCCAAATGCCACGGTGAAAATGCTCCAAATGCCACTGTGAAAATGCTCCAAATGCCACGGTGAAAAATTTATAAGAAACTAATACACAATATTATAATATATTATTTTTAAATAACATTTTATAATCCAAAAATTATTTGTAATTTTGCAGCACAAAAGTAATAAAAAATGGACACTATCGGAATATATCGAAACAGGGTTGCTGACAAAATGCTCCGCAATCAACTTGAAGCAGCTGGAGTAGTTTTAATACAAGGACCAAAATGGTGCGGCAAAACTACTACAGCCGAACAGCAGGCCAAAAGTATACTGCGAATGGATTATCCCAAGATGTCGAAAGAGTATCTTACACTCGCAGAAAACGATCCGGAATTGCTGCTTGCCGGCGAAACTCCAAGGCTGGTAGACGAATGGCAGCTGGCTCCGCAGCTGTGGGACACTGCGCGATATACCGTCGACCGAAGGAGCGCCATGGGGCAGTTTATTTTCACAGGGTCCGCAGTGCCCGCCGACAAAAGCATGATAACACATACAGGCACAGGACGTTTTGCGTGGCTAACAATGCGACCGATGAGCCTATGGGAGTCGGGAGAATCGAACGGCAACGCAAGTCTTGTAGATCTCTTTGCCGGTCAGATGGAATCTTGCATAGCACCCGATTCTTCGCTCGAGGACATTGCCTTTACATTATGCCGCGGAGGGTGGCCAGGATCTCTAAATCTAAAGAAAACCACCGCCTTGCGTGTGGCCAACAATTATGTCAAAGCCATTTGCGAAAGCGACATATCGCGAGTGGACAACGTGCAGCGTGACCCGGATTTCGCATTACGGCTGCTAAGAGCCTACTCCAGACACCAAGGAGGCCAAGTCTCTGTTGGGACGCTATATGCCGACCTGTCGGCAAATAAAGGCGGCTCTTTGACCGAGAACACGATATCGCTGTACCTGTCGGCCTTGAGAAAGATATTTGTTATTGAGGATATGCCAGCATGGAATCCTAACCTGAGAAGCAAGACCGCCATACGAACCTCGGACACTCGATATTTTGTCGACCCCTCAATAGCAACGGGCGCTCTTGGAATCGGCCCGAAAGACTTGATGTACGACTTGAACACCTACGGGCTTCTGTTCGAAACGATGGCTGTGAGGGACTTGAGGGTGTATGCCGACGCTCTCGACGGCCGTGTTTACCACTACAGGGACCATAACGGGCTGGAATGCGACGCCGTCGTTCATCTCCATAACGGCAGCTATGGCCTTGTGGAAATAAAGCTTGGAGGAGAGACTCTTATCGAAGAGGGGGCCTACAACCTGAAAAAACTGGCCAACAAAATCGACACAACAAAAATGAAGAGCCCTTCCTTCATGATGGTTCTGACAGCTACAGGCGCTTATGCCTACAGACGAAAAGACGGTGTGCTGGTGGTACCGATCGGATGCTTGAAAGACTAACAAATTCACGTCAAAAGAATGACATACAATCAGGTGTATTCCAATATCTGAAAGAAATATTTGACATCATCCACATCCTCCATCAACCCACACGGACAAAATCAATCCATTTGCGGTTCATATCGTAATAGATGCGCATCGATTTCCCGTAATACTCCACATAGTATACCGTGGCATCATTGAGGGCGGCAAGCAAGCGGTCCTCCCACCCTGTCGCATCGTAAATCTCACTGAGGGCAGTAATGCTGATGCAGATATGATCCTGATCATAGACAAAGAAGTTGCCGCTCAGACTATTGATACCGCCACCTTCAACTTGTCCGTTACCGTTGAAAATCAGCCAAAACGTGATAGGACCGTTGACACTCATAGGTACCACTTCGCTGTTGGTCTCGCGGTCGAAAAAACGCTGCAGCCGCCAACGCTTGCCAATGAGCGTGGCCGCCGTGTCGGGATAGTTGCGATAAATCTCGCGAACACTGGTTGGGTCAATATTATATGTCGAAAGCGGTATGCCGGCGAAACCTCCCAGATTGCCCAAAAGATTTCCCTGACAGTCGAACAAAGATTGCATTCCGTCTGCACATTGTACACACGGATCAACGATAAATCCCTGCTCGGCAGAATCATATACACAGACTGAAATCGTAGCCCACTGAGTCGTCGACTCAAAACTCTCCGCCGTGCGATGCAGCCACTCAAGATCTTCGAGAGGATTCTCCACGCCACAGTGACATGGACCTTCGTAGTCGAAATGGAGCTCCGGCTTGTCTTTTTTGCAACCAGATAGCATCAGGCAAGCCACAAGGGTTAACATCTGAAAAGAATGCGGCGTTTTCATCATTTTATCCTTTCTATATCTTTTATTTTGTACACATTAACATTATTTGCTTCGGTATTGGATATACCTTTTGGGTATATTTCCTTTAACGTGGCCTGTACAGTAACGGTATCGCCAGCATGGTATCCCAAAGGAAGAAAGCCCGATATATGATATGCAAATACCAGCCCGTCAGGAAAATCGGGCAAAGTGTCATTCTCTACAAGCAGAAGGGCCTTGATGGTGATGTCGGACGCATATGGATGTGTATAGGGCTCTTCCAATACGACGAACTCACCGTTCTCTATTCGTACAATAAACTCCTCTTTCTCGCAGCCCGACAATGCGAGGATTACTACAGATATAAGGGCAATCGCAATAAACTTTGTTTTTATCATAACAACATATTTGAGAGAATTCGTTTACTACAATAACGAAAAAAATAGCAAAATGTCACAGAAAAAAAATTTTTTGCTGTGACATTTTACATCTTTCTGCGTTATTATAGTGAACAAAAAAAATTATTATGAAACTAACTCGTTTATTGGCTGCCGCCACAATCATCGTCGCAATGCTATGGGCATGCGAAAAGGAGAACAACTCTTCGCGAACTATCACCGAACCCTTCATCTCCGACGTCCATACATCGGACTGCCACACCAACACCGACAAACTGGCAGCAAAGGATATGACAACCGACTCCATAATATTTTCGTGGGCGGACGACGGCAACTCGCTGCAGGTGACGCACTACAATATGATGCTCGACTGCGGTGAGCAGAACATCACAACAACTGTCGAAATAGAAGGCAACGTTGTGACCGTAGTGGAACACGTGGGCGAGCAGGGATTGACCGACTGCATCTGCCTTTACGACAACTCGTTTACAATCAACAACCTTCCGCAAGGCGGATTCACGCTAAGAATCAAAGTGGAAAGCCTTTATGCCGGCACTCCACATCAGACAACGGTATTCGAAGAGACAATCAACCATCAGACAATCATCCATCAGACAATCACACATCAGAATTAATTTCTATTAACAGGAATTACCAGAAATTGGTCAGGAATTAAACAGAAATTATATTTTTGCCGTGAATAACCATATCAACTCTAAAATTCGTTTAATTCGCGTTATGCTTGCAAAACAAATTTTCTCGAAATTAATTCGTTAAATTCGTACAATTCGCAATTATAATATGAAACACATAAAGTTATTTATCATTCCGCTGATATTCGTGGTGGCAGGATGTCACCCGCAGCATTATACCGACGGCGAACAGAATGCCTTTGAGGGCCGATATTCCCCCTCGCTGCCGATTTCAGATATGGTGCACGACATCCACGAAGTAGGCGAAGGCGGCACAACCGACAGGACCGTCAACGACGTTTGGACGTGGAACCGCGACCGCCAGCTGGTTACGGTGCACTACGGCAATGGCAATTACGATGGCATCGCCAGCCCCATCTACGACACCTACCACTACAACAGCAACGGCCAGATAGACAGCATTGTATATCATAGCGACACCGAGGCTCGGCGCACATTCAAATTCCACTACGACAACGGTCTGCTGCAGCGTATCACCTACCCCTTCGGCCAGGAAAACCAGACTCGCGCCATCGAATTCCGCTACTCCAACGGCAGCCGCTATCCCTATGCAATAGTGCTCGTGCAACCCGTAGAGGACTGGCTCCGCAACATTTACCATACCGACACCCTCGTGCAATGCTGGACGCTGCAGTGGAACGACGGCAACCTGGTGCGCGCTACAGCCGATTCGATGGCTCATTATTGCACCGGCATCACGCAAATCGACTACCAGTACGACAACCACTACAACCCTATGCAAGGCCACTTTACATCAAGCGGTATATTCCAAAACGAATTCCTGACCAATCCCTCGTACCTAAGCCGGAACAACGTGGTGCAGAGCGTGTACCACTCAACCAGTCAAGCAACAAACAACTGGGTCTACCAATACCGCAGCAACGACGGCTACCCGCTCAGCGTAACACACACGGTTCATACCGCTTACTACTCTACAATAAACATTACGACCTCGCTCCACTACGGTGAACATTTTATGGATGAATAGTCTTATAGCACCCCAACTGACATAAATACAGAACGATTCATACAGGACATCGTATCGCTGCAACCGACTATGAGACAGACGGCTGCAGCGATACTGCACGACGACGACCTCGCAAACGACGCTGTGCAGGACACCTTTGTGCGCCTTTGGCGTATACGGTGGCGACTGGGCCTGATGAAAGATCCAAGGGGCTTTGCGATGCGCACTTTGCGCAACCTGTGCATCGATATGTTGCGTCGCGACAAAAACCGTAAGGAGAAATTGGATTCCATTGCAACCGAAATGTACAACCAACAATATGTCGACGACTCACACAACGACGAACAGAGCTACCGGATGGTGGAACAGGCCATTGCTTCTTTGCCACAACAGCAGCAGCAAATTATCGAGATGAAATATGTCAAACAAATGTCAATACACGAGATTGCACAGCTGACCGGGTTAAGCGAAACCAACATCTCCACTTCTCTCAGCCGAGCTTATACCACCCTCAGAAATCACCTTCAAACCACCGACTCAGAACAATGAAACAGGACGATATAGAGAAAATACTGCAACAATACGGCGAGGACAAGCGGCAACAGCAACATATTGCTGACAACCTGCACCGTATGGCACGGCGACAGTCGCAGCGACGCATCGGCATCGCGGGCGTTGCAGTCCTGCTGCTGTGTGTCACCTTGACCATACGTTTACTGTCTCCACGGCACACTGACGTGCCTACAACAGCATCGACACAAAAGGTTTCGGTACCAAAAACTGATTCAATCGTTTATCCTTCTATCAACAACACTCCATCATACACCTCCACCCCAGCCTACAGCAAGCCTCGGACGAATGGAACGTCAACGGATCTATACAAGCTCCCGACAGACGACAATGTTGTTGCCGACAGCCACCAGCCAGATGCCATCCACAATCCGGACGACACAGCAAAACAACAAAATAGCGACACAGAAACACTATCAACAGACATAGAAAAAAACATCATTGAACACCCAACTTCCCTACAGGAACTTTTTGCAGAACAAACAAATACAGTCACTATCCCGAACAATATCAACAGCATCACTTCCCACCCTGAAGTCAACGCAAAAAGAATCAGCTTTATATCGTCGATCAACGCCTCGGCCTTGTCGAGTGGCAGCATCGGCTATGCGGAAGGAATTATGACTAATGAAATCCTTTCCAACGTAGGCGAAACATTCAGTTCCATCAATCCCGACTTCACTTTGTCGGCCAACGTCGGAGCCTCATACGCCATAGCAAGCATCCGCAACAGCCGTCTCGATGTCGGCTTGTCGTTCAGCGGACACCTGCAGCAAGGAACAATCAGTGATTACACAGTTGGTCTAGAGGCTAACAATTTCGTAAATACCGACGAAATACAATATGTCCTCTCGAACCAAGAGCACTCCTACAACTCTTTCGATCTCTTCGCAAACCTCCCCATCACATTGAATTTCTTTCCTTTGGGCAAGGAGCGAACCGGATGGAGCCTCAACATAACCCCTGGACACAGCATAGTCCGCTCGCATACATTAGGCGCATCCTCAGCCAACCCCTTCGTCGTTAATCCCTGGAAACTGAATGTCGGCCTTGGCATCGTCCTGCCCCGCAAGGTGATACGACGAGTTGCAATAACTGCCAATCTGCTGCCGCTCTACACTTCACGTTCAATACACGAAATAGGCTTCGAAATCGGATTCTGACAATCCAAAAGTCTAACAAACAAAACCGTGCAAATTATTTTTCTTTTATTGAAGAAAAAAGTGTACTTTTGCATCCACAAACTTTAAGACAATATGGATTATCAGTATTTGAAACTCGCTGAAAATGGAACTATTTGCACCGTTACCATCAGCGCTCCTAAAAGCCTCAACGCACTTAACACTGCTATTCTAACCGAATTGGAAGACTTCGTCGACCACTTCGATTGCAACAAATATCGCTGCCTTATTGTCACCGGCGACGGCGAGAAATCGTTCGTGGCAGGTGCTGACATCAGCGAGATGGCCAACCTCCAGATGCTGCAAGCTCAAACCTTCGGCAGCCGTGGAGCACGGGTGTTCCGTAAAATCGAAACACTCCACGTTCCAGTCATCGCTGCCGTCAATGGCTTTGCCTTGGGCGGAGGCTGCGAACTGGCAATGGCATGCGACATACGCATCTGTAGCGACAACGCACGCTTTGGACAGCCCGAGGTCGGACTCGGCATCATTCCAGGCTTTAGCGGCACCGTCCGCATGGCTCGACTGATAGGAATGGGTATGGCCAAAGAACTTATCTATACAGGACGTGCCGTCAAAGCCGACGAAGCACTGCGTATCGGACTGGTCAACGCTGTATACCCTCAAGCTGAACTGATGAGCAAAGCCATCGAAATGGCCACACGTATCGCCGCCAATGCACCCCTCGCCGTCAAAGCTGCCAAGCTATGTATCAACGACGAGTATGACATGCCCGCCGACGAAGCCATTGCAAACGAAAGCACAATCTTCGGCCGCTGCTTCCTTACCGAGGACCAGAAGAACGGCATGCAAGCCTTCCTCAACAAAGGCAAATGCGAATTCCAAGGAAAGTAACTTCAACACAAAAACAATAATCACAATGAAAATCTACGTTATCGGAACCGGCACAATGGCCAAAGGCATTGTCAAAGCCTTCGCTGCCAAGATGCCCGTCGTTATGAAAAGCCGCACCCAGGCCAGCCTTGACAAGGCTATGGGATCAATCGCCAAATCGTATGCCAAACTCGTCGAGAAAGGCAAAATGACTCAGGAGGCCGTCGACGCCCTGCTGAAGAACATCACCACTACCACCGACTATGCTACCTTCGCCGATGCCGACCTCGTCATCGAGGCCGCTGTCGAAGAAATGCAGCTCAAGAAAGATGTCTTCACAGAACTCGACAAGATCTGCAAACCCGAAGCCATCTTCGCTACCAACAGCAGTTCACTGAGCATCACCGAGATAGCCGCATGCACCAGTCGTCCGGCCCAGTTCATCGGCATGCACTTCTTCAACCCCGCCGACCGCATGGCACTCGTTGAGGTAATCCGCGGCCAGCTGACCAGCGACGCCGTCTGCAAGTGCGTCGTCGACCTGGCCACCGAAATCGGCAAACAACCCGTCGAGGTTAAGGAAGCCCCCGGATTTGTCGTCAACCGCATCCTCATCCCGATGATCAACGAGGCTGTTGGCATCCTCGCCGACGGTATCGCCACCGCAGAAGACATCGACAAGTGCATGATGCTCGGCGCCAACCACCCCATGGGTCCCCTCGCTCTGGCCGACCTCATCGGAAACGATGTAAACCTCGCCATCATGGAAGTCCTCTACAAAGAATTCGGCGACCCGAAATACCGTCCTCACCCGCTGCTGCGCAAGATGGTCCGCGCCGGTCTCCTTGGCCGCAAAACCGGCGAAGGCTTCTACAAATATTGATAAACAGGCGAACACAATTTCGTCATTAAACCTAAAAAAGAAGAAGGGCCTACACCCCTTCTTCTTTTTTTATTATCATCCCATTTCTATTCTTTCTGTTACATATTCTAAAAAAAAATCCCGACACCGTCTCCACTCATATAGACATCCAACATCAGCATCAATGCTGTTTTTTGCACTCATCGGTGCACTTCTGTTACTATCTCGTTGCAACAAAAAAAGTTATAAAAACATATTTTTTGAAAAAAATATACTATCTTTGCATTTTGAAATACATTTTTCAGCAATCAATTTTTAAACCTAAAACCTAAAAAAATGAAAAAAATCTTCACTATCCTTTTTGCTGCACTCTTAGCCGGCAGCTTTGCATTCGTCAGCTGCGGACAATCTGGCGACACGACAGGAACAGCCACAAGCAAGAAAGACTCGCCGTCAAAAATCACTGAGAAAGCCATGAAAGCTCTAAAAAACAAAGACTACGAAGGAGCTGTCCGCTATATGGCAGGTATCGAGGATGCGACAGACGAGGACATCAGCCAAATGGCAGCATTGATAGGCATGATCTATGAAGCCAACGGAGGCCTGAAAGACTATGAGATCCTTAGCGAAGAAATATCGGAAGACGGCCAAAACGCCGTTGTCGGTATAAAATACACTTTCGGCAACGGTGAGACGAATGAAGACAACGAGAAATTAATGCTTACCGAAAAAGGTTGGGTAATCAAAGAATAGGTACTCATCCCTCTCCGACATTACGGAAAGCATCCCCAAGGGGACTTTTTACTTAACAATAAAAAAGGTTCCCCACTGATGCGGGGAACCCAACCTAAAAATTGTACTATGAAAAAGAAAACTTTTCGATGATTATGCTTCGGCTGCTGCAGGAGCATCTTCGTTGACAACCTCTACATTGAGAGTAGCCTTAATGTCGCGATAGATGTTTACGACAGCATTGTATGTGCCAACCTCTTTGATTTTCGAGCCATCGACAACGATTTTCTTACGGTCAACGTCATAATTGTACTGAGCTTTGAGAGCATCAGCAATCTGGATATTGTTGACGGCGCCAAAGAGCTGACCGTTCTCACCAACCTTGGTGGCGAGGCGGACATTCTTGCCATCGAGAGCAGCCTTCAGAGTCTCGGCATCCTTGCGGATTTTTTCCTCTTTGAAAGCGCGCTGGCGAAGAGTCTCGGCATGCATTTTCTTGTTTGCTGGAGTGGCCATGATTGCCATTCCCTGCGGGAGGAGGTAATTGTTGGCGTAGCCGTTCTTAACGGTAACGATATCGTCCTTGTATCCCAAATTAGCAACGTCTTGTTTCAGTATGATTTCCATTTGTTCTTCCTCCTTCTTTGATTATTTTAAACAGTCGGCAACATAGGGAAGCAGAGCCAGGTGGCGAGCTCTCTTGATGGCCTGTGATACTTTCTTCTGGTACTTGTTGGAAGTACCGGTAATACGACGGGGAAGGATCTTACCCTGCTCGTTGACAAACTTCAGCAGGAAGTCAGCATCCTTATAGTCAATGTACTTGATGCCGAGTTTCTTGAAACGGCAGTATTTCTTGCGCTGTGTCTCAACAGCTATAGGGGTCAAATATTTGATTTCACTTTCGTTAGCCATGATTCTTACTTTTTGATTGAATTAAACTTAAAGAAATCACTTAATTAGATTATTCTTGTGTGCTTTCTGCAGCAGCCTTTTTGGCGGCACGTTTCTTCTCGTTGTAGGCAATTGCGTGCTTGTCGAGCGAAACAGTGAGGAAACGAAGCAGACGCTCGTCGCGTTTGTAGGCAACCTCAAGGTCGGCAATGACACTACCTTCAGCCTTGAATTCAATGAGGTAGTAGAATCCTGATGATTTCTTCTTAATCGGGTAAGCGAGCTTGCGCATGCCCCAATTGTTTGTGTAGACTATCTCTGCACCATGCTCGGTGAGGAAGTCAGTGTACTTTTTTACCGTTTCCTTCATCTGTTCATCAGACAAAACGGGAGTTGCAATGAAAACGGTTTCGTATTGATTTACCATTACTAATAAAAATTGATTAAGTTAATAAAAAAAGTGAGCCACTTTGCGGACTCGAACCGCAGACCTACGCATTACGAATGCGTTGCTCTACCAACTGAGCTAAAGTGGCAGGCAATTCAAGGTGTAAAGCGAAGATTTGTGGGAATTTTGTCGGGGTGAGAAGACTCGAACTTCCGGCCTCCACGTCCCGAACGTGGCGCGCTAGCCAACTGCGCTACACCCCGAAGTGTGGTGTCCTGGCAGGGATTCGAACCCTGGACCCATTGATTAAGAGTCAATTGCTCTACCAGCTGAGCTACCAAGACATTTAT
>JAFXAD010000042.1 GCA_017522065.1 Bacteroidales bacterium
GCACGACATGCTGTCGCTCTTGACGATGCGGCCGTTCATGTCGACGATGGTGATGCTGACCTCACCGTTGACGCCGCTGAGGGCGATGGTGGTGGCATCGGTTGTCGGGTTGGGATAGATGCTTACGTTCATGCCGTCGGCTGTGCTGATGCCTTCGGGCTCGGTCTCGAAGGTCGTCTTGGTCGAGGCGTTGCTCTCGATGCCAGTCTCGCATACTGCATAGACATAGACATCGTAGGTTTCGCCGCTCTCAAGGCCGGTCAGTGTTGTGGTGGTTCCAGTGACGGGTATCGAGGCAATCTCGTTGCCGGTACCGAAGCCTTCGTAGCCGTAGGTGACGCGGTAGCTCTGTGCAGTGCCAGTCCAGTTGACGACAGCTGTGTGGGCTGTCACGTTGCTGACGGTAACACCAGTCGGAACTTCGCACTGTGCGGTGTGGAAGGTGACGGGGTTGCTGACGCCACTCTCGAGCATCACGGTTCCGCAGAGAGCCATAACCTCGGCGCTGTAGTCAACATCCGGAGCGAGGCCACCGACGGTAGCCGGGTTGCTGTTGACATCGTAGGTGGTGTCGAATGCAGTGTTCCAGACGTGGATGCGCCAGTTGGTCTCTTCGCCGTTGGCGGTCCAGCCGAGGGTCACAGTGGTGTAGCCCGTAGCCTGAACAGCGAGTTCGGTCGGGTCGAAGCAAGGCAGGCTGTCGGTTGTGAAGGTGCCTTCAACCCAGTCGGAGAAGTCGCCTTCAGCCTCGTCGCAGATGGCACGGACATGGTACATATAGGTAGTTGCCGGCAGCAGCGATGAGGCTTCATAGCTGCCTGTTCCGGCCATACGAGATGCAGCAGGATAGTCGACGTCGGTGGCAGCCTTGAAGGCAAACTCGACAGAGTCAGCATTGCTGGTCCACGAGATGGTGGCACTCTGGTAGTCATTGACAACTGTCGTTGCCACAGGCTCCTCGCAGCCCACGCCGCACGCCATGAAGACTAAGTCGCCGACAAGGTTGAGAGGATCGCCTCCAGATACGGTAGTGATGTCGTAAGCGCTGTTGTCGTTATAGACATAGAATGTCTTGACGGCAGCGGTCTGGTGGGCGCTGAAGGACGGGGTCGACTTCCAGGTACCGTTGACGCGGTTGACGGCGAAGAGCACATTGCTGTGGCCGTCCCAAGTGAAGGCGGTGTCGAAGTTGTGGTACTGCCAATCGGCCTCGGTGAAGTTGAAGTTGCCGTTGCTGAGCACGGTATCGAAATGATGGTTGGCGTCGGGCATAATGAATCCGGCGCTGAGGTCGGTTTCGCTGACGTTGGCCATATAGACATACATACCGTTGAACTCGGCGCTACCCTCGGTGACAGTGAGCGGCAGGAATGCGAAGGTGGTGATGGCTGCGGGGTTGCCGGTGCCACCGTTGAGGGTTGCCATCTGAGCCGAGTCGATGATGGTCTGCACATAGGAATAGTTGTAGGTGCTGCATCCGATAGGAGCGTAGCTGGTGGTGGTGGCGGTCATGTCGCTGCTGTAGCTGGAGCTGGTGATGGCGCCGGCGCAGCGGGTTGTGAAGTCGACGGTGTCGCTGACAGCCGTCACCTGGCCACCGCAGTTGAGGCTGACCACAACGCGATAGTTGGTTTCGGCGCTGAGGCCGCTGACAGTCTGTGGCGAGACGGCGTCGTTGATGGTGGAGACGACGGTGTTGTTGGCATCGAGCACGGTGACGGTGTAGGTGGCGCCGTTGTTGATGCCAGGACCGATAGTCCACTGCACTGCAGCGCTTTCGCCAGTGATGGTACCGCCGGGAACAGAAGCCGTGTTGAAGATCTCGGAGCAGTCGGGCATGAGCTCAACGGAGATGTCGTCGACATAGATGCCGCCGGCATAGCTTTGAGTATTTATGAGGCGGATAGCAAAGTAGTAGGTGGTGGCGGTAGAGGTAACGGTATCGGTAGTGAATTCATAGTGATACGTGCTGTACATAGGATCGCCGTAGGAGACACCGCCGTGCTCGAGGAGCTTGATGAAGGTGTTGGTGTCGTTGGGGTCGGTCATAAGGCCAGCCTCGAAGCCATAGCTGCTGGCATTAGCCCAGAAGTTGACATAGAGCTGGTTGATGGGAGCGCCGGTGAGGGCACCGCTGACAGCCATAACCTTCTTGGTCGAAGGACCGTAGAAGTAGAGCGAATTGCTGCCACTGTGGGCATAGTAGCTGTAGTCGTAGACATAGGGAGTGAGGTTGCCGGAGTAGTCGGGATAGTTGTTGTACGATGTCCAGCAATTTGGCAGGCGGTAGATTGTGCCGTTCTCAAAGTCCTCGAAATAGGGCAGCGTGGTGGCGTCGCAAGCTGTGGTGAACTCGGCATAGCGGACGATGCTCGAGTCGGAGCAGACGCCCTGGATAGCGACGGTGTAGGTGGTGCCGCCAGCAAGGCCGGTGACGTTGACGCTGTTGGTGGTGACGTTATAGACAGTGTCGTTGACGGAAACCAGATAGTGGTTGGCGCCGGTGTTGGTCCAGCCGATGGTAGCCGTGGTAGTGGTGATGTTGCTGAAGGTCACCGAGTCGGGACGCAGGCAAGAGGGAGCCACCTGGACGTAGATGTCCTCGAGGTCGATATAAGCGCCATTATAATCGCTGGAGCTGGTAGAGGTAACTCTGAAAGCGATATGGAGCGAGTCGGCAGGGATGCCGGCGACGCCAGTGGTGATGAACTCATACTCGCCAGAGCCTGCAGGGATGGTCTGGAGCGGAATGAACGTCGAGGGCTGGGCAGGATTGCTGATGAAGCCTATCTGCATCGAAGTGACATCGGCATCCTCATAGGCATAGAGGCTGGCGCGGATGTAGAGGTTGTTGGCCGGAGCAGGGATGCGCGGAGTGGCAGCCATGCAGGAGCCGGTGCCCATAACCTGGATTTCGATACCACTGTAGCTGTTGTTGTGCGGGAAAAGATCGCTGCTGTAAGAGGTCTCGTAGAGGAAGGTCTGGGGAGCGAACCAGCAGAGCGGCATGGTGTTTGTCGAGGCGCTGGGGTCGTTCATGGCGTTGAAATACCACGGCAGGGTGATTTCGCTGCAGAGTGTTGCAAAGGAAGCTGTGGTAGCCACAGCGGTGTCGCTGCCGCAAATCGAGGCAACGCTGACAGTGTAATAAGTGGCGGGCGTGAGGCCGGTGATCTGATAAGTCGGGGTGTTGACCGCTGCGCTACTTACCAGAGTGCCATTGTTGTAGACACTAACAATCCAGTTGTCGGCGAGGCCGTTGGCGTTCCAGCTGACGTCGGCGCCCGTTGTGGTGATATTGCTGACGTTCACGACGCTGGGCGAGACGCAAGCGGGGCAGGTGACGGTGTCGGTAGTGGCAAGGAGGCCAGAAGTGAGTGCCGACGAGGTGTAGAGGGTGTCGCCACCCAATCCGACGACCTCGAAGCTGGCTTCGCTGTCGTAGTTACCGGAAGTCCAGAAGAGCTGGAGCGAGTCGCCCTGGCAAGCCTTGACATTGCCGACAAAGCTATTGCCGCTGGGGATTGTGAACGAGCCTTTGGTGATGCCGCCCTGAACGACATCGAGCTGTGCGCCATTCCATCCGTCGCCATAGCTGTCGTGCATATAGACCATAACGTTGCAGGAGACGCCTTCGCAACCGGTTATGCCGGTGGTGTAGACATAGGCAGCAGTGTCATCGTCGCTGCACAAGGTGGCCACGCCGATGGTGTAGCCAGTTTCGGCGGTGAGGTTGGTGAAGGTATAGAAGGTGTCGGTCACATTGGCGACATTGACACCATTGAGAGAAAGAACATAGTCGACCTGGTCGCCGCTATATGCTGCGTTGGGCACCCAGTAGACAGTGAGGTTGTTGGCGTCGGTTAATTCTTCATCGACGGCCACAGAGGCCACCGGCATACAGGTGGGGCAGGGTTTGGTAAGGCGCACGATGGTGTCGCCATCGGTGTATTCGCCGCAGGTGCCATTGAAGACTTGCGAACCGCTGCCGTCGGTAACAGTGACGGTGACATAAGTGTCATAATTGCTATAACTTGAACCGTAGGGATAGTAAGTGAGGGTCAGTGAGTCGCCATCGCACACATCGTACTGGACGTTGACGTTGTAGGAGTTATAGTTGCTATAGTTAATCACATCGCGCAGAACGCTGTCGACATAGACATTGACGGCATTGTAGTAGCCGGCATACTGGTAGCTGTCGAAAACTCTGACGCCGACAAGGCAGTAGTCCTCGCCGCATCTGGTGGTGAACGAAGGACCAATGCGCCACTCGCTCTGCTCGTCGCCGCAGTCGCTACGCACCCAGGTGTAGTATTTGGTGCTGGGCTGCAGGTTGTCGACGACGCCTGTATTGGCGCCCGTAACCTGGACGGTGGTGGCGTTGGGGTCGTTGACGTTGTTGGTGGTGGAGACAAGGATTTCGTAGTTCTCGGCTACGCTGTCCCAGCTGAGGATGGCCATGTCGTGGCCGACAGTGTCGAGCGATACCACCGAAGGACGAACGCAGTTGCTGAGGTGCTTGATGGTGATGCCGTAGAGATAGACATAAGCATTCTGAGCCGCACCGGCCACGTTGGCGCGGAAAGCGATCCAGAGGCTGTCGACGCCGGTAACGGAGCCCGTGTTGAACTCATATTCGTGACGGGTCTGTCCGCTGACAACGATGGTGTCGATGGCAACAAAGGTCGAGTCTGCATTGGGATTTGTGACATAGCCTACCTCGAAGTTGGCCGAATTGCTGTAGCCGCCTTCGTAGGAGAGCTCGACTGCAATCTCGTTGCTGGCCAGGCGCATCTTGGGAGCCACAATGAGGTTCGGCTCCTCGTATTTGGGATACATCACCAGGTAGCCGTATGAGGTACCGCTGTAGACGTAAGGATAGGTGGTGCTGTAGTTGACAGTGGACTGCAGCACGTTCCAGCAGGACGGTATAAGCTCGTCGCCGTATCCCATAAAGTCTTCGACGTATGGGGCCACCATGCCGTCGGGCGAGCAATCGGTGCGGGCGGAGCCGGCATAGGTCCAGTGGGTGGTGTCGTCGCCACAAACGGTGCGAACCCAGAAATGGTTGTAAGCATTGGGGGTAAGACCGGTGATGACAGTAAAGGTGTCGGTGATTTCGCCAACGATGGTGGCGTTGCTAAAATCGTAGACAGGAGCATAGGCCACCTCGTAAGAGGCCGAGCCCGACGTGGCAGGGATCCAGTGGAGGCGAACGCTGACGGTGTCGGCACTGTCGATGACGGCGGCCATAGGACGGCGGCAGCTGGTGCTGGCCTCGATGGTGAGGTCGTCAAGATAGAAGCTGTTGTTTGACAGCTTGAAAGCGGCATAGGCCGTGTCGGCGGTGATGGTATCGGTATAGAAATCGTATTCAAGCCAACGGCCATCGGGGTCGCCTTGGGCGGTGTCGAGGGCGATGAACGTCGACATGTCGTTGCGGTTGGTAACAACACCTGCTATGAGCTGGCCATAGCCGTTGCCCCAGAAGGAGACATGCATATTGTTGCCTGCAAGGTCGACCGTAGGAGCGACGACGAAGTTCTCGGCGCCATAGGTGTAGAAGTACAGCGAGCGGTTGCCGCTATGGGATGTACCTGTAGAGATGTATGGATAGATGGTTCCGTAGCTGTCATAGTACGACAACAAGCCGTAGCAAACCGAAAGGCTGGAGCTGGCATCGAAGTTGTCGGTGTAGGGAGCCGTGAAAGCTACGCAGGGAGTAAGGAAAGAGGAGGTAGTGGCGTAGGAAGTGTCGCCACTGGTGCAGATAGAGCTTACCGACACGGTATAGCTGGTGCCGGGAACGAGGTTGGTCAGGGTCATAGGATTGCTGACACCCTCGACAGGCTGGCCGTTGAGGGTAACGGCAAAGTCGGTGACGCCGGCGGGAGCCGTCCAGGAGAGAGTGGCGCTGTAAGGGCTGGCCACAACATTGAGGGCCGTAGGCATAAGGCAGACATCGAAGTCGCCGTCCACGTGGAGGAACGAAGTCTTGGGGATGAAGTTCTGCACACTGTTGCCCCAAGAACCGTAGGTGTAGCGCGAAGCGTTGCTGACAGCCGTGCCGTAGAAAGAGGCCGATTTGTAGGTGCCCGCGGTGGTAGTGATGTCCACCAGCAGGTTGCCGCCCATATAGGCGATGGCCGTGGTGAAGGGAATCCAGATGGTGTCGTCCTGGCCCGTCATCGTGCCCTGCCACACCTGGGTAAGGCTCGTAGTGGCATCGAGGTCCGACGAAAGGTCGCTCAGCGAAGTGATGCCGAGCTTGATGGTAACAGTGGTGTTCCAGCTGCCGGCAGCGGTGGACGACATGTAGAATGCCATACCCGTGATGCTGTCGCCCATAAGCTCGGCGAGCATCGAGGTGGGATAGATAATCTGGTTGTGCTGAGCCTCGTCGACATAGAAGCCATAAACCGGTATGTACGAGTTGGTTGTAGTGTCGTCAGACACCGTCAAGGTGTCAGTCTGCGCTTGCGTCACCCATGGCACACACAACAATGCCATGAGTACTAAACGTTTTAAAACTTTCCTCATAAATGTAGTTTTTGATTGGTAAAAAATTTGATTTGTAGATAATTTTAAATTGTTGGTTAATAGACGAACTAAAATTATATCAATATATTTAAATAGTTGCAAAAATAGTAAATGTTTGGAACAAAAAAGTTAAATTATATAGTTTAACATTATTTAATACTTGCTTTCTTTCACAGAATAATTTGCAGCTTTGAACAATAAAATAAAAGATGGAACGTTTTGACAACTCATACTAAGATTTTTTCACGATGGCCCAAATAGAAGTCGTTATAGAGAACACCGGCGAACGCCGCATGATAGAGCAAGGCATAACGCTCAGCGAACTTGCCACCCAAGTGAACCACCAATGCAAATACCCTGTACTTTGCGCTTTGGTGAACAACAAGATACAGATGATGTCGTATCGCGTTTTCAAACCGAAGAACCTGCGTTTTGTCGACATCACCCATCGTCAGGGATACCGTATCTACATCACATCGCTCTGTTTTCTGTTCTACAAGGCAGTGCGCGACTGCTATCCGAAGGCGGTGCTCACGATAGACCACTGGATGGTAAACGGTTTCTTCTGCAAGGTTGAGCCCATCGAGGAAGGCTACACCCTACCCTCTCAGTTCGAGATAGCGCGTACCGTGCGCGAACGGATGGCAGAACTGCAGCATCAGAACCTGCCCTTCATCTCGAAATCGATGCAGGTGAGCGACGCTCTCAAGCTCATTGAGAATGAGCCTATTCCCGCCACAAAAAGGTTACTCAAAGGGTTGACGCAACTCTATATAGAAATGTTCTTTCTCGGCGGCACGCCGCACAAATGGGCTACCCGCCTGGTGCCTTCGACCGGAGTGCTGACCCAATGGGACCTTCGCCCCTTTGCCGAAGGATACCTGCTCCAATGCCCCGACCCGCGCATGCCCGACAAGCTGGAACTCTATCAGGACGCTCCCAAGCTGTTCAACATATTCCAGGAGCACCACCGCTGGGCCGAGCTGCTGCATGTGCCTACCATCGACGACCTGAACGAGGAAGTGCGAAACCACCGCGAGAACCACCTGATACAGGTGAGCGAAGCCCTGCACGAGAAAAAATACGCTTCGATCGCCGACATGATATTCCAGCGTCGCGACAAAGTGCGCATGGTGCTTCTGGCTGGCCCCTCATCGAGCGGCAAAACCACCTCGTGCCGCCGACTGGCCGTACAGCTGGCCGTGCTGGGGTTCGACGTAAAGCAGCTGTCGCTTGACGACTATTTCCTTCCACGCGAGCGGACACCCCGCCAACCCAACGGCGACTACGACTTCGAAGCTATCGAAGCCCTCGACATACCGCTGCTCAACGAGCAGCTGCAGCAGATGTTCGACGGCGAGGAAGTGAAGATACCCACCTACGACTTCAAGAAGGGCGAGCCCTACTTCAGCGGCAAGACCATAAAGATGAGCAAAGACAGCATCCTCATTGTCGAAGGCATACACGCATTGAACCCGAAACTGACCGAGCAAATCGACGACGAGTTGAAATTCAAGGTCTACGTGTCAGCATTGACTCAGATTGCCCTCGACGAGCAGAACATCATCCGCTCGAACGACAACCGACTGATACGTCGCATAGTCCGCGACAACAACTTCCGCGGCTACAGTGCCTACGCCACCCTGCAACGCTGGCCCAGCGTCCGCCTCGGCGAGCACAAACACATATTCCCCTACCAGGAGAATGCCGACGTCATGTTCAACTCGGCGCTTCTATACGAGCTGGGCATACTGCGCCCATTCGCCGAGCCGCTTCTGAAGATGGTACCGCAAAGTGCCGAAGAGTATGCCGAGGCAATACGCCTGCTCAGCATACTGGAACTGATAGAACCCATCCAGACACGCTACATTCCGCCCACGAGCATACTGCGCGAATTCCTCGGCGACAGCAGTTTCGAGTATTGAGGAAAGGTTAAAGGTTAAAGGTTAAAGATTCGAGGATTGCTCTGCTTCGGTCGCATGTTCTTTGGAGCAGGCAATTAGGACAAAGAAAAAAAAGTTTTTTTGTAGTGATACAATAAACGGAAAGCCTCCTCGTTAAAGGAGGGCATTTGCGATAGTAGCTCAGTTGGCAGAGCGGCGGCTTCCCAAGCCGCAGGTCGCGGGTTCGACCCCCGTCTATCGCTCAAAATGAAATAATCACCCCAAACGGGTGATTTTTCTTTTTTAAGACCTCGAAAAGGGATAAAAAAATAGCATAAAAGTATCGTTTTAACAATTATTAATAAAATTCAGTCGACTTAAAAACAACATTTTAAGATTTTAGAGCAAAAAAAGTAGTTGATTGTATCAAAAAAACAGAAAAAACGATGTACTTTTGCAGCCGATTTACGAACAATAAACATAAATAGACAAAAACATAAACTATGTATCTGACAAGAGAAAAGAAACAAGAAATTTACGCAGAGTATGGCAAGAACGCTCAGGACACCGGTTCTGCAGAAGCACAGATTGCCCTCTTCACATATCGAATCCAGCACCTCACCGAGCTGATGAAGAAAAACAAGAAAGACCAAGTCTCGGAGCGAGCACTGGTAGGACTTGTCGGCAAGCGCCGTCGTCTGCTCGACTACTTGAAAGACACCGACATCGAAAGATATCGTGCCATCATCAAGAAACTCAACTTGAGAAAATAATAGTTTTTCATATTTATTTGGTTATGGTTGAGGTACCGAGTCATTACTCGGTACCTTTTTTTGTGCGGCTGCCGGAGAGGATCACTCATGGCGGCAGGAACGCATGGGCGCAAAGCCCACAACGAGATACGAAGTGAGAAAGGGACCGCTACCCGACCATCCTACAGATTGGCGAGGCTGTCGAGACGGGCCGAGAACTGGGCCATGGTGGTGAGGCTGTCGAGGGTGAAGGGGGCAGTGTAATAGCCTTCGGCGTCGGGCGGGGTGCCGACGGGACAGCCATCATCTTCACGATTGTCGGTATAGGCCATCAACTCCTCCTCGGTGATGCCGATGTATTTGTTCTCCTGCTCGCAAGCGAGCGAGATCTTGTAGATCTTGTGGGTTTTTCTTTTTTCTCCTGCTCGGCGTTCCGTCTCGCGAAATCTATAAATCTTGTAAATTTGTTCTCCTGCTCGCAAGCGAGCGAAATCTTGTAGATCTTGTGGATTTTTCTTTTTTCTCCTGCGCGGCGTTCCGTCTCGCGAAATCTATAAATCTTATAAATTTGTTCCGCCTTCGGCGGGAATGCTGACGCTGTTATTATTACGCATTGGCTACCTCTAATAATTATTTAAAACGGCGAATTCCGCGAATTAAACGAATTTTTAGAGGTTACCATTACCATTGTTGCAACCTGAAGAAAATAAAAAATGCTTATTTTTAATTTTAATTCTTAATTTTCAACATTTTTAGTATTTTTGCACATTCCTTTTGCTGGTCTTTAGACACCTGTAGAAGAAGATAGATATTTGAAATTTAATTTTTTATAAGGCCCTGGGGATGGTCCCCACGGCTGCGGTAAACAGATAAAACAATAAAAAAACAATGAACATCATCACAAAGAAATTCGATCTCGGCGATGGCCGCATGATCGAAATCGAGACCGGCAAATTGGCCAAGCAGGCCGACGGCAGCGCAGTGGTACGCATGAACGACACCATGCTGCTGGCCACAGTATGTGCGAAGAAAGAAGTAGGAGAGTTTGTGGATTTCATGCCACTCACCGTTGACTATCAGGAAAAATATGCCGCCATGGGTCGCTTCCCGGGTGGTTTTTTCAAGCGTGAGGCCCGTCCTTCGGAACACGAGATTCTGATTGCACGCCTTGTAGACCGTGCCTTGCGTCCGCTTTTCCCCGACAATTTCCATGCCGAAGTGCAGGTACAGATAACCCTGATTTCGGGTGACAAGAACACCATGCCCGACCAATTGGCAGCATTGGCAGCAGCCTCGGCCCTTGCCGTGAGCGACATACCCTTCAACGGCCCCGTCAGCGAAGTACGCGTAAGCTATCTTGACGGCAAATATGTCATCAACACCCCGATGCAGGACATCGACCGCGCCGATCTCGACCTTATCGTTGCCGCAACGGAGGACAACATCATGATGGTTGAAGGCGAGATGAAGGAAGTCAGCGAAGAGTGTATGCTCGGAGCGCTGAAAGCCGCACACGAAGCCATCAAGATACAGTGCCGTGTACTTTCCGAACTGACCGTGGAAGCCGGCAAGACCGAGAAACGCGAATACTGCCACGAGGTGAACGACGAAGAGCTTCGCCAGCGTCTGCACGATGCAGTATACCAAAAGTGCTACGACTTCTCGAAGCAGGGCATTGCCAACAAGCACATGCGCGAAGATGGTTTCGATGCCATCAAGCAGGAATTCATCGATGCCAACTACACAGAAGAGACCCTTACCGAAGAGATACAGTTCATGATTGACCGTTACTATCACGACACCGAGCGCGAGGCCATGCGCGACATGGTGCTTGCAGAACGCACCCGCTTGGACGGTCGCCAGCTGGACGAGATACGCCCGTTGTGGAGCGAGGTCAGCTACCTGCCCTCGGCACACGGCAGTGCAATCTTCACCCGTGGCGAGACCCAGTCGCTCTCGACGGTCACCCTGGGCACAAAACTCGACGAGCAAGTCATCGACGGTGCCGTTGTCGAAGGCACCCGCAGATTCCTGCTCCACTACAATTTCCCCGGATTCGCAACCGGCGAGGTGAAGGGCAACCGCGGACTGAGTCGCCGCGAAGTGGGACATGGCCATCTGGCTTGGCGTGCACTGAAAGAGGTACTTCCCTCGTCAGAAGAATGCCCCTACACCATCCGCGTAGTCAGCGACATATTGGAGAGCAACGGTTCGAGTTCAATGGCCACAGTCTGTGCAGGCTGTCTGGCATTGATGGATGCCGGTGTCAAGATCCGCAAACCCGTGGCCGGTATTGCCATGGGCTTGATCAGCAAAGGTGACAAGTGGGCCGTGCTTAGCGACATCCTCGGCGACGAGGACCACTTGGGCGACATGGACTTCAAAGTCTGCGGAACCCGCGACGGCATCACTGCATGCCAGATGGATATCAAGGTCGACGGTCTGAGCTACGACGTTCTGGCCAAGGCCCTTGAACAGGCCCGTCAAGGACGTCTTCACATCCTCGACCACATCCAGGAGACCATTCCCGAGCCGCGTGAGGACTACAAGGACTTCGTGCCCCGCATTGTCCAGATCAAGATACCTAAAGACTTTATCGGTGCCGTCATCGGCAAAGGCGGAGAGGTCATTCAGAAGATCCAGGCCGAGACCAACACCATCATCAACATTGAGGAAGAAGGCGAATTCGGAATCGTCGACGTTGCTTCGCAGAACAAGGACGACATCGAAGCCGCCATCAAGTGGATTAAAGAGATCTGCACCGTTCCCGAGGTCGGCCAAGTGTATGACGCTAAGGTTGTCAGCATTGTCGAATTCGGAGCATTCCTCGAGTTCCTGCCCGGCAAAGAGGGCCTGATGCACATCAGCGAATACGACTGGAAGCGCACCGACACGCTGGAGAACCTGCTCCACGAAGGCGACATCATCCAGGTGAAGATTATAGCCATCGACGAGAAGACCGGCAAGCTGAAGCTGAGCCGCAAAGCCCTTCTGCCCAAACCCGAAGGCTACGTCGAGGAGAAGCCTGCCCGCGGCCCGCGTCGCGAAGGTGGCGACCGCGGTCCCCGCAAAGACGGCGACCGTCCGCGCAACAACGGACACCACCGCAACGGCGGCGAGCGTCACAGACAATAATCGCCTGAAAAAACAAATATGACTGGGAAAGCATCGCAATGATGCTTTCCCATTTTTTATGCCCGAAATCATTTTTTTTGCTATATTTGCAAAAAACAAGCAGGGTTGACATCATATACAAAAATCTAATACACAGACCATTGACCCTAAAAGAACGATAGACGAACAATGTTTGAACTCCTGAAAAAAATCAAACAGCAAAACACATTTGCTCCATTGGCGACAGATATGCACTGCCACCTGTTGCCAGGAGTGGACGACGGTTCGAGCAACATCAAAGAGACAATTGCCTGCCTTAAAATCCTCGCGACATTAGGGTTCAACAAGGTATATTTCACCCCTCACTTTCAAGCACACTATCCCAACACCGAAGACGACATCGAGCAGCGTTTTTCAGAACTGAAGAAAAAAATTGCCGAAAGCGGAGTCGAAGGACTGCCTGAGATTGCAGGCATAAGCGGCGAATACCGCTTCGATGCGAACTATGAGCGCAAGGCCGGCGAAGGACGGTTATTGCCACTACCAGGAAAAAAGATGCTTTGCGAGTTGTCGCTGCACCGGTCGGACTACAAGCCCTTTGAGAGCTGGAAACGATATATCGACATGGGCTACACGCTGATATTGGCACATCCTGAGCGATACCCCTACATCAACATACATTCAACGTTCGTGGCAGAAGCCCGCAAGATGGGCATACTATTCCAGGTCAATATCCTATCGCTCAACGGATTCTATGGAGATGCCGCACAGCACAAGGGATTTGAATACATCAGGAACGGCCTGTCGGAATATCTCGGGACCGACACACACAACCTGCGCTACGCCAACGCCCTGATGGAGACAGCAGGCAACAGAGAAGTAAAGAAAATCATGAAAAAATACACATTCTTTAACAACAAACTGTAATTAGAAAAGGCAATGAAAAAGACAGCATTCATTATTGCAGCATTTGTGATGCTCGGTGCAGCCGGCAGCTCCTTGCAAGCCCAAGAGAGAGGCCGTGACATAAAAAACAAAGTCGAGCAATACGCCACAATCGAGCTCAAGTGCGACATCGAAAAACTTGAACCATACGAGAAAGAGTTGCTTAGTATCTTCATTGATATTTCGCGCGAGATGGACGAAATCTTTTGGGAGCAGTCTTTCGGTCTGAAAAACAGAGCCAAAGTATACAAACTTGACAATCCCGCCATACGCCGTTTTGCCGACATACAGTACGGAGCCTGGGATCGTCTGGACGGCGAGAAACCATTTGTTCCCGGATTCGGAGATAAACCCAAGGGTGCGAATTTCTATCCCGCCGACATGACAAATGAGGAGTTCGAAAAGATAAAAGACCCTGCCAAAACAAGCCCCTACACCATACTGAAACGCAACGAACAAGGCGACATCGAGGTCATACCCTACAGCAAAGCCTACAGGAGACAACTTGAGCGAGTCGACATGTTGCTCGACAAAGCCATAAATATATGCAGAGACGAAAGCATGCGCAAGTATCTCGAGATGCGGCGCAAGGCACTCATGAGCGACGATTACCTCGAGAGCGACATGATATGGATGGATATGAAAGACAGCCGATTGGACTTCGTGTTCGGCCCCATCGAGAATTATGAAGATGCCCTTTACGGCTACAAGACAGCATTCGAAGCATTTGTGCTTGTCAAGGACGAGGAATGGAGCGACCAGCTGAAACGATTCACCCAGATGCTGCCCGAGCTGCAGAAGTCGCTACCCTGCGACCCCGAATACAAAAAAGAAGTTCCCGGCACCGAAAGTGACCTGAACGTATATGATGTAGTCTACTATGCCGGCGACTGCAATGCCGGTAGCAAAACCATCGCCATCAACCTTCCCAACGACGAACGCGTTCAACTCAAGAAAGGCACCCGACGCCTGCAACTGAAGAACGCCATGGAAGCAAAGTTCAACACAATCCTGCTTCCGATAGCAAAAATCACAATCAGTCCCGAGCAAATAGAGAACGTCAAATTCGACGCCTTCTTCAGCAACGTATGCTACCACGAAGTAGCACACGGTCTTGGTATAAAGAACGTTGTAGGCAAGAGCACCACCGTCCGTGAGGCGCTGAAAGAGCAATACAGCGCATGGGAAGAGGCAAAGGCAGACATCTGCGGCCTATACATCGTCAAGACACTCGTCGAGAGAGGCGAGATCAAAAACATCAGTGTTGAAGATGCCTACGTGACGTTCCTGGCCGGACTGCTACGCAGCGTACGTTTCGGAGTGTCGGAAGCCCACGGAGTTGCCAATATGATGTGCTTCAACTTCCTGCAAAAAGAGGGAGCCTTCAGCCTTGACGAGAAAGGATATTATGCAGTCCATCCCGACAAAATGAGCAAAGCACTTGAAAAATGGGCAGCCTTGGTCATCAAGACCGAAGGCGATGGAGACTACTCCGCAGCCAAGAACTATGCCACCAAGAACGGCGTTGTACGGTCTGAGCTGGCAGGTATCTTGAAGAGAATCGAAAAAGAAAGAATACCCATCGACATTTGCTTTGAGCAAGGTCACAAAGTCTTAGGATTGGGCTCTAAATCTCGCAGCGATGCCAAAAGCGTCTCACTTCCTTCGAAAATCGAGCCCTCTCGACAGCTTAAACTAAACGCGAGATAGCAAGAACATACAGGTCACCTCTAAAATATTTTTTTTGAACACGAATTGTACGAATAGCACAAGAGCACCTCTAATAATTATTTAAAACGGCGAATTGTACGAATTAAACGAATTGATATTTAGAAATTTGTTTTGCAAACAAAACGCGAATTAAACGAATTTTTAGAGGTTACCACAAATAAATCTCTACGAAACAGCGAATTTTACAAATTTAGAGGCTGTCCTATACTAAAAGTCTGCAAAACATTGCGGACTTTTTTTATGGCCTAATGACGCAGAGAGTGCCGTCGGACGAGATCTTGACAATCCTTGACGAGAGGGATGAGACATGAGACTCGAGGTCTGGCGGTATGCAGAAATCGACCGACGAGAAAAGCGACGCATCTATATCAGCATAACAAGATGGTGACGGGCAGCCGGAGAAGTTGGCCGAGGTGCTGACCACCGGTTTCCCGTATGTTCTCAACAACGTTTGGCAGAACTCCATCTGCGGGATTCGAACGCCAATGGTGCCGTCGGCAGCTGGAAGATTGTCGGCAATCAGATTTTTTGCGTTTGGCAGTATCAGCGTCGTCGGACGGTCCGAAGAGAGCAGAATCTCGCGAGCCCTCTCTCCTATCCCACCCACATAGTGTTCCACCATCGCGATATCGGCACAAAGAATAAGCATCGACTTGCTGTGGTCGCGGTGCTTGATGGAGTAGATTTTCTCTACCGCATTGTGGTTAGTTGCATCACAGCCTATTCCCCATATTGTATCGGTAGGATAGAGCAGCGTACCGCCCAATCGCAGTGCATTGACTGCATTGTTTATCACATCTTTACTATCAACCATATCATGAAAAAATGATTGCAAAGATACAAAATATTGAATGCGGTGACGCGAAAAACAAAAAAAATTAGTAAATTTGCACCTGTTTTACAGACACAAAAAAAAGACAAACTCAATTAAAAATATTATTAATCAAAATTTTAAAATTATGAAAGGACATCCGAAAGGACTAATTGCAGCTGCACTTAGTAATATGGGCGAGCGTTTTGGCTACTATATTATGAATGCAGTTCTGGTATTGTTCCTCTGCTCCAAATTCGGACTGAGCAACAGCGTCGCTACGGGTATTTATTCTGCTTTTTATTGTGGAATTTATATTCTTAGCCTCGTCGGTGGTATTATTGCCGACCGTACACAAAACTACAAGAAGACCA
The DNA here is from genome assembly GCA_017522065.1 of Bacteroidales bacterium. Classification (GTDB taxonomy): domain Bacteria; phylum Bacteroidota; class Bacteroidia; order Bacteroidales; family P3; genus Colimorpha. Next base: position 16,151 of record JAFXAD010000042.1, read on the forward strand.
TCCAATCCGGTCTGTTGGTGATGGCATGCGGTTACATTATCCTTGCTATTCCCATCCTTGCCACTGCAGGCAACATCAACTGGCTACTGCCTCTCACCTGCTTTGCATTGCTTATGATCGCATTCGGTAACGGTCTGTTCAAGGGCAACCTGCAGGCTATCGTGGGTCAGATGTATGACAACTTCGAGGCCGAAGCCGCCAAGCACGGTCCCGAGGCACTTGCCGAAGCCAAGAGCAAACGCGACCCCGGTTTCCAGATTTTCTATATGTTCATCAACGTCGGAGGTCTTATTGCCCCCTTCGTGGCCCCGTTGCTCCGCAGCTGGTGGCTCGGCGTGAACGGCATGGCTTACAATGCTGACCTTCCGGCACTCTGCCATCAGTACATTGCTGCCGGTGCCGCCATGGCTCCCGAAGCCATCGCCAAAACCAGCGAGCTCTTCGCCAGCATGAATATCGCCCTGCCTACCGACACCGCAGCAGCACAAGAGTTGTGCCAGAACTACCTCAACGTGTTCAATACCGGTGTCCACTACTCATTTATCGCCTCTGTCGCTGCTATGATTATCTCTCTGATTATCTTTGTAGCAAGCAAGAAGAAATTCCCCACACCCGCCAAGAAAGCTGCTACCGAAAGCGTACAGTACACCGCCGAGGAGAAAGCAGCCATGGCAAAAGAGCTCAAACAGCGCCTTTATGCTCTGTTTGCAGTGCTCGTGATTGCCGTCTTCTTCTGGTGGTCGTTCCACCAGAACGGTACCTCCATGTCGCTCTTTGCGCGTGACTTCGTCAACACATCGCTCTTCCCGCCAGAGGTATGGCAAGCCGTCAACCCGTTCTTTGTCTGCCTTCTTACATTCCCAATCATGTGGCTTTTCAGCACCAAGTGGGGCCGCAAATTCTCCACACCTCGCAAGATTGCCATCGGTATGGGTATCGCTGCCATAGCTTACCTCTTCATGACCGTTTTCTGCAACACTCATGGATATCCTTCAGCAGCCGACTTCACCGATCCTAAGATTACCTCTGCCACCGACGCCGCAGCAATGAAGGCTGGAGCATGGGTACTTATCGTCTACTACTTCTTCATGACGGTTGCCGAGCTCTTCATTAGTCCTCTGGGATTGAGCTTCGTATCGAAAGTTGCTCCCAAGAACCTCCTTGGTCTCTGCCAGGGTCTGTGGCTTGGTGCAACAGCCGTTGGAAACGGTCTGCTCTGGATTGGACCTCTGATGTACACCAAGTTCCCCATCTGGATTTGCTGGAGTGTATTTATGGGCGTCTGCTTGCTCTCCATGATTGTCATGCTCTGCATGGTAAAATGGCTTGAAAGAGTAACCCAATAATCACTTATAACAAACCAAAAGAACAAGAGGGTGTCTATTAGGCACCCTCTTTTTACAAAATATGATAGTCTATTTTTACCGCAACGCCGAACGACTCAGTACCGAGCTTTTGGACAGCCTCGTAGCATCGATGCCGCAACAGCAGCAGGACATCGTGCTCCACTACAAAACGCACCGTCAACGATGCGAGCAGGCCCTCGCATACACTATGCTATGCCACGCGCTGAAAAAGCAGCAGCTCCGGATCCGGAAGGCCCATGCCAACGCCGTTTTCAGGTTCCGCGACGAACTGCTCACGCCTCGCTATATCAAGCGCAACGCCCCGATTTGGGCATTTGGAGAACATGGCAAGCCGTATATCACCAACTACGAGGGCATTCACTTCAACATAAGTCACTGTCGCGAGGCCGTGGCAGTCGGCATCAGCGACCACGAGATAGGCATCGACATCGAGGGGCGCCGACGCTTCAGCGACACCCTCATCGAACGCGCCTTCAGCGACGAGGAAAAGGCGATACTGAAAGACTGCGACGACCCGCAAAAGGAGTTTGCCTGCATCTGGACACGCAAGGAGGCCTGGTTCAAATATACCGGCACCGGCATCCTGATGGACCACCTCAAAACCACCGAAGCCGACGCCCGCGACGCCGGCTGCATCATCAACACCAGCCCCGTCGTAGCCACCGAAGAGGGCGACGAAGTCTTCTGGCTCTCAATAGCAGAAAAGAGGCGGCCAATCGAATGATCGGCCGCCTCTTTTTTCGGTGGAGCTGCAGGGATTCGAACCCTGGTCCAAACAAGTAACTGAGGTGCTTTCTACATGCTTATTCCGTGATTGGTTGTCGGGGCAGCTCTGGACGCGGACACCCAAGGTTGCCCTTAGCCTCTAAAAATTCACCAGCAATGCGAGGCGTTATGCCGGCTATCCCGTCTTTGCGAGCGCCTCCTTGTCACACGCCGACGGTCGGGGCCTGTGGGAGACGTCTTGTCCCTGCAACTGTTGCGGGGATTAAGCTAACCTACTGTACTTCGGTTACGCAGCAAGAGCGTAGTTATTTTCGCCAATTAAATTTAGTGCATCGGTTTTCAAGGCTGCTGATGCGTGAGCCTGCATGCTTACAAATCCATTAACCTTGCTGTCAAAACCAGTCAGCCCCATAATGAAGTCAAAAGTTCAACGTTTGAGGATAAGATGTAAGACTATTTCACACAAAAAAAGCTCTCAACAGTGAGAGCTTCGTTGTTTGGCGGTCCGGACGAGACTCGAACTCGCGACCCCATGCGTGACAGGCATGTATTCTAACCAAACTGAACTACCGAACCGTTTGCAATATTTATAAGTCCTTTCCTTAATTGCGAGTGCAAAAGTACAACATTTTTCCGTTCTGACAAATTTTTTTTTGATTTTTGATTGATTTTTTATCTAACAAACTGTTTTTCAAATGCTATTTTTATATAAATAATACAACAAAACGTTAGCAAAAACATGAAAACAGCTCTATTTTCTACAAAAATCGTACCTTTGCAAAACGCAAAAAGCCAAGAACAAATATTAGCCGCACATTATCAATACAATAGCAGTATAATGACAAACAAAAAGAACATCATATTCGACTTTGGGGGCGTCATACACGACATACGATACGAGAATGTTAGCGAAGCATTTGCACGACATGGCATCGACAATCTGAGCAATTTCTACAGCAAAGATTTCCAGACAGAGGAAATGGACCTGTTTGAAAAAGGAATGATCACTCCGAAGCAGTATCGTGACTACATCAGACGAATGACAGGCCACGACCTAAGCGACAGCGTTATTGACGAAATTGTAAATGCCATACTTATCGACGTGCCTACAGAGCGTGTGGAGCTACTGCTGCAACTGCGCAAAAAGTACCACACATACCTGTTCAGCAACACGAACCAGATCAACTACGACTGTTTCACATCAAGACTGAAGCAGAAATTCGGCTTTGACATTTTCAAAGAGTGTTTTGACGCTTCGTACTTCTCGCATCAGATGCATTGCCGCAAGCCCGATCCAGAGGGATTCAGACGTATCGTCGAGGAGCAAGGGCTGAATCCGTCCGAGACGGTTTTCGTTGACGACATAGCCAAAAACCTCGAGGGCGCCCATGCCGTCGGAATCGAGGGCATACACTTGGACGGACAAACCATCAACGACATATTTGGCCAATGGATATAAAAAAAGGGAACCGTTGAGGTTCCCTTTTATAACTTGCCATGAAGAGGATTACATAGCGTTTACCTGCTTCATCAATTTAGACTTGAGGTTAGAAGCTTTGTTTTTGTGAATAACAGAGCGCTTTGCCAACTTGTCGAGGATGGAGAGCATCTTCGGCAGTTTCTCGGTAGCTTCAGCTTTATCCTCGAGAGCGCGGAAATCACGCAGAGCGTTGCGCATAGTCTTAGCGTAATATCTGTTCTCTACTCTTCTCTTCTCGCAGGAGCGGATTCTTTTTTTTGATGACTTGTGATGTGCCATAATAAATTTGTCTTCTATTCTTTTTTTTATTCGTACTCCGTGCGGGATTCGAACCCGCGATTTTAAGAATGAAAATCTTACGTCCTGGGCCAGCTAGACGAACGGAGCATGGTTTTTGGGTTTATTTACAGGTTGATTTTTACATCATTTCCTATAACTTCAACTCTCAAAAGCGGATGCAAAAGTACAAACATTTTTTGAACTGACAAAATTTTTTTTCACAGCCGACTGTGAGAAAAGTCCGTCACACATCCGTATCTGCCTGAAAACGAAAACCTAAACGTTTAGCAGTAACCAGTGATTTTTTATCAAAATTGTTACGCATCTCCCCTACCGAGACCACCTTGATTTCGTCATACGGAGGGGTCAAAAGATCAAAATTGGTGGTATATTCGATAGCCGATTCGACTATACTTTGCACCGAGTCACTATTAATCAGCGAAGTGTTGAAATTATTGTACAACATGCCAAGTTCACGTTTGCCTTCGATGAAATAATGCTTTTCGTTATTGACGAAGATGCGTCCGATGAGGTAGCCCAAATCGTTGTCGCGCTGATAGAGGAACGAGTCGGTCAGGAAATTATAGACATGTATAACACCACAGTACGACCGATTAGGGTCTTCACGGATATACTGCGACTTCATCACCTCGTGGTTGCGCGAGAACTCGAACACATTGGTGTGCATCATGAAAATCAGCGAGTCACCTCCAAAGCGGATTTCGTACTCGAAATCGCCTCGGTCAATGAATTCGAACCTGATGTTTTTCATATTCTCCTTGTTCTCTTCCTGGAAGAGCGTCAGAATCTGCTTTGACGTAGTACGGAAAAGTTCGAATGCTTCTTTTGTAGAGTCGTATACTTTTTGTTTGAGTTCTCCTTTTGAGAAGACAAGTTCGCTTAGAGACTGTTTTAATTCCACGATTAAATAAATATGTATTATTAATAAAAAGTTATATCAAAATGCGGTCACAAGCCAACGCATTGGCTTCGAAGTGTTTTATTGCCCGCGTTTCATAAGGATGTCGACTACTTTGCACAGACGCATACTTGTCTGATTGATTTCGCCGCTGCCATCAATGCTCACCAATAGTCCCGAGACTTTATAGTAGTCGGTTACGGGCTTGGTTTTGGCGTCGTATTCCTCGAGTCGGTGGCGGATCGTATCGTCGTTGGCATCGTCGGTTCGACCGGAGATGAGAGCACGTTCATGGATACGCCTTACGAGTTCCTCGCGTGGTGCATCAATAGAGATGACACAGTTCATCCGTCTTCCATGGTTCTTGAAAAGGAAATCCAAAGCCTGAGCCTGTTGGACAGTGCGCGGGAATCCGTCAAGAATGACGCCCTGTTCGGTCGATGAAAGAGCCTTGTCGACGAGGCCGATGACAACATCGTCGCCAACAAGGTCGCCACGTTCCATGGCAGCTTCGACACGTTTCCCAAGAGACGTTCCCGCCTCGATTTCAGCCCTCAGCATGTCGCCAGTCGAGAGATGGAGCAGGTCATATTTTTCTGCAAGTATGTTAGCGTGAGTGCCTTTGCCCACGCCCGGAGCGCCAAATAAAACAATGTTTTTCATGTATCAAAAAAATTATAATCAAGTAAAATCCAATCACATTCCATCAAAAATTCGACCAATCATGTCAGTTCCGGACCCGACAGGAATCTTTGGCACGACATTCCCACTAATCCGTCAAAAAAGAGTTCCGAAATGAAACTGTCGGACAAATTGTCATAGGGCTTGCCGGACACAAGGGACATGTCATTTCAATTCCCAAGTAGCGCCGTCCTTGCCATCCTTGACAGCGATGCCGAGAGCGGACAGACTGTCGCGGATTTTGTCACTCGTAGTCCAATCCTTGTTGGCCTTGGCGGTGGCGCGGACATCGAGAATCATCTGCATCAAGCCATCGATAAGGGCGCTATTGTCGGTTGCGGCCTCGTCGCGGAGTCCCATCACGTCGAAGACGAAGGTCTGGAACACCGACTTCAGCTCGTCGATGTCGGCCTGCGTCAGTGTAGCCTTGTGGTCGTTGACGGTATTGACGACCCTTGCTGCGTCGAAGAGGTGAGAAATGACGATTGGAGTATTCATATCGTCGTTCATTGCGTCGTAGCAGAGCTGGCGATAGCCCTTGACATCGACGCTGCTCGTCTTCGACGGCTGCAGCGAGCCGAGGGTCTTGAAGGCCTGCATCAGCCGGTTATAGCCCTTTTCGGCAGCCTGCAGAGCCTCGTTGCTGAAGTCGACCGTGCTGCGATAGTGAGCCTGCAAGATGAAGAAGCGTATCGTCATCGGACCATAGGGCTGAGCCAGCATTTCCTTGCCGTCCTTGTCCTTGTGGCTGCCGCTGAAGAACTCGTCGAGGGTGATGAAGTTGCCCAGACTTTTGCCCATCTTCTGTCCGTTGATGGTTATCATATTGTTGTGCATCCAGTATTTGCATGGGCCATGGCCTGTCGATGCCACGCACTGGGCTATCTCGCTTTCGTGGTGCGGGAAGATGAGGTCCATTCCGCCGCCATGGATATCGAAGGGCGAGCCCAGATATTTGGCACCCATAGCCGTACATTCAGCATGCCAGCCAGGGAATCCGTCGCTCCACGGAGAGGGCCAACGCATGATATGTTCGGGCGAAGCCTTCTTCCACAGCGCAAAGTCGCCCGGGAAATGTTTCTCATCCTGTCCGTCGAGTTCGCGGGTTGTTGCAAGCATCTCGTCGATTACGCGACCGCTGAGCTGTCCATATTTATGAGTGTTTTCCTGATACTTGCGAATGTCGAAATAGACGCTGCCGTTGCTGACGTATGCCAGACCTGCGTCGAGGATTTTCTGCACAAGCTCTATTTGTTCGATGATATGTCCGCTGGCGTGAGGTTCGATGCTGGGACGCAGTACGCCGAGGCGATCCATAGCGGCGTGGTAGCGGTTTGTGAAATATTGCGCCACCTCCATAGGCTCGAGTTGTTCGAGGCGTGCCTTCTTGGCTATCTTGTCCTCGCCTTCGTCGGCATCATGCTCCAGGTGTCCCACGTCGGTAATGTTTCTCACATAACGGACCTTATAGCCCAGATGCATCAAGTAGCGGTACAGCACGTCGAACGTAATGGCCGGACGAGCGTGGCCCAGATGGGCGTCGCCGTACACCGTCGGGCCGCAGACGTACATTCCCACCCTGCCCGGCGTTATAGGGACAAAAAGTTCCTTCTGGCGAGTTAAAGTATTATAAATCAGAAATTGTTGTTCAGTATTCATATATGTTTATTTTTATTTCTTGATGTATGACAGGAAGTCGAGGTCGATGGAAAGGGATATGAACGGCTTGACGAGCCAAGACTTTGAAGTGATGTCGTCAAGAGTCAGGTTATAGTCCAAAGTCTGGTTTGGCTGATACCCTTCGGCGAGGACTTCGTATTCGCAGATATTGACACCAACGGTAATGTAGAAGAAGTCTACAAACCTGAAACTGGGGCCGATATAGAAATTCTTGAAGAGGTTGCTGCCGCCGAAACCGACATAGATACCGAGGTCGTAATTGAATTTCTGGTCGAAGCGTGGCAATTCGGGCAGCCGCGAGGACGAGTCCTTTTCCGGCTTGCTGTTGAAGTAATTCGTCAGGTCCCACAGCATGACAGAGGCGCCCGTGACGAAGTCGAACTCGATGTCGCCGGCATTGCGGTTGCGTATCACCTTGTTGTATGTTCCCGTATAGCTGCCGTCTGCGGCGAGAATCGGCGTCAGACGGATATCCCAGTCGGGCGTACGGAAAAAGCGCATCGCGATGCCTTGTATCGGACGTACTTTTTTCTTCTTATTGAGAGTGATGGCAGCTTTTTCTTCTGCGTCCTTGGCCTTCTGAGCCAAGTATTTGTTTTCCTCCTGTTTACGAATATTTTCGAATTCGACGGCATTTACACGTTTTTGGAGCGAGTCGACAAGATGCCGGTAATACTCTTTTTCGGTGAGCAGATGCTCGTAGTTCTCGCGCTGCGATTTCAGAGTCAACTCTTTGGCATCGATATCCTTTTGCAGATAGGCTATCTCGCGGCTTTTGGCATCGATGCTTGCTTCCTTGGCTTTCAGTTCACCTTCCCACTTGGCTTGGTCGATCGACGAGTTGGTCATGGCTTTCCTGTACAGGTCTTCCTTTTCGGCCACGAGCCTATCCTTCTCTTTTATTGCCGCCATCTGCTCGGACATGAGCCTGTCCTTTTCCTGCACTTCGCGTTGGTAGAGGTCGTTGATGGCGATGAGCGAATCCTTGAGCATGACGAGATTGCGCAGTCGTCCTCTAAGTTCGGTTTGCAGAATCTGGTTGGAGTCCAACAAGCGGCTCAGTTCCTCGACCCGAGTCCGATAGATGGCCACCGAGTCAGGATTGTCGGGCGCTATAGAGTCGATAGCGATGGCTGTCGCTTCGTTGTATGTTGATGTGTCGACAACTTGAGCGACAGTGCGTCCGCCGAGCGATATGGCGAGCAAAAGAATCACCACACTCAAGAGTCTTCCTGTTTTTAGCATTTCTCAGAATTCAAATAATATAATCACCATATACAGATGCAGCACCACAAGAATCTGATTACAAAACCATTTCGAGTGGCATTACTGCGTAATACATTCTGCAAAAATACAAAAAAAATATCGATGGCACAAATTATCATCAAAAAAACGTAATTTTGCAAAAAAGTACGGGACTGCATGAGACTACTCAACAATATAAAAACCAACATCATAACGCTGAGTTTTTTCACACTGCCATTATTATATGCATTGTGTTTCGGGGCAAATATACAAGCCCAGGAAACAGTCGCCGGCGGTCTTGACGTTGTCCGCTATGACAACAGCGTACTGACGTTCCGATTCACGACCGGAGTGCCGACATTGCAGTCTGCCGGAAACGGATACCACGTACTTTCTTTGGCTTCAACGAACGGTTATTCACGCCAGCCAGGAGCTCCCATGCTGCCACAAACAAGCACAATGATGGCATTGACCGGACGATGCCGGTACAACATCAGCATCGTCGACACGGTATGGGAATCCTTCGACCTGGCCACGCTTGCAGGCATGCCGTCACCTGTCATCATGCCAGCTGCAAATGCACGAGTGAAAAGCATCGAGCCCAGCGCCACACTCCCCGACCCTGCCGTTTATGGGACCGACAGGATGCAAGGCTCTCCATTGGTAAAAACCGAAGAACTCGGCACAATGCGCGGCAGCGACATCATTCGGATTGTCATATCACCAATACGTTACAATCCCGTACAAAGCCGCGTAGAAGTCTGCCGCCAGATGGAAGTGACGATACGCTTCACCTCATGCGGAGAGAAGGCTCCTGTTGCAGCAGAAAGCCTCAACCCCATGCTCAACGGACTGCCGATGATTGTTCGCACGGCCGGCAGCGACGACAGGAAAGAGTACCACAACCAGCTCAACTACAGCAATTCGCCCTACTGCTACATGGTGGTCACTCCGGAACGCTACCACAACACCCTCAAACCCTTTCTGCGATGGAAACGACAGGAAGGCTACCTCGTCGAGGAGCACTACTGCGACGCTGAGACCTCCGAGCAGATAAGAGACTTCCTCAAGACACGCTATGACAGCGCAAGTGTCGAGCACCCCGCTCCACTTTTCATCCTGCTTGTAGGAGATGTGGACGACATACCATCGTGGCCTGGCCGCCAACACATACAAGGCATCGACACACACCGTACCGACTTATACTATAGCGAATTCACCGACGACAACCTGCCCGACGCCATCCTTGGACGGCTGCCGGTCAACGACACCGCAGAGCTGAAAGAAATAGTCAAGAAAACCGTCGAGTACGAGCGATTCCGACTCGCCGACAGCAGTCACCTGCGCCGCTGTCTGCTCGTTGCCGGGAAAGAGAACAGAATCCCTGCACCCACAACGACAAACGGGCAAGTCAACCGACTGAAGCAGGCAATTATCGACTTCGATTCCACAATCGATACCCTTTGCTACTACAATCCCACGTCTGACTCGCTTTCCGACGACATCAAACGCACATGGAAATCGGGCGTAGGATACGTGAACTACACGGCACACTGCAAATACTTCGGATGGAGCCACCCGCTGATAAACAGCGACTATATCGACACCATGCCTACCGAAGGGCACTATTTCCTCGCCATCAACAACTGCTGCCGCTCCAACGCGATATTTGGCGACTGCTTTGGCGAGCACCTGCTGCGCAAAGAGGGAGGCGGAGCCATTGGCGTCATCGGCGCCACAAACGAGACGCTGTGGGACGAGGACTACTATTGGAGTGTAGGAGGCAACGGTGAACCGCAAATCGACCCGCAATACGACAGTCTGATGCCAGGAGCCATCGACCGGCTGCTGCACAAACACGGAGAAACGCCGGAGTCACAGGCGGCGACACAGGGCCAGATCGTCATCGGTGGCAATTGGGCTGTGAGCGCAAGCGGATCACCCTACGACGCTTTCTATTGGGAGATATACTCCTTGCTTGGCGACCCGTCGCTGATGCCCTACATAGGCATCCCCGCCCCGATGTCGATAACTACAGACAGCCTTGCCATCGGCGACACCACAGTCACCCTGCACGGGACTGCCGGAGCCCGCGTGGCGGCGACATGGAACGACACCCTTTATGGAATCAGCACCATCGACAGCTCCGGACATGCCAGCATGCACCTCGTCAGACCATTCCACGGCAACATTACGTTCACCGCCACAGCACAATACCGAAAACCCGTGCAGCATTCTATCATCATGCACCCCGAGGATCCAATCGGAATCCACACCGTAGAAAAGACACAGGAATACAATATTTTCCCGAATCCATCAAGCAGCACGGTGACAATCGAAGGCTTTAGCGAACCGACACAAATAGTGATAGTTGACATTTATGGCAGAGAAGTGGCAAACCATCACGTTGCCGCGCACGAGAGACTAATACTGAACACTGATTCATTCCGCAAAGGGATATACAGCATAATCTTTTATACCCAACAGGGGAACAGGTACCTGACGAAATCCACACGCAGACTTATCATCAAATGACACAAGCAGAGACATACGACAGCATAACCCCTTTCTATGCATTCGATGTGACCGACACAGCGGCTGTCGACACCTCGATGCAAGCCGACACTGTCAACTATCTGCTGATGTGCAACGACAGTGTGTTTGCGTCATACACATCCGACTCCGTGACTGTACGGCAGAGCATGTTTGCCGAGAGCATCCACCACGACAGTGAAGTACGCACTGAGCTACACGTCACGCAAGGCCATTCCGACTGGACATTTGCGCTCATCGTGCTGCTCCTGACCATAATGAGCTTATATCTGAACAGCCGCAAATTCAGGCTGAAAGACATCTTCATGTCCCTCTTCGACATGCGCGTCATGGACCGTATAGCACGCGAAAGCAACACCAAGCCCCGTTCGATGCTGCCAATGGTGGGAATCTATCTTGCCTGCATAACCCTTATCGCTACAGAGATGTCGCGCCACTGGATACATCCGAGTGCAAGCATCTCGGCCATAGGGCTATACCTTGTAGTCTTCGGTGCTCTGTCGCTATTCATCACACTCAAGAACGGGCTTATCCATCTGCTTGGCAATATATTTGAAGACAAAGCATCGACGACGCTTTATGTGACCAATAGCCACCTGTTCCATTTCGTCGGGGCTGTTATTCTGACACCCTTGTCGCTACTTATACTATACGGAAACAGCCTAAGCAAAACAGCGACAACAGTAGCCGTCATTATAACATGTACAATATTTTTAATCAGGCTATTGCGCGGTTTTCAACTTATTTTAACTAATTCAAAAACATCAAAATTATATTTATTTTATTACCTTTGCATTTTGGAATTAGTACCAATATTGGTAGCGGTAAAGATTATATTTATTTAGACAACAGGTAGTTATACTTTTCTTGGGGAATTATGAAAATTAAAAAAATTCTGATTTCGCAGCCAGAGCCAACCGATCTGGACAAATCGCCCTACAAACGCCTCGTCAGCGAATACAAGCTCGACTTGACATTCTACAAATTTTTCGAGGTACAGGGAATATCAGCAACAGAATTTCGCAAAAGCAGAATTCACCTTACAGATTACACAGCCGTCATTTTCAACAGCAAAAACTCTGTAGACCATTTTTTCCGCATGGCCAAAGAGCTGCGCGAAGTCATACCCGAAAGCATGAAATATTTCTGCTCCACCGAGGCTATAGCCCTCTATCTGCAGAACTATATACAATATCGCAAACGCAAGATATTCTTCGGCAACCAGTTTTTTGCCGACCTTATCGACGTAATGACCAAGCACCGCGACGAGAAGTTCCTGTTTCCCTGTTCGGATGAGAAACAGACCGAGTACACCAAGCTCCTCGACAAAGCAAAGTTCAAATACACCAAAGCTCCAATGTACCGGAGCGTGCCGCGCGACCTCAAGCAGTTCAGTCTGGACGACTTCGATATGATTGCGCTCTTCTCGCCTATCGGAGTGCGCTCGTTGCTCATCAACTTCCCCGATGCCAAGGAGTCGTCGATTCTTGTTGCAGCCTTCGGCACATCGACACACGCCGCGCTCAATGCCGCCGGCATAAAGATTACCATTGCCGCTCCGACCAAGAACTCGCCGTCGATGGCTATGGCCATAGAGAACTACCTGCTCGGCAAGCAGCAGGAGGCAGTACTGGTCGTCAAACCGACCTCGCTCAAGAGTCCGAAGACGGCACAACACACCAAAAACGGCGTGACGAAGAAAACCAAATCGGTCTTCGCCAGCAAGACAAAATACAAACAGCTGATGGAGGAGAAGAAAGCCAAAGCTGCCGCCCGCCGTGCCGAACGAGCCGCCGAAAAAGCCCGCAAAGAGGCCGAACAACAGAAAAAACAACAGGAGTAGAACCCTGCGATGTTCACTTTCAGCAAAAAAGAACGCCTTTGCAGCAAAACGCTTATCGAAAGGTTGTACACTTCGGACTGCAAGACCCTTACATATCCGCTGAGTGTAAGGTGGATGTTTGTTGAAAACGGGCAACTGCCGAGCCGGCTGCAGATCCTGATTGTGGCTCCAAAGAAAAGGCTGCATCATGCCGTGGACCGCAACAGGACAAAACGCATCATACGCGAATGCTACCGGACTCGCAAAGGCCAGCTCACCGACCGTTTGGAATCGGCCAACCGTAGCGCAATATTGTCAATCAACTATATCGACAGCAAAGTTCCTGATTTCAAGAGGATGCAAATCACATTCGACCATCTGGTGAAACAGCTGGAAGAAGCCTTCTCGAATCCAAACGCACAAACCGATGTTCAAGCTGATTAAACGAGCCTTAGCATGGTTTTTCCTTTTGCTGATAAAATTCTACCAGCACTGCATTTCGCCATTTACGCCTGCCGCCTGTCGTTACACGCCAACGTGTTCGCAATATGCAAAGGAGGCCATAACCAAATACGGACCATTCAAAGGCGGATGGCTCGCCCTTAAACGTATTTTGCGCTGCAACCCATTTGGCGGCTCAGGATATGACCCAGTTCCATGATATTAATTTTGAGTATCTTACAATAATTATTATTATTTTTAACATTCTGCTTGATATTAAATCGATTTTTATTAGTAATTTTGCACATCAATAATAAAATCCTAAAACAATGAAAAAATTCAACTTTTTTGCCATTGCAATGGCAGCATTGATGACCCTTGGCCTGACAAGCTGCAAGGGCGATGACGACATTCCGTACAAAGGAACAGTACTCCACAACGGTGAGACAGTAACCATTTATGGCGACGAACTTGCTTCATACCAGTTGCGCTTTACCTTTGGTATCGACGGCAGCAACATCGTAACAACCGGTCTCAACGACTCTGCCGACCTGAACAACGCTCCGAACTTCTTCACCAATTGCGGCACCGGCGTTGCCATTGTCGACATGGGTAAAATCAACGGACTCAACAAAATAGAAGAACTCCCATCCGACAGCGAATTCAAAGAGGCAAGTGCTCCTGCAGCCGAGAAACACGGATACGTTATCAAAGCTTGGGGTAAAGCAAATCTTCAAGGTTCCTATCCTGAAAATCCCAACCTCAAAGACCCCGAGACAAAATATGCACGTATTTGGCTTGAAGAGGCCGACGGCGACGGCTACAAACTCCGCTACCAATTCCCCTTCGTTCCCGAAGAGTAAGACTGTCTGAAACTATAAAAAAAGGCTTGCACGATTGTAATGAACCCCGAAAGTTGGACAAAAAACTTTCGGGGTTTTATTATGAGGAAAAGACACACGATTGAGGAACGGATACAAGCCGTCGGGATGTGCCAAAGAGGGCACAGTGCAGATCATGTTTCCAGGGAGTTAGGC
>JAFXAD010000043.1 GCA_017522065.1 Bacteroidales bacterium
AAGGCAGCAATGCCAAAGCCGAGCGGTACTAATTACCCGAAGACTTTCCGTAGATGACTCTTATATGTCTTTTGCCAATGGTCAACTGTGGCAACAGGCAACAACCAAGGACCACAGAAACACATTTTGGTGGCTATGGAGCGGGTGTTCACCTCTTCCCATTCCGAACAGAGAAGTTAAGCCCCGCATCGCCGATGATACTGCACTTGTTTGTGGAAAAGTAGGTCGCCGCCAATCTTTTTAAAGGGAATCACTAATGTGGTTCCCTTTTTTTGTTGTACTTCTGTACAATAATATTGAGAATATCGCGTTACAATATAAAAGTTTTCAGATATGCCGATAACGTATACTAATACAATACACGACTATTTCGCCACCTTGCCGATTGACAAGGCGTGGGTGTATGGCTCGTTTTCGCGTGGCGAAGAACGTGAAGACAGTGATATTGATATAATGGTGCGCTATCTTCCAGAGGGAGTGTCGTTGCTTACGCACGCCCACATAATGAACACATTGTCGGATTTGTTGGGACGCCAGGTGGATCTTGTTGAGGAGGACTGCCTGTTGCCATTCGCTGTAGATTCGGCTATGAAAGACAGAAAGCTTGTTTATGAGAGAACCGCTTAAAGACAAAGGCCGCTTGGAGCATATCCTTGCATCGATTGAACGTATCGAGCGATTTATGGCCGGAATGACATTTGATGATCTGCGCAAGGATGAGGTGACTTATTATGCTGTTGTTAAATGTATTGAGATTATCGGCGAAGCATCCTATATGCTTACCAACGAATTTCGTGATGCTCACCAGCAAACGGCTTGGCGTGACATAATAGCTATGCGTCACGTGTTGGTGCACGGCTACTATCAAGTCAGTACCAAGCAGATATGGAAAGTTATACAAGAAGACCTACCGCCGCTGAAAGAACAGGTAGCAGTCTATTATGATGAGTTTGTGGAAAAGTAGGTCGCCGCCAATCTTTTTAAAGGGAATCACATCAGTGGTTCCCTTTTTTGTTTTGTACTCTTCCCCAATTGGGATTGCAATATTTAGGCGTTTTTTTCGTTCTTCTTGCAATGAAGGGATGGTATTTTGTACGAAAACGAAGACGAAAAAAAAACTTTAACTTTGAATTTCCGTACATGTCCGTGAGTTACCATAAAGGTCAAATAGATTTGACTAATTATTTAACATGTAGAAATACAATATGAAACAAACTTTTTCTCAGCTATTGATTGCAGTAATCGTTATGTCCACCATGGTTGCATGCGGAAACAAGGGGAACAATGATGCAGATATAGTCGATGAGTGCTATGTCGACAATCCCATCGACAGCATTCTCCATAATACTGATGTCTTCAATCGTTTCGACGCGGTATATAATTACTTGAGTTCTCACCCTGAGTTCCTCTCCAAGAGCGATAGTATCGTGTACCATTATTATGCTTGCGATGATAATGATAGGGCTTTACTGTGGAAAGAATGTGGGGATATCAGGGTGTATTCAATCCCTTGGGAGTCAATCCATTCAGCTTTGGGCTATAATATTGTCCAAATAAAGGGGACTGACGGGAAATATAGACTTGATACAACGTTTTTGAACGAGTGTATGGGCAGAATGGATAATCTGTTCAAAATCACAAGCCGGACAGGGAAGACGTACTATCTTCTGAAGACAAACATCATGTCTATGCATCAGGGAACTACCAAATTGGAATATGTCAATGTTTTTTCAATCGAAAACGGCAGATTGGTTAAGGAGAGTCTGTTCCATACAAAAACCAAGCAGTATGATGTGATCGAGGTGGAATGTGGAGGACAACGTTACCTGCCGCTCGATTACAGCTACGTAAGTCTGATTTGCATGGAGAACTTTGAAGAGGACGAAGACTATGCACCTGTGGTCGTGATAGCCGAGATCAACGAGAACGACTGGCCCACAGGCTACGGCCTTAAATACCAGTGGAACGGCGATTGGTTTGAGTACGTCGGCAAATGCCATTACGATTCAGATGACATGATATGAATATCTGCAAAGCTATTACATTGAATTTCGTCCTATTGCACAATGCTGATGCTGAGTTGGTAACTTAGGCTGAAGAGTTTTTGTTTTTCAAGTATTTAGATGGAGAAATGCCGTATTTTTTGACAAACGAACGTAGGAATGTTGAGTAGGAATTGAAGCCTGCGAGCGACGATATTTCTTCCATCGAATAAGGATGTTTAACATCGTAACCGTCGAGAAGACTTTTAGCCTCTTCGAGTCTGAATTCGTTTATGTACTCATAGAAGGTCTTCTGCTTCTCACGGTTAATGTAATTGCTAAGGTATTGTCGGTTGGTTCCCAAAAGTGTAGCCAACTTCTGCAAGGTTAGTATTTCGTCAAGGTAGTATTTATTCTCACGAATATTTTTGTCGATATCTGTGTTTGTCAGTATTTTGTAATACAAGTCGGACGATTGCGATAATCGCTCCGTGTTTTCTTGCTCAGATTTTTCCTGTGTTTGAAAACTGGTGACTTGTTGCTGAATGATTCTCTTATATATAATGTATATATATATTATTGTTATTAGACACCATATCGTGTCGAAAACCAGGTTTCTTTCATAATTGCTACTTGTGAACCAATCTTTCTGCGATAGGCTTTCTATAGCCCAAATCAGCTGGACAGCATACATCAGAACTACGAGTGTGGCGCTCCAACGCAAGTTTGGGTACTCAAAAGTACTCCCCCCCGTTGAGTTGCCGGTGAGCATCCTATTGTGTTTTTTTATCGAGAGCAATAGCCAAATGGCCAATATTGTGGATGTTGCTATTGTATAGATTTGGACTGCAGGGTAGATTGCAGGAATAGGTGTTGTGGCATATAGGATAAATGCCGTCAGATATGGAAGTTCTATCAGTAGCAACTGTTTTGTTTTGTACCGATTAGGGTGGACGAGTGTTATTGCAAAAATCATAAAGCAACCAATAACCAGATAGTCGTACAGCAAAAGTAATGTGTTGATATATTCGGCATTAGAGATATTACGGCACGCCAACATAATGAAGTTGTCGAGAAATCCTACCGCCAACATCAGGAGTGTCGCGGCAAAGACCCTCTGAAACTGGTACTTGTTGTACTTCAAAACTATCACAATGAAGTATACGATAAGTTGGCATAAAGTTATGCCAGAAAAGAAGCACAGAAGTAGAGCGTAAAAATAGTGTTTTTCCATAATTTGCAAAATTACTAACAAAACTTGATATACATGTTTTTACAACATTTTGGCGGTGTTTTTTTACGTATTGGAAAAATGTATTTACGCATTGAAAGATTGTCGTGAGCGATTGTATGTATTTTTGCAAATATTATAGAATTACATTTTTTGTTGAGAGTGAATGAATGGAAAAAGGAGCATACGACAACGTCGCAGGAGGTGAATTTGACAGCGTCGAAAAGGTTACGTGGAAATAGACAAGGAATAAGCCAAATACTTATGAAACAATCTTTAATTTTTTTCATCTTCGCTTTTGCTGCTCTGATTTCTGCTGCACAAAACCATCCGGTGGAGTGGAAGAAATACATCAACGACAATTATTATTATGACATTGAGAGTGCAAGCGACAGGCAAACAGCACTCGATCTTGCCCGTTCCAATCTGGCCAGGCAGATTCAAGTAAAAGTCAACGAAGTCAGTGAGATGGAAAAGTACGCCGTCAATGGCAAATCGAGTGTGCTTTACTCATCGACCAAAAGTTTTTCAACCAGTGTTGATATGAGTCTCGCCGAGACTAAGAGCCATTATAGTGACGAGAACGGCAAATATTATGTCATAGTGTTCATAAACAAAGAGGATGCAAGTGCATTCTATGAAAACGAAGTGAAAATGCTTGTCAGCAATACCGACAAAGTTATCGGTATAGCTGAAAACTACATCAGCGGCGGTTTCAAGTCGAAAGCCAAGAAAGAATTAGAGGACGCGGTGTTGCTGTTCGACGATGCTGGCAAATCATTCTTCTGGCTCAATGTGTTTGGTCTCGACAAGTCACGTATTGAGTATTACCTGCGGCAGGTTAATACCAACGAGCAAAAAATAAAGCAGAAACTTTCAGAACTGGAATACGGCACTACGTATTGTGTAGTTTGCGATGCCGACCTGTTCGGCAGCCGTTTTGTAAAGCTCGGCAATGAAGTGAAGGGCGCGTTGTCGGCCTCAGGTTGTAATTTTGTGGACGATGCGGTCAAAGCGGACTACGTGATCCGCATCAAAGCATCGGCCAGAAAATACAATGAGTTCCAAGGTGCTTATTTCTCATATATCGATGCCATGGTCAGCATCGAGAAGAACGCAACAAGCCAACGTATCTTTGAGGACGAGATATCAATCAAAGGTTCCCATACCCTAAGCTACAATGAAGCTGCCCGTGACGGCTACAAGCGCATCGCAAAAGAGGTTGCCAAGATGCTGAAGGAGAACATCGAGAATTGACCGAAATGAGAGAGAGGAAAAAATAGAAGCCAAAAAATCATTCAGAATTATAACATAAATAAAATTAACAATTTACAATCTATGAAGACAAGAGTAATAGTATTGGCAGCAGTGCTTATGGTCTCCTATATGACTGCCGAGGCTCAAAAGACAACAACAGCCAAGAAAGTCAAGATGCAAGGTGTAGAGATGGTAGAGACACTAAGCGACGACGGTATGTCAATGAAGAAGCGTCCATTCCGTTGGTTTGCCGGATTGGCAGAAGCCGACAATGAAGCTACAGCTATCGAAATGGCTCAGATGGAAGCCTATGCAACCATATCGCGTGCAATCGAAAATATCGTCACTTCGCAGGCTGAACGAGGTTCGATTGTCGTCAACGGCAAAGTGGAGCAAGC
Source organism: Bacteroidales bacterium (assembly GCA_017522065.1). Taxonomy (GTDB): domain Bacteria; phylum Bacteroidota; class Bacteroidia; order Bacteroidales; family P3; genus Colimorpha. The sequence continues at coordinate 4,869 of JAFXAD010000043.1, forward strand.
GCTCAAGTCCCATTGGGAACAAATGAGTATGAGCATCCAGAATGCCTGCGAGCCAATGGGAGATACCGAAATCACGTACGACAATGAGAAGGGGATGTATAGAGTCATTTCCAAAGTAGGCATTCGCGGCGACCGCTACGTGAAGATTCTCGATGGTGCCGCCAATGCGAAGCCCGAAGGACTCAGCGGAAGCGACCTCAAAGATTTCAACGAGGCCAACAAGACCATCATAGACGCTGCAAAAGAGGTCAACTGAATGGCCTAACATATCTCTTTGTCTATGAAGCAGTTCTTATCTTTTCTTCTGTTTCTGTCAGCCATATATTCGCTGAATGCTCAGACGCTGAAAGTCGCAATATGGGAAACCAAATGTAGCGATGGCAGCATTACAAAGTTTCAGAGCGTAATGGTCCGCGGTGGTATGGAAACTGCTGTTGCCAATGCGCCAGGCTTTACGGGATACGACCGTGCAGCTTTCGACGAGATTGTAAAGGAACATAACTTCCAGCGCTCCGGTGCGGTCAGCGAGAGCGAAATCAAGCGATTGGGCGAAATGGCCGGAGTGCAGTATGTCATTGTGCCAGAAGCTATGGCTGACGGCAATGACTTCTATATAATCGTCAAGATGCTCGATGTCGAAAGCGGTGAATTCGGTGCCGCCTATGAAGAACTTTGCACCTCCTCGGCATCGGATATCAAGAAAGCCTGTGCAAAGTTGGGCGAAAAGCTTTTTGGAGCTTCCAGTGTCACCAGCGATATCATTTGGTCGTGGAGGAACGCCCTTGCCAAAGCGACTGAGAACGTGACAGCGACTACCGACGGAGGCGGCAAACACATCGGCAACACCGACGAGCCCGGCCTTGTTCTCCAGTATATGGCCGACGGTAGCCTCTATTGCGGTGGCTACGGATATTCTGCCAATGACGCGACGGTAGGAATGTTCTTCGCTGCCGACGGCTATGAAATCTCCAACTGTCCAGGCGGATGGGTCTATGCCGGAAAATACAGGAATGGCTTAAAGGATGGAGAAGGTTTCGTATACAACCGAAACGGTCAGCTCGTATATTTCGGCAATTTCGAGAACGATGCACCTACCGGCACCTATCCGGGCAGCTATCCCGACCTGTCTGCATTGTCGTTCAAGATACTGATGATGCCTGACGGGAGTATATACTCGGGCGAGATGATAAACGGCAACAGCGAAGGAATGGGTCTCTATCTGTGGCCTGACGGCAACGCCTGGTTCGGCTTCTGGGAGGGTGGCAAGCAGAACGGTATGGGTATACAGATGGACTACCTCGGCAGCTACACCTATGGCATATGGAAAGACGGGCAGTATGAAATGACACTCGAAGAGGCTGAAAAGAAGCGTCAGGAAGAGGAAAAAGAACGTATAAGAAAAGAAAAAGAGAGCATACACTGGTCGCAACGAGTATGCGACCTTGTTGCCAACGCCAAGTCTAAACAGATATTGCCTGACGGAAGCATACGTATTGGCGACACCATCAATGGACTTTGTCTGCAGATTTCAAGCAACAGTATATTTTTTGATTGGATGTATGTCGGACATATCAAAAAAGGCCAATGGACCGATGGGATGCTCGTGATGAGTGATTATGCCGACATAACCAATTGCGACAACGGGTGGGTCTATGTCGGCCAATTTAAGAACGGCATCAAACACGATAAGCACGCAAAAGTCTATGACCATTCCGGCAAAATGGTTTATAGCGGAGCATTCCAGGGCAGCTACGACGCGCCAGCATACCCCTATCCCTCACCACATTTAGTCAAATCAGGTTCATCATACACCTTCGCAGTCACAAGTACAGGTGGTGATAAATATATAGGAGTATACAATAGTTATCAAAACAAATTATACAAATCCGAAGGCATAGTCATATATGACGACAACAGTGCATTGTTCGCGATGTGGTATTATGACAGCCTCAACGGGATGGCGGATGCTATCAGATTCAAATCCAATGGCGAATACGAAATAATACCAAAAGAAAAATAATTAACAATACATAATCAACAACTTCATAACCTTCCAATGAAACAAAGACTCACATTTCTCTTTTTGCTGATGCTGACAGTCACTGCTATGGCACAAAACAAAAAGGTCGCTGTATGGGATACCAAATGCAGCGACAACAGCATTTCGGCGATGCAGCGAGTGATGGTGCGTGGCGGTATGGAAGCCGCCGTCGCCAACGCGCCAGGCTATACAGGTTTCGACCGCGCCTCGTTCGATGCTATCATCAGGGAACACAATTTCCAGCGTTCGGGTGCTGTCAGCGACAATGACATCAAACGCTTGGGCGAAATGGCTGGGGTGCAATATATTATTGTGCCTGAAGCTATGGCCGACGGAAAAGATTTCTATATCATCGTCAAGATGCTTGATGTTGAAAGTGGAGAGTTTGGCGCCGCATACGAGGAACTGTGCACCACATCGGCCACCGACATCAAGAATGCCTGCGCCAAACTGGGCTCGCAACTGTTCGGCACTTCCTATTCTGGCGGTGGAAACTATGGTGGCAGTAGTGGCGGCACCAGCAGCAACGGCGGCATCATTGGGCAGTTGCTGAGCAAGGTGCTCGTAAACGTCACTGCGTTGTTGGGCGATGGCGGACGGCATATAGGCGATACCGACAAACCGGGCTTCGTGCTACAGTACGACCCTGCAGGCAACCTCTATTGTGGCGGATATGGATACAGTTCTCAAACCACAACCATCGGAATGTACGTCGCCGCCGAAGGTTATGAACTGGCAAACTGCCCCGACAGTTGGATCTATGTGGGCAAATACAAAAACGGCATCAAGGAGGGCGAGGGGCTGGTCTATGACCGCGATGGCAACCTGATTTATAGCGGCAAGTTCAGCAACGACAAGCCTACAGGAAAATATCCCGACAGCTATGCAAGGACTGTGATATCCTGCAGCGCTTTCGATATGGGCAACGGCGACTATTATATTGGCGAAACGATTGAAGGCGTCCTCGATGGATGTGGACTTTATATATGGAGCGACGGCGATGCCTGGTGGGGATTTTGGAAAGATGGCGAGCAGAACGGTCCCGGCATTATGATGAACTACAACGGAAGTTATTTCACAGGCACGTGGAAGAATGGCAAAAAGGTCTCTAACGACATCGAATTCTCAACTGCCGCCAACAAATCGCAGTCTCAGCCAGACTTGGCCGACTTTCCTTGGATTCAGCTGCTCCGCAAAGCGACCACCAATGCTCCCAAAAAATGGAACGATGGCGACCGTGCAATGGGATACCGCGACGCCGATGGAGGTATCGGACTCTACCTGTTCGGCGATGGAAGCTTCTATGCAGGACAGTTCACAGACTATGAATTCACGGGCCTCGGTATGTTCGTCGTACAGTCTGACGAAAATATCATCTCCAACTGTCCTGACGGTTTCGCCTACGTAGGCAATTTCAAAAAAGGCGTCAAACACGGCAAATACGGTGTCGTCTACAACAAATACGGTAAAATCATTTATAAAGGCGAATTCCGAGACGGCAAACCCGTCGACCTTTATCCTTCTTCCGAATACACACTTAGTACCTATAGCAACAAATCCTTCGGTGTCTATGTACACGACAACGGCGACATCTACCTTGGCGAATACAAGGATGGCGTCCGCTCTGGTGTCGGGCTCTACCTCTGGGCTAATGGCAGCAGCTGGGTGGGCAACTTCAACAACGGTTCACGCAATGGTTTCGGATGCCAGATGTTCTACGACGGCACATACCATTACGGCAAATGGGAAAACGACGCTCAAGTCAAATAAGTAAATTCTGAACAGTAACCAATGACACGTACGCACTCGTATCACAGGTCACTTATCACACATTCACAATACACCATGAAACATATTGTCCTACTCCTTTCCCTTCTCCTCACAGCGACATCGCTCTGCGCCCAAGTGGACCCCGACGCATACCAGCGGCAGCGACAGGCAATGCGCGAACGCTATAACCAGCAGCGTAACCAGGCTCGGCAGAACTACAACGACGCACGTCGTCGTGCCGAAGAGGAATACGCGGCGTTTCGCAAGCGGGCCAACGCCGAATACGCAGCCTTTATGGAACGCGCCTGGACCAAAGTGAACGTCCAGCCTGCCGAAGAGAAACCCAAGGAACCCGAGCCACCCAAGCCGCAGGCACCACCGGCCGAGGATGCCAAACCCCAAACCAAACCGCTGCCCAAACCCGAAGTGGTCGTCCCGCCACCCCCGGCACCGCCCGCGCTGCCCACACCGCCAGTGCGCGAACCGGAACCTACAGCGCCTACAATGAGCTTTGCCGTCTATGGAACGGATTGCAAGGTGCATACAGCCACCGACGGGCTGGCCTTCAAGCTTTCGTCGGTCGACGAGAAAGGTGCCGCAGCGGCCTGGAAAACCCTTTCGCAAGAGAAATACGACGCCCTACTGCAGGGCTGTCTTGCACAGCGCGACGAAATGCAGCTTGGTGACTGGGGCTATATCAAGCTGCTACAGGCAGCAACCGAAAAGCTGCTGGGCAAGGGGAGCAACGAGTCGGTTATCTTGCAGCACTACCTGCTCACCCAGTCGGGCTACAGCAGCCGCATCGCCAAAGTCGATGGACGCTTCCTCCTCCTCGTTGCTTTCAACCAGCGTCTCTTCGGCTACCCCTGCACCTTCATCGGCGACCAGCGTTTCTATTTGACATCGAAGACGAAAGCCAACACTATCGACATCTTCAACGTCGGGTTCCCGCGCGAACAGGTGGCCAACGTAAGCCTCACATCGCTGCCAAAACTCAAAGGCAAACAGCTGTCCAAGAAAACCTTCAAAGGCGAACGCTTCGGAACAATGAAGGCCGACGTTGGCGTCAATCAGAGCCTTATCGATTATCTCAACGAATTCCCGCTGATGCTGGGAATGTGGGAACACTATGCCAATGCAGGCCTGAGCGACGAAGTTGAAGCCGACCTTTACCCGATGATCCGCAGCCAGATAGAAGGTAAAAGTCAGCAAAAGGCGGTTTTTATGATACTTGACTTCTTGCAGCATTGCTTCGAGTATGCACAAGACGATGTGCAGTTCGGATACGAGCGACCTTTCTTTGGCGACGAAAATTTCTACTACCCAAAGAACGACTGCGAAGACCGCGCCATCCTCTTCAGCATCATCGTCCGCGACCTTGTCGGACTCGACGTGGTGCTGGTCCATTGGCCCGGCCACCTCGGTGCGGCAGTGGCTTTCGACGAGGATGTCGATGGGGCTTATTACACCCTTGACGGCCGTCGCTACACGGTCTGCGATCCCACCTACATCGGCGCCAAAGTAGGAATGATTATGGATTTCTGCGAAAACGCCGAGGCTAAATTGATTAGGCTGAAAAAATAATATGCGGCAAGCAAATTTATATGTCAGGCATAAAACGATAACAATATCAAGGTGCCGTTCCCTCGTCGTGTTTGTTATTGTCCTCGTTTTCGTTATCGGGTGCAAGCGTGGAACTAAGACCGAAGGAGTATCAATGGCAATCAAGGACAGCATGAAGGAATATGTTGCTGCTGGTGACACCCTTGTCGCCGTTCCAACCGTTGACCACGATACGCTCCGATACAATAATCCATACAGTTATACGTTTATACATGAAGAAGACAGTGCCGAAATCACCAACCTGCGCATATTCACTCGAAAGCAGAAGGAAATCTATGCACCCGCGTTGCTTGTTGGCGAATGGATATGCGGTACAGAACACGAGGTCTATCTTTCGGACGGTACGGGACTTATGTGGGACACTTCAGAAGATGTCAGTCGCGACGAGGCGCAGCGGTTCCACTGGTCCCTTGACAGCAACCTCTTGACTCTGGTCTGCAGTCTCGAACTTGGTGGATACCTTCCTAAACGCTATGTTGTCACCTATGTCGACGACGAAAGCCTTGCCTATCAAGACCTCTACGGCAAAGCCCTACTGTGGGACAAGAGAACGGAGAAGTGAGAAGTGAGAAGTGAGAAGTTAGAACGGAGAACGGAGAACGGAGAACGGAGAACGGAGAACGGAGAACAGAGAACAAAAAACATATCAACCCATCAACCCCATTAAACCCATTAAACCCATTAACCCCATTAACCCCCTCATACCCCTCAAACCCTTCAACCCTTTCACTCACCGAATAACCAATGAAAATCCAACATTTGATTCTTTTCTTTGTCCTGCTGACAACAATAAAGTTTTCGGCTTATGGTCAAAACTCACCCTATCTTTTCGATTTCTACGAAAACGGGAAGGTGGGCTTTATGGACAGTACCGGACGCACCGTCATCGCACCGCGCTTCGACGCCACCCGCGGCTTCGAGCAGGGTAGGGCGGGGGTGGAGATAGGCAACAAATGGGGCTTCATCGACACGAAGGGCAACATCGTCGTCCAGCCTCAGTTCGACGGTGTTGCCGACTATCAAGATAGTATGGTTCTAGTATGGAACAACACCGACGAAGACTGGGACAACTCGATCTACGGTTTTGTCGACTGGCAGGGTCGCATAGTCCGCAAGCCGCAGTTCGGTATGGCTCACGACTTTCATGACGGCTTGGCATCGGTCAACGTTGGCGACTACGAAAATCCCCGCTGGGGCTTCATCGACCGCACCGGCCGGATGGTCATCGATGCCCAATATCCCGAAGGCAGCCGCTTCGGACAGGGACTCGCCTCTGTCAGAGACAAGTCAGGCAAGGAGGGTTTCATCGATCGCACAGGACGTATGGTCATCCCGCCGAAATACGACGGTGCAGGATACTTCTGTCATGGCCTGGCGCTGGTTCGCATCGGCACCGATACCTCTGCACGTTACGGTTTCATCGACACTACTGGTCGATACGTTGTCCAGCCTAAATATGGTTATGCCTTCAACTTCGACGAAAAAGGCTATGCCCACGTTAAAACCTCCGCCTACCTGCATCTGCAGGCATACAAACGCCCACAGGATGTCGGCAAACGAGGTATCATAGACCCGCAGGGCAACGAGGTGGTGCCGGCAATCTTTGAGTCCGCCTCAATGCCCAGCGAAGGTCTTGCGGCTGTCCAGTCAGGGCGAAAGTGGGGATATGTGAACCTCAACCGCCAATATGTTGTTGAACCTCAATATGACGTAGCTGGCGACTTCAGCGAGGGGCTGGCCTGCGTCAGCAAGGACGGCAAGTATGGCTACATCGACCGTTCCGGCAGGGAGGTTATCCCGCTGCAGTTCTACAAAGCCTATCTTTTCAGTGAGGGTCTGGCTTGCGTCAATACTGGCGACTACGACAATCCCCAATTTGGATATATCGACCACATTGGTCATTTTGCCATCGAGCCTAAATTCAGCCAGGCATTCCATTTCTGGCACGGACTGGCCCGTGTAAGGTGGGACGGCTTCGAGGGTTACATAGACAAATCCGGTCGCATTGTCAGGCAGTGGCCAAGTGAATTGTGATAGTGGTTCCGTTACATGATGATTGATATGATTTTTTTTACAAGTGTAATAAAATGTCATGCTTGTTCGTTTATTGAGAGAAACAAATAAAACGACACAATCCATGAAACGCTTTTTTCTTCTCCTTTTGCTCCCTTTCATAATGCTCTTCTCCTCTTGCGACGAGGACACCATCGACAACACTATGTTCATAGGTACTTGGGCAAGTGTTGCTAATGCTAAAGATGGCTCGCTTTTCCTTCACGTCAGTGACGACTTTATCGAAGTCGACAATGGTTCACGCATCTATAAACCTTTCACGTCCGATGTGGAGTGGGAGTACAGCATTTCGTCCGATTCGGTGCTTCATATCTGGCGAACCGAATACGACGCCTCGGACGAGATTACAGATACGGAGGCTTACGACCTTGATATCAGCTTCGGTGACTCCTATAATACTATGACATTGTATTATAAGCCTTCGTTTAGCTCGCTCCGAAAATATACATTCATCCGTAGACGTTAGATTATATTTCCCCTCTTTCAGACCTTTAAGTGACGATAAAATAAGGTAAAACTATAACGGCGTCGGCATTTTCGCCACAGGCGGTATAAATTTACAAGATTTACGAAGTTGCGGAAACTTAGAGTAGAGCAAACGGGTTTGCTTTAACGAAGTGATGCAACGTTGACGTAGTCAAGATTTCGCTCGCGCCTGCGAGCAGGAGAATTATTTTGGGCGTCCTCTGTATTTCGTGTTTTTTTGAAAATTATATTCGTAAAATTCGCAGAATTCGTGTTCAAAATAATGAATTATTAGAGGTCTCCTTTACTTTGTTTTTTGACGATTTCTTCATTCATTATCTGATTGGTTCTCTTTTTTTAAATTTGTATCGTTTGCGATACAATGTTAAATAATCATAATTATTCTTTTTTAAATCTCATATCAAAAAACATTGTGTACTTTTGTATCGTGAACGATATAAATGATTATTAATATAAAAGATTATAAATATGGATTTTAAAGCGTCTTTACAAGCATCGCAAATGATCATCAATGAGCTTACAGGTAGCTCGTTTGTACACAAAATGCAGGGTCTGCTCTTCGGATTAACATCCCCCGTTTTCTCGCCATGCCAAAGTGAGCAAGCTCTCTTTGGTCACTTGGCTTAACGAAAACGTTCTATTTCATTAGTCGTTTTCTCGCTCAGCATACAAGCAAGCTTGTCTGCATTCGGCTTAACGAAAACGTTCAACCCTTCACTGTTCAGAACGTATAAACAATTAAAAACCATCGAACAATGAATACGATATATGATTTTAAGGCTATTGCCAGCAACGGCAAGGAAATTGACTTCAACGAATTCAAGGGCAAAGTGCTCCTCATTGTCAACACTGCATCGAAATGCGGTTTTACGCCACAGTTCGACGGACTGGAAAAACTGAACGAGAAATATCGTGACCAGGGTTTGGTCATCATCGGATTCCCGTGCAACCAGTTTGCGGAACAGGATCCGGGCAGCGACGGCGAAATCGAGTCCTTCTGCCGCGTCAACTACGGCGTCACGTTCCAGATTATGAAGAAAACCGACGTCAATGGTGACGATGAGCACCCTGTATTCACTTTCCTCAAGGCACAGGCTCCGACCGAGGAATACAAAGGCTTGAAAGCAAAGGCAACACACGCGATGCTGAAAAAGATAAGCAAGTCGTACAAGAAGGATAGCGACATCCTCTGGAATTTCACAAAATTCCTCATCAGTCGCGACGGCAGCACTATTCTGCGTTTTCCCCCGACTGCTGAACCAGAGGATTTTGCTTCGGAGATAGAAAGGTTTATTGGATAGTGATTAGTGATTAGTGAATGGTGAATAGTGAATGGTGAATGGAATTGACTAATTGCTTATTGGTATAGAAGGACGATGTACAAAGGACTAAGGTTGGACAACCAGCTTTGTTTCAGGCTGTATTCGGCATCGCGGCTTGTCACGCAGGCGTATCGCAAGTATTTGGACCCGCTGGGGCTTACGTATCCTCAGTATCTTGTGATGCTGGTGCTGTGGGAGTCGGACGGTATGCCGGTTAACGATATTGCGCGGCGGCTGATGCTGGAGACGAATACGGTGACGCCGCTGTTGCAACGTATGGAGAAGGAGGGGCTTGTGGTGCGCTCGAGGGGGGCATCGGACGGCAGACAGATGATTGTTTCGCTTAGCGACAAGGGGCGACGTATGGAACACAGGGCCAAAAACGTACCAACATGCATCAGTGCAGATTTGAAGACAGAATCTTTCACACCCGAAAAACTCTACGATTTTATCTCGAGTCTCGATGCTATCATAGCAACCCTGAAATAGCCGCCAGTCTTGCTCCAACAAAAAAAACGTAGTAATTCTTGCAGTTTTCTGCAAGAATTACTACTTTTGTTTTTCGATTTGAATGAAACAAATCATCTGCAAATTATTAATCCATAGCACAATATTCAATGTACAAAATCGAAAAACACCCAATTCTCGACATTCCTCAGAGTGAGGCGGTCGAATTTCTCTACAACGGACAGAAGGTTTTAGGCCGTAGAGGATACACCATAGCTGCGGCGCTTCATCAGGCTGGTTTTCCGGTGCACAGCCATAGCATCGACGGGAAACCGCGCAGTCTTGAATGCGGCATAGGAAAATGCGGAGCATGCGAGATGCTTGTCGACGGACGTATACGCCGCATCTGCATTACGCCGGTCGACAATGTGCGGGAGGTATGCGAACTCTCGAAGGATTTCTTTCCGGGGGCTGCAAATCCCCAAGCCCGCGAAGTAAAGATATACAAGACGAAGGTGGCGATAATCGGAGCGGGTCCTGCGGGCCTTGCGTGCCGAGAGCAGCTGAATGCCTTCGGTATAGACAACATAGTGATTGACAACAATGGCCGCATCGGTGGGCAGTTCAACATGCAGACGCACCAGTTCTTCTTCTTTGAAAAGGAGAAGCATTTCGGTGGTATGCGTGGTTTTGATATCGCACGTACACTTGCCGGCGACAACCACGACGGCATCCTGCTCAACTCGACGGTATGGGACCTCCTCGAGGGTCGTCGAATAGCTGTCAAAAACACGGAGACACAAGAGGTTGCCTATATCGATGCCGACCACCTTGTCGTTGCCACGGGTGCGGTGCCGTTCATGCCGACGTTCGAGAACGACGATGTGCCAGGAGTGTATACTGCTGCCGTCTTCCAGAAGATGATGAATCAGGAGCATACGTTGCTGGGCCGCAATGTCCTCACTGTCGGAGCTGGCAACATAGGATATCTGACATCCTATCAGGGCATGCAGGCCGGTGCCAATATCCGAGCCATCATCGAGGCTATGCCCCGCGAAGGCGGATTCCCTGTGCAGGCCAACCGTGTGCGCCGTCTGGGTATTCCCATTATGACAGGCTACACCCTTGTCCGCGCAATTCCGAATGCTGACCGCACGGCCATAACGGGAGCGGTAATCGCCAAATGCGAGAACTTCAAGCCTGTGCCCGGAACCGAACAGATTATCGACAACATTGATATTATCAATATCTGCACAGGATTGGTGCCCGACAACCAGCTCCTTGTCAAGGGTCGCGATGTTTTCGGGCTCTACACCTACGCCGCCGGCGATGCTGTCCGCATAGGCGAGGGTACCAGCGCTGTGCTGCGTGGCCGTCAGGCTGCATACGAAGTGGCACAGAACATGGGTGTAAGGTTCGACTATGACGAATATCTCGACATCTCACGCCAGTACATCGACTCCCAACAGCATCCCGTCCGAATACTCGAGAAGCCTAATCTCCCGACCCCAGAACGGCAGAAAATCAAACCCTTTGTCCAACTTGACTGCCTCTATGGTTTTGCCTGCAATCCGTGCTCGTTTTCCTGTCCGCAGGGAGCCATCACGAAGGCCTCCACATCGTCCACGCCGGTGGTCGACTACGACAAGTGCATCGGATGCATGCAGTGCGTCAACCAGTGTCCGGGTCTTGCCATCTTCGGCTATGACACCCAAAAGGGAGTCTGTTTCCTGCCGATAGAATACGACATAGAAGAGGGAACCGAAGTGTATCTGGTCGACAATAACGGCGCCAAGATAGGTGAGGGTGTGATAGAGAAGATCCTCGCCAAGCCCAACAAGACCAATGTGGCGCGAGTACACGTTGACAGGTTGGATGTTGATTTGGTTACCGATGTCAAGGGTTTCATTGCCAAAGACCGCTATCCTGAGCCGTTGGCACTGAAGCCTCAGACTTCGACTGTCGAAAGCCGCACTTATGTCTGCCACTGCGAAGACGTCAGCCTCGAGAGCCTCCTCGAGGTGGTTGGTGACCGCAAATATATATCGGTCGACGAGCTGAAGCACATCACCCGCATGGGCATGGGCCCCTGCCGTGGCAAACGCTGCATACCGCGTGCCCGCCAAATTCTCCGTGCCCATGGCATCGAAGTCGTCGGCGACGCCACGCCCCGTGCGCCCCTTTCGGCACCCGTAACCCTTGGCGACGTCTATACCGAAGGAACGAAGGAATGCTTCGTATTCCCGAAGAGCAATAACGTGGAACGCGAGGAGGTGCGCGTGCTGATAGCTGGTGGCGGTATTGCCGGCAGCGGACTGTTCCGCTATTTTTCGGAAGCCGGGTTGAAACCCGTTCTCATCAACTGGAGCCGTGGAGCCTCGTGGCGCAATATCGGAGGTGGCCGTCCGGCCTTCTCGAACCCCGACATTGCCGACATTGCCACCCATAGCCACGAGATATTCAAGTCTATTCAGAAAGTCCACAACATCAACTATAAACCTACACGTTACGTCAACCTTGTCCACGACGATGCCACATACCGTGCCCTCGACGCTTCGCGTGCATGGAGCGATGCCTATATGGTCGACCGCAAAGATTTCAAGAAGGAGATATCACCCTATTGGGACGATACGCGCAACACCTACAGCCACGCACTCATTACGCGCGATTGCTGGCAGGCCACGCCGGGCCGCGTCATCGACTATATACGTGGAATCGGTATTTCGCTCGGCGGCCGTGTCTATGAGGACTGCGAGCTGCTGAGTGTCGCCCGCCAAGGTGACCGCTTCCTCGCACTTGTCCGTACTCACGAAGGGCGTTATGTTGAATACCTCGCCGACCATTTCGTCAACTCGATGGGCTGGGGTGCAGAGCGCTTCACCGATATGCTCGGCATCGACACGGGTCTCTATCCCGTCAAGCACCAAGCCTTCATCACACGCCGTTTGCCCAATCTGGGAGTCAAAGGCGACTCGCTCGACATGATTATCGACCGCCGTCATTATAAGGGCTTCTCGGCCGTCTACGGCCAACAGTTCCTCCATACCGGACAGATTATCGGCTGCGCCTCGCCCGACACCGATGCCTACGAGACACGCCAGAACATCAAGTACAACTCCAAAGAGTTCCTTGAGATTGTCTCAGAGGTATTTGCCGAGTGGATTCCGAACCTGCGCGAAGTCGGTTTCCATGCAGTATGGGCAGGACGCTACACCGAGCCGCGCTACATCGTCGACCCGTCGGTTGGCTTGCTCACAGGCTTGCGAGGCCACGGTTTCATGCTCGGCCAGTATCTCGCCAAGCTGTACGTCGACAAGTATCTCGGACGCCCCGTGCCATCCTACATGGACGACCTCGCCCTCTCCGGCAAGGGTCTCTCGGAGAATGCGTTTAAATAAAGGGTTGAAGGGTTATAGGGTTGGAGGGTTATAGGGTTATATTAGAGCTAAAAAATATATAGAATTGAATATGAAAGTAAAAAGAACTAATTTGCTTACAGTCGGGTTCATCGCAATGCTATTGATGGCATCGTGTGGAACCAAGAAAGAGAACTCCTACACCATTAACGGTACCGTTCCTTCGCAGGTCACAGCCTCGAAGGTCTACCTCTATTCAATCGAAGAGGAAGAGCCCCTTGTGATAGATTCAGCAACAATATCGGGCGGCGCCTTCAGTTTCAAAGGTACGGCCCCCGATTCCATCATGCTCGCCATTATCCATCCCGGCTCGTTGGACGAGTACCCAACCGTTATGTGGCAGCTCGTGCTTGAACCTGGAAACATCATGGTTGATTCGGCCGAACGTATGGCAACGGGCACACCGCTCAACGACGGCATATCCGACTGGATGGATCAGATTTACGACATTATGGTCACCGAACCGGATCCGTCGAAAATCAGCGACTTCTTTGTGCAGCACTGGTCGGAGCACTCGTCCGATTTTGTTGGTTCCTACATGCTTGCGTCGATGTCGATGTATCTTGATTTTCCGTTGGTCGACTCGCTCGTCCGTCAGGTGCCTCCTGAAGTACGTTCCATATCGATGCTCAAGCCCTTCTTCGAGCAAGTGGAGGCCATGGGTAAGATGCAGCCAGGCAAACCCTTTACAGATGTCGCATTGGCCAGCATAGACGGTGAGCCGTCGTCGCTGGGCAACTATATCGGCAAAGGGACCTATGTGCTGGTTGATTTTTGGGCTTCATGGTGTGGTCCATGCCGCCAGGCAATGCCACAGTTGCAGAGTACTGTCAAGAGACATAAAGACCTCACGGTCATTGGTATCGCGCTCAGCGACGAAGTCGACGATACGAAGAAAGCCATCGGCGACCTTGGCATAACGTGGCCCGTGCTTAGCGATCCCGAAGGTGAATCCGCCAAGGCATACGGCATCAACGCTATCCCTGCCATGATTCTTTTTGCCCCCGACGGCACCATCGCCGCTCGCGATTTTCAGGTCGAAGAGCTCGACAGCCTCCTCGCAGTCGAATAGCCCTACTGAGAATACTTAACAATTGAAAATAGAGGCATCATACTTGATTATGATGCCTCTATTTGTTTTTGTTTAGGTGGTGTTTATTGCGGGAAAGAGTCCAACAGCACCTTGATGGCGGCGTAGTAGCGTTCGTCGGAGGCCTTGAGAATGGTTTTGACGTTGAGGTAGATTGCCACCACGGAGGCTCCGGTGTGGTTGAAGATGGCTCGAGCTATGTGGGCGTCGTCGAGGCCGAAGCATTTGCTGGCGTGAGTGGTGAAGGAGAAGTTGAAGGTGAAATCTTTGCGCGCAGCGGAGTGAACGGTGACTTCGGCGGCGTTGCTGCGCATGCGTTCGCAGAAGTCCTCCACCCACTGGCGGTCGCTCTCGGCCACATGAGCACCGTCGAACCGGTAGCCTTCGCTGCCCGATGGCATGCCCCACTGCACTTCGATATCGGCTCTGCCACTTGCCCCACTCATGATGCAGATCACCCGCTGACCACGATGGATTAGCTGCAGGGTTTTGATGTAGTCGGCAAAGATGGCATTGCCTGCTGCCTCGGTTTCGTTGCACTTTCCAGAGGTCGGCGTCAACAGGTCGCTGGGCACATTCATGTCGGCGTAGAAGGGGCTGGAAGTCTGACCGGTTTCGTTAGCCACGCCGTAGAAACGTCGTTCGCGGCAGATGAGGTTGAAGGGCGTGTTTTCGCTGCAAGTGGCGGCGATGTGCGAGAGCGAGTGTTCCGTAGCATTGTAGGGGAAAAGGAGGACGGTTTGTTCCTCTTGGTTCCATCGGCTGTAGCCGAAGGTGGTGTTGGAGAGAAACTTTTCGACCACCGTCATGTCGGAAACCCGCAGGTTTTCGTCGCTCTTCATAGGGCGTAGACGCATGTCGGAAGAGGAACGCACGGTCTCGAGAATCTCGTTGTCGGTGAGCATGCAGATGGAGCGCAGGTATTCGGTGGAGAGGTAGCGCGCCGGAGCAGGTCGTGAGTGGAGGTCGTCGCTGATGAGGATTTTCTTGCCGGAATGCTGTGCATCGAAGCGTTGGTAGAGGAGGTTGCGGCGCTCGGCCAGTTCCTCTTGTTTACGTGATTCCTCTATCGTTTCGATGAATCCGGAGCCGATGAGACCTGCCGGAACAGCGAAGATGGCGATGCCCATCACGCCCACCAGCACGGCAATCAGGCGTCCCCAGAAGGTGATGGGTGGCGTGTCGGCGAAACCGCCTGGGTCGCCGATATACTGCATAAAAGCCCAGAGCACGCTACGCCATCCGTTGTCGTAGACCTCCGGTTGAGCCTGGTGCTCGACGAAGAAAAGCAGGAACGACAGGATGAGTGTCACGATGCAGAGGAACTGCAGCGAAATCCAGAGCTCGCGGCGTTTGGAGCGAAACGCGTCGCCCAGCAGTCGGAACGACTTCATGTAGCGGAACACGCGGAGCAGTCGGAAGACGCGGAGCACCTTCAGCGCCGAGTATGGCACGGGGAAGAGCAGGGCGACATAGAAACTGTAGGTAGAAACGATGTCGATGAGTCCGTAGAAGGAGAGGCAGTAGCGCACTCGGCCCCAAAAGCCCTTGTATTTCGTGTCCAGCAGGTCGGCGCACCAGATGCGCAGCGTCACCTCGATGGTGAAGACAACCGTAGTAAAAATGTCGATAGCTTTCAGCCATGCGCCGTAGCGAAGGCTGATGCTGTCGAAGGTGGAGAGGAACACCTCGACGGTGCTGATGATGATAAGGCCGATGATGGCCCAGTCGACTTTGTTCTCCCACTGCCGTGTGCGGAGGTTGTCGTCGAAGACGCGATTGATTTGTTGTTTGAAAGTCATGAGTCAAAAAGTTTGTTTAAGCTTTGCAGTCATCGTTTGGCGATCGTTTTTTGACATAGCGAATATATGGACTGCTGTCGTCAGGGACTTCTTTGGCGACAAACCCCAGAAAGTCTAAGAATTTGCGGACTGCAATGTTGTCTTTTGCAATGGTGGTACAAATTGTCTTGTCGGCGTATTGGCGCATTATGCTGTCGACGAATCGTACAGTCAGCATAAAGTAGGCACGGTTAAGTAGCGTGTCATGCCTAAAAAAACTGCCGTGTAATTCAATTTCGCCATCGAAAAACAGGTCGATGATGCGATAGAAACCAACGATGGTTTGATCCAGCAGAATCAGGAAGAAGGTGTCTAATTCAGACGACACAAGTTTACCGTCTGGCGGGAAACTCTTGCGCGCATCTTCGTCGGAGATGGCTTCCGTAATTACATTGGTGTCGTTGCAGAGACGTATGTGCAGTTCCCCGTACGACAGCACCAGCTTTTCAACGTTGGCCTTTATTGGCTTGTTTCTTTCTGATTTCATTTGCAAACAAGTCGCTTAGTTTCTGCGATATGGGAAGTCCTGCTTCCTCCTCGAGCCACATCCACTGTCCGTTGGTGTTGCATTCCAAAAATATGTAATTGTCGTGAGTGTCAACAATGAAATCGAAGCATCCGAAGTTGAGTTTCATCTCCTTGAGAAATTCGAAGCACTTTTGCTGCAATTCGTTTGGCAGAGTGTCTTTGACGAACGTGATGCCGTGGTCGTACCCTTGTCGCCAATCCACGGCCCCTTCGTTCTGCTGCATATTCTGGCTGTCGATTCGTGCGGTAAAGCATTCGTCCTTGATCACAGTGACGCGAAGCTCGTATTTTTTCTCCACGTATTTTTCGATGAAATTGATACTGTTGCGGAACGAGGCATCACCCAAAGCACGTATGTCGTCGGGCTTCCGTTTGTGTGTGTAGAAAACAATACTGCCTTCGTCGCCGGCAGGGATATCGAACGACCAGATTGGTTTTACGGCAACGTCACTATCACCAAATAGCGAGAGGTCGGAAAGCCGGTTGGAAAAGAGGGTATCAGGTATGTTGAAGCCGACCTTCCGTGCTACTTTTTTCTGTAGAATTTTGCTTCCTGCGGCGCGTTCGTAGAGGGGGTGACCTATCCAAAGCAGATCGTCGGGCAATGCGTAGCGAAAGAAGCGTACGAATCCGTCAGCTTCATCGAGTAGCAGTTTCCTCACCTGCTCGGAGGGTATGTCGTCGTAGGTGGTGAGCGGTTCAATGGGGCGGCGCTCCCATACACAGCTTATCTGCTCGCTATTGATGGAATGGGGGTAGTGCTTGTAGCGTATCTCGAAATGGGCACCGTCGTTGCCTAACCAATAGGAAATGTCGTAGTCGGACACCAGTTTGTCGGTATTCAGCCTGAAAAGCGGCAGTCCTGACTTGTTAAGGTTTTCGATTACAGGATTAGGGTGGACGTCGGTGTCGTTAGTAATGATAAGAAGCATTAATGAGTCGTGTATGATAAAACAAAGCGTTGGAGACCGAAAGAAGGTCTCCAACGCGTTCATATTTATTTTTCTTTGGCGTCGTCGACGACGTTCTTGTACTTGGGAGAGAACCAACTGCCAACGTTTTCGGCCGACTTGGTCACTTTCTTGTCGCTGCCGCAAAAGAAGGGATGGATAGTCATCTGCGAATTGTAGTCGTAGTATTCGACCACTGGGGTCTCGTTTGAGTGGGCGTATTTTTCATAGTCGCCGAAAGCGAGAATAGGAGGGAGCGGAGACTGATTGTAAAGAGAAGATCTGTTGTTCATATTATTTGCTCTTTAAAGGTTTAACAATTTTTTCATATCATCGATGGCCTTTTTCTCTTTGTCAGAAATGCCATCGGCAGCCTCTGCGGTGGATGTCATAAGCTCGGCTATAATGCTTTTGAGTTCACCTTTGCCATTGGTTTCCTCTTTGATGCATTCGAGAGCAACATAGCGAAGTGTTGCATCAGCGCAAAGCATGTGGCAGAACTCTTTGTACATCTCGCACATGACAAGTTCGTCCTCGTCAGCTGCGCCCTTGATGGCAGCAACAATGTTTTGTTTCTCCAACTTGTCGAAAGTGCCATCGGCCAAAGCGACCAGACCTGCGGGGTACATAACAAGCAGGGATGAGAACTGATCAATCGAAAGACAGGAATGTCTTTGTGCTTGATACATGTCATAAAACTCTTGTAGTTTCATAAGCATAATTTTTAACTATTGTACCATGCTTTAAAGGGATGGCACTTACCTTGTATTTGAGTATCGAGGATTGTTACATCAGAATTCCATTTTTTTCATACGATACTCCTTACATCGACGTTGTATCCTTAGTGTGTCTGAAATCAAATTTTTCGATGTGCAAAGTTAACAGATATTCACACTCGTTGCTTGTTTCTAATTTGTATCTTTTTGTAATATGCTAAAAAACAAAACATCCCGACGCTGTGCGACGGGATGTGCCACGCAAAAAAACGCGTTTTTTCAATGTTCGGTTTTCAATATCCTTTGATATTCAGTTTGGCGAAATTGGTGTCGGCCATGTAGCGTTCCAGAGCTTCGGCAGGGACAAGCACCAAGGGGTTGGGGCTCTCTTGGACGAAGCTGAACGTGGTGGCGGTCACTTTCGGCGGTTCCGGCGAGCGGAAAACGATGGTGTCGAGGTTGCGGTAGCCGTATAGGTTGCCGGAACCCAAATATTTCAGTCCTAATCCGAACTCCACGTAGCGGCAGTTGAACAACACCCCGATGCCGTAGTTCTCGATTTCCTCTATCTGGTCGGGGATGACGAGACGGTGTATTCCGCAGCCATAGAAGCAGCTTTGGTCTATCGTCCGCAGCGTTGAAGGGAAGTGTATGCGCTCCAGGTTGTATAGTTCCGAGAGAGACCCCTCACCCAAATGCGTCAATCCTTCCTCTATCCAGATGTCCGTAACACCCCAGTAGGCCCATTCGAAAAGTTTTTCGCATAGGCTGTCGACGGTGTTGGCGATGATAACGTCCTTCATCGACACCGTGTTGCCGAAGCGACCGTACTTGTCTGGCTCCTTCTTGAGGTGCAGTCGGCGGCTTTCGACACGGCAGGCCTTGATATGCTCGCAGTTGTCGAAAACGTGGTCGCCCATGTATTCAAGCCCTTCGGTGAGCAGCAGGGTGTCGCTCAGATTGGAGCAACCCGAAAAGGCTTCGTCACCGATGCGTCGTAGCGAGGAGGGGAAGATCACCCTGGTCAGTCCGCTCTGCTGGAAGAAGGCCCGTTCGCCTATTTCGCGGAGAGGATAGTTGAAGAGGCCGTGCCGCACGCGCTCGGGCAATACGAGCGAGCCGCTTAGCGTGTCTACACCAACTATTCGGGCTTCTGAGTCAACAATCTTTATCTGAAGCACTTGTCCGTTGTTCACAGTATAGGAGAACACATCGCTGTTGTAATGCTTCATTGTATAAAGCATCAGCACGGCCGCCAGCACAGCCAATAGGGGTACGGTCCAGAGAACAACCTTCGTCCGAAGCAGTGCGGAGCGGACAGCTTCGGCAGAATGGTAGCGCTGCTCGCGTCGGTGACGGCAGCATCGTGCGGCAACAGCGCGGTAGCAGTGGGGAAATGTTAGTCGCAGCAGCCGCCCGAAACTAAAGATGTCGCTGCGGCAGTCGAGGTCGCCTCCCTCCATCTGTTCGGGCGAGGCATAGCTCAGCGTATAGGCTGGTTCTTTGAACACGGCGTAGCGGTCACCGTCGGAAAGACCGAAGTCGATGACGCGGACATTGTTGCCGTTGCGGGTAATGAGGATGTTGCTTGGTTTGAGGTCGCGGTGCACCAGCTGTACTTTGTGCCAATGCGCCATGGCATCGAGCAACTGCAGCATAGCACGTCGGCGCATAGTGGCCGACGGGTGGTCGTCGCGCAGCCATTGGTCAAGAGGCATGCCGTCCACATATTCCATTACGATACAGAGTCCGATGCCATCGACCTCTTCGAGCGAATAGACTCGGACAATGTTGGGGTGGCTCACCTGAATCATGATTTCGAACTCTTTGTGCAGCAGGGAGCGATACTCTTCTTCATCGCGATAGTCGGGCTTGAGCCCTTTCAGGACGAAATACTTGCCGTAACGGACAGCACGCACAATCCGATTATAGCCATGCGATGCAATCTCTTCAAATTGCGAGAAAGATGTATCGAGTGTGTAATGTTCTGCAATGTTGGGCGATATGCGTCCAGAGCTATCGTTGTTGACTATAGTACTCATAGTGCAAAAATACGTAAAAAGCGCGGATGTCATTTCGTAAAAAGAAAAGAAATGGAAAAGAAATAAGGAATATTAGTATTTTTGTTGAATAAAATATTGTTATAGATGTCGGATATTAATCAGAATATTAGCATATTGCGTGTTCTTGTTGAACAGGCTGTCGACCACCGTGTGAACACGTCGACCGATTTTGCATTTCTATCCGGATGCATACAAGGACGACTGAAGCAGACTATCAGCGTTAGTACGTTGGAGCGCATCTGGGGATATGTGGAGGGTTATCAGACGGTGAGAGAGAGCACGTTGGACATACTTTCGCGATTTGTGGGGTTCCCGGACTGGCAGACGTTTGTTTCGGACTATTGCGAAGTGTCTTCTGCACAGAGCAGCCATCGTATTTCGGCTCCTACGCTTTTAGCATCCGATGTGCCTGTTGGAGGAATAGTTGTCATTGAATGGAATCCCGGTCGCCATTGCGAGATTCGTCATAAAGGCGCTGGAGAATGGGAGGTGACAACGAGCGTGAAAAGCAAACTGTCGGTAGGGGACACCTTCCGGTGTCAACGTTTCACTTTGAATCAGCCCTTATATCTTGAAGACTATTGTCATGCTACCGAGCAACCCAGCCTCTTTGTGGTAGGCAATCGCGGTGGCTTGACGAAGGCTGCTGTATTGTCCCTTTCCTGATTTTTGGACTTGGATACCTCAGAATGACCAAGAGCCGTCCTTACGGGCGGCTCTTTGTTTTTATGGCTGTCAGACGTCAGCAGCTGTTTTTTTAGCAGCTGAGTTCGGCAATGTGTTTGCTCACCTCGCCGATGGCTTCCTTCACGAAGTATTTGCAACTCTTCATGAAACGCTCGTCACGCTGGCTGTCGAGCAGCAGCAGGTAGCCCATGATGATGTTGCTCAACACCTCGGTAAGGGCGCGGGTCTGGTGTTCGAAAAGTTCGCTGGTGGTGCCTTCGGCTGCTGCCAGTTCGTAGAATTTTTTGTATTCCTCGGTGGCTTTGCGCAGGGTCTCGAGGCAGCGTTCCATATCGTCTGTCAGGGTGCCTTCGGCTGCTTTGGCGTCGTAGCTCTCAATCTGTTTGAGGTAGGCTCCGCTGGCGATACCCTTCATGGCGGCGACAACTTGGAGCTGGCTGGTGCCTTCGTAGATGCTGAGGATGCGGGCGTCGCGATAGAGACGTTCGCAGGCGTATTCCTTCATGAATCCGCTGCCGCCGTGCACCTGGATGCAGTCGTAGGCGCAACGGTTGGCAAACTCGCTGGCATTGAGCTTGACGAGCGGGGTGAGGATGTCGGCAATTCGCGATGCAGGTTTCGAACTTGCCGAGAGGTCTACGTAGCGGGCGGTCTCGTACATAAGGCTGCGGGCTCCGTCGGTACGGGCACGCATCTGGGCAAGCAGATCCTGGACGGCGACAAATTTGTCGATGGAGTGACCGAACTGCTCGCGGCTGGCAGCATAGGCTTCAGCCTCGCGGCAAGCGGCTTCGCAGAGTCCGATGGACTGGGCTCCGACACCCAGTCGGGCTCCGTTCATCAGCGACATGACATATTTGATCAGTCCCAGGCGACGTTCGCCGACAATCTGAGCGGGAGCGTTGGTGAACTGCAGCTCTGCGGTGGGGCTTCCCTTGATACCCATTTTGTTCTCGATGCGGCGCACGGTCATACCGCCGTCGGCCTTGTCGAAGACGAAATAGGAGAGTCCACGTCCGTCGTTGGTACCCTCTTCGCTGCGTGCCAGCACGAGGTGAAGGTCGGCATCGCCGTTGGTGATGAAACGCTTCACGCCATTCAGACGCCAGCAGTTCGAAGCCTCGTCCCATGTGGCTTTGAGGCGTACGGACTGGAGGTCGCTGCCGGCATCGGGTTCAGTCAGGTCCATGGAGCAGGTTGCGCCCTCATATATGCGAGGCAGGTATTTGTCTTTCAATTCTTCGCAAGCGAAATGCTGTATTGTCTCGGCGCAGTCCTGCAGACCCCAGATGGTGGCAAAGCCTACGTCGGCACGGGCTATCATCTCGGCGGCCATCACCTCCACCACACGGGGGAAATTCAGACCGTTGTACTTGCGCTCGAGAGCCATGCCGTAGAGACCCGACTGGATGAGAGCGTCGAGGTTGCGGCGTGTGCCAGGGGCATATTCGACGTGGCCGTCGACGAGCGAGGGGCCTACGTGGTCGACCTCTTCGGCATTGGGGGCTATGACATCGCCTGCGATGTCACCAAGGAGGCGCATCACCATGTCGTATTGTGCTACTGCTTCCTCGGCATTGGCGGGTGCTTCGGGATGGCTGCCGGCTTCGGCATAGTTCTTTTCCTTGACAGCGACTACCTGCTCCATGTCGGGGTGATGCAGGTAGAAGCTAAGATTTTCGTTATCTGTGTAAAAATTCATAATTATTTCAGATTATTTTTATAGCAAGCCATAAACTGCGGAATGACGGTCATGGCATCGCCAATGATGGTGTAGTCGGCAATGGCGTTGATGGGCGCATCGGGGTCGGTGTTGATGCTTATGATTTTGGAACTCTGTTCCATTCCGGCGCGGTGCTGAACAGCGCCGCTGATGCCACAGGCGATATAGAGTTTGGGACGCACGGTGACACCGGTTTGTCCTATCTGGCGTTCGCCCTCGCAGAAGCCGGCATCGACGGCAGCACGGGTAGCTCCGACGCTGGCACCGATGAGGTGTGCGAACTGGTGGAGCAGCTGGAAGTTCTCCTTGCTGCCCATACCGTAACCGCCGGCAACGATAATCTGAGCGCCTTTGATGTCAATTTTCTGCTCTTCGATTTCGCGGCTAAGTATCTCGACGGCCTTGTCAGCCTTGTCGAGCGATGCTTCTACGGCGACAGGAATGATGGTGCCTTTGTGGTTGGCATCGAGAATCTCTTTCTTCATAACACCCTCGCGTACAGTAGCCATCTGCGGACGGGTCTCGGGGCAAACGATTGTGGCGATGATGTTGCCTCCGAAGGCGGGACGGATCTGGAGAAGGATGTCGTCGTAGGTCTTCTTGTTTTTGGCGTCTTCGTGCGAGCCGATTTCGAGCGATGTGCAGTCGGCTGTGAGTCCGCAACGGAGATAGGAGGCGATGCGCGGAGCGAGGTCACGCCCAACGCTGGATGCTCCAAAAAGCACTATTTGGGGTTGTTCTTTCTCGATAAGTTTCGACAACACGTCGAAGTGGGGCAGCGTGCGGTAGGGCGAGAGTCGACGGTCGTCGGCGACGTAGGCCTCGTCAACACCGTAGGGATAAAGACTCTCGGCGGCGGCTTTCACATCGCAGCCCAGCACAGCGGCCTGTAACTTGCAGCCCAAGCGGGTGGCCAACTGGCGGCCCTTGGTGCAGAGTTCCAGACTGATGTCGGCGATTTGGTTTTTTTCCGACAGTTCGCAATATACTAATACGTTATTCATTGTTCGTTATCGTTTTCGTTATCGTTTTTGTGGTATGCCGTCGGCTCAGCTGACTGGTGTGCCGTCAGCTCTGCTGACAACGATGTTACAGTATGTGCTCCTTGATTAGGGTGGCACTGAGTTCGTTCAATGCGGCCTCGGTAGGTTCGAGTACGACAGACTCTTTGTGTGCGAGCACGACATTCTCGATTTTCTTGACCTTGGTGGGAGACCCTTTCAGTCCGAGGCGGTCCATGTCGGCGTCGATGCTGTCGGCGTTGATCATGCGTATTTCATCTTTGGCCTGACGGATGAGACGGTGTGCATTGGGGAAGCGGCAATCCTCGCCGGCAGAGGTTACGGTGACGAGTACGGGCATGGCTGCTTTCACCACCTCGGTGCCGCGTTCCAGTCTGCGACGTATGGTGATGGACTTGTTGTCTATTGCCATCAGTTCCTCGGCGTATGTTATCTGCGGAATCTCAAGTTTTTCAGCAACCTGTGGTCCGACCTGTGCCGTGTCGCCGTCGATGGCCTGTCGGCCGCCGAAAATGATGTCGACATGACCGAGTTGCTTGATGGCCTGTGAGATGGCATAGGAGGTGGCCAAGGTGTCGGCACCAGCAAAACGGGCGTCGCTAAGGACGAAGCCGTCGTCAGCTCCGCGCGATTTGGCGTCTTTGATTATTTCGGCTGCGCGCGGAGGTCCCATGGTGACCACGGTGACAGAAGCGCCGTCGGTCTGGTCCTTAACGCGGAGTGCCATTTCAAGGGCTTTGAGGTCTTCAGGATTGAACACTGTCGGTAGGGCGGCACGGTTGACGGTGCCGTCGGGATTCATGGCATCGGCTCCGACGTTGTGGGTGTCGGGGACTTGTTTTGCCAAAACTACTATTTTCAATGACATTTATGATTAATATAGGTTAAGAATTGAAGGTATGAGGTGTTAGCGCTTGATGTAGGAGATGATGTCGCCAACGGTTTTGATGTTTTCGGCTGCGTCTTCAGGGATGGAGATGCCGAATTTCTGTTCGATGGACATGATGAGTTCCACGCTGTCGAGGGAGTCGGCGCCGAGATCATTGGTGAGGTTCTTGTCGGGCGTGATGTCCGAAGCTGACACTCCAAGACGTTCTTCGATGATGGCGCTGATTTCGTCGAAAAGCTGTTCGTCTGTTAATTCTTTGATATTCATGTTTGATAATGATGTTTTTTAGTTGATGGCCAGGCCGCCGTCGCAGCTGATTACTTGTCCGGTGACGTATGAGGCGAGGTCGCTGGCGAGGAAGAGGGATACGTGTGCCACGTCGGTGTCGAGACCGCCACGGCGCAGCGGTATCTTGGTCATCCAGTCTTTGCGCACGTCTTCAGGCAGCTGTTGCGTCATGGGTGTTTCGATAAAGCCGGGAGCTACAGCGTTGCAGCGGATGTTGCGTGAGCCAAGTTCCTTTGCAATGGAGCGTGTGAAACCGATAATACCGGCTTTGGAAGCAGAGTAGTTGCACTGGCCGGCATTGCCGTTGAGACCTACGATGGAGCTGATGTTGATAATGGAGCCGGCGCGCTGTTTCATCATCATTGGAGCGAAGGCTTTGGTGTAGTTGAATACCGAGCGCAGGTTGACATCCATAATGAGGTTCCAGTCCTCGACGCTCATGCGCAGGATGAGGTTGTCTTTCGTGATGCCGGCATTGTTGACGAGGATGTCGAGACGGCCATAGTTCTTTGCCACCCATTCGGCTACCTCTACGGCCTGTGCATTGTCAGAGGCATTGCTGGCCAGAAAATCTGCGCGAACGCCTTTGGCTCTCAATTCAGAAAGCAGGCTTTCGCTCATTTCGTTTTCTTTCAGGTCGGTGAATATGATGTTGGCACCTTCTTCGGCAAAGAGCAGAGCATGGCTTCTGCCTATACCTCTTGATGCTCCTGTAATTAAAGCTGTTTTGTTTTCTAAGAGTTTCATCTGTATATATATTGTGTTTAAATGTTTAATGATAAATGTTTGATGCTGAATATTCGCTTATCTGCGTATCAATTTGATTATTTGTCGACAAGCATGAAGATGAGGCTGCCTTTGGCGCAGAGTTTGCCTTCGACTTTGGCTTCTGCATCGACGAAGAACGTGAGGCCTCGTTTTGAGGTGATTTTTCCACGGACTTCGATAGTGTCGCCAGGAACGACTTGGTTTTTGAAACGGACTTTGTCCATTCCGGCGTAGAAGGTGAGTCTGCCGGGCAGTTCGTCGAGCATGAGAGTGCTGCAGCACTGACCCATTATCTCGCACAGGATTACGCCGGGGACGACAGGATGTCCGGGGAAGTGACCCTGGACGAAATACTCGTCACCGCGCACATGGTAGTGCCCTACAGCCGTATCGCCTTCAAGGTGCATGTCGTCGACTAAGAGCATTGGTTCTCTATGAGGTAGGTAGTTTTTGATTTCTTCTCTTTCCATATCTGTTTTATTTTTAGCGGTTAAAGAGTTTGCAAGCTGGTAAGGATGCAAATCCGTTCAGATTTTTCTTAGTGCAACGCAGGCGTTCTGTCCGCCAAAGCCGAATGAGTTGCTGATTGTGAGGTCGGCAGCGAAGTCGCGTGCTGTGTGCGGTGTGTAGTCGAGGTCGCATTCGGGGTCTGGTTGGTCGAGGTGGATGGTCGGAGCTACTTTCCCTTCCTGCAGGGTCTTTGCACAGATTACCATTTCGACGGCGCCGGTGGCACCAAGCATGTGGCCATGCATTGATTTGGTGCTGCTGATGACGGCTTTGCGAGCTTCGTCTTCACCCATTGCCTGTTTGATGGCAAGGGTCTCGGTCTTGTCGTTGAGCGGGGTTCCTGTGCCGTGGGCGTTGATGTAGACCTTTTCGCCATGTTTGAATCCGGCTTCCTCAAGGGCCCAGCGGATGGCATTGGTGGCACATTTGGCATCGGCGCGCGGTGCGGTGTAGTGGAATGCGTCGCAGCTGTTGCCGTAGCCGCAAACCTCGGCGTAGATGTGGGCACCTCTGCGTCTTGCCAACTCGTAGTCTTCGAGGATCATGACGCCTGAGCCTTCGCCCATGACGAATCCTTTTCTTCTGGCGTCGAAGGGCAACGATGCTGCCATCGGGTCTTCGCTTGTAGAAAGCGCTTTGCTGTTGGCAAATCCGGCGATAGCTATTTCGCATATAGCGGCTTCGGTACCACCGGTAATCATGGCGTCAGCGCGTCCTTCCTTGATCATTCTGTAGGCTTCGCCGACGGAGTGGGTTCCGGTTGCGCAAGCTGTGACGACCGGGAGGTTGGGACCCTCGGCGTGGAAAACGGTGGCAACATTGCCCGAAGCAATGTTTGCAATCATTTCCGGAATGAAAAGAGGCGAAACGCGGCGCGGACCGTTTTCGAGCATGGAGGCGTGTTCGCGGCAGAAGGTCTGGATTCCGCCAATGCCGGAGCCAATGGCACATCCGAAACGGCTGGGGTCCACATCTTTGTCGACGGTCAGGCCACTGTCTTGCATGGCTTGTGTGGCAGCAGCAATGGCATAGAGAGCATAGCGGTCGTTGTGTCGGATCATGGCTTTTTCGATGCCAAAATCTTCGGGATTGAATCCCATGACCTCAGCAGCCACTTTAACAGTGAGGTTGTCGGTGTTGATGTTTTTGATCTTGTCGATAGCGCAAGTGCCTTTAAGCAGGTTGCTCCACATGGTGTCGACATTGTTGCCAAGCGGAGTTATACATCCAATTCCGGTAATAACTACTCGTTTCATATCTGGTTTATTTTATTTTCAAATTTAATGATTGTGAGATTTGAGTATTTTTGTCCGCGAATTTCGCTAATGACGCGAATATGAGTGCTTTGATGCGCTGTGCGCGTATAACACCCGTCGCGCGGATTTATTCGTTTTCTGTTGCGTCCTTGTAGGTTATGCCGTTCCATCTGAGGATGGAGGCACCGGTGACGAATCCACCTCCAAAAGCGCTGAGCAATACATTCATTCCGTCTTTCAACTCGCCGGCACGCGACAATTCGTCCATAAGTATAGGGATGCTTGCTGAAGATGTGTTGCCGTATTTCTGCATGTTGGTCGGGAATTTCTCCTTTGGCTGTTCAAGATGCTCGCGGATAGAATCGTTGATTCTGAAGTTGGCCTGATGCAGCAGATACATGTCTATGTCGCTGCCTGTCATGTTGTTTCTCTCCAGGATGGTGTCGACGTCTCTGATGCACGACCGGACAGCCAGTTTGAAGACCTCGCGGCCCTGCATTACCAGCGGAACGGTTTTCTCTTCAACGCGGTCGAAAGGCGTTGTCTCCAACGAACGTTTGTAATAGAGGACATCGGTGTGGGTGTCGCCAGTCAGAATGAAGTCTTTGAATCCTTCGCCTTCTGTCACTACGACAGCGCCGGCTCCGTCGGCAAACAATACCGATGTTTCGCGTTCGTGCCAGTTGCAGAAGCGTGAAGGCTCTTCGGCAGCAACGATGAGGATGTTTTTTGCACGTCCTGTTTTGATGAACGCATCGGCAATGTCAAGGGCGTAGATGAATCCGGTGCATGCACCGTTGAGGTCGGTGCAAGGACATTTGCATCCCAGTGGTCCGAGAATTATGCTGCTCAGCGAAGGGGTGACATAGCTGTTTGCCACATTTGAGCAAATTAGGTAATCAATATTCTCTGGAGCTACGCCTGCCGATTCCAGTGCTGCTGTCGCGGCGGTCATAGCGAGTTCGCTTAAGGTTTCTTTGCTTAGTAAGCGTCGTGTCTGGATTCCGGTACGTGTGGTAATCCAACTGTCGCTTGTCTCAAGAAAGCTGGCCAGCATGTCGTTGGTCACTACTTTTTCTGGGAGTGCACTACCTGTTCCTATAATTTTCATATTAATGTATTCTTTAATTTATATATGGCAAATTGCTTTTTGTGTGCTTAAATGCAAAATCTGCCATTTTTTCGGGCTGCAAAGAAAAAACTTTTTTCAAAACTATTTTTGTTAAAAACGACATTGAACATAATATTTTGGGTTAAATGTCGTTTCTATGGGTAAAATTTATACTTTTTGGGTGAATTTCGTGAAATATCTTTAACATTATGGCGAAAAATATTGTTAAAATACCAAAATTCTTCACAGAGATCAAAAGTATGTGGCTTTTTCTTGCCACGATGATAGTGGTCACTGTGCTGTTTATAGTATTCTATCAGCCGGCATCATATATGCGGACGGATGAAAGTGTTTCAAATCTAAATGTTTACATTTTCACTGTCATCATGGTATCGTCGGGAGCGGCACTTTTCGTGATTAGTAGACTTTTTTTGTATCTTATTCAGCGCAAGCATTCTATGGAGTTTTTCCACTTCATAATATGGATGGCGGCAGAACTTATAGTCATTTCGGTGCTTCTTACAGTTATTGCATTTTTTCTTGGAAACGTAAAAAGGCTTGCTTTTTCAGATATGTTATGGCATGTGTCACTCGATTTTCTGTCGGTAATAGCAGTCCCTTATATTATTTCGGTGTTGATTTTCAATCTTGACGACAGGCGGCAACGTCTGGCAAATCTGCAGGCAACGTTGGAGTCGGCATCATTGAAATTGCCGTCAGAAGGGGATAATCTATTGTTTAAGGACCGGGGAGGGAAATTGTCGTTTTCAACGCGTCGCTCGAATGTCCTGTACATTGAAGCAGCTGACAATTATTGTAATATCCATTATCTTAACGAAGGCAAGGAGGATATGTTTATCCTTCATAATTCGATGAAGCAGCTTAATGCGTCAGATGAATATAAAGGTCTGCTCCGTTGTCATCGGAGTTTTATGGTAAATATTGAAAATGTGAAACTTCTGCGAAAGGACAAAGATGGTTTGGTCCTTGAGTTGACAGAGGGGTCGAAGGCAATTCCGGTCTCGCGAACCTACAATGAGAGTGTGGTCAGATTCTTCTCGGGAATCAGCGAGTCGTGAAAAAATGTCATCACCATATATTATGTTAGGAGTGTTTGCTGGCTATTTGTAAGCAAGTCGCGAATTATAGTGGATCCCTATATTTGTCCACTTGTTTTGTGGAACTGTTTTGCCTATGGCAAGAATTGATAAATAGATTGTTATTTATGCTTTTGGCCTTTGCTGAGGTTTTTCTTTGTATGAAACCATTTTTATCCAATGGAATGCTTGTGTGAATGCTTTTGGATTGCTTTTGCTTTCAAGCATATAGGCTGAGCGTTCGAAAGGAATGGAACGATAAGCCATGTCGAAATTCCTGTAACGAGCCAGAAATATCAGCCAAAACGTCAGATATAGTATGTAGAACGGTATGATAAGCAGAGCTATCTGTTGCCACAAATGAATGGTTTCGTGTTGGATTTCGTTGTTGGTGAGTGGCTGTCCGTTGTAGAAGACGAATGGGAAAATGCTGATAGCATGGTATCTATGTGGCGGGAAATGGCGAGTGTGGATCAGCAGTGGTGACATTGCTATTTGTAATTGGCGTTGGTGAGAATGCCGTTGTTTACGGTGAATTCCATAATCTGCCAGCAATCAACATTATTGCCTTTCTTGTCTTTGGCAGGTTCCCAGTTCTGAGGCATAGTCTTGACAAGGTCGAGGACCATGTTGGCGAATTCGAATAGTTCGCCTTTCCCTTTGTTCAGGATAATCCATCGTCCTGCTTCGCCATTGCAGTTGACCATGAATCCGAGACGCACACGGAACAGTCGGTCCTTGGCACGTTCGTCGGTGAGAGGATTGTTGAGGAACCAGCTGCGGAAAGTGGGTTTCCCGCCTTTGTAGGTGGGATTTGTCTTGGGCTGTTTGTAGTTGCCCACGTTCTCAGCCAGTTGTTTGTCGTCTACAGACCATATTCCGTTTTCGTTGCAGATGTTAAAAACGTTGGTAGCAAGCTCTTTTTCGTCGTCTTCGAAGCTCGAGGGGGTAAAAGATGAAGACAGAATGATGCCGTCTTTTATTCTGAGTTTCTGGGTTTTGTATACATTGTAAGTGGGAAGTCCAAGAGAAGAAGACTCCCAGTTGCCATAGTGGATCACGTAGTTGCCGTCAATCCAGTCGGCAAAGATAGCACCGTTTTCATTGAGAGGGCGGTGATTGTATGGTATGTCGTCTATAATGCTGTCTGCCAGATATGTGGTAATGGATTCGCTATGCGAGATGAATGAGTAGGGATCGTCTCCGGAGTGTGTGGAGATATCGGATAAGAACAGTGAGTCGTTCTGGATGATCCATGAGCCGAATGGAGCACCGGAGGAGGTACTGCTGTTCCATGCCGAGGGAGTGCGCAGTGGGTTGTTCCCAAAGAAATCCATCACAAGTGTCATGTTGTCAGGTTGATGTTCGAAGAGACCTTTATGCCCGTCGAAATCAACAGCCTCACGGTCCATTGCGCAGCGCTGATGGAAGTTAAGGTATCGTTCGCGGAGTGTAAGGAATTTTGAAATCGTGCTGCTTGTATCGGGGTTCTTCTGCAACTGAAGTCTGTCGTTGGTGCTAATGAATACGTTGTCAACGATTTTTCCGTCTATGATGTGCAAATATCTGTTCCCTTTTGCCTCGGTTGATTTCAACTCTTTTTTGTCGTTCGTAATCAATGTGAGTTCAATGATGCCCGAGAACCAGTCGGCAATGACTAAGTCGTCGGTAGTCTCGGGGTGTGTTTCCAAAGGCTTGATATTGAAGTAGCCAGGTGCTACAGAGGTATCGATGCCGCTTTCGGTCCACAGGTTTCCGGTCCGTGTACGATAGCGTTTGGCGTCGATGCGAGTAAGGTATATCTCATTGTTGAGAATCTCGAAGCGTGCCACATGTCCTCGATTGAGGTTTGCGCTCCAGAAATTGAACGGAGAAGGGGTGTTTGTGCGTTGGAAATAGACCATAACCAGCGAGGGGACATCGCGTTCGACCGTGACTGTATAGTGCCGGTTGTTCCATACGAGTGTGTCGGGATCCTGCTCTTTCTGGGCAAATGCCGATAAAGAACTGATGAGTAATAATGAAAGAATTATGCGTTTCATGTTTATGATAACGAACGTCTCTTTTTTTTAGTATATAAAGTACAATGACTTATTAATGCAATATTTTTGCTTTATTCCCGTTATCCACAAAGTTTAAGATGGTTAATCTTTTGCCCGTCTGCAGCGGGCAGTCAAATTTTTTTTCGCAATCAGATATGATACTCTATTTTTCCGGCTGTGGCAACAGCAAATTCGTGGCTGACGAACTGGCCCGACTCACAAACGATCGTCTGGCTCTTATAAATCCCATGGAATCAGATCCTTCTTTGACTCTTTCTGCCGACGAATCCCTTGGCTTCGTCTGCCCTGTCTATTCATGGGCAGTGCCGCGTATTGTCTCCGACTATGTGTCACGCCTGAAAATCAATATTATCCCGTCCTATACTTACCTTGCATGCACCTGTGGCGACAATGTGGGCCGCACCCCTGAACGTTTTGCTAAGGTGTTGAAAGCAAAGGGTATTATGCTCGATGCTGCTTTCTCCTTTGTTATGCCTGAAACCTACATCAACCTCAAAGGCTTCAATCTCGACACTGACGAGAATGCAGCTCGCAAAATCAATGCCGTCCGCGAGCGTCTGCCGCAGGTGGCTGAGCGTATTGGTCGCCGTGAGAAGGTTGTCGACGTGGTTCGTGGCAAGGTGCCCTGGCTTAACACATACGTCACCAATGCCTTGTTCTATAGTTTGTTGATTACCGACAAGAAGTTCTACACCACCGACCGGTGCATATCGTGCGGGATATGCGCCAAAGTGTGTCCGTTGGGCAACATAACGATGTCGGGCGACTACGCCGACCCGCAAGGCAGTGCCAAGCAGGGCCTCCGCCCCGTATGGCACGGCAACTGCACCAACTGTATGGCTTGCTACCACCACTGTCCCAACAATGCCATCCATTTTGGCAAGGCTACGCAAGGCAAAGGGCAGTATGTTTTCCCGAAAAAGGAGAAATAATAACGGTTACATTATATTTAGTACGTCCATTCCGCCTTCACTTCGTCAATCATCAGCCAGGCTTTTTGGCCTTTGTGATGGTGCCAGTCGGGCAGGGTAGATGGGTGCACGATGCGGATTTTAATGTTTTTAGACAGGTTGTCAGGCTTTTGTTTTAGAGGTCGATGACTACGGAAAACGACTCGCTGCCGACCGTGGCGTTCGTCTTTTATCGCCGTTTTCTGAAGGGGTACCCATTTCTCTTGGCCTGGCATCCAGACTTCCACAGCCTCGGGCGCCAGCACCCAGTCGTCGGGTGTGTGGCAGAAGCCGATGACGACGTTTTTGTTGTTTTTCCGCTTGGTTTTTACGGTAAGCGTCAGTGTGTCGACACCGCTCCATCCGGCCCACCCCTCGCTGTAGTCGCCGGCAACGGCGCGATGCCCGTCGTGAAGTACGGCCGGGAAGTCTTTGTCGTAGGGTGAGTCGGGTTGCAGGTCGGAGGTTATCTTCTTGATGCGCGAAGAGTTTTTTTTCGATTCAAAAGGAATTTCGACAAGCGCGTTGTGCCCGAAAAAGTCATCGTAAGGTGTGCCGAAGTCAGGCGGCTGGTTGTCGTGTGGTGTGAAGGTGAAGCGGAAGGTGTAGGTGCTGTCGCCGCTGATGCGGTATTTCTCGCTGACGCCGGGTCCGCAGGTGGCGGTGCCAACTCCTGCAATGCGGCTGTCGATATTGAGGATGGAGTATGCTGTGTCGGGCTTGGGCATCTTCCACCAGCGGTCGTGGGCGGCGACCACCGTGTCGGCATATCTGTGTCGGCTGAAATTGAACAGTTTTTGTCCGTCGATGCTGATCTCCAAAGGATGCTGCCCGTCGTTGAGCGACAGGCGACAGGCTTCGCGGTTGCCCTCCTCCTGCGGAACGGCGTGGAGACGCGTCAGTTGGTCGATGTCGGGATAGCACCATAGGCCATACCTTCCAGCGGTGCGGCGGTCGGGATAGCGTTCGGCGTCGTATCCCATCCAGATGGTGCCGGTGTATCGGCTTGGCACCGAGCATTGCAGACCCACGCGTGCGAAGGTACGGAACACCCCCTCGCCCTGCAGTCGGACGCTCACTTGCATTGCTCCGTTGTCGGCCACCTCTATAATTTCGCGCATTGGCATCGCTTCGCCGTCGTCGGTCGCCAGCATTGAGCGGATTGTTATTTGCGCGGCGGCGTATCTGGTGGTGTCGCTGACGGGGCCTAATGATATCCCATAAAGTCTTGGTGTCAGGTGCTGCAGGCCGTCCCACGCTGGCGCGCCGTTGCGGTCGACGCGGTCGTTCTGCGTCGGCGGCCGCCAAAGGTTGAGCCTGAGGTCTTTCAGCACCTCCTTTCCGTCCACCACATAGCGCGCAATCTCACCCCTGCCCTCATCGATGGTCACTTCGAATCCATCTCCCTTCACCTCGATAAATCCCCTTTTCCGTTCTACAAGAATTTCGCTGCGCTTCACAGTCTTCACATCTCCGTTCTCACATCTCCGTTCTTCGCTTTCCACTTTCCGTTTTCCATTTTCCGCACCATACACCGCCTTCACTTCCTCCATACAGAGGTATGGGTTGCCGTAGCTGTCGCAGATGCCGTTAGCACAGAAGTCGCCGTCGTCCTCGATGCCGTACAGGCTGCCCAGGTCGCCACCGAGGGCGATTTGCTTGGGGTTCTCGAAAATCACTTTGCTGTCCCTGTGCAGTCCCTGGTCCTGCCAGTCCCAGATGAAGCCGCCCTGCAGGTAGGGGTACTTGCGTATTGTGTCCCAGTAGTCGCTCAGTCCGCCGAGGCTGTTGCCCATAGCGTGGCAGTATTCTACCATAATGTATGGGCGTATGCTGTCGTATTTGTTTTGCGCGGCCAGCCGGTCCATCCGCCGGCCGTAGGCACCGAGAAAATCAAACCCTGGGTACATGATGCCCACGATGTCGGTGTTCCAGTCCAGTTCGGCGCGTTCGTAGACCACGGGACGAGTCTTGTCGTTCGCCTTCAGCCGGCGATACGCCTCCTCGAAGCAAACCCCGTTGCCGCACTCGTTGCCCAGCGACCAGACGATGACTGACGGGTGGTTGCGGTCGCGCTGCACCATATTGTTGACGCGGTACCATATCGGCTCGACCCATTCGGCTTTCTTGGCCAGGCTTTGCTCGCCGTAGCCCTGCGCGTGGCTCTCGTTATTGGCCTCGTCCCACACATATAGGCCGTAGCGGTCGCACAGCTCGTACCAGTATTCGTCGTCGGGATAGTGGCTCGTGCGCACGGCGTTGATGTTGTTGGCTTTCATCAGTTGCACGTCGCGTTCCATCTGCTCCCTGCTCACCACGTGGCCGGTCCGCGCATTGTGCTCGTGGCGGTTCACGCCCTTGATGGTCACCGCCTTGCCGTTGACGCATAGCAAGCCGTCCTTTATCTCTACCGTGCGGAAACCTATCGGTTTTTCAATTGTTTGCAGCGTTTCGCCCTTGTCGTCGAGAATTTTTAGGCGCAGGGTGTAGAGGTTGGGTGTCTCCGCTGTCCAGGGTTTGACCTCGCCAATACGGGTGCTGAAAAATGTTACTGGAAGAGAAAAATTCACGACGCTGTCGAACAGCCTTGTCGTCGAATCGGCCAGCGAAACTGCTATCCGTCCTTTGAATGGCGGACGGCTGGGGAAGCGGTAAATGTCGCCGGAGGCAACGCCGATGGCCAGCTGTAGTTGGCCTGTCGAATAGTCGGCGGTGTCGAGAAGGGCGTCGATTCGGTAGTTCTCTATGTGGTCCAGCGGCAGACAGTACATCGTCACGTCCCGTGTGATGCCGCTCATGCGCCACATGTCCTGACATTCCAGATAGCTGCCGTCGCTCCATCGGTGCAGGATGATGCAGATGCGGTTCTTGCCGCGATGCACCTGGCGGCTGATGTCCCATTCCGCCGGTGTCTTCGAGTCCTCGCTGTAGCCGACGAACTCGCCGTTGACGTAGAGCTCCACGGCCGACGATGCAGCCCCGATGCGGAAAAATATGTTGCGGTCCATCCACGCGTCGGGCACCTCCACGTCGCGGGCATAGACGCCCGTTGGGTTGTAGGCCCGTGGCGCCCGCGGCGGATTGCTCGGAAATTCGTTTTTCATATTGACGTAGACCGCCGTGCCGTAGCCCTGCAGCTCCAGATTGCCGGGAACCGTTATCGAATCCCAGTGGCTCAAGTCCTGGTCGGGGCTGAAGTCTGTCATCTTACTGCCACCGCGCTCCAGGCCGCGATGCACATACTCGGCGCGCTCGTAGAAGAGGAACGGCCATACGCCGTTGAGGTTCATCACCCAAGCCGAATCGCAGGGTATGATGTCGGCGTGGGGCGCCACTTTGCCCACCTGCATTGTCTTCAGGTCGTCCCAGAAGTCCTGCGCCTGGCTTGCCATGACGATGCATAGTACTGCCGCTATCAGGGAAATGATTTTCTTCATGACGGTGCATTATTTCGTGTTATCCACTTTCCTCAGCAGTTCCGACCGCGACAGGTCGGTTGGGTTGGTGCCGGGCACGCCTTCGGGGATGGGCTTGTCGAGCTCCGCGAAGTGGTCTATCCAATATTGGGGCATATTGCCGTCTTTGTCTCGCCAGTTCATAGGTTTTGCCTCGAACAGGTGTTCCCCTTTTTTGTCCGAAATATACCACAGGTAACATTCGTATACAAGCTCTGAGCAATACAAGGCTTCGACTCCGGGTTCGAAGGCGCTGTCGTAGGGCCGGCCGATGAACGAGCGTGCCCTTTCGAGCGTCGCCTCAACATTGATGCTGAAATTGTTTGCAAGACGGTATATGTCCGGAAAATCGCTGTCGCCGGGCTGGCTTTCTATGGCGTGGCGACTCACACCGCGACGTTGCGTGGCATCGACAATCCATATCGAGTCGCCTACCGTCTCCACAATTGCCACGTGCGTGTATTCACCGGTGCTCTCCTTCACGGCGCTCCCCATCCCCGCAGTGTCGCGGAAAAAGAGCAGGTCGCCGGGACGGATATCCAGCAGGCTGTACTTGCTAAGCATACTCCGCAATAACATATCCTTTGGCATCAGAGGCTTCAAGGCGTTCCATAGTTCCGGACGGTAGGTGATCAGCGCGGTGTTCCCTTGCTTTATCATCATCGGCAGCAGCATGGGGAAGTATTCGCCGCAGTCGGCACTGCTGTTCCATGCGGCTGTCAGCGTATCGCCTTTTCTGTTCGCAAATTTCACGTTGTATCCGCTGCTGGAGGTGCACCACCCTTGCGGATTAAAGACTTTTTCCAGATCTACAGCCCCGTCTTTCAGTCCGAATTCGGCAACGGTGGGCATCTGGCTGTATGTCTCGCTCGCTCGTCTCATCGCTTCCTCTATGGCACTGGCATCAAACTTTTGCTTCCGGTGTCTCCGTTTCTTCCCATCGACGCTATATTTGCTTTCCACAAGCATCTCGCCTTTGCGGCTGTAGGCTATTGTGTACGGCAGAAAGTGGAAGCAGCCGGCGGTGTACGTTACAATCTCTACGCTCTGCAGTTCGCTTTGCAGAAACTCGCCGAATGGGTCGCGATAGGTGTAGGGTTCCATACGTCCCGCCGTGTCGATGGTATAGTTCTTTTGGTCTCTGTGCAGTATGATGACGCGGTCGTCGTGGTCCGGGTCGGGGGCCATACTGACAATTCCATTGGGTTTGGCTATTCGGTACCATCCTATAAAGTCGCTAAGATAGATACTTGTGCGGTCGGTGAGCCACTTGCGTCCTCCGTGGCTGAACCGGGTGAGGGTGCTGTATCCTATCTTCTCAGCCTCGGCTTCGGCCTCGTCTAAATATTCCTGAAGCGATTTCTCTTCGGTGAAGAATCCGCAGGTGTCGGCCTTCCCGTCGGGCGCGATGCGCACCACGCCGGCATTCGTCTCGATGTAGACGCATCCGCCCTGAGTCCCGAAGATGCTTCCTGCTCTCGGCGATTCTTTCACTACCGTCCAGTGTTCCATATCGTGCATCAGCACCAGCTGCCCGCTGTCGGTGATGGCCCAAAGGCGGTCGCTTTCAGGGTCGGTTTCATAGTCGCTAAGAGGCAGTATTTTCCATTTTGTTTCGCCGCCCAGCTGGGTATAGGCAGTCGTGCCGTTTTGCGTGGATATAAGCCATCCGTGCCACTGGCGCAGGCGGGTCACCCGGCAGTTGCCTCGGCATTCCATCAGCCCCTGGTCCTGCGGCGTGGCTATGCGGTGCGTGGTGCGCCAGTTGTCCGAGGTGCTGTATATCCTGTTGCCGTAAGTGCCTGCAAAGCCGCTGTCGGCGCTGAACATAAACAGCTCTTTTATGCCGTCTTCGTCCTTCACACAGTCTGGAAACGTTGGTTTCAAAGTTTTGAACGTCTTTCCTCGGTCGTCGCTGTATGCCATAGTCCTGAAGTTCCTTCCGCTCGCCGATGCCATCCACAGTTTTCCGTCGCTATGGAAGCAGAATCCGTGTACCCAGGTGTGCTCTTTGTCCATCTCCACACTGTCCCACACCGCTCCGCCTGTGGTGGTGCGCAACACTATGTTGTCGTGCATATATCCTGCTGCGATGGCCGTGTCGCTCCCAAAGCCCGCTATGCGCTCTATCGTAGGCCCAGTGGCGTATCTGTCGTAATTCTGGCCAAGCATAGCATGCCAGGTGTCGCCTATGCTGTCGGCTTTCCAGATGTGCCCACACCTGTCGTAGAGCCACAGCTGCCCTGAGGTCGACACATCGATGTGGTAGCCGCAAGGTATCTCAAGATCAACGCGTCTGTCGCGACGCTGTGCGTCAAGTGTTCCCATAAGGGATATGACAGCTATTGAAAATAATAGAAATCTCTTCATAAATCATACGGATTTGGTAATGCAAAGGTACGATTTTTTTTTTAAGTGGCTGCCAAGAGAACGAACTTTGTAAAAAAAATGTTATTTTTGCAATCAGAAACCATTTGTCCAAAGAATGTCAAACGCGACGGAAAATAGAGGGTTAGTGATTAGAACCACAGGTAGTTGGTATAATGTCCTGTTGGCCGATGGCACGGTTGTGGAGTGCCGTCTGCGTGGCAATTTCCGCATTCGCGGCAGCAAGCAGACCAACCCCATTGCCGTGGGCGACAGAGTGTCGTTCCAGATGCTTGACGACGGCACAGGAATGATTACCGACATAGCCGACCGCCGCAACTATATCGTCCGTCGTGCCACCAAGCTGAGCAAGCAGACTCATGTCATTGCTGCAAATGTCGACTTGTTGTGCCTTGTGGCCACGTTGGGACTGCCGCGCACATCGACGGGTTTCATCGACCGATTGCTTGTCACCGCCGAGGCCTACCACATCCCGGCCGTCATCATCTTCAACAAGTGTGACCTCTACGACGACGACCTGTGGCAGATACATAACGAAATCAAGTCGATATATACCTCTGTGGGTTATCCTGTCTATGAAGTGTCGGCCTTGAACGGGACGGGCGTTGATGCCGTTAAAGAGCTCATTGCCGGCAAAACGTGCCTCTTCAGCGGTCACAGCGGCGTGGGCAAGTCGGCTCTGCTCAACGCCATCGACCCCTCGTTGCAGTTGCGCACCGGCGAGGTCAGCGAATGGTCGCTCAAAGGAACCCACACCACTACCTTTGCTGAAATTTTCCCGATAAAGCTTGACAACAAGGGAATTCCGTCAGAAGAAAACCAAAACCCATCGTTTTCCGCCTTCCGCTTTCCGCTTTCTGCTTTCCTTATCGACACCCCAGGCATCAAGGAGTTCGGAATGGTCGACTTCCAGCCGTGGGAACTGTCTCATTTTTTCCCTGAGATGCGTTCGCGGCTGCAAGGGTGTCGTTTTGCCAACTGCACCCATCGGCATGAGCCCGGCTGTGCCATCAAGGAGGCTGTAGAAAATGGCGAGATAAGCGAGGAACGCTATCAGAACTATTTGAATATCATCGACTCGATTGAGTCGGATGCTCCGATCAGGAGATAAAAAAAACCGCTCTCAACAGAGTTGGAGCGGTTTTAACTGTCTATTCAGTGTATTTGCATTGGAATCGTCGTTCGTATTCCTCTATCAGCATCGGGCGGTAGTCGGGGTGGGCGATACGTATCAGGTCCTCGGCGCGATGCTTCAGCGTGCGGCCC
Organism: Bacteroidales bacterium; assembly: GCA_017522065.1. Classification (GTDB taxonomy): domain Bacteria; phylum Bacteroidota; class Bacteroidia; order Bacteroidales; family P3; genus Colimorpha. The sequence continues at coordinate 44,708 of JAFXAD010000043.1, forward strand.
TTGAGCCGTGCTATGCCATATTCGGTCACGAGGTAGTTGATGTCGTTGCGCGTGGTGCTGACTGCCGAGCCAGGGGTGAGGAAAGGTTTGATGCGCGAAATGGTGCCGCCTGCTGCGGTGCTGGGCATGGCAATGATGCTGCGTCCTTCGCGGGCCATCGAAGCGCCGCGGATGAAGTCGATCTGTCCGCCGATGCCGCTGTATTGGCGCATGCCGATACTCTCGCTGGCAACTTGGCCCATGAGGTCGACCTCGAGGCAGGAGTTGATGCTGACCATACGGTACTGCTGTGCGATGATGATGGGGTCGTTGGTGTAGTCGACGGGGTAGAGCTCGATGTCCTCATTGCCATCAGCGAAGTCGTACAGTTCGCGAGAGCCCATGATGAAGGTTGCGACGACTTTGCCCTTGTGCAGAGTCTTGCGGCTTCCGTTGATGTTGCCCCGCTTCATCAGTTCGGCCACTCCGTCGCTGAACATTTCGCTATGGATTCCGAGGTCGTTCTTGTCGGTCAGTTCGTTGAGGACAGCGTTAGGGATAGCACCAATGCCAAGTTGCAGAGTGCTGCCGTCGACGACAAGCGAGGCGCAGTTGCGTCCGATAGCCATTTCGACTTCACTCGGGGCGTCGCTGTGCAGTTCGGGAAGTTGGTAGGCGCAAGGTATAATGTGGTCGATTTGCGACACATGGATCATTACGTTGCCATAGGTGAAGGGCATTAGTTCGTTGGTCTCGATGATGACCGAGCGGGCGCGTCGGATGGCAGCGAGCGCATAATCGCAGCTGACACCGAGCGAGCAATAGCCTTCTTCGTTGGGCGGTGTGGCTTGGAAGACGGCGACATCGCATGGTATTTCGTCGCCTATCATGCCGGGAACGTCGTGGAAATAGGCGGGGAAGAAATCGCCCTCAAGGTGGTTGACGGCATCGCGCGAGTTGCCGCTCAGGAAGTTGCTCACATGGCGGAAGTGGCCGTAGCAGCGCGGATGCAGCAACTCGTTGTCGCCAAGAGTGGTCATGTGGAAGATGAGGACATCGTTATAGTCCTCGCAGTGTTCGGCCATGGCATGGGGAACAACCTTGGGGACGGCGGCTGCATGACCGAGGACAACGCAATCGCCGTCGTGGATATCTTTTATAGCCTCTTCGGGTTTTGAGACTTTTCTTTTATATTCTTCTTTCCAATTCATTATATTGTTGTATTTTGTTGGTTTGCCGTTTAGGGCAATGGCAGTCGGTCGCAGTAAGCGAAAGAAAGAATAGTTTAAAAACATTTTGACAATCGCCTTTGACGCGAAAGCATTGCCATTATAATTGTCTGCGGGCAGGTCTCCTGGCTTCCGTCTCCGCATCAGGCACCTTCTCGGATTCGATGTCCAATGGTATTCAGCCTGGCGAAATAATGGCGGTTTACAGTTGCGCGACAGCTCACGATTTTCACGCGATTCCCTCTTGGCCTCGCCGTTTTCGGCAAGGAACCCCGACATGTCATTATTTTAATGTACTGCTGCATTGCCGATTGGTAGGATTTCCCCTCTCGGCAAAGCGATGCAAAAATACATAAAAGTTTTGAATTGACAAATTACGCATGATATATCATGTTTTCCCATACACAGCCAAAGGCCAATGTATGGGTCAAAAAATAAACAGGAGGTTTTGCTTGCCTTGGCAAAGATGCAAGAACAATCAATTTATATGGATAAAACGACAAAAAATATGATATGGGCAAAATAAGCAAATATTTTTTTGCTTAATTTGCTAATACTATATAATAAAATGTAAATCAATTATGTCTATTGGCAAAATAAGGAAAATACCACTCAAAAATAAGGTATTTTTGCACTAATTTTACTGCAAATTCCCAATTAAGCAAATATTTTTTTGCTTATCTGGGAAAAATGCGTATTTTTGTATTCTGAAAACGAAATATTTTATAGTTATGATACCTAACGAAAATATTGAAAAACATATAATTGCAAGATTGCGGATTGATAATCCGTGGTGGCAGACAGGCGAAATATTGCCCGATTATCAGCGAATGACACCGCGCTCCTATCTTGACATCTTCTTTTCGTTAGTGAAAAACCACAAGGTCAATCGGGCGCAAATACTGATGGGTCCACGCCGTGTGGGGAAAACGGTGATGATTTTCCATACAATCCAACGTCTGATAGACGAAGGTGTTAGCCCGAAAAACATCGTTTTCGTATCGGTCGAAACGCCCATATACAATGGTGTCGACCTCGAAAGGCTGCTCTATCTTGCGATGCAGGCCAATGGCAACAGCGACTGGATGGGCAACGAATGTTTCGTCTTCTTCGACGAGGTGCAGTACCTGAAAGACTGGGAGGTGCACCTCAAGTCGCTTTTCGACACCTATCACAACGTCCGTTTTGTGGCCTCGGGCAGTGCCGCCGCAGCCCTAAAAAAGAGCAGCAACGAGAGCGGCGCCGGCCGATTCAGCGACTTCAGCCTTCCGCCGCTGACCTTCTATGAATACATCAGGCTGCGCAGCGAGGAACACCTGTTGCGCGAGTCGTCGATACAATGGAACGGCCACAAGACCCACTGCTTCGAGGCTACCGACATCAAATTGCTGAACAAGACATTTATAGACTATATCAACTATGGCGGCTATCCCGAAGTGGCGTTCAACATGCACGACCAGGCCGACCCACGCCAGTATATCCGCCACGACATCATCGACAAGGTGCTTCTGCGCGATCTGCCCAGCCTTTACGGCATATCGGACGTGCAAGAGCTGAACTCGCTTTTCACGCAGATAGCCTACAATTCGGCGGGCGAGTTCTCGTACGAAAGCCTAGCCACCAATTCGGGCGTGAACAAAGAGACGCTGCGCAAGTACGTGCAGTACCTCGAAGCGGCATTCCTAATCAAGGTGATCCGCCGCACCGACGATATGGGCAAACGCTACCAGCGCGACCACAGCTTCAAAATCTATCTGACCAACCCGTCGTTGCGTTGTGCACTTTTCCAGCCCATCGAGCAGAGCGACGCCGAGATCGGTGCAATGGTCGAGACAGCCATCTATGCCCAGTGGATACCGCGCCTGGGGGCCGACATTGCCTACGCCAGCTGGCGGCAAGGCAAGAAGGCAATGGGCGAGGTGGACATCGTCGGCGTGAATATGGGCCGTATGAAGCCAGATTGGGCCGTCGAGGTGAAATGGAGCGACCGCTATTATGAGAATCCAGACGATTTGAGCTCGCTCCGCGCCTTTATGCAGAAAAACGGCCTTTCGCAGGCGCTGGTCACCACGATGACACAAAGCGGACTGAAGAGCCTGCCCTGGGGCAACTTGCAGTTTATGCCATCGGCCTGCTACGCCTACATTGTGGGCCGCAACACCCTCAACCGCACCCGCGACGTGATGGGATTGTAACCGCCCGAACAACAAACGTACCTGTGTTGCTGTGCGTTCCCGGATGGATTTTTGGGGCAATTGCAAAAAAATCTTCGACCGGGGTGTAGTTTTTCGAAAAGAATTGCGTCTAATGGCCAAAAATGGTTGAAATCCCCAAACGCCCATCGAGGCAATTCACTGGGATTAACGTGTAAATACAAAACAATGAAAAACAAAGAAGAAAAGGAACGAGCCTTTGAGCAACTTGTCGAACGGCAGCGGCAGACAATCTATTCGGTTTGCTATCTCTTCGCCAACGAGCGGCAAGAAGCAGACGACCTGGCACAAGAGGCGCTTATCCGGCTGTGGCAGGGGTTCGACAGCTTTAGAGGGCAAAGCTCAGAGAAGACGTGGGTGTACCGCGTAGCGCTGAACACCTGCATCAGTGCTGATCGCCATTCGCGTCGCCGACCCGACAGCAACCCACTCGATGTCAATGTGGATCTTTTTGCCGACGAGGAGCAATGTCCGGCAGCCTCGCGCCTGCATCGCCGCATCGGCAAGCTCCACCCTTTCGATCGTGCGCTGATACTGCTGTGGCTCGAGGATTTGCCCTACGACGAGATTGCAGCCATAATGGGCATCAGCGTCGACAATGTAAGCGTGCGACTGGTCCGCATTCGCGAAAAACTCAAAAAAATAACCGATTAAATCACTTGCAAAATGGAAAACAATTTGGACATCAAGCAGGAACTGCAACAGGAACTCTGCGGCCTGCAACAGCATATAGAACATCACAGCACATTCCACAGCGACGTGTGGCGGCGTGCCGTCGAACGCCACGCAAAGCATCTCTTTAACCGCAACCTTTTCTACAGCATTGTCTTGGCTGTGGGGGCTGCGTTTGTCACGTTCCTGCATTTCGCGGAAGGCATACTCGACCTGTGGCTGGTTGTGGCTTTCGATTTTTTAATGGCACTGATTATAGTTTCTGGTATTCTGACCACATTCAACCTTATACGTCCACTTACGGGCAGCCGCGACGGGCTGCAGACATTGCGCGAGACGGTTAACAACTGCAGCGACAGCAGCCGGCGCGGAAACCGCATAATTCAAATCCTGGGCGGAATATTTATCGTTGCAATTATTGTCTATCAATTCAACCGAAGCACCTTCGACGGCCTCATCACGTTGTTTAGCACTGTCCCGACAGGTCTGTTGGTCGGCTTCCTTGTCAACAAGCGCGAGAAAAAGAAATACCGCGAACTTGCCGACGAGGTGGACGAACTGCTGAAAGAAGAATAAACAAACGACACGGAAGCCCGATTTGGCTTCCGTGTCGTTTAAAATGTTAGTAAAACACTGCAACCTACTCCAGCAGGCGATGACCGGACTGGCTCCGAGGCGCGGTAGCCGTCGAAGTGCAGATTACCAGTCCAGATGCTCCCACTCGGAGGCGGGAACACTGAGGTGGAAACTCACCTTGTCGCCACTTTTCAGGGTGCCGGTGACCTTGTAGGTGAAGAGGTCGCTGGTTTTGGTGGCGGTCATAGTGCCCGAGGTGAAGATGGAACTCTCATAGTTCTCTTCGCCGATGGAGCCATAGACGTCGGTGTCGCTATGGTCGTCCTGGCTGAAATAGAAAGAAAGGCCTCTCACACCGAAAGCATATTCGACGGTGCTGCTCGACTGCGTCAGGTCAACAGTGCAGTTGGCACTGCCCTCCTCAACGTCGGCACGCACAAGAAATAGCGCAATGCCGTCGTCACCCAGCTCTGTGGTTTCGCCATCGGCATAGGTGCGGCCGCTCAGCGAAATCCTGTAGTGGCTGTTCAGATGATAGGTCTTGTCATTTATCACTAAAGTGTTGGCAGCAGCCTCATCCACGGTGGTCTGGGGTTCCTCCTCTTTTTCGCAAGCTGCAAAGAGCAATGCAGTCATAGCTGCAAAGAACATAATTTTAAGTGTTTTCATATTGATTGTGTATTAAAGGTTTGTACTATTCTTTTGTATGGTTCAAGGCACGAACTCGACTGCAAAAATACATATTTTTTTTTACATACTGTGTTTTTACAGAAATGAGTACTTCAAACTATGCTCATACTTGAAATTAAGAAGCCATAGCCACGTGCGATGGTCATAATGGTGATGCAGATGCTGTTCACGTGATCAAAGATGCGGTTTCTCTTCATAGTTTTCGGGCGTTGGTTTGTGTTCGTTTTCGTTTGCAAAAGTACAACCGCCACGCGCAGCCTATTTGCACAAAAAAACTCCCTCACTGGGCTTTCGGGTGAGGGAGTTCTCAATGGCTTGTATCTTAATAGGATAACAAGTGTTAGAATTAGAAATATTCCTTTACGGCAAACTCAAACTGTTCGATGAAGATTTGTTTGAAAGCGCAGATGTTGTTTTGTTCGTAGAAGATGAGCATGGCCTTTTTGTAGTCAATGGAATCTACCGAACGAAAACTCAAAGGACAATAGCCGTTGGCAATCAATATGGCATTACTGGTAATACGGGCTGTGCGCTTGTTGCCGTCAGAGAATGCTTGGATATATGAAAGCAGCACCAATGCCAGCAGTGCTTTCTCGAAGATGTTTTCTTTGCCGTTAATCAATTCGCAGGTGTCACGCATGGCTTCACGTATCTGGAATTCGTTATCCAGCGGATGGTAATTGGTGCCTGTGATACCCACTCGCCGGTGGCGAATGCCCGTGTCAACCGAAAGCTCTTTGGTGAGCAACTGATGAATATCCTCGATGTGGCTGACGGTCAACGTCTGCAGATAGTCGGGGTTGTCGAGGATGAATCGCAGGGCGTCCTTGTGGTTGAGCAACATGACAGCCTCTTCCTTGGTTTTGCCGTCGGCGGTCTTGCTCTCGCGGAGCAACCGTTCTGTTTCCAGTAACGAGTATGTGTTGCCTTCTATTTGCGACGACTTCCAGCTGAGGTCGATGCCCAAACGCTCCATCTCTTTGCGATATTCATTGTCGGTCATCTCGCTAATATGCCGATGGAACTCTGTCTGCAGCTCTTGCAGATGCTCCATCTCGTCGTCGGTGAAAAGCCTTACAGCCGGGAGTTGCTCGCGGATCAGATTGAAGTTAAAAGATGTCTGCACCTGTCGGTCGTCAACGTCAAGCGCAAAATAGGTGTCCAGGTCAAGCGGCATTAGCAGATGAGCCTGAGAAGAAAGGCAGTAGCGTGTGGCTCTGGCTTTACCCTCAACAATTATGTCGCCTTTTTGAACTCCTGCAGCTAGGATACGTTTTATGGTTGCGTCGCTGCCGCTAAAAGCAGTGCCTTTTGCAATTTCATCGCGCGAAGACTGCGGATGATAGTGCAGATATTGTAGTATTTCTCGTGAAATATCCATTGTCGTTGCATCTTAAAAATCGGTGCAAAATTAGTGAAAATATTCCAATTATCGGCTCATATTAAGAAAAAAATAGCCCCCAAAACTATTTTTTTGAGCCGATTCGCTTCAATTCATTTAGGTCACCAGCTCGCTTTTCAGCTTTTCCGACATATGGACAAATTGTAGGCTAAAATCTTTGTAACGTATGTAATTATTAGTAAGATATAGCGTTCGAAGATTAAAAAATGCATACATTGTGGTAGTCCGATAACAAAGAAAAAAGGCATTGCAAACGGACACCAATTATACTGTATTGTTGTATTGAAGATGCAATATTGCGTATATCTTTTATAAAACAGACTGCTTCAAACTGCGATATTTTACATAAAAACTCTTAATCAAACTGCATTATTTTACATCTTGGGATGGGAGTTCCAAACATAGAGCGCCTGCCACCACATCGTCTTATTTTGCACCACAAAAATCAAAAGTTGCGGAATAAAATCGTCAAAAGTTGCGGAGTGAAATTGTCAAAAGTTGCGGAGTGTTTTTGTATTTTATTAATTTGCAAAATGTTGCAATTTAAGCCAACAGCACGCAGAGTTAACTATTTTTTGTATTCCACATTCGATTTTTTATGAATGTCCACTCAGGCAAAAATGTTAACTATCTTTTTCTTTTTACCTCTCAGTTCTGGACACATCTTCAGCAAGTGCTTGCAGGTCTTGAAATTCGGTCGACCAAGAGCCTTGTTCAACTGCGCCTCAAACAGATACTCTTTCTTGTCGATGGCGATGCCTTCGCCTTTCTTCGACTTTGTCACTATCAACTCGTGCATCGCCATTGCCTCCTCGTATCGTTCAAGACGGTATAGCGCGCGACCTTTGGCAAACATCGCCTCCAGACACGGCCTGACATTCAGCACCAAATCGGCATACCCGACGGCCTCGCTGGTTTGGACAGTGGTCTCTTTGTTGCCTGTGCAGCCCGACAGCATCATGAGCGTCACTGCGGCTGCAAAAATAAGATTTGTTTTCATGATGAGATGATTTATAGATGTTTGTTGTTGGTTCGGGGGCTAAAAATTGTATTTCATCAACAGGCATATTCGACTGTTGGCCACCTGGTGCAGGTTGGCGTTGTCGGCCACGGTGCCATCGGGCTGCAGGTCGCCGTAGGTGACTGCGGTCCATTCGTATTCCAGTCCGATGTTGAATGCTTGGGTGTTGTAGCTGATGCTGGGTGCTATGCGGTAGATGCTGTTGATGTTGTTGATGCCTTTCTTCATGTAGATGGCTGGCCCGCCCGATGTCGATACGCCGATGCTGTGTCCGTCGGTCAGACCGAGGTTTTTGTGATAACCCAACAGCAGGTTGGTGCGCCAGCGTTTTCCATAGGCCAGGTCGAGATAGCTCACCGAGGCCCGCAGGGGGCGATAGTCAATGCTTGTCGGGTCGTCGGGGCTGACAGCCATCGCGTATCCGCTCAGCATATTCAGATGGCCGAGGTTCTCGGCCAGGGTGGTGCGCATCTTGAGCGAAAAAAGTCCCGGCGTGTATTGGAAATAGAGGGTGGGAGAGAGCGAGTTGCAGCGCGTTTTCAGCTGCATAGGGACGGTAGGTGACAGGCCGACCTCGTCATAGAGCATCAGGCTTGTCCAGTCGGCTCCAAGCTGGGCGTAGAATTTTTCGTTGCGCAGGCCGATGCCTAAAAAGAGCTCAGGAATTAGTCCCTGCTTGGCGTACTTGGCGCTTTCGCCGTCGGGTCCGGGCGAGGTGTACTGGAACTGATAGAGTGCTGCTGCCATAAAGCGCAACAGGCCGTGGCTCAGTTCGTAGCGCAGTTGTGGTGTGCGGCTGTGGGGACGGAAAGGCGCTCCGGCAGCCATGCCGAGTACTTCGGGCATAATGTTGCCGCTCAGCGGGTGCCAGTCTTGTCCTGCCAGCAGCGAATGCGAGGTCTGCTCGCCGTGCCAGTCCAGTTGCATGTAGGCCAGCCTCAGTCGCAAAACAGTGTTGGTGGTGCCGAAACCGGCAAAGTCGGCTTCTATTTTGCCGCTGCTGTTGGCACCCATCAGCTGCGGTCCCCACAGCTGAAGTCCGAAGCGGCTCGAGAGGGCCTGGAAGTGGGTCTGTGGCGTCGCGTTGCGGTCGAAACGCAGCGTGTATTTGTCGTCGGGAGTGGCTCCGGAAGCCAGGATGGCAGCTTCCTCGGCCTCGGTGATGTTCCAGTCCTCGTCGTAGGGTATCATGACGTAGTCGCCGCCGCACACCGCCACGGTTTTGCGGCTGTCGAGCACCAAATAGTTGCGGACGAATCCGTAGGGCTTTATCTGCACTTTCTGTGGCTTGTCGGCAGCGGCCTTGTCTTTGGGTTTGGCGGGCTGCTGTGCCGACAACGACCAGCAAACCGACATCACCATTGCTGCAAAGAATAAATATTTTTTCATAGTTATGTATCTTTTAATTTTTCAACCCTTTAACCTTAAAACCCTCAAACCCTCAAACCCTCAAACTCTCAAACCCTCAAACCCTCAAACTCTCAAACTCTCAAGCCCTCAAACCCTTTCTTCTTCGTTTTTGTTCCTGACTTGCCACATCTGCCAGCTGTTCCAGACGTTCTGGAAGACGCTGTAGAAGGCCAGAAATACCGATGCCAGTGGCGTTAGGTAATAGCCGGCCATCCAGATGCCCATGGCGGTGTTTTTCTGTCCGAGCAGCTGACCGCCACTGATTTTGTCGCCATATCGTCCTCCCAGCCAGCGGCCGAAACCAAACTGCAAGATGCAGAACACCAGCGACGCCACGCCCAGCCATGCTATGCTGCCCCAGTTGCCCTCGCCGTGCAGGAAGATGAAGTCGATGGTCTTGCCCAGCGTGAGCAACAGCGCAAGAGCCCACAGGTAGAACGACAGTCCCTTGTAGCGGCGAAGCAATTCGCCCGTGCGCGGCAGCCATGTCTCGATGGCCCACGCTGCAAAGAACGGCAGTCCAAGAACGATGCTTATGCGCTTCAGAATCATCAAGAACGACTCCAGAAACGGCATGTCCTGGTGTGTGCCGATGAACGAGAAATAGACAGGCGCCACCACCGCCACCATCAGGTTGCCGATGATGGTGTAGGCTGTCACCGTCTCGCGGTTGGCGCCAAGCATACAGCTGATTACCGCCACGCTCGACGCCACCGGGCACAGCACGCCTATCAGCACCCCCTGCGCCACAATATCGCTCGTGCCGAACCACTTCAGTATCAGGTACGAACCCAGACTGACGACAATCTGGAACAACATCAGCCACACATCGAGCCGGCTCATACGCAACTTCTTGATGTCCACGGCGCAAAACGTAAGCAACAGTATGCTGAAAATCAAAAAAGGCACTAAAAAATTAAGCATTGCACACCATTTGTGCAACAATAATCCAAGCACAATTGCTGCCGGAAGCACGTAACTCCTGTATTTTTGCATCAGATTCCGATTGTCTAACTGTCAGTATTGTAATAAGCAAGCAGAACTCTGCCTGCTGTAAGGTTTCTGCAAAGATACGGCAAATAAATCGCTTGTCGAAAAAAAAGTGTATTTTTGCAAATCTTTACAGACTGCATGAAATGATGCGGCAGCCAGTAAACGTTTTCGACAAGCCGAATCCGGACGGGCCTGCCCGTATCGGGGCGGCGAGAAAACGGCCAAATGTAATTGAACGATAAAGTTAAAAACAACAATGCTAAGAGAAGAAACAGTCTTTGGACCCATATTTAGCCGTCGTCTTGGGACGTCGCTCGGTATCAACCTTTTGCCCGAAAAAGGGAAATTCTGCAATTTCGACTGCATATACTGCGAATGCGGATGGAACCGCGACGGCCGCAACGACAACAAACTCCCGTCGGCCGAAAAAGTGCGCCACGACCTCAGTAACAAACTCCAAGACCTCTATGCCGACGGCGTCAAGGTCGACTCCATCACCTTCAGCGGCGACGGCGAGCCGACGCTGAATCCTGAATTTCCGCAGATTATCGACGATACCTTGGCCCTGCGCGACCGCTATGCCGCCTCTGCAAAGGTCTCTGTCCTCAGCAACGCCACGCGTGTACACATCCCCGAGGTCTTTGCTGCAGTGAGCAAGGTCGACAATCCTATCATGAAAATCGATGCGCCCACAAATGAACTGGTTGCCAAAATCAACAATCCCGCGCCAGGCTACGACGTGCAGCGTGTCGTCGAGGCCTTGAAGCAGTTCGAGGGCAACTTTATCCTTCAGTGGTGTCTGCTCCGTAGCCCCGAGTTTGATTCCTCAAAACCGGAGGTCGTGCTTCCGATGCTCGACATCATCCGCACGCTGCATCCGCGCGAGGTGATGGCCTACACTATCGACCGTCCCACGCCGGCACAAAATTTGTCGAAGGTCACCCCAGAGGAGATGGATGTGCTGCTAAAACCGCTTATGGATGAAGGATTTAAGGTGCAGATAAAAGGTTGAGAAACAGTGGATAAAAAATAAAATTTCACTATCTCAGAATTATTATGTATTTTTGCAAAATTGAATTCATTAATTAATAACTAAATATATCACAAAATGTCAAAAATGCTTCTGCTGGGCGATGAGGCTATCGCTCAAGCTTTTATAGATGCTGGCGGTAGCGCCATCAACAGCTACCCCGGAACCCCCTCGACTCAGATTACTGAGTATGTGATGAAATCAAAACAGGCTAAGGAACAAGGTGTTGTCGCCAACTGGTGCGCCAACGAAAAGACGGCTCTCGAAGCCTCGATTGGTGTTGCCTACGCCGGCAAACGCGCCATGACCTGCATGAAACACGTGGGTCTCAACGTCTGTGGCGACCCCTTCATGAATGCTGCTATCATCGGAACCAAGGGTGTTATCATCGTTGTCGCTGACGACCCGTCGATGTTCTCGAGCCAGGACGAGCAGGACAGCCGCTACTATGGCCACTGGGCTATGATACCCATGCTCGAGCCTTCCAACCAGCAGGAGGCCTACGATATGGTCTTCTTCGGCTATGAGCTCTCTGAAAAACTCGGAACACCCGTTCTCTATCGCATCCCCACCCGTCTGGCCCACAGCCGCGCCGGCGTCGAGCGCAAGCCCGTACTGCCGCAGAACCCTCTGACCAGCCCCAGCGATCCGAAGAGCTTCGTCCTGCTGCCGGTGAACGCCAAGCGCCTGTACCGTGACTTGATCGACAAACAGCCCGCTTTCACCAAATCGAGCGAAGAGAGCGGTTACAACAAATATTTCGAAGGCACCGACAAGAGCCGCGGTATCATCACCACCGGCATCGCCTTCAACTACCTGCAAGAAAACTTCCCCGGCGGCAAGTGCCCCTACCCGGTGGTCAAAATCACCCAGTATCCGCTGCCGTTCAATATGCTTAACAAACTGTATGACGAGGTCGACGAGATTCTCGTTCTCGAGGATGGCCAGCCCTTCGTCGAGGAGCACATCAAGGGATTCCTTGGCAAAGGCAAGCCCGTTCACGGACGTCTGGACGAGACCATTCGTCGCGATGGCGAGCTGAACGCCGAGAAGGTTGCCAAAGCCCTGGGCATGAAGGTTGCCAACGGTCCTGCTGTTCCTGAGGTCGTCACCAACCGTCCTCCGGCTCTCTGCGTCGGCTGCCCCCACATCGACAGCTATGAGGCCGTCATCGAGGTGATGAAGAAGTATCCTAACGGTCGCGTATTCGGCGACATCGGATGCTACACCCTCGGTTTCAATATGGGTGCTATCAACACGACTGTCTGTATGGGTGCTTCGGTCACTATGGCCAAAGGTGCTTCGGAAATGGGTATTTTCCCCGCCATCGGCGTCATCGGCGACGGTACGTTTGGCCACAGCGGTATGACCGGTCTGCTCGACTGCGTCAACGAGAAGGCTAACGTCATCATCATGATTCTTGACAACGACATCACGGCAATGACCGGCGGACAGCCCTCGAGCGCAAACCAGAAGCTCTTCAACATCTGCAAGGGCCTTGGCGTCGACCCCGACCATATCCGCACCATCGTTCCTTTGAAGAAGAACCACGACGAGTTTGTGAAGATCCTCGAAGAGGAAATCGCATACAACGGCGTCAGCGTCATCATCCCGCAGCGCGTCTGCATCGTCGAAAACAAGAAACGCATTGCAGCTAAGAAATAATAAACGAAAACGATAACGAAAACGATAACAACAATGAAAAAAGATATAATTCTCTGTGGTGTAGGCGGCGACGGTATCGTCTCCGTAGCCAAGATTATAAGCGATGCAGCCCTCAACCTGGGCCTCAACGTCAAGCAAAGTGAAATCCACGGTATGTCGCAGCGCGGTGGCTCGGTGTTCAGCCACCTCCGCGTCAGCAGCGAGCCTATCTTCGCTGATGTCATCCCCGAAGGCAAAGCCGACATCATCCTCAGCTCGGAGCCTATGGAGGCCCTGCGCTATCTGCCGTTCCTGGCTCCCGACGGCGTTGTCATCACCAACAGCGATCCCTTTGTCAACATCACCAACTATCCCGATATCGAGAAGGTTTATGCCGAACTGAAGAAACTTCCCAAACTGGTATGCTTCAACGCCAATGCCATCGCCAAAGAGCTCAACGCCCGTGGCAACATGGTGCTGCTCGGCGCCGCAGCCCCGTACCTTGAAATCGCTTTCGAGGAACTCGAAAAGGCAATCAAGGCCATCTTCGGTCGCAAGGGCGATGAGGTCGTCGAGACCAATATCAAGGCCATCCGTGCCGGTCGCGACGCCAAGTAAGATTGTACGCTCTACTTTAAAAAAAGAAGCGAGACTGCACCAAGGGTGTGGTCTCGCTTGCTTTTTAGGCTTTTCTTCGCATCCGAAAAAGTTTTTTTTCGTACTTTTGCAAACTTTTTTACTCTATATTGACTATGTTGACTACTATACATATTGTTGGTATTGTGCTTACTGTGAGTCTCTTGGTGGCGGTGAGCGTCCTCTCGGGACGCAAAGTGAAAGATGCCAAAGGGTTCACCACCGGTGGCAAGGCTGGCAGCTGGATGGTCTGTGGTGCCATTCTCGGCACCCTCGTCGGTGGCCAAAGCACCATCGGCACAGCGCAGTTGGCTTTCTCCTATGGCCTTTCGGCTTGGTGGTTCACCATTGGTGCGGCGCTGGGTGCTCTCTTGTTGGGATTGGTCTATGCCAAGCCGCTTCGTGGCAGCGGATGCACGACGGTTATGGAAGTTGTGCGTAAACAGTATGGCCGTCGTGCCGAGACGGTCGGCTCCATTTTGTTTCTGATAGGTATCTTCATCAGTATCATGTCGCAGCTCCTCTCTTCGTCGGCCATGATTACGAGTCTGTTCGGCATCCCGACGGGGATGGCCCTGGTTATCGGTGCTGTGCTTATCGCTGCATTGGTATTCTTTGGCGGCATCAGGAGTGCTGGGGCAGGGGGTATTGTGAAACTCGTCCTCCTCTACATCAGCTCGTTGGCGGCTGGCATTGCTGTCTGGAAGCTCGCTGGCGGGATGAGTGGTATCGGCAGTGGTCTTGATGCTGTATATTCCAATCCGCAAATTGCCGCTATCAACGATATCGGCAGTGCTGAGGATGTCCATCGCCGCTACGGGTCACTGCTGGCCCGCGGACCGCTGAAAGACCTCGGAGGATGCCTGTCGCTGACACTCGGCGTGGTGTGTACGCAGACTTATGCGCAAGCCATCTGGTCTGCCGCTTCGACAGCCAAAGCCCGTCGCGGAGCTGTGCTCTGTGCCGCCCTAATCCCGCTGATAGGTGCGGCCTGTACGCTGGTGGGAATATATATGCGTGGACACTATGTGACCATGGCGGAATACGAAGCCGTGACTGCGGCAGGAGCATCACTGCCCGAAGGCATAGGCATAATTGAGAATTCTCTGCAGGCTTTCCCGGCATTCATCATTGCCCATCTTCCTTCGTGGCTTGGAGGTATAGCTCTCGGTACGTTGCTTATCAATATCCTTGGCAGTGGCAGCGGATTAGTCCTTGGTGCTGCTACTATCATGACGCGTGATGTCTACGGCAACCTCATGTCTCTACTTGGACGAAATCCTCGGCTCGGTCAACTTGCGCAGACACGTCTCAGCATCCTTCTTTTGCTTGCTATGGGTGTGGCCTTGGCTCATTTTGTTCGTGGCGCTTTCATCAACGACCTCGGATTCCTTTCGCTCGGTTTGCGTGCTGCGGTATTGCTGTTGCCGCTCAGTATTGCCTTGTGGAAGCCGGGACGCTGCAACGCCCGTGCGGTCACTGCGAGCATGATTGTCGGTTCTGTCGTGATGCTTGCCGCTGGACTGCTGCACCTTCCTCCAGACCCTATGTACTATGGTTTGGCAGGCTCGGCATTGGTTCTGCTTGTCTTTCGTTAATTGGTTTCAATAAGGAAGACAGCCTGAATTGTGGAGTTAAAGCTATTGTTTGTTGTGCGAGACAACCAATTTGCGTGTAATCATACCTCCATCGGAATGTATGGCGACAATATATGTGCCTGATGCCAGTGATGATACTGATAATTCGGACGAATGTCCGTCCGTTTCGATGCTGTATAGGCGATGTCCTTTGAGATTGTAAATATCAATATGTTTCAACGAGTAGGGCGAAACGATGGTCACGATGTCCGAGGCGGGATTAGGAATGATCTATCACTTAGAAGTCTTCACGGAACTCAAAACAAGGGCGTTTTACTGTTGAGAGGGATAATGTAATAAATCGATTGTTGATCGCGGAAGAATTCGATGGCTCCTCGACGTTTCCAGTATTGGTGCGTCTTGAGGCGATGCATTACCGGTACGAAGACGAAGTCGTAATTGGCTTTCAACTCCTCCCATATTTCCATGATCATCTGCTGGTTGAGTGGTGTGTGGCGGTATGGCTCGGCGACGATGAACGAGAAAACGGCAGTGTAGCGTTGGGCATTTAGTTTTTGTAGCAACTCGGGTTGTTCGCTGATTATGGCCTCTGTCTCCTCCTCGATACGGTAGTCACTCATATTCAATAGCCCTATGGTTGTACCGTTGCCGTCGGTTGCTTTGACGCTCAGTGGCCAGTTGAAGTGCAGGTTCTCAACCCACCAGGCAACTTCGTTGCGGTCAAACCCATACTGACGTGTAATCCATTCTATGGTCTCTCTGCTGTCGGCAGATGTCATGCGGTGCAGTGTAATGCTCATATCTTATCGAAAGTAATGATATTATAGCTCAGCAACATTTCGGGATGGTATGATAGCTTTGATTTGCGTAGTCCCTCGAGTCCCATGTCTTCTTCGCGGTTGATGTATTTGAACTGCGGCGGCATGTGGATTGCCATTTGTTGGTTGATTATGTTGAAAGCACCGTCAATGCTACGGTCCGCTTTCTCGACACAGGTGTCGAATGTGTCCTCAGTCACTGCGGTGCCGAAGCTGAATGCTATCATCTTGCCGTCAACAAAAATGGAGCCTCCGTACATGTCCAAATCGTTCCACTGCCTGAAAATGGTTTCGATCATTTTGTGCTCGCTCTCAATGGTGTTGCCGTACCAAGGGTTGTCGTGGTGCACTTCGTCACGCCAGAGTTGCTCCAGCAGCCGGCATTGGTCGAAGAGGTCGGGCGTAAGCTCGCGAAATACGAAACCCGGATGCTCGCTGAGAAACTTGTTGACGTGATTTCGCTTGGCCTTCAGGTTTTTGCCTTTCAGTTGCTCCAACTCTTCGCGCAGGTAGATGTAATCGTAGCTGTTGCGCAACGGTTCAACTGTGACGGCATCCCCATATCGCTCTTTCAGGTCGTTGGCCCATCGGTCTTCGACTGCTATGAGCATAAGTCCTTCTTGTTCTGTTTCCCGAAGAGCTTCAATAAGCCCGTTTTGTGGTATTGTCGCCGAGTTGATGAAATAGGCTGGTTGGCGATGGTCGAAGAGATAGCGGAAAATGACAGTGCCATCCAGCAGGCACACTGTGGTGTCAAAAAGAAAACTCCATCCTATCAGGTTGGCAAAGTTGAAGTTGCAGTTACGAAGGCCAGAGCGGAGTGTGATGGTTTGAACGTCCTGTTTGTCGTTGAGCGTAAGGGGATGAAACTGTAGGGTAGGGTGTGTTGTTGTCATTTTTTTTGCTATTCTATGTGTTTTGTCGCAGTCAGCATTCTGTCGTGTTCGCGGAAATCCCTATGAACCTTTGTGTAGAACCCATATTCCTCAAATAGTTCTGCTGTCTTGAGCCCTAACTGTTCGTTGATTTCGACTATGACAATTCCACTGTCTTTAAGTTTTTTTTCTGCTGTCCGTGCAATTGTTCGGTAGAAGCGTAGCGGGTCGTCGTCGGGTACGAAGAGGGCGCTGTGCGGTTCCCAGTCGAGGACGTTGCGGTTCATTGTCTCTTTCTCGCTCAGCATCACGTATGGGGGATTGCTGATTATAAGATCGAAACGGCTGTCTTCTAACGTGAATTGAGGCGATAGTATGTCGTCCTGTCTGAAGTCGATTTCGACGTTGTTGATTGCTGCGTTGTGGCGAGCCTTGGATAATGCTTCGGCCGATATGTCGATGGCAGTCACCTGCAATTGCGGCAGATGTTTTGCAAGTGCGATGGCAATGCATCCGCTGCCGGTGCATAGGTCAAGAGCCTTGAAAGGTGTTGTCGCAGAGGTGAGATTTGAAATCTTTTTTATTGTCCAGTCGACTATCTCTTCTGTCTCGGGACGTGGAATCAGCGTGCTTTGGTCAACATCGATGCGGCAGCCGCAGAACTCGCTCCAGCCTACAATATGTTGTATTGGTCGCCATTGCTTCAGGTCTTCCACAGCCCAGTGGAAACGCAGCAGGTCGCTTTGGTTGACGGTGTCGTCGCGGTGTAGCAGCAATGCTGTCGTGTTCCATCCAAGAAAGGCCTCGAACACTATGCCTACCATGGCCTTCACCTCATCCGGACCGTATTGTCGGTCAAGTTGCTGATGAAAGTAGCGTTCGATGTCGCGAACCTTGTTGGATGGTATGTGCATGTCTGTCGTGTTCATAGGACCCTCATTTTTGTCGTTGTTCTCCGTTCTCACATCTCCGTTCTCACATCTCCGTTTTCACATCTCCGTTCTCACATCTCCGTTCTCACATCTCCGTTCTCACATCTCCGTTCTCACATCTCCGTTCTCCGTTTACTTCCTTCCGAAATCTGCCGGAATCTCGCCCCAGCGGTCGGTGTCCCATTTCAGAATTTGAGTGCTGTAGTGATTGTTGTGCAGCCAAGCTTCGGCACGGTGTATTATTTCATATAGTTTCTGTGTATCTGGTGTCAGCGGCAGTTTTGTCCGGCACTGCTTTGCCCGCACCCAGTTGATGGCGTTGACCGAGTCGGAATACAGTATCTGGTTCATATTGTTCTTCTTCAGGTAGGCCAAGCCGTGGACGATAGCAAGGAACTCGCCTATGTTGTTTGTTCCAACAGGCGCTTTGAAGTGGAACAGCTGTGTGCGGCTTGCCACGTACACACCTTGATATTCCATAACGCCGGGGTTGCCGCTGCATGCGGCGTCGACGGCTATGGCATCGAGTATTGGCTTTGGCCCTTGGGCATCGGGACGTACCACCGTCATGCCTTCGGCATCGGTAATCAGTATGGATTCCCCTTTGGTTTGTTTTTCTATTACCGATGCGGCCATTTCCGGGCCGATGCGGAAGGCTTGCTCTGCCATCGTCCGGCTTTCGTACGATTTGTATTTCGCTCCGGCGACACCTTTTATCTGCTTTTCACAGTCGTTCCAGTTGTCGTAAATGCCAGGCTGGTTGCCTTGCCAGACTACATAGTATTTCTGTTTTTTTGCCATCGTTTCTCTCAGAAAAAAGAGCGGTTGCGCATTACAACACAACCGCTCTTTCTGTTATCAGAATCCGAAATTCAACTTTCGTAATTCAACTTTTGTTTATGCTCCAAGTTCAAGGCGTTTGAAT
The DNA here is from genome assembly GCA_017522065.1 of Bacteroidales bacterium. Classification (GTDB taxonomy): domain Bacteria; phylum Bacteroidota; class Bacteroidia; order Bacteroidales; family P3; genus Colimorpha. The sequence continues at coordinate 63,351 of JAFXAD010000043.1, forward strand.
CCGGTGCATTTCAGTTCTTTGTCGGTACGGGCGATGAAGTCTTTCACGCTGACTTTGCTTTCCATAATGTATTCCTGGTTCATCAGGGTGTTCTCCTGGAAATACTTGTTCAAGCGGCCTTTTGCGATGCCTTCGATTTTGCCTTCGGGCAGCGATGCAGCGGTCTCAGCGGCGACTTTTTCTTTGATCTCGCGAGCCTGCTTAGCCTGCTCTTCGGTGATCCAGCCCTTTGCCATGTTGGAATTGATGTGGTCTTCGCTGTCGACGTGTGCGGGGTTGATGCCGGCTTTCTTCAGAGCGGCTTCAACAGCCTTGAGGGTGAGTTCCTCTTTGGTCTTTTCGCGGTAGACGTTCAGCTCGCTGTCGATAACGCTCTGGGGCACGCTCTGTTCGTCGAGGGCCACGGGGCGCATAGCGACAACTTGCATAGCTACGTTGTGTCCAACTTCGTCGAAACCGCTCTTGTTCATACCCACGATGCTGGCCATACGGTTGCCGGGGTGTACATAGGCATACACTTTTTCGGCCTCGAGGGTCTCGAAGTGTGCGAGTTCGATTTTCTCACCGATTTTTGCAATCTGGTCGGTGATGGCGTCAGCAACGCTTGCGCCGTTCAGATCCATCTTCAGAACCTCGTCCTTGGTGGTGAGGTGCTGAGCCATAGCGGTGTCGATAATGGAGTTCGTGAAGTCGACAAATCCGGCGTTGGTGGCTACGAAGTCGGTTTCGCAGCTAACCATGATGATGGCGCCATAGTTGCCCATGCTTTTTGCAAGCACGCAACCTTCGTTGGCGTCACGGTCGGCGCGTTTTGCGGCCATTTTCTGACCTTTCTGGCGGAGAAGTTCGATGGCTTTCTGCACATCGCCGTCGCATTCCACAAGGGCTTTCTTGCAGTCCATCATTCCTACGCCGGTCAGTTGGCGCAGCTCGTTAACCTGTTTTGCAGTGATTGTTGCCATAGTTGTGTTAACTCCTATTATTATTGGTTGTTGGTGGGATTGCTTTTTCTTCTCGGACGGCGAGGACGACCCTCTTCGCGGGTGTCATCCTTGGGCTCGTCAATAGCATTCTCGTTCTCTTCGTCGATGTTCTCGTCCTCGACGGCTACGTTGTTCTCCTTGTCAAGCATGCGCTCGTTCAGACCTTCCTGGATGGCTTCGACCATGTATTTCAGGATGGCAGCAATCGACTTCGATGCATCATCGTTGGCAGGAATCGGGAAGTCGATAAGGTCGGGGTTGCAGTTGGTGTCGACCAGAGCGAAAGTGGGGATATTGAGACGACGGGCTTCTGCGACGGCAATGTGCTCCTTGTTGATGTCGATGACAAAGAGGGCGCTGGGCAGACGGGTCAGGTCGGCGATGCTGCCAAGGTTCTTGTCGAGTTTGGCACGTTCGCGCTGCACCTGGAGGCGCTCGCGTTTCGAGATGTTATTGAAATCCTTGTCGTGCATCATCTGGTCAAGGGCGTTCATTTTCTTGACGGCCTTGCGGATGGTGGTGAAGTTGGTCAGCATTCCGCCAGGCCAACGCTCGGTGACGAAAGGCATGTCAACAGCCTTCACCAGTTCGGCTACGACATCCTTGGCCTGTTTCTTAGTGGCGACGAAAAGCACTTTCTTGCCGGAACGGGCGATCTGTTTCAGAGCGGCAGCAGCCTCTTCGGCTTTTGCGATGGTCTTCTGAAGGTCAATAACGTGGATGCCGTTGTGCTCCTTGAAGATGTAGGGAGCCATTTTAGGATTCCATTTTCTTTTGAGGTGGCCAAAGTGGCAACCTGCTTCAAGCAATTCTTCGAATTTTAATTCTGTCATTGTTGTTGTTGTTTACTTTCCTTTTATACCAATTGCCGAGTAGTCCTTCAGGCCCGGTTTTCCGGCGATCTTATGCCACCGGACTGGCAACGGGGCAGAGTCTCAGCAATTTGGATGCTAAACTGTTTATAATCGTATATGATGGTTGTTTCAGCCTTTCTGAAGGGTAGGCATCCACAACCGCACTTCCACTGTTAACGTTTGCTGAACTGGAAGCGTTTGCGTGCTTTGGGCTGACCGGGTTTCTTACGTTCAACCATACGGGGGTCACGCATAAGCAGGCTCTTTGACTTCAGAGCGGGGCGGTCTTCGGCGTTGTTCTCGCAAAGTGCGCGAGCAATGGCCATTCTCAGTGCCTCGGCCTGTCCGGTGATTCCACCGCCATCGAGATTAGCCTTCACATCCCATTTGCCTTCTGCATCAACAATCTGGAATGCCTGGTTTACGATGAACTGAAGCGGACCTGTGGGGAAATATTCCTTATAGTCTCTGTTGTTTACGGTGATTTTTCCGCTGCCGGGTTTCATGTAAATACGTGCAACAGCGGTCTTTCTTCTACCTATAGTGTTGATTACTTGCTCCATTGCTATTATCTTATATCGTTAATGTTGATGACTTTTGGGTTCTGCGCCTGATGAGGATGCTCGCTGCCTACATAGATGTACAGGTTGCGGTAGAGGGCTGCTCCCAGTCTGTTCTTCGGAAGCATGCCGCGGATGGCGTGTTCCAGAATGCGTTCGGGATGGCTGTTCAGCAACTTGGCAGGGGTGGTCTCACGCTGGCCACCGGGATATCCGGTATAGCGCTGATAAATCTTGTCGGTCATTTTCTTACCCGTGAAAACGACTTTCTCTGCATTAATGATGATAACATTGTCGCCGCAATCAACGTGCGGAGTGAAGCAAGGTTTGGTCTTGCCTCTCAGGATGTTGGCAACGCGGGTTGCCAGACGTCCAACGGTCTGGTTTTCTGCATCGACAAGAACCCATTCTTTCTTTACGGTGTTCTTGTTGGCCGATACGGTTTTGTAGCTTAATGTACTCATTTTTATTTTTACGATGATGTTCTTAAATTTTTTTTCGACACTGCATCTCTGCAGTGCCCGATTCCTTGTTTTTTTCTCTGATTTCCTGGTTTGCAATACGGCTGACGGATAACCTTACTGCACACCTATCCATCTGAAGCAGAAGATATTGAACGGGTAATCATCTCTTCTGACAACATTTTTAGAGGGTGCAAAATTACGTACTATTTTGAAACTGACCAAATTTATTTGTTGATTTCTTCCAAAAAATGTTGATAATTTTTCGGAAGACAGCAGACGAAACTGCATTTTCGGGTGCCAACGGTGGTGGCTATGACGAAGAGGTCACCGCCCTCTTTCAGACCTAGCTGGCGTTGCAGCTCGGCGGCTGCCATGGGGTAGTTGCGCGTAACCACATGGGCCTTGCCGTCGGGAATCCATCTCTGCACCTCTTTGCGGGTTGGCTTGATTTCCGTCAGGACGCAGAAGGTGCGGCCGGGAAAGTGCTGTATGAGACTGTCGCTCGTGTAGAGATGGGTGTTGCGCGACAGTTTGTCCACTTTCTCCGTCTGGCTCAGCATCTTGAAAGGTCCGGCTTTCATCAGTGCGGCATTGGGTTCGTAGAGATATTTCTTCATCTCGCTGCTGTATGTGGCTTGGGCCTGGGCTTCGCTCTCTCGCGTGAAGGCGAAGCTGTCCACCATGCCGTGGTGCAGGTGATGGCAGCGAATAGTAGGCTCACCTTCAGACTTTCCGCAACGGAACAGCACCTCCTTGCATTCGCCTTGTACGGCTACGATATAGATGTCGCTGACGTTATGCAATTGCGAGGCGCCAAGTGTGATGTCGATCATCGGCGAGGCTTTTACCAGAATCTCTTTACTCTTGGCGAACAGCAGCTCCTGATGCGCCAGTATGTCAGGTGTGCAATCCTCGAAGGCTGCAACTTTGTGTCCGTGTGTGTCGCGCCGCGCGGGGTCGACAAATATCAGGTCGAAGCAGTTGTCCTGTTGCTGGAGCCATTCCAGGCTGTCGCCACAGTGGACGTGGACATTCTTCAGCCCCAACGCCTGCGCATTGCTCTGAGCCAGTCTGCATAGTTCCGCATTTTGCTCTACATAGTCCACTTCGACCTCCCGTGGCTCTTCCGCCCTCCATCCGGCCATGGCGAAGGTGTCTATGCCCATGCCGCCCGTCAGGTCGGCGATGTGCAGTGGCATGGAAGGTGCTTCGTCTTGTTGTCGAAGGTTGCCGAGCCGCTGAAAGCAGATGTCGGCTTTGTGCAAGGCTGTGGCCTCCGACGATGCCTGTTCCCTGTTCAGTCGGGGCGGATAGGAGAACCCTTCACACTCCAGCAGCGACGGCCATTTCTCACGCGCCGTCCGCCGCCCCTCTATCTGCTGCACTGCCGCCGCCATATCAATATCAGGATACCGCGCCGCACTCAGCAGCAACCGCGCGGTATCGTCATTCTCATGTTCTTTCGCGAATATAATTTCCCGCTTCGCGAGATCTTGGAAATCTTTATTTTCTGTCATCGGATGGGTTCGGGCGAATCTTGGAAATTTTTTTTTCAATCTTGGAAATCGTATTCCCGCAACGCGGGAATATTTTAGTTCTCCCGCTTCGCGAGATCTTGGAAATCTTGGAAATCTTTGTTTTCTGTCATTGGATGGGCACGGGCAAATCTTGGAAATTTTTTTTCAATCTTGGAAATCGTATTCCCGCAACGCGAGAATATTTTAGTTCTCCCGCTTCGCGAGATCTTGGAAATCCTGGAAATCTTTATTTTCTGTCATCGGATGGGTTCGGGCAAATCTTGGAAATCTTTTTTCAATCTTGGAAATATCTATTCCCGCAACGCGGGAATTGTGTGCGGCTCGAGTCTTTGAGGTTCGACTTTGTCTTTTCTTTGAAGCTTAAGGATTGAAATAACGATTGGGGACTTTTATCATTCCTTTCGCAAAGTCGTCCTCGTTGAAGTTTATCAGCCAGCCCAATGGTTTGTTGGTCAGCTTAAGATAGGTGCGCAGCTGTTTGTAGTTTATAGATGAGAGCTCTGTGACGGATTTCAGTTCTAAGATGATTGTGTCCTCAACCAACAGGTCTATCCTCAGGTCGCTACCGACAACAATCCCTTTGTATACTACTTGGATTGGGATTTGCGATTGCACTTTGATGTTGCGCAATCTCAATTCGGCAACCAGTGCTTTCTCATAGATGGATTCCAGCAATCCGGGCCCGAAATAGTTATATACCTCCATCGCAGCACCTCGGATTTGGTACGACAATCCATTAAGATGTTCCTCAAAAGATATGCTCATATTAGCCTTCCTCTTGTGTTAAGCATTAATTAAGAATAGTATATCGACACCTCTAATTATTATTTTTATAAACGGCGTGGTATGCCTGCGAATACATAATGAATAAAGAAAATGCAATGAGCAATTGTGCGAATTTAACAAATACCGAGTCAGCCTTTCCGACTTTGTCGGAAAGATTATTTCCAAGATTTTATTCGATTTCCAGGATTTGCCGTGGTGTACAACATCTTAGAATTTCTAAGATTTCCAAGATTTCCGCCTCAGGCGGGGAGATAAAATCAACCGCCAGCGGGGAAAAACGTTCCCCCGCTGGCGGCGGAAAGAATCAATAAACTCCCTGTTCATGCAGTTTCTTCAGACGGTCGACCACCATCGGGCGGTCTTCCTTGTAGGTTACGCCGAACCATTGTGCCGTGGTCTTCAGCACGCGCATAGTGGCGTATCCGCTGGCGAGGAAAGTGTTGACGGCGAAGGGGATGTAGTATTCCGACTTCATCTCTGTACCGCGGGTTTTCAGAAACTCGACAAAGAGTTTCTCGCTCTCCACAAAGTAGTCGGGCGTGAATCCGAAAAGGTTCATCGACACCGTTGCGTCGGCAGGAAGCGGGTGCATCGACCCGTCGTCGTCCTTGTATTCGATGCCGTTGGCGGTGCGGCCTATGCTGGTGCGTTCGGTCATGCCGACAAGGTAGCCTTCCGGGTTGACTTCGCACACGCCGCGGCTGACGGTTCCGTTCTCGGAGAGGGTGTTTTCGAGGCGGTAGCCGACCATGCAGTATTTGCCTTTCTGTCCGTCGAGGTTGCGGAGATATTCTCCCATTACCTTGAAGGCGTCGGCGCCATAGAAGTCGTCGGCGTTGATTACTGCGAAGGGCTCATGTATGGCGTCTTTTGCCATGAGGATGGCATGGTTGGTGCCCCAAGGTTTTTCGCGGCCTTCGGGGACGCTGAATCCGGCCGGCAGCATGTCGAGTTCCTGGAATACATATTCCACTTCGATTTTGTTGCCGAAATGCTCGGCGTTGATTTTTGCCTTGAATTCCTGCTCGAAGCTGTGGCGGATGACAAAGACCACTTTGCCGAATCCGGCACGTATGGCGTCGGTTATCGAGTAGTCCATGATGATTTCTCCGTTGGGGCCTACGCCGTCCATCTGTTTCAGTCCGCCGTAGCGGCTGCCCATTCCGGCAGCAAGTACTAATAGTGTTGGTTTCATTATGATTGTTTTTTTTGTGTTTTCTGTCTTGTCTTATCTGAGTTCTTTGAAGAATTTTTTCATCAGTTCGCTGCATTCTTCTTCAAGCACACCTTTTTCCACCTGGGTTTTGGGGTGCAGCATCGCGCGGCCTATCCGCTCGAAACCCCGTTTGCTGTCGCTTGCTCCGTAGACGATTCTTCCTATCTGAGTCCATCCGGCAGCACCGGCACACATGGGGCATGGCTCGACGGTGACGTACAGCGTGCATTCGGGCAGGTACTTGCTCCCGAGAGCTTCGGAAGCCGACGTGAACGCCACCATTTCGGCATGGGCCGTGACGTCGTTCAGCCGCTCGGTGTTGTTATGGCCCCTGGCTATTATCTGGCCGTTGCATACTATGACGGCACCGATGGGTATCTCGCCTTCGTCGTATGCGGCTTTGGCCTCGCGCAGGGCCTGCTGCATGTAGTATTCGTCTTCGTTGTCAAAAATGCTCATGAGTAGGTGTCAGTCTTTGGTGAAAAAATCCATATTGACGGGAATGTAGTCGAAATGCGTGAAGTAGAACAGGACGTCGTTGCCCATCTGGTAACTTTCCACACTTGGCAGCAGCACGGTGCCGACGGGCTGGTATTCGTGGAAGGCGTGCCAGTCGGCGTGTTCGTATGCAGCGTGGTTGGTATATTCAGAGTGTTTGCTGGTTTCCTCAATAAGGAAAAGCAGGCCGCTCTCTGGTTCAAAAAGCAGGTATCGGTTGTAGACGTTAGGAGTTTCCATCAGAACACGATAGACGTCGTTTTGTTGGAATTTCACTCGCCCTTCGTACTTCATCGTTGAGCCGTTTGCTTTCCAGTTGTAGAGTGGGCTGCGGAATTCGTAGGCACGAAGCATGGTGTAGAAGCGGTCGTCAGTTACATTCACCCATTTGTCGCTGACTTTCCGCGAAAACTCTTTGAAAACCGTTCTGTTGTCGGAATAAAGGCCTTCAATTAGGGTGTCGCCATGCCATAGTTCGCAGCGGAACTTGTTGGGATTGAGGTACCAACGCTTCAGGATTGCCGTGTCGTGCGGCGTGGAGCGGTAATATATATATGTTTCCATATATAATATACTGTCGGGTCGTATCGACTGTACGTTCAGCAGGTCCATATATCTGTTTACGATGGCTTCGGCCGAGTCGGTTGCGGGGATGCTTTTTTGTGCGGTCGAGTGGAAGGCTAAAGCCACGAATAGCAGGAAAATCAGTTTTTTCATTGTACGTTCTATATTTTTTTAGATTTCTTTGGGATGTTGAATGGGTAGCTCTGAGGTCTGTTGAGTGTGATTCTGTCCAGTTCTATCTCGGTCGATGTGTTGAACTGTCTGCTTTTAAGGCTGAATCCTATTGTCGATGGCAGCATTTGTCCGCCTGTGTCGGTCTGACGTCTGTATTCAACCTTCAGTTTCTGGCCAACGGATGCCGATTCCGATTTGACGGCGGTCAGTCTTTTGGTCTGGAAGTCTTTTTTGAGAGTCATTTGCCTTTGCGGAGCCGAGGTGCCGCTCTTTTGGCTGTACCATAGCGTCACCGTATCCCCGTTGCGCTGTGGCTCCTTGGCCTTAGAGCAGCGCGGCGGGCAGTTTCCGGTAAGCAGGGCTTCCAAAGTGGTGAAATCGATGTCGACGCCCCAGCGCTGGCGCAGGTCGTCGTAGCTGCCGTCAAAGTGCTTGTTCATCATCTTGCTGTATGCCTGCACGCGCGTAGGGGTCAGCATCAGCCGGCCCAGCTCGACAATCTTGTTCAGGCTTATCCAGACAACGCTGTCGTGCGTGATGCGCAGCTGTCCGTTCACGGTGATGCCTTCGACGGTACAGCTGAAGTTGGCGCTGTAGTGTGTGTAGGAGACGTTCTGTATGGTGTCAAGCCTTATCGGATGGGGTTTCGGTTCCTGTGTGGCAGATACGGATGTGCTGTCGTTGAAGGGACCCTTCGAGAGGTGCCTGTGTGAGCGGCATCCGACGGTAGCCAGCAGTAGTGCGGTCAGCAGTAGTGCGGTGATTTTCCTCATGGCTTGACAGTTTTTTCGAGGCTTGATTTGATAGACTTCCAATGTTCGTTGACTTCGTCCGACGGCTCGCCTCGTTTCATGGCTTTTTCGATGTAGGTGATGGCTTCGCGGTCTCTGCCCATACGGTGCAGAATCCAGGCGTAGGTGTCGAGGAAGTAATGGTTGTCGGGCTCCGCTTTGAGAGTCTGCTTCGACATCTGTTCGGCTTTGTCGAGGTGGTTGCCGTCCAGAGCCAAGCGGTAGGCGTAGCTGTTCAGGGCTTGCAAGTCGTTGGGATAGATGCGCAGGAGGCGCTCGTAGTAGGCGTAGCAAGCTGTGTCGTTGAGGCGGTTGTAGCAGTCTGCCAGCATCATATATGTATCCGGCTCGAGGTACCCTTTGTCGAATCCTAACTGCTCGCAGCGTTTGGCCAGTTCAATGGCATGCTCGTAACGCCCGTTGTCGTGTTCCACGACAGCCTGCATATAATAGGGCAGGGGGTGCAGAGGGAAGAGGGCGGCTGCTCGTCGGGCGTCGCTGGCAAGGCGTGCGGTGTCTTTGTAAGTGGACAGTTCGGCGACCAGAAGGGCCTCCCAGATGTAGTATTTGCTGCTGTCGCGGGTCAGGTAGAGAGTGAATTGCTTTGTGGCCTCTTCGTATTTTTTCTGCCGCATCAGTATGTCGCCATACAGGGCTGCATAGCTAATGCTGTCGTCGCTCCCGCGCAGGGCGGTCTCGACAAGGTCGAAAGCGTATTGCGAATAGATGCCATAGAATTCCTCGGTCGTGTAGAAGTTTGTCACGATGTGAATCTTGTTGGCTGTCGACAGGTTGTGCTGACCCATCGCTATTCGCAGCTCTTCGTATGCTTCGCGGGGCTTTTTGGCGGCTTTGTAGTATTCGGCGAGCGAAATGTGGATGTATTCGTCGTCGGGGTTCGAGGCGAGAATGCGGTCGTAATGTTCTTTGGCCTTGTCGTATTTTCCGGCAGCCATGTATGTTTCGGCCAGTATGCTCCTGTAGCGGCTCTCTTGCGGCATGGTCTTGACCAGAGCCTCTATTTCCTGGACGGCTTTGGCCTCGTTGCCGGCGTGGGTCCACAGCTTGGCTTTCTGCAGCGACACGGTTTCGGTCACGCCGACCTTCTTCTCCACGCGGTTCAGGGCATCGATGGCGCCCTTGGTGTTGTTGGTTTTAAGGTAAGCGTTGCTGAGTTCGTAGTAGTATTCGAGCACGTCGGGATTGCGCTGCACGATGGTTTCCCATACTCGTACACACTGCTCGGGCTGGTTGCTGACGTGATAGAGGTTGGCCTGGTTGAGCAGATACCACACGTTGCCGTTGTCGCCTTCGGCGGCAGCCTTGGCATAAACGATGGCGCTGTCGATCATGCCTTTGTCGAGCATGATGCGGCTCAGTTCGTACTGTGCGGCATGGCATGAGGGGTCAGTCTGCAGCAGCTTGCGGTATTGTTGCTCGGCTTCGCTGTCGCGACCCGTCTCCTGCATCATCTTGGCGTCGATAAGCATGGCTTCCCTTGCCAGTCGTTCATCGGTGGTCTCCACAATGGGTTTGCGCCTGTAGCGGCTGTCGCTTTCTGACGGCAGGCTTTTGCTGCCGCCGCAAGAGGCTAAGGCAATGACAATTGGCAGCAGGGGGAGGATTCTCGTTAGTTTCATTGGTGCAAGTCGTAGTCTACAAATTTTATTGTACTTAACTTATAAAAGCCCTCTTTAGTATGTTGCGCTCAGAAAAAAAACAAAAAAATGCTTAAATATTTTGTCAGTATTTTTTTTTGTTCTAAATTTGCACCCAAATAGTAGAACTGTAGAATTCTTGTATGGTGGTATATAATATACTGGATATAAGAAGACTATGTAAATGATTGAAACGAAAATTTTTATTAATCAAAATTCAATTACAATGAAAAAAACATTAATGGTTCTTAGTTTTGCTCTCTGCGCAAGCTTTGCTTTCGCTCAGACAAACAATCCGGTGGCTGGGAAGACCACCGACAAGGCTGTTCGTGTAGCTCCGACGGCTGAGGAGATTTCTGCCTCTGCTGGCTACACCGGCTCGATCTTCACAAAGGACGACGATCCTATCTTCTCCTGCACCTTCGCAAACGGTGATCCTTACACCACCGGTACCATTACAGCTGCTACAACCTCGCAGCAGATGCTCTCCAACGGCCAGACCGTGACCCTGACGCTCCCTGCTCACACCAACAACTATGCCTACGCACAGTGGGCTCGCATTGCCGATACGTCAAGCGCAACCATTGCAAGCATAGCTAACAACTATCCTGTTATGACTGGTAACCTGTCGTGGGCTTTCCGTAACTTCATTGAGAATACCACTCCTAACGATGGTTTCATGCTCATGTCGATGATTGACAACTACACCGGCTGGGGCGGTTTTGCTGACGCAGGTGGTGGACAGGATGCTTACATCCAGTTCAACATCAACACCACGGGTCACCCCCTTGTTGTTGCCCGTTTCTACCAGCTCTATCGTAAATTCAACTGGGATAAGTGCTATGTCGACTATCAGGTCAATGGTGCTTGGTATTCGATGGAGTTCAACGTAAGAGGCGTTGATATGGCAGGCAACTCTAACTATAACGGCTGGAAGAGAGTTACCCTTCCTGTCGAGGTTGGTAATCAGGCCAACGCTACCATCCGTATCCGTTATGTCGACGAGTCTGATGATCAGAACGGTGGATACTTCTGGGTACTCGATGACTTTACAATTATCGATGCTCCCGACAATCAGCTGACCCTCAAGAACCAGAACTATTTCGAAGGTTTCTATCAGATGATGCCTCAGGGCCTTCAGGTTCCTGTCGTTTGGGCTACCGAATTTGTCAACGATGGTAAGAATACACAGACCAACGTTACCGGTCAGGTTTGGGCATATTCTGCCGACAATACCACTGCAAGCATGGTTGCAAGCCACACCATCCCCACTGTTGAGACCAATCCTATCATCGTCCGTGCTTCTGTTATCGACCCCCTCGGCTGGTATGATAGCGCTGCTGTTGGAAGATCATCCGACCTCTGGGTTTCCAGCCACGGTACCTCCTATTGGTTCCTCGGCAATCCTTCGCATACTCCCGCTTCGACCTATGGTGCCCTGCCTACAGCTAACACTGGCGCACACTATTTCTATAGCGATATGACCTCCAGCTATCGTCCTACCCACGTCTATGGCGATACCGCTACTTTCGACACCATCCGCTACAATGTCAACTGGAATGTTGCAGGCAACGGCGTTGAGCACACTCACGGTGTTTGGGCTCGTGACCACGGTATCATCCGCGACAGCTCGTCCTACACTTATGGTCTCGTTGCATACGTTCCCGGCGAGGGTGGTACATTCTCTGACGAAGGTCTCAACTGGAACAAGGAAGGCTATGCTGTAATGGTTGGTTACGTTACCGGTAGCCAAGTTCCCGAAGGTTGGAAGATCCTCGGTGTCGAAATCGTTCCTGCTACTTCTCCCGACAAGTGCGGTATCTATCAGGGTCAGGCCGCTCGTATCCGCCCGGTTCTCCGCTACACCTACCTCAATGAGGATGGTTCTGGAATGTACTCTCCTCAGTTCGACCTCGGCACCAGTGCCCACACTATCACTGCTGACGAAACCTATTCTGCTTCTGAACTGGCACAGCTCACCTTCAAACAGTATGGCGAATACAACACCATCAAGATTTGGTTCAACAACCAGCCCGATCTCGAAGACAGCACCGCTTACTATATCGGCTACGAACTCGCTGAGGAAGGCCCCTTCGCAGCTGCTGCTACCACCAACTGGTTCTCCCGTGGCTCTGGCGCACAGTGGGAGCAGGTCTGGTTCGGTGACCAGGAAGGTATGGAAGACTATGGTAGCATCATAACTACCGTCAACCCCTACAGCGTTAAGATCTATGATCCTCTTTCGTCCAGAATCCACAGCTTCAGCACCAGCGCTCTCCCGATGATCCACATGCTCGTCGGTCCTGGTTTCGACGTTCCCAGAACTACTATCACCCTCGAGTGCGACAACGAGGCTGAAGGCTTCTTCACCCTCGATGGCGAGACTTCAATCTGCGGTGAAGTTGACTCTGTACCTGTCGGAGGTTCGAAAGCTTACTATGCATTCCCGGTCTTCGGCTACGAACTTGACACAATCTTTGTTGACGGTGTAGCCCTGACTACCGATCAGTATGAAATGAACCACGACGACGACAATGGTGTTGACTATGCTTACTTCATGCTTGAGGACATTCCCGCTGCTGGTCATGTTGTCCGTTGCTCCTTCAAGGAGAAGACCATTGGATTTGACCCCGTCGCTTCCAAGGTTGCTTTGAAGCTCCAGCCCAACCCGGCAAGCTCGAACGTCCAGGTCAGCCTGAAGGGTGTTAGCGGCAATGTCAACATGTCGGTCATCGACATGAGCGGCCGCGTTGTTTCCACCACTCAGTTCAACGCTGAGAACGGTACCAACATCAACGTTTCCAACTTGGCTAAGGGTGCTTACTTCGTACGCATCACCAACGACAAGTTCAGCAAGGTTGAAAAACTCATCGTTCGCTAATCGGACACTCCAGTCCTATAAGGACTCATAATAAAAAGCTCGCGGATTTCCGCGAGCTTTTTTTGTGTGTATTGGAAGGGTTATAGGGTTATAGGGTTTTAGGGTTAGTGATTAGTGATTAGTGATTGGTGATTCGACGAATGTAATGTCTATTCACTTTTCACTATTCACTTTTCACGTTTGAGGGTTAAAGGTTAAAGAGGACAGCTACATTCGTGTAATTCGATGGTCGTGTGCGACCATTCGCGAAGATAGAGACCAAGTAAAAATTCGTTTAATTCGAGATATTCGTGTTCAAATAAGGGGTTGGAGGGTTATAGGGTTGAAGGGTTATAGGGTTGTAGGGTTTTAGGGTTGTAGGGTTTTAGGGTTATAGGGGTGAAAGGGTTTAAAGGATATTGCCAAGTTGTTCTTTTATCTTTTCGAGTTCGTCTTTCATGGCTACGACGAGGCGCTGGATTTCTACGTGGTTAGCCTTTGAGCCGGTGGTGTTGATCTCGCGTCCCATCTCTTGCGCAATGAAGCCGAGTTTTTTACCGGAACCTTCCTCATTTTCCATCACTTCGCGGAAGTAGTTGATGTGTTTTGCAAGGCGCACTTTCTCTTCGGTGATGTCGAGTTTTTCGAGATAGTAAATCAGTTCCTGTTCAAAACGGTTCTCGTCGACGTCCTTGACGGCGGCATCGCTGAGGTAGGTGCGCATGCGCTCTTTGGCTGTTTCGATGCGTTCCTGTTCGTATTGCGGTATGTCGTTAAGGTAGTGCTCTATGAGGTCGACATGTTTGACAAAGTCTGATTTCAGAATAAGGCCTTCGTGGGCGCGGGTGCCGTCGAGGTCTGTGATTGCGTCGTCGATGGTTTTGGCAAGCAGTGTCCACGACTCGTCCGTGATCTCGTCATCGCTGTTGCTCTCCCAGATGTCGGACTGTTGCAGGACAATGCCGAGCAAAGCTTCTTCGGTGATGTTGCTTCCGACGGAGGCAGCCCATTCTTTGAGTTCGTTGTAGCGTTGCGAGGCTGCTTGTCTGTTAAGGCTTGACGTGGTGCCGTCGGTCAGTTCTTCGGTCACAATAAGGTCTATTTTGCCGCGCTCCAAGCGGTTGAGCATGGCACGGATGTCCAACTCATGGTTTTTGATGCGTTGCGGAAGCTTTAAGAGAGCATCCATCTGTTTGCTGTTGAGGCTTTTTATTTCAACGATGTAGTTTCGTCCGTCGATAGTGCTTTGCCGTTTTGCAAAGCCTGTCATTGATTTCATTATATATGTTTTATATTGTTAGAGTATTGTGTTTGTCGAGTCTGTTTTTGTCTGTAATGTTATTTGCCGGCTTCCATTTGCTTGAAGCCGTCGGTGGCATAGGTGCGGTATTGTCCGTTGTCGTCGTAGATGAAAAAGACGGCTTGGGCTCCGCTGTCGTCGGGGTGCGCGGAGATGAATTGTTTTGCACGTTCAAGACCCATGACCATGAAGGCTGTGGCAAGAGCGTCTGCGCGCCAGGCAGCGGTGTCTATCACCGACACGCTGAGCAGAGTGTGCTCCACAGGCCGACCGGTTGTGGGGTTGATGGTGTGCGAATAGCGTACACCGTCTTTCTCGTAATATTTCCGGTAGTTGCCGGAAGTCACGACCGCAAGGTTTTCTAATCCTATCGTTGTCTCCACTTCGGGGCTGCTGTATTTGTTTTCGGCAGGGCGTTCTATGCCCACTTTCCATTTGCTGCCATCAGGTTTTGTGCCCTTGGCGTAGACTTCGCCTCCGATGTCGACGATAAAGCTGGCGATTCCTTTCTCTTCGAGAAACCGGCTGACGAGGTCAGTGGCGTAGCCTTGTGCTATGGCGTTGAAGTCGATGGTAGTCCGTGGGTCTGGTTTGTGTACGATGAAATTCCCGTTTCCGTCGGTTGTCATCGTCGGTTGTTTGCCTACGAAAGCAAGAAGACTGTCGATGGTCTCGTCAGAGAGATCTTCGCGTTTTTCGAAACCGAAGCCCCATGCGTTTACAAGTCGCCCTACGGTGCAGTCGAAACATCCTTCGGTGAATTGGTTCATCTCGGAGGAAAGTGTGAGTAGTGTTGCAAAGCAGTCGTTAACGACGCTGTCCTTGTTTTCGTTCACGCGTCGAATCAGCGAGCTGTCGACCCACAGCGAGGCTGTCAGGTCGAAGTTGTCGAGCAGCGAGTCGATGGCGGTCTGAAAGTCGCGTTGTTGCGCGTCGTAATAGGTTATTGAATAGTATGTACCTTGCGCTTTTCCTTCCAGACGAACGGGCTGTTCGGAGCCACCTTTGCAGCAGCACAACAGCAAGGAGGTGGCAAGTGCGATGACGGTTGCGGATAATCTCATGGAGAGGTTAAAGGTTAAAGGTTAAAGATTAAAGGTTAGAGGTTAAAGGTTAGAGGTTAAAGGTTAGAGGTTAAAGGTTAAAGTTTAAAGATAATGTAGAGGTTAATGAGTGTTTGTAGATAGTAGTAGATTTTTTTAATTAATTCTTTTAAGTGTGCTATAAAAAAAGCGTCCGGCAGGCCGAACGCTTTTTTTGTTATGAATATGAAACTTATTTCTTCAGTACGATGGTACGAGTGTGTACGGCGCCGTTCTGCAGTTCGATGCGGAAGATGTAGGTGCCGGCAACGAAATTGCCAAGGTCGATGGTGCTCTTTCCATTGATGTCCATCACTTGCTGTCCGACGGTGTTGAATACTTTAACGTTCTTCACAGCCTCGGCCGAGGAGATGTTGACGAGAGCGCTGGTCGGGTTGGGGTAGACGCTCATGACTGCTTCGTCGGCATTGTCGATGGCGGCGTTGGCCAAGACGGTGATGAATGAAGTGTCGCTGCAGCCGGAAGTGTTGTTTTTGCCGATCAGGTATACATCAGTGTTGCCTTGTACGTTGGGGAGAGTAATGCTTTCTTCGGTGCTGCCGGTGCTCCAGAGGAAGTTGACGTTCTGGTCGCAGTGTCCGTTGAGTGTTGCGGAGGCACCAGGTGCGACGCGGAGGTCACCATCGATAGTGACTACCGGGCTAACATTGACGGTGAGGTTGAGAGCCACGATGCTGTCGCATCCGTTGGCAGCGCGACCGACCTTGAAGGTGTTGTTCACCGAATAGGGGAATGTATAGGTGGTGTCGGTAGCGACGAGAGAGTAGCTGTCGCAAGCTTTGGTGGTGACATTGGTTGTCACATCGTTATGTACGGTGAAGTGCATGACGAAAACGCTGTCGTAGCATTTTTCGACAGTTCTCGGATGGTATTTGTTGCGCAGGTTGGCAGTGGTCCAGGAGTAGGGCATGCGCTGGCCTCCGTAGGTCACTGTGTCGTCGGTCGATATCTGTGTGCCGTCTTCTTCGATGACGATGTTCTGGTTGTTGAAGTAGTAAACGTAGAAGTTGCAGGCCACAACAGTGTCTTCGCTTGATTTCTGAGTGGGCTCGATGATGGTGAGGTTGAGGGTCAGCGTCGAGTCGCAGTTGTTGACAGCGTCGTGTTCGTTTTTCGTCAGCGAGGTGTTGGCGGTATAGGTGGAGTCTTTCCAGGTGTAGCTCTCGCAAGCGGTTACGGTGTAGGTCTTTGTTGCCGTACCGGAGAGTACGAGGTTGATGGTGACCGTACTGTCGCAGCCGTTGATGCTATGGAAAGTCTGTGTGTGCAGGCCGGAAGTGTTGAAAATGGAATCGCCCCAGGTGTAGGTGCATCCGCCGTCCTGCTCTTCGGTAACATTAATATTGTATGAAGGGTAGATGGTGAGGTCCAGGATGTAGAGGGTGTCACCAACGATTTTGGTATAGCCACCGGATTCCACGTAGGTGTAGGAGATGCCGTCAACAACCCAGGTGAAGCTGTTACATGCACTGACAGTGGTGTCGATATGCACTGAAAGTTTAGGCTGGGCTTTCATAGCCAAGGGCATCATAAGAGCGGCCAGTAACAGAAAGAATAATCTTTTTTTCATCTTGTAGAGAGAATTAATATTGTTATACTAATTTATTATTTATTTCTATATTTTTATGAATATTAAACAGATAGAGGGTTGATAAGCCTTTTTGTCTGCATAATATCAGTATGCAAAGATAGTATTTTTTTTTATAATAAGTAACTTTTTGTTTTTTTTTGGATTTTGAGGGGTGGGAATTCAGATACGAATTGTCAGTTCGGCCACGTTTTCCACGTGCTGAGTGTGGGGGAACATGTCGACGGGTTGGATGCGTCGGACGTCGTATCGCTCGCTGAGCATGGCGAGGTCGCGCGCCTGTGTTGCCGGGTTGCAGCTTACGTAAACGATACGCCTTGCACCGATGGAGAGTAGCTGTTCGACTACTTTTTCGTGCATGCCGGCGCGTGGCGGGTCAGTTATGATGACATCGGGTTTGCCGTTCTGGCGGACGAAGTCGTCGTTCAGGACCTTGGCCATGTCGCCTGCGTAGAAGGTGCAGTTGTCGAGGCCGTTAATCTGTGCATTCTCGCGTGCGTCGACGATGGCCTCTTCGACATATTCTATTCCGACCACGCGTCGGCACATGCCAGCGACAAATTGTGCAATGGTGCCGGTTCCGGTGTAGAGGTCGTAGACGGTGTCGTCGGGCTTGAGTTCGGCAAATTCGGCGACGAAACTGTACAGCTTGAAGGCTTGGGCGGAGTTGGTCTGGTAGAAAGATTTTGGATTTATCTTGAACTGTAGCGGCTTGCCCTCGCCGTAGCGGGGCATCTGCTCGGTGATGAATCCTTTGCCGTGGTATGTGTGCACGTCGAGGTCGGTGTAGCTGTCGTTGAGTTTTGTGTTGATGATGTAGAGCTGCGAAGTGACCATGGGGAACTGGACTTTCAGGAACTCCATCATAGGGTTCAGCAGCTCTGGGCGGTCTTCGGCAACGATGACGATGACCATCCATTCGCCCGACGAGGTGTTGCGGATCACCACATTGCGCATATAGCCTGTATGGTTGCGTATGTCGTAGAAGGGGAGCTGGTGCTCGATTGCGTAGTCGCGAAGAGCAATGCGGATGCTGTTCGACGGGTCGGGCTGGAGTGCGCAATGCTCGATGGGCAGCACCTTGTCGAATACGGAGGGGACGTGGAATCCCACTGCACCGGGGTCGTCGTCGTTGCGTGTCTCGCCAGCCTTCAGCCATCGCTTGCTGGAGAAGGTGAACTCCAGCTTGTTGCGATAATAGAATATGTTGTCGGACCCGCAAATCGGTCGCATTCCGGAGGTGTCGATATGTCCGAGCCGTTCCAGGTTGTCGCGAACCTGCTGTTGCTTGTACTTCAACTGGGCGTCGTATGCCATGGTCTGCCATTTGCAGCCGCCGCAGGTGCCGAAGTGGGTGCATTTCTCATCGACACGCAGAGGCGATGGCTGTTTCAGAGCCAACATAATGCCTTCGGCATAGTTTTTCTTTTTTTTGTAGATTTTGAGGTCGATGATGTCGCCCGGCACGGCATAGGGTACAAAGACGACCATGCCGTCGATGCGGACTATTGCGTTGCCCTCGGCGCCGGCGTCGCATACCTCGACGTCGGGGATGATGATTTCTTTTTTCAGTCGGCTCATATAAGTCGCGGCGTTGTGGACAGCCGTTTTGCCGTGCTGTCCTGTTGTCAGCATGAAAGTCAACTACCGTTTAAAGTCTGATGCTCGAGGCTGTTTTTGCCGTTTTTTCGTAACGGGATAGATAGCACAGACAATGGGTGGTTTGACTTTTGTTAAAAAAAAAGAAGTATTGGCATCAATACTTCTCATTCTCAATGTGGCAAATTGCTCTTTCTTCTTGGAAGAAGAGTCGCACTGCTTATCGTTCGTCGGAGACGGTCAGTTTTTTTCTGCCTTTTCTGCGGCGTGCGGCCAAAACTTTTCTGCCATTTGCCGTGGACATTCTCTGACGGAAACCGTGCTTATTTGCTCTTTTTCTGCGTGATGGTTGGAATGTTCTCTTCATTTTTTCTCGATTTTGGAGTTGCAAAAGTACATAAAAAAAATGATATGGCAACAAAAAAATGTTTAAAACTTTTATCTGATTTTAGAAATTGTTGATAATAAGATATGTATAAAATAAGTTTTATGTTTTTTTCAACAATCAAAAAAATATATGTACATTTGCAATTTGAAATTTTGTTTCCAAATAATTCAAAATGATGGATAAATCAGCATTTAATATCAAATTGTCCAATTTGTGCAGCTATTCGATGATCGACAAGTCGGAGATACAGTCGGAGAAGAACCGTTATCCTTATTGCGCGCTGCTCCAGGTTATGGACATTTTGAGCGACAAGGCAACCGGGACATCGCAGTGGTTTGACCGTTTTCTGCCGAAAACGGCGCTGTACTTGTTGGACAAGGACAAATTCGAACATTATCTGAGCCATGTGAAACTGACCGAAATACAGACTCCTGCCGACCTGAAAGCGAAGGAGCAGGTGGAGCAGGCGAAGAAGCAGGAATACAGCGCGAGCGAGCCCGAGGCGTATGACATCATGAAGGAGATCAATTCCTATCAGGAAGTCTCGTTCAAGACTGCACCAAAGAGCGTTATACTGTCCAAATTTTTGGAAACGGGCAACTATAAACCAGAGGATTTGGGCGAAGCAGAGGCTGTGTCGGTCGAGGATTTGGGTAAAAAGAGTGTAAAGGTTGATGAGTCATTAGATACTGAAACACTTGCAGTTGTGTTTGAAAAGCAAGGCAAATTCGACCATGCAATATCTGTATATGAAAAATTAATTGCTAAATATCCCGAAAAAAGTAGTACTTTTGCAATCCGAATTTCGGAACTCAAAATGAAATTAGAAAATAACAAAAAGTAATAATTTATTATGTACACTTTTATCGTAATTCTTATTCTTATAGTCAGTGTTGTGTTGGCACTTGTGGTTTTGGTACAAAACTCAAAGGGTGGCGGATTGGCAGCCAATTTTTCGGCACCGAACCAGATTATGGGTGTCCGCAAAACCACCGATTTCCTTGAAAAACTGACCTGGGGTCTTGCCATTGCACTTGTGGTATTGAGTCTGATTGCCACAATCAGCATAAATTCGGGCCGTAGTGCATCGACTCAGAAGAACGCCGTCAATGCCGACCAGGTTGAACTGCCTTCGGCAGCCCAAGCCGTGACCGGACAGCCTGCACCTGCAGATGATGCTCCCGAGGCTGCAGAATAAATGTCGATAAGACGAAGAAACAGGGGGATTTGTCGCTGGCAAGTCTCCTTTTTTTATACATTTACAGATAGATGAATCGCGTAGAAAAGCTTATATTCTCCTTTTTTCCTCACGAGCCGACCGAAGGGCAACGCCGCACATGCAGCTCGATGGTGGATTTCCTGTTCGACCCGGACCCGCGGTCGTCCTTCATTCTGCGCGGTTATGCCGGTACGGGCAAGACCTCGCTGGTCTCGGCCCTGATCAAGGCGGCCCCCTATCTGAAGATAAGGACGGTGCTGCTGGCGCCTACGGGCCGGGCGGCAAAGGTCTTGTCGGGCTACTCGGGCAAGACGGCGTACACGATACATAAAAAGATATATATGTCGGTCACCGACGCGACGGGAGCGGTCAGGAGTGTACGCGCGAAGAACAAGTACAGCTATACGCTTTTCATCGTCGACGAGGCATCGATGATAAGTGCCGTTCCGGAAGAGGGCTCCTACGCTGGGCGGCAGTCGCTGCTCGAGGACCTGGTCGATTTTGTTGCCGACGGGTCGCATTGCAGGCTGATGCTGATTGGCGACGGTGCCCAGCTGCCGCCGGTGGGCTCGTCGGAAAGTCCGGCACTGTCGGCAACGTATCTTCGGACGCTTTCCGACCTGAAAGTGTATGAGTCTGAGCTGACGGAGGTCGTCAGACAGGAGAGCCAGTCGGGGATACTGCGCAACGCCACGGAGGTGCGTACCCATATAGCTGAGATGGGGGATGGCGACGAGGTTCGGTTGCCGCTGTTCAACACCGAAGGGTGCGCCGACGTGATACGGCTGGGCGGAGCCGATTTGGAGGAGACACTGAACAACGAGTATTCGCAAGGAGCGCTGGAAGATGTGGTCTTCGTCTGCCGCAGCAACAAGCGAGCCAATATGTACAACCAGGCTGTACGGAACAGGGTGCTGTACCGTGACGATGAGATTGGCACTGGCGACTACCTAATGGTCGTGAAGAACAACTATCACTGGTTGGATGAGGATTCGGAGATGGGCTTCATCGCCAATGGCGATATTGTCGAGGTTATGTCGGCGCGCAATTATCAGGAACTGTACGGGTTCCATTTTGTGGATGTGTCGTTGCGTTTCGTCGACTACGATGATGCGCCCACGGTGGAATGCAAGTTGCTGCTCGAGACGTTGCATTCGGAATCGCCCTCGTTGACCAGGGAAGAGTCGCAGCGTTTGTACATGGCGGTACTGGCCGACTATGCCGATTTGCCTACCAAGGCCGAGCAGCTGAACGCCGTCCGCAGCAACCCGTACTACAATGCCCTTCAGGTGAAGTTCGCGTATGCCCTTACGTGCCATAAGACGCAGGGCGGGCAGTGGCCTGTGGTCTTTGTCGAGCAGGGATACCTGACAGAGGAGATGATGGACCGCGACCTGCTGAGATGGATTTATACGGCGTTGACGCGTGCCACGCAAAGGGTCTATCTGCTGAATTTCGAAGACAAGTTTTTCGCGTAGCCTCCGTTATAGAGCGCAAAAAAAAACACCATGTGTGTCACATGGTGTTTTTCAGGATAGTTGCGCAAACTTAGAATTTCTTGCTGGCTTTGAATTTGAAGACCTTCTTTGCGGGGATGGTGATCTTCTTGCCGGTCTGCGGGTTCTTGCCAGTGCGTTTTGCACGCTGCTGCATGTAGAAAGTACCGAAGCCGATGATGGCGATTTTGCCGTCTTTCTTCTTCATTTCTTCTTTAGTGACCTGGAGCAGAGCGTTGAATGCTTTTGCTGCGTCAACTTTTGTCATTTCAGCTTTTTTAGCTACAGCTGCGATTAATTCTGTTTTGTTCATGTTGATGAATTTGAGGGTTAAACAATCTTTATTGACGCTGCAAATATATATAGTTTTTTTCTAAATGCAACTTTTTTTCAAAAAAAAATTATGTTAAAAATTTATGTTGTATTTTAAAGAATTAATTTCCAATCGGATACATTGTATCCTCTTAAAAATTCGTCTGCCGTAATTTTCTTTTTTCCGCTGATTTGTAGCGATAAAATTCTTACAAATCCGTCTTTTACGGCGATTTTTAGTCCGTTTTTTTTGTCTGCAATAATGCTTCCGACAGCGTCAGTGCTGACGTTACGCTCATATTCCGTAGCGAATATTTTCATCGAGACGGGGTTGCCGTTCGAGTCGTTCATTGTAGCTGTTGCAGCCGGATAGGGCGAGAGTCCGCGGACAAAATTGAAAATCTCTTCGGCGTTACGGTTCCAGTCGATGGCGCAGTCCTGTTTGAAAATCTTTGGTGCAGGCGTAGGCGTGACCGTGGTGGGCTGGGGGTGAGGCTGGATGGCGTTGTTGAAGAGTCCGTCGATGGTTTCGGTCACCAGTTTTGAACCCATTTCGGCGAGACGGTCGTGCAGAGTTTCGGCGGTATCGTCCTGTGATATCGGAGTGCTTTGCTGCAGCAGAATGTTGCCTTCGTCGATGCGCTCGTTGAGCAAGAATGTGGTCACGCCGGTTTCTTTTTCGCCGTTGATGATGGCCCAGTTGATAGGGGCGGCGCCGCGGTAGCGAGGCAACAGCGAAGCGTGGAGGTTGAAAGTGCCGAGAGGCGGCATGGCCCAAACCATTTGAGGCAGCATGCGGAAAGCCACGACGACGAAGAGGTCGGCACCGATGGCGCTGAGTTGTGCGATAAACTCGGGGTCGCGCAGTTTCTCGGGTTGTAGGATGGGGATATTGTGTTGTATGGCATATTCCTTGACAGGCGAGAAGGTGACCTTCAGGCCGCGTCCGGTTTGCCGGTCGGGGACGGTGACGACAGCTGCGACGTCGTAGCCCGCTTGGACAATGGCATCGAGCGACGACACGGCGAAGTCGGGGGTCCCCATGAAAACTATTTTCCTTGACATGCTGCTAATGTGTTTTGAGGTGACGGTGGATTGTTCTATTTCTTGAGGTCTTTCTGCAGTTTGACCATTTTCAGTGCGGTCACAGCCCCTTCGACGCCCTTGTTGCCGTGTTTGCCGCCGGCGCGGTCGAGCGCCTGTTGCATATCGTTGGTGGTCAGAAGGCTGAATATTACCGGTTTCTCATGTTTCAGGGCGACATTGGTCAGGCCTTGCGACACGGCTTCGCAGATGAAATCGAAGTGGCGGGTTTCGCCTTGTATTACGCAGCCGATGCATATCACGGCATCGAGGCTGTCGATGTTGCGGAGCATCATGTCGGCGCCCGAGGTCAGTTCGTAGCTGCCGGGGACATGGATCAGATGAATGTTTTTTTCGGCAACGTCGTATTGCCGCAGAGTGTCGAGGGCGCCGTTGGCCAGAGCGTCGGTGATTTCCTTGTTCCATTCGGCAACAACGATGCCGATAGAAAAGTCTTTGCCATTGGGAACCAATGACGGGTCGTAGTCGGAAAGGTTCGTTTTTTTCATGGGGGGAAGGGGGGTAAAGGTTAAAGGGTTAAAGGGTTGAAGGGTTTGAAGGTTTTAGGGTTGAAGGGATTTAAGGTTTTAGGGTTAAAGGGTTAAAGGGTTAAAGGGTTAAAGGTTAAAGGTTTTTAGGGTTAAAGGGTTTTAGGGTTTTAAGGGGTGGGGTTATCGGATGCGGATTCGCATGCCGGCTTTGATTTTTTTCAATTTGGGGTTGAGTTCCTTGATGTTGTCGACGGTGGTGCTGTTGAGCATGGCTATGCGTTCGAGGGTGTCGCCGCGTTTGACTTCGTAGTACACTTCTCTTTTTTCGCGCCGCATAGGACGTTCTTTGATGATGCTTTTGTCGGCTTTGAAAACGGGATGTTTTTTGCCTTTAGGCCGGCTGATGCCGAAATAGGTTTTGTCGAGATGCAGACGGCGAGTGCGGAGGGTGTAGTTCGAGAAATCCAGTATCCATTCGGGGTCGAAAGGCTCGTACTGGAAACGCACTTCGAAGTGCAGGTGCGGACCCGTGGAGCGGCCTGTGCTGCCGCCGAGACCTATGATTTCGCCGGCTTTGACGTTCTGTCGCGGTTTGACGAGGATTTTGGACATGTGTCCGTAGACGGTCTCGAGTCCGTTGCGGTGCCGTATCACGACGAGGTTGCCGTAGCCGCCCATGTGCCGAGCGATGCGTACAACGCCAGGGAAGCAGGCCCTGACGGGGTCGCCCGTACGCAGAAGGATGTCCACGCCGCGATGCGGCCGCTGCCACCGGTCGCGCCATCCGTAGGGCGAGGTGATGATGTTCTTCATCGGGAAGCAGAATTCGCCGGTGTCGCCAACGAGGTGGATGTTGATTTCGTCGGGCAGCGAGTCGAGAGGCAAGCTGCGCAGTCGCACCAAGTTGCCAGAAAAGTTGTCGGGGTAGAAGAAGCGCCACATGGGTATTTCGCTGCCGTCGCCGGTGTAGAACCTGGAGGTGCTGTCCTTCGCTTGCGGGAATAGGGGTTTCGCAGCCAGTGCCATTATGAGTAAAGCAATGGTTGCGAATAGATTGGTGAAATATGTGTTTTTTCGGCTATTCAAAAGAAAGAGTTATTATAGTTCCTTTCGCAGTCGTCCCACTGGGATGTTGAGACTCTCGCGGTATTTTGTTACAGTGCGCCGCGACAGCTTGAAACCTTGTTTGTTGAGTATTTCTGTCAGTGCTTCGTCGGTCAGCGGAGTGCGTTTGTCTTCGTTCGTTATAGCCTGCTGTAGGGCGCTTTTGATGCGGTCGGCGACAACCACTTCGCCATCTGTGGTGATAGCGGCTTTGGAGAACAGTTCCTTGAGGAGGAAGGTCCCGAAATCGGCCTGGACGTATTTCTGGTTTGCGACGCGCGAGATGGTAGATTCGTCGAACCCTGTCGCCTCGGCGATGTCTTTGAGCCGCATCGGGCGCAGGTCGTGTGTGTCGCCGCTGAGGAAGAAAGCCGACTGGTGTTGCAAGATGGCGTTCATGGTGACGGCAAGGGTTTGCTGTCGTTGCTGCAGGGTGCCGATGAGTTCTTCGGCATCTTCGGTCTTGGCCTTGATGAATTTAAGGGTTTCGCGTTCCGGCCCGCTGAGTTGTTTGCGACTGCTCAGTTGCTGCATCATTTCGGAGTATTCGCTATTCATCTTGAGATGCGGCTTGTTGCGCTCGCTAAGGGTGAAGTTGAGCTGTCCGCCTTCGCGTGACACTATGAAGTCGGGGATGATATAGTGTGCGCCTTTGTTCTCCTCTTCACGTCCCCAGCCGGGTTTGGGGTTGAGGTGCCGAATGACTGCCAGTGCTTGATTCAGCTGCTCTTCGTCGACTTTCAGCACAGTCATCAGCGACGAATAGTGCTTGTTGGAAAGTTGGGCGAAGTGTTTGTTGACGATGGTTTCGGCGAGACGAGTCGCGTCGTCGGGGTGTTCGATGCGTGCCAGCTGGAGGGCGAGGCATTCCTGGAGGTTGCGGGCGCCGACACCGGCAGGGTCGAAAGACTGGATTGTGGCGAGCACACTGTTGACCTCATCGTCCGACACGTCCATGCCGGAGCGGAAAGCGAGGTCGTTGGCGATGAGTTGCGTGTCGCGTCCGAGGTATCCGCTGCCGTCGATGCTGCCGATAATCTCTTCGGCGATGGAGCGTTGCCGATCGCTGAGGTTGCGCAGCGACAGTTGGCGTATGAGTGCTTCGGTGAACGAAGTGCCCTCAGAGGGGTCGATACGATGTTCGTCCACGTTGCGGTCTTTTTCTAATTGTTCGCGGTAGTTATAGTCGTCGTCTTCGTAGTATTCGTCGATGTCGATACCTTTGAAGTCGCCCGCCTCGTCGTCGGCGACCTCAGCGCTATCGTTGTGAGTGTCGTCCGGTTCCGACTCGATTTCAAGCATCGGGTTCTTCTCGACTTCTTCTTTTATGCGCTGTTCGAGCGAAGTTACCGGCAGTTGCAGCAGGCGCATCAACAGTAGCTGTTGAGGTGTCAGTTTCTGCTGCATTTTCATTTTCTGTTTTTGTGATATCATAGTCAGTCGGATTAGAGGTTGATAATAGAGGACGGTCCCGAAGCGGAGGAGTATGTTATATACCTTTTAACTGATAAAACCGGAAAAAATTATGTGCCGTCTTTAATTTTTGTGAGTTCGCAGTTTCGGCAACGGGGTTTGCATGAGGAGGAGGACAAGAGTAGTGATAGTATAATATGGATACAATATAATATATGTGGGATTTCAAAAATGCATATGAAAGCATACTTTAATGTGATAATTGATAGACCAAATCCATAAAGCAATGATGTGTGAAAAATGCATAAAATGCGATAACCGCATTCTGGATGTGAGTGATTTGTAAAGCTCATTAATGTTGGTTGTTTTTTTTATTGTTTTGATTTTCTGTTATATTATATGGGGTCTTATCCTTTTTTGGCATTGGTATTAAAAAAATGCGTATATTTGCACCCTAAATCGACGCGAGATGTCGAATGATGCGAAGAAAGCATTTGTATTGGTCCGAAAACTGAAATTTCGCCAAAATATCACCCAAGGACTGTTATACTGATGCCTTTTGCTTTTGCCTATGTATGGCCTTAGAGTCACTGCATATAGGAGCATAGGATAAGGTTCACAACAGTTTTATTTGGGTAAGGCGTTTGGCGATGCCTCAGTTTCATAGGACTGGTCAACACGAGTTCTATGCTTTTTTTGTATGTATTAAATCGCCAACCATAGGGAACTCGGGAAGGCGAAAAATATGTCCGGTAGAATAAATCGGCCTGTTTAAATATGACCAAAAGAGAAGCAATAGATTATTTTAATAAGATTTGGAACGATAGTGCTTGTCATTACCCTAGAGAAATGTCAAACATTGTAAAATGGTTAAATAATGTGAGACTTGAGACTGAACTATGGAACTATACAGAAGTTTCGGATATAATAGCTAAAGGAATAAAAGTTTGTCACGATAGTGGAAACACTTTTGAATTTGTTGATTGTCGCGTTTGGGATAATTATAAAGCTGATTATGTTGAGAAAGGGTTATTTATTACCGTTTCAGCCCAAAGTTTAGGTGTGATAAGACGCTACTCCGATGGTAGTTGTGAAAGATTGAACATTGTATACAAGAATAATTATGAAGCAATGTATATGTGTAGTTTCTGTACTGAGAATCCGGAAGGGAAAGATGTGGGACGAGCATATTATTGGACAATTTATCCTAATGACAAGCAGCAAAAGTTCCATTCTTGGGACATCCGCGATTCTGCAACGAATGAGACTATTTCTGGTGGCTTTTGGGATTATGACAGAGAGGAATATATGCTTGATTAATCAACTTATTAATAATTAAATTAAAACAAAATGGGGACAGCGATTTATATAATTCTATGTCTTGTTGTTGTAGGAATATTATGGGCAACTGGTTTCTTGCCTCAATTCCTATTCTTGGGTGGCGGAGTGATAGGGATAGGATTGATTTGTGGTACGGCGTGGTGGATATTCGGCAGTGATTTTTCTACTGGATGGAATGTGGGCAAATGGCTTGCCGTAGTAGCTTGGGGAATTATAAATCTTATGATGATTATTAATGATGATGGGTTCGAAATAGAGGTGTTTAGTGATGGTAGAACGGAGACTCATTCAGACCGTGCCAAAGGTGTTGTAGGATTGTTGGCAAGTATAGCAATGGCATTGTTGTTTGTATTTTGGGGTAAGTTTTAAGTGTTCAATGTAATAGATGTTAATTTCAGATGGTAATATATGACAAGAAAAGAGTTATTGGATTTGGTCTGTGATATGGCCAACTTAAGTTTAGATTGCAAGTATCCAGATGGTCGACCATTTAATGCAATGAAAGTTTGCATCAATCATCTAAAGGATTCTTGTTGGTATAATGCCTCATTTGGAGACACATCCGACGGAAGTGCTATGTTGAGAAACGGGGATGCTGAACAATTGAAAATATGGCTTAATGGTGTAGATTGGAGTGAACGGAATGACTATCAAATAGAGACTCTATCAGTTCGTGTGAATAAACCGAACATTTCTATTTTTTATGCAGAATATTCTCAAGACAAAACTGAACCGCAATTACTTGTTGATTGTACGATTAACACTCATAAATCTTATAATTTGAGGTTCCGTGGTGGAAGATCGAAAAATTATGAAAGGCTAACAGAATGGGGATGGACAAGATGGGGCACGTTGAATGGACACAAACCGGGAGAGACTGATCCTTATTATTTAAATATGGATTATTGGGATGACATAGTTGATCCTGATGTTATGTGTTGAAATAAAAGGCGGAATCCGAAAAGCCTGCAATAGAGTAGGATCAAACCCTATAAAATGCTGCATTATGGAAGTCAAATTTCATGTTGTAAAAGCAAGTGTTGAAGAAAATGGAATCTTCACCTATGCTAATTTCAGCCAAAACGGTCCGTGTGACATGTGTTGGGGCGACTTAAGCCTTTAACATGCAGATGGGATGCGCGTCAAGTTGCGCATCCCTTAATTTGATTTAAATAATATAAATATCATATATGTATTGGTCTAAATATAATATATTGACCCATTCTGAGAAGTTCGGTTATCTACTGTTTAATACTATGTCTATGGTATTCATTCAGATTGACGAAAAAGACATAGATGTATGGAATGCCCTGAAGAAAGCTCCAGAAACCTATCAGGAATTCAAAAACTGGGAATACTTAGTAAAGGTACGAGTATTGGTGGAGCAGGCAGAAGATGACTTGAACATATATCTCGCCGATGTTTTGAAAAACCGATATAATTGTGCTGATGTAGCTTTGACGATACTGCCTACTCGTGGATGCAACTTTGGATGTATTTACTGCTACGAACAAGACCGTCCGATGAAACACATGGATGAACAGACAGAGCGAAGCATTATAGCTTTTCTACGGGCAAACAGTAATATTAAACGCCTCAGTGTTGTATGGTATGGTGGCGAGCCGCTCATAAATTTCCAAAGTGTAGAACGTCTGTCGAAGGCATTTCTCCAGATGGGAATAGCGTATTCTGCCAAGATGGTAACCAACGGCTATCTGTTAACACCAGAGATAGCAGAAAAGATAGAGTCGCTGGCTATTCGAAATATTCAGATTACCCTTGATGGTCCGGAGCCAATTCACAATCAAAGACGGATGCTGTTAGGAGGACGGCCTACCTATAGAACCATTATAGATAACCTGAAGTACTTGTTAAATGTTAACAAAACCGTAACCATTGACATCCGAACAAATGTTGATCGCCGCAACATGGAGGAATATGATACCTTTTACCAAAACTTCATGGCGGAAGTCGCTGATCCTCGCGTTAATTTGTATCCTGGTTTCGTTTCAGATTTACTGTCTTCTGAATGCGTTTCGGCAGAGCATAATATCAGCGCAGGAGGTTATAAAGCCCAGTTTGCACTCGATATCTACAACAAATACGGTATCGAAATCAAATCTTTCCTTCCAAAATATCGCCGCCACAGTTGCGTTGCCAGTAAGTATTGGGCTTTTGTGATTGGACCTGAAGGGGAATTATATAAATGTTGGAGAATGGTAGGCAACAAACAGCAAGAAATTGGAAATGTCAACAATCTAAAGATTAATATGGCCAAATTCTCGCGCTATATAATAGGAGCCGATTATACACTTGACCCCAATTGTCTTGCCTGTGAGTATATTACGCTTTGTGGTGGAGGTTGCCCTTTGGTTAGAATGAGAAACAAATATGAGGGGTTGGAAATTAGCCACTGTTGTCCAGAAAAATCTCATATGGATAAACTGATGGAGATGCGCTACGATATGTATCTGAAACAGAAAAAAAGTGTAAATGAAAGTCTATGTTGAGACATATGGATGCAGAATGAATATCTGTGACAGTGAGGTTATTGTCAGTATTCTTGAATCCCATGCATACCAATACACATCGATATTGGCAGAAGCCGATGTGGTAGTATTGAACTGTTGCTCTGTTCGTGAAATTGGACACGCTAAGAC
Source organism: Bacteroidales bacterium (assembly GCA_017522065.1). GTDB lineage: Bacteria > Bacteroidota > Bacteroidia > Bacteroidales > P3 > Colimorpha. Next base: position 93,394 of record JAFXAD010000043.1, read on the forward strand.
TTACCAACGCATTTGTGAACTTGCAAATATCCTAACAGCTAATGTGATACTATGCTTAGCAGGTTGTATGTCTACCCAACTTCAAGAAGATGTTTTTACAGCATTTCCGCGCTTACAGATAGTTATCAGTCCTACAGCCTACAAAAAATTACCAGAAGCGCTTGCCGACATCAGAAATGGGAAGTTCAAACACCTGTATGTTAACGGAGAAAAGTCAGATGAGGTCTATAACAATATATTGCCAACACGTGTGTTGGAAGATTCAGTAACAGCGGCAGTCACTATCATGAAGGGGTGTGACCTATATTGTAGTTATTGTATAGAGCCCTATACCAGAGGCGAGCGTACAAACTGTAGTTACGATGGCATTATGAGAGAAATCGCAGCAATCCGACAGGCAGGATATCAGGAAATTACCCTTTTGGGACATATTGTTGATATGTGGGAGGGTAAGCGACATGGAGTTCCTATTGGCTTTGCCCAACTGCTTGACGATATTGCAAAGTCCAGCCCACAACAACGCATAAAATACATTTCCTCACATCCTTTAACCTTTTCTGATGAGATCGTGCGAGTTGTTAAGCAGAACGACAATATCATGCGCGTAGTACACCTACCTGTTCAATCTGGCTCCGACAAAATTCTAGACAAGATGAACAGATGTTATACCTGTGAGCAGTTCTTAAAGAGAGTCGAAGCCATAAGACGTGAGGTTCCTAACCTCCATATTATCACAGACATTATGGTGGGATTCCCAGGAGAGGATGAAGAAGATTTCCTCCTTTCTCTCGAATTACTAAGGCATCTGCGATGTGCCAATGCTAATGTATTCGCCTTTTCTATGCGTAAAGGGACTATGGCATACAAGACATTTGAAGACAACGTTCCTGACGAAGTTAAACGGGAACGAGTGAAAATAACGAAAGACCTCGTGAACCAGATCCAAGCAGAACAAATGAGTGCGCTGATTGGCACTATTCAAACTGTCATAGCTGAAAGAGAAGAAAAGGACTACTGGCTTGGTCGTGATATGTGTCACCGCACTATTGCTTTCCCTTTTGTAAAAGGAATGAAGATAGGGCAGAGAATAAATGTCAAGATAAATCATGTTATTAATAATCAATTGATAGGCATCGCTCAATGAGAATACATATTGAAAATATAGGCTGTTTTAAGAATTTGGTCGACTCCGAGCGACTATACCATGCTCTTGAGGTGGCAGGATTCAGTGTCACATTCGGTTCGTTTGTTCAGGATGCCGATATTGCCATCATCAATACCTGCGGTTTCATTGGTGATGCCGAAGAAGACTCCGAGGCACTCATCAAGCAATATGAAAAGAGAAAAAAAAAGGGGCAAATCAGCCAACTGTGGGTTATGGGGTGTTATGGGCAGAAATATGGCGAATCATTAAAACACAGGAATCCGACAATTGATCGTATCTTTGGCAACTTTGACTGGAAGAACATACTACACATTCTTGGTTGTGACTTTTATGCAGGTATTCAGCGACATGTCACGACACCGCCACACTATGCCTACTTGAAAATCTCAGAAGGCTGCAATCGTCCCTGCGCCTACTGCATCAAACCCATACTGAACGGAAAACTGGCATCGGTTTCGATGGAAACCATTTTGGAAGAGGTTAGATGGATGGTCAGTCAGGGTGTAAGAGAATTACAAATTGTAGCGCAAAATCTCACTGATTACGGACTGGATATTTATGGAGAGAATAAAATTGCGGAATTAGTGGACAGAATAGCCAACGTACCAGGAGTGGACTGGATACGTCTTCACTATGCATATCCTTTAGGATTTCCAAAAGATTTATTGAAAGTCATTCGAGAACATGACAATGTTTGCAATTATCTGGACATGGCATTGCAACATTGCAATACAGAGATGTTGAAGAGAATGAGGCGTGGAGGCTCCAAAGAATATATTACCGATTTGCTGGCCGAAATTCGTGAAAGTGTACCTGGTATATATCTTCGCACAACTATGTTGACGGGTTTCCCAGGCGAAACAGTAGATATGTTTGATGAACTGTGCGAATTTGTGAAGGAACAGAAGTTTGAACGCATGGGAGTCTTCCGCTATTCCGCCCAAAAAGGATCTTACAGCGCCAAGCATTATACAGACGATATTCCCGATGACGAAAAAACACGAAGAGCTTTATACTTAATGGACATACAGAATCAATACTATCGAAGACTGCATCTATCGTTGTTAGAAACCGTTCATAGAGTGATAGTAGACGAATGTGTGGATGGCAAATATTATTGTCGCACTGAGCACAGCACTCCAATGGCTGACCCCAAAGTCATCGTAGAAAGTGACAAATCCTTATCTATAGGCTCCTTTTATCAGGTACAATTTACAGAAGTCTTAGGGAAAGATATTGTTGGTAAAGTAATATAACACATAATCAACGCCAGACAGATGAGCGTCTATACAGAAAACCATATAGCCATAGTTGACGACCCTCGGTCGGAAAAGAGAATCGTTTATCTCCCTTTGGCTGGTTATGCACAGAAAATGACCAAGGCAGAAACTGAAGAATTGACGCTGCGGCTTTGTGGCGAGCAAACTACGGCAGCATCTGCGAAAGTGGAAACTATTCTTTCAAAATTGTCCGAACGGAAAAAAGAAATATTTCAGACATCGCATACTGCCGAAGGACTGAGAAGCCTAATGCTGCTTCCAAATAACAAATGCAATTTTAGCTGCTCATACTGCTATTCCGCTAGTGGAAGGACAAACGAAGAAATATCACCTCGTCTCATAGAGGCAGGCTTGAATTATTTTCTTAACCGAGAAAGGGCAAAAGGCCAGCGTCTGTCTATTTCCGTTCTTGGCGGGGGTGAACCTCTTTTATCATGGAATATCTTAAAACCGTCACTTGAGAAAGCGTTGATGCTAATCGAAGAACGGGATGTTTCATGTCCAATCTCGCTAGTAACGAATGGCTCTATTTGTACGGACGAAATCATCCAGTTCTGCCTCTTGCACCATATTAGTTTGAGTGTGTCGTTTGATATTTTAGAAGACGTACAGAATGCTCAACGAGGCCAATGGAAGAAAGTGTCTAAAAACATTAATCGTTTTGCCGATGCAGGTCTTGATGTAGCTCTAAATACAGTTATCAGTAACAAAAACGTTGTGAAAATGACGGAGATGATAGAACATTTAAGGTCGTATCATCCTCACGTCAAGAAAGTGTCTTTTAAGACACTAATCACCAATCACTATTTTCATAATACTGATGAGCGAAGAGCCTACTATAATGCATTTATTGTAGAATTTTTCAAAGCCAAGACTTTGGCAGATAAGTATGGAATCTGGCTGACTTGTTCATATATGAACACCTGTCTTTGTCTGGTGGACAGATATTGCCCAGGTAAATTTGTCATCACCTCAGAGGGAGATATCTCCATCTGTCATACCGTGGGTTCCAAGCGTGATGAGTTGTATAAGGATTTTGTATTTGGTAAAATAGATGAAGCTACGGGAAAGGTGTATATCAATGAAGAGAAACTATGTCGTATACTCTCATTTGATGTCACTAAAAGTGAAAAATGCCAAGATTGTCCTGCACGATGGCACTGCGCAGGAGGATGTTATGCAGATCGTTTTCAGTTGAGCGAAACAGAACATGAGGCTTATTGTGAATCCATGAGGGCATTCCTTGCGTTGTATTTAATATATAAGTATAAGTTATGAAAACAGTATTCATAAAAAGTAACGGTTGTGCTGTATTAATGCATGAAACAGAGCGGATTGCTAAATATTTCACAGAGAACGACTGGAAATTAGTAGACTCACCAGAAAAGGCAAGAGTTCTTGTAATGACTTGTTGTGGTGTTACAAATAATGAAGAGGACCAAGCCATAGAAATTATCAGAGAAATAGAACAGCAGCGCATGCCTGACAGCAGATTCTTCATTTCTGGCTGTATGCCAGCATTTGCAGCAGATCGTGTAATGGAAGTCTCTCCCTCCGCATTTATTTTAAAAATTTCTGAATTAGATGCGTTGGACAGCGTTATCAGTGCAAACAAACCGTTTCACACGGTTCATTATAATGTGAATCCACGGTTAGGAAAATGCGAAGATTATACATTCCAGGAAGATGATGACTTGCAACTGATGCGCAAAATAGATGAAAAATATCATTCATATGAATGTGAACGCGCTTGGGAGTTCTCAACGTTACGCAAATATATGTGGCAAGACGAAAGAACGTACCAAATAAAAGTTTCTTATGGATGCCCTGGTCATTGCAGTTACTGCGCAACAAAGTTGGGAATAGGCGACTTTAGAAGTATTGACATGAATCTGGTCATAGAGCAATTCCGTGAGGGTTGGGAGAAAGGATATACCAAATTTCTTCTGATTGGCGATGAGATTGGTAACTATGGACGCGATATAGGCACGTCACTTATTGACCTACTCCAAAAATTGTATAGTTTGTCTGAAGGACGTGCCGTTGTATCCATACGTTATATCCATCCAGATATTTTCGTGAAGATGTATGAAAAACTCTCATTCTTTTTTGCCAAGGGTTTTGTCAATTACTTCTGTTGTGCAATTCAGTCGGGAAGTCCTGATGTTCTGAAGCGAATGAATCGCAATCCGAAATTGGAATCCTTTATTAACTGCATGGAAGATATGAATACCAAAAACTACCCTGTAAATAAGCATACACAAATTATAGTGGGTTTCCCTGGGGAAACAGCAGAGAATTTCTTACAAACTATGGATGCACTTCGACGTTGCCAGTTCGATCATATCAATATTAATCTGTACAGTCCTAGAAGGCATACCGCTGCATGGAGTATGACAGACAATGTCTCTCAAGAAGATAAAGCTTTTAGGGCAGCACTCATCAAACATAATATGATGCTGCGTAAGAAGGCCATTTTGTATGATGCAATTAAGAAAACCGTTAGAATATGATAGATTCCACATGGGTCAATATGACGGAATTGTCTGATTCGTTGCGTAAGGTCATTCCAATCATTAGGTCGATAGAGGAGCATAGTGCCCCTGCACCATTCACGTATATCAATATCTTCATATCGCTTATTGCGACCTTATTTGGACTTGGATCATTTTATTATGCTAAGAAAACTGCCGACAATGTTAGTCGCCTTTCAAAGAAAACACAGATAACATTGTTTGAAGACCTGTTACGAGACTATCTTCAAATAGTAGTCCGACAACTTGTTGCCCTCAAAAGATTAAGAGACAAGAATTGGTACATTACAGAAGATGCTATGAATGAAATAAAATACTGGCCATCAGAAATTTACTTTAAACAGGATGTATACAATAGCCAAAGCAAGATATACAAGATGATATACAACCTTAAGCAAAGAATGCAAGAGTATAATAACAACATAACAGTCTATCAACAGAATATTTCGAAAGGGAAAAGAATTGGTGAAGATAAGGTCATACAACTTTTTGAAAGCAATTGGATGAATCTGTATAAAGCATACGCCATATACGCAAAACTTAACTGTAAAGTAAGAGCAGATGCGGTAGTAGAAACCGTCGAAGCCATTTATATTGATTTGCATAATAAATACATTAAGGATATGAAGTCAAAGAATTCTCTCTTATCGCTGGATGAGAATTTACAACAGACATATCTTAACATAATAGAAAAACAATACAAAGAACTCTCACTCAATGTTAAGTCTTGGAACACTATATGTGCTATAGAAAGTAGAATGAAAAATTACCTTTGTCAAGATGCTTCTCTTTATGAGGTATCCATGCGAATCAAAGAAAACCGATTATCAGCAAAATAAACGAATGCGAAAACGTATTTATATAGAATGCAACGAAGTAGAAGACTTGTGTCATGAAGTTTTCTTTAATGATTATACGCCCTCTCTAAACAAAAGCATGGAAATAGACGAATATGGATTCTGGCATTCTGTAGGAAAGAAGATTTCTCTAGATGATAGTATACCCAACAAGACATTTTACAAAAAAGATTGGAAAGATGTTACACAGGACAAAGAAAAAGATGGCAAGAGGGGTGTACTTGTGAGAAAAAGAGTTAACCAACATGGATTATCTGTCATCATAGCATCGCCATTTCAGAATCATCCTTTTCCTGCAGTGGTTATATGTCTTGGTGGACCTCTAATACAAATTCCAAATATCTACGAAGAAAACTCTATATATGAGACACTCATGAACAATGGTTTTGCTTTAATTATTCCATTGCGACGTGGAGTCATGGGGATTTCCCCTGAGTGGGAAGCAGCGCTGGAACACCATTATGGAGAATATGATATCCAAGACACTATCGAGGCAACAATTTTTGCCATCACGCATCATCCTGAAATAATCGACAAGAATCGAATCTATTTGTACGGTGGTAGTTATGGTGGATATGTGGCAGAACTCATCGCAGGGAAATGTAATTCTGGCAGACTTTTCAAAGCCATTATTGCACATTGCGGCGTTTATGACTTAGCGTTATACCCTTGGCACAATCAAGGAATTCCAGAGGAGACTATGCAAACTTATGGTCACACTACAGAACGAAAAGAGTATATGGAAAATGTGGTAGAATTATCCCCCAAATCTTATGTTGATAATTGGAATGTTCCTGTTCTCCTAATACACCATCTTAACGATATGAGTTCATGGTTTGGGCAGTCTGTTGCTGCTTATAACGATGCACTGAAAAAAAGGAAAAAAGTGGATTTAATAATTGTACCAGGACCTCATACCTATGAAATAAAACACCGCGATGCATTATTCCGACAAATTGTGGCTTTTTTCAAATCCAATTAGATTATACTTATGATGAATGAATTTTTATTGTCCCTTTTGTCCTCCTCAACAGTGTCTGGCTTTGAGGAAAATGGATGTGAATTGTTTGAAAATTACCTTAAGCAATATGTAGACGAACACCATCGTGATATTGTTGGCAATAGTATTGTAACGTTGAACAATCAAGAGAATTGCGATTCAATACTTATTGAGGCGCACATTGATGAAATAGGTTTTCAAGTATTATATATAGGAGAAGATGGAGGAATATACCTTCGAGCCAATGGTGGCGTAGACATGCATTGTATTCCTGGAAGTCAAGTTGAAATACATGGAAAAGAAGGAACTGTAAGTGGCATCATAGGGAAAACACCTATTCACCTTTTAACTAATAATGAACGTGATAAAATTATTGAACTGTCTAATCTTTGGGTTGATACAGGTCTTGATGTTGAGGATGTAAAAAAGAAGGTAAGAGTCGGCGACGTTGTTTCTTTCAAGTCGAATATTGAGTTTTTGGGTGAACACCGAATTACATCAAAGGCATTGGATGATAAAGTAGGCGTATTTATTGTTGCGGAGGTCATTCGTTACCTTTCAAATTATCGAGAGCATTTAAACTGCAAGGTTGCTGGTGCTGCCACTGTACAAGAGGAAACAGGATGCAGAGGAGTTCAAACTAGTTGCTTTTCTATAATGCCAGACATTGCAATAAGTATAGATGTTGATTTTGCAACCGACGTTCCGGGATGCCCTAAAAACAAGTACGGAGATGTGAGTTTAGGGAAAGGAGTAGTTGTTTCATATTGTCTGGATAGCGACATTTCTATGGCAGATGAAATGATTAGTATAGCTGAAGAAAAAGGTATTCCTTTTCAGTTATCTGCTCGTCCACAAGCTACAGGAGGAACTAATGCTTCAAGAACTCGATTTATGGGATCAGGCATCAGAACTATATTGTTGGGTATACCATGTCGCTATATGCATACACCTGTAGAAATGTGTGATTTAAGGGATGTCGAGGCCGCCATTAGATTGATTGTTGAATATATCAAGAAACTTTCTGATACTCAAAATATAGCAGGTGTTTACCACAGAAACTATCAACAGTTAACGTAATTAATATTCGCTCTATTGATATTAATGACTGGTTTCCGGTTTAATGTACAAAAATAAGTATAATTTTTTGGGGGCGGATTTGCCTCGTATGTCAAAAAAATTTTTTATTAGCATTAATTTTTGTGCTGAGCTTGATACGATATTGACATTCAATATAAATAAACTCTGTATATGACTAATTGGCAAATGTGTTATAAGAAATACGGTTTTTTTATCCCTTCCGTCACAAGTATTCAATGTTTAATAAATAATGGTAGCTGATTTTAATTATCAGATATACAATTGTATGTTTTGAGGACGAATTATACAGACTTGTATATTATCATCTTTTCTGTAAAATTTGTCATTTTGTATGGATTAATGGAATTAAATTATGGCGGTATGTCCGTTGTTGACTCTGAATAGTCTTGGTGTGTAGAAGTTTGTGCGATTGGCATTTTGTCAATATTTTTCCGCCAGCCATCGGGAGAAGAACACATCGTTGATGCTGTACTGGGTTTTGCCATCGGATATGTTTTCATCAACGAGGTTTTTCTCTATAAGGGAGGTTAGCGTACGGTTCACTGATGACGGGTTGCCGAGATGATGCTTGCGGAGGAATTGACGTGCGGATATTTGTTCGACTTCGCCTTCTTTGGCAATGGCTATCAGTAGGTTCCACTGGCCTGAGGTCAATAGCTGCTGATACTGTCCGAAAACGACAGCGTCCGATTGAAGTATTTGGGCGGCGGCTTCCTTTACAAGGCTCGTGTCCACTTTTTGTCCGGCCAAATTGAACGCCGTATGGCATAGCCTTTGAGTGAAGTAGGTGTGTGCCTTTGTCCAGTCGAGGATGTATCTGACAGCATCATCGTCAATGTTTTTCCCTGCAGCTGTAAAGTTGTGCTTGATGAAATCAGAATATACTGTATGGTCAATTTTTTGTAGGTTCAAGAATTCTGTGCTGCGATAGAACGGGTTGCGCTCCCCGCTGAATATATCCAGCATCATGTGACGTTTGCTGCCACAATATAGAAAAGTGACGTCGTTCAGTTTCTGAATGATTGTGCGCAGTAGAGCCTCTACATTTTTTTCCGGGTATTCCCGAATCTGTTGAAACTCGTCTATAGCCAACAGGATTTTCTCGTTCTGATTGTCAAGGAAAGTGAGTAATCCTTTCAGGGTCTGTTGCCGTTCTTCTTCGTTTTGCAACGTCAGCTGTATTTGTGGTGCCGATGTCAATGGGTCGTAAGTTATTACGGGACGCAAAGACTTGATGAATATGAGGAATTTTTTTCCGATGTTGCTTTTGGGGGGCAGAGACTCCATTATTGCTTCGGAAATAACTTTGACAAGATCTTCCAAAGTGCGTGTTGCAAATATGTCTACATATATTGGTACAATCGGGAGCTTTTGAGTCTTTATTTCGTCGAAAAGCCTATATATTAGGCCAGTTTTCCCAATGCGCCTCTGTGCTATCAAGGTTGTGTCGGCACCGGATATGCAATTGGAAATAAGCTGTTCAAGCTCCTTTTGACGGTCACAAAACAGTTCTTTTGTCTTATATGCTCTGAATATAAAAGGGTTATCCATGATGATTGTTGGCTGGTTTACAATGCAAATATACACTTTTTTTTACATTTCACAAAATGTGGAACACAAAATGTGAAATATTGTAATATGTGGTGTGCTTTGATTTCTAAAGCTGTGGGTGTTTGTGTGCCCGAAACAAGAAGAGCCCCGCACAATTGTGCGGGGCTCTTCTTGTGCAGTTGGGCGCTCTGTAGGGGCTGGCTGCATATACACTCGTAGGCGTGGCGTCAGAACTTGAAGGTCACGCCGATGGTGATGTTTCTCCAGTATTCGTCGAGGCTGGTTTCGAGCAGGTCGAGCTGCAGGCCGTTGCTGCTGTTGGAGTAGACTACGTCGTTGTCGAGGCGTGTCTCTTTGCGGTTGCTGTATATCCAGCCCAGAAGGTTGAGGTTGAGGTCGATGTTCACGTGCTTGTCGAGCTCGTAGGTGATGCCGGGCTTGATGGTGAAGTCGAAGGTCTGCAACTTGGCGTCGTAGGCTCCTGGGCCGGGCATTGCCGGTGCGCCGCCAACACCGGGAGTGGCTCCAGGACCTGGGTTCATATACCTGGGCGAGTAGCCGAACATGGCTTCTGCCTCGGCAAAGAGGATCCAGTGTTTGTACTTCACAATGTTGAAGTGGACGTAGGGGCCAATGCGGTAGGTGCGCTTTGTTCCGATGTCGGACAGCTGGCCGGCGGCGTTGAGTTCGTAGCGGTGGTCGAGCGAGAATCCGTAGGTGATACCGATGCGCCAGCGGTCGTTGATGTTGTAGCCGACGAAGGGCTCGATGCGGTATTCGCGCAGCTTGTTGGTCACATTGTCGCCGGTTTTGTCGGTGCTTTGGCTGAAATGTCCTGTTCCGCCAACGACCCATTTGTAGTTGGTGTAGTCTTGAGCTTGAGCTCCTGCGGCTAAGGCCATAAAAGTCATAGCCAGTGTCAATAATGTTTTTTTCATGTTTGTATGTTATTATGAAGGGGTTTTAGGGTTTTAGGGTTTGAGGGTTTGAGTAACCCTTTCCTCGACAATTCTGTAAAAGCAGCAGAAAACAAAGATGTTGTTTATTTTGCTGAGATGCCAAGTGACCAGGAAATAAATGCTTCTTCTGAGGAAAGTATTCCGAAT
>JAFXAD010000044.1 GCA_017522065.1 Bacteroidales bacterium
CCTTTTTCCGATTTGGAGGACGGTGGTTTCTTTGAAGCCGTTGAGTTTGCAGAGTTTTTTGACGGTGGTGCCGTTGCGTGCTGCTATTTTGCTGAGGGTGTCGCCGCTGCGTATCTTATAGTATTTGGCTTGGCTGCGTGATTCGACTTTGGGCTTTGGTTTCGACGGGTCTCGTTGTTGGCTTTTGGCTATTGTCGAGTTGTTGTTGGCTGCTGTTCCGTCGTTGTCGTTGATGCGAGCTATGTCGGCTGGTGTGGGTGAGTAGTGAGAGCTGCCTTTTTTCGTGAAGAAAGAGGGCGTGAGGGTGAGTTCGTCGCAGCGCAGTTTGTGGTCGATACAGTCGATGACGTATTCGGGGTTCATGGCTTTTCCCATGTATCGTATTTCGAAATGGAGGTGGCTTCCGTATGAGCGTCCGGTGTTGCCGCAGAGTCCGATGACGGCGCCGGCGCGGATGGTGTCGCCCGGTTCGACATCGCGTTGCGAGAGATGCGCATAGTAGGTCTCGAGTCCGTTGAAGTGCCTGATGACGATGAGGTTGCCGTACGAATTGTTCCATTTGGAGATGCGCACAATGCCGTCGAAGGCGGCATAGATAGGTTCGCCTGTAGGCATGGCGAGGTCGACGCCATAGTGCCAGCGGCGTCTGCGTCCGCCGAAGTGCGACGACATGCGCGAATGCTCTGGGGTCGGGAAGCAGAATTTGCGTCCCTTGCTTTTGTCGGTGAGATGGATAGTGATGCCGTTGGGGAGTTCGGAGGTCGAGGCGTAGTGGATGACTTCGTAGTCCATACTGGCGTAGAGGATGTCAAATTCGCTTTCGACACCGTCGCCCATCTGCTCGGGCCGGTAGAGCTGCGATGACTGTTCGAGCTCTTCATCGTCTTCGGTTGTGGGCTGGATGAGGGAGGGCGGTATGTTGGATTGTTGGTCGATGACGACGCCATGGTACTCTTCGTCCTGGTCGTGGTATATCTCGTCGAGCTTGTTGACGTTGATGACCTTTTTTGAGTCGGTGCGAGAATCTTTTGAAACCTGGCATACGGCCAGAGTCGGGAGCATGAAAAAGAGAAGTGTTATTATTGTAGGTCTCATGTGAATTCGTGATAAAGGTTAGTACCTAAATGTGATAGGTTTTAAACGCAGAAAGGGGAAAAATCATATAACAATGGAGTATATTTAATGTTTTTTAGGAAACTGAGTAGTGATGATGTATTGGATATTAAGTAGTTGTCTTTTTAGTGTTGCTGTTGCCAGAAGTCGGCATTGCGGATGTCCAGTTGTTGCGGGTCGAATTGCGGTTCGACGCCCTGTTTGCGCTGACGTTCATAGTCGCGCAGTGCCCGCAGAGCCTTAGGCGAGAGGATCAGTATGGAAACGATGTTGATCCAAGCCATAGCGCCGACGCCGATATCGCCCAGAGTCCAAACGATGCCGCTACCGGCGAGCGAGCCCAGGAAGACGGCAGTGATGGTACCTGTGCGCAGGCACCAGATGGCGACCTTCTCGCTGCGGTCGTCGCCGAAATTGCGGTCGGCGCGTTCGTATTCGCTCTCCATGTCCTGCAGCATCTTTTCTTCGCTTTCCATCCATCGACGTCCTTCGTCGCTGTCGCCGTTGGTGTCGCGTTCGGCCTGAACGATGGTCTGCATGTCGCGCAGGCGGCGCATGCGAATGCGGCTGAAGAGGTAGACGAGGTTGGTTTCGGCGTAATAGTAGTAAGCCATAATGGTAGTGAATGCGAAGAAGAAGAGCGCGAAGGAGATGATGATGTCGCCTGCGCGAGGTCCCGTCACAGACGCCAGTGCACCAGAGGTGTAGAACACGCCTGGCTCGCCGAGGGGAGCATTGGGGTTCTGTTGCAGGTAGCTGACCACGGTGCCGCTGCCGGGAACGATCTCGACGCTGTCGATGATGTTGTATGTGCCGCAGGCGAGAATCATGAGAGCCGTTGCGGTGCAGACGAGGAGGGTGTCTATATAGACCGAGAAGGCCTGGACGAGACCCTGTTTGACAGGGTGGCTGACCTTGGCGGCGGCGGCAACGATGGGGCCTGTACCTTGGCCGGCTTCGTTGCTGTAGATGCCACGCTTGACGCCCCAGGCAATGGTGCTGCCGAGGATGGCACTTCCGAGTTGTCCTGCACCCACGGCGCTACGCAGCATCTCGACAAAGACGTGCGGCACGATGTCGTAGTGGACGATAAGGACGATGATAGAGAGCAGGATGTAGAGCATGGCCATGAAGGGAGCCACAATCTGCGCAACGTTGGCGATGCGTTTGATGCCGCCGATGACCACGAGAGCAATGAGGACGGCAACGCAAAGTCCTATGACCCAGGCTTCGATGTCGAGAGTGCGCTCCATCGAGAGTGCAATGCCGTTGCACTGTACAGGAGGTAGGAATATGCCGCAAGCCACAGCTGCCAGGACCGCAAACACGGAGCCAAAGAAAGGACTGTGGAGACCTTTTTCGATATAGTAGGCTGGACCGCCACGGAACTGGCCGTTGTGGTTTTCCTTGTAAATCTGCGCCAATGTTGCTTCGACGAAGGCACTGCCGGCTCCGAAGAAGGCTATAATCCACATCCATACGATGGCACCCGGACCGCCGAAGCCTATGGCTGTGGCGACGCCGACAATATTGCCTGTACCCACGCGTCCTGAGAGGGCCATGGCGAAAGCCTGGAACGACGAGATACCAGTCTTCTGTGACTTGTCGGTGCTGAAAAGCAGGCGGCACATCTCACCGAAGCGCCTAACCTGAACGAAACGTGTGCGCAGCGTGAAGTACAGTCCCGAGAGCAGGCATAGCACTACCAGGAAGGGGCTCCACACCCATCCGTTGACAGTCTGGATGGCGGTGGTGAGCCATGAGCCGAGAGTGTTGAAGAATTCGTCCATAATCCATGCAATTTGAAATTGCAAAGATACGAAAAAAAAGTGAAACGGCAGAAGAAAGTTTTCAAAGTCGTCCGTCGTGGAAGGGCGTGGACGGGCTGTGTCAGAAGGAGAAGCGCACCGTGATACCGCCTTTGGTCGTGGAGTTGGGATAGGCGTTGGTGATGTAGGGACGGTTGATATTGGTCTCGAAGAAGGCGCGCAGAGTGAGGGTTGTGGAGAGTGCGTACTCAGCGCTGATACGTGCCACCCAAATCTGCGAGCCCGACGAAATCTGGCGCGAACCTTGGTTGATTCGGCGTATTTGAGTCAGGTTGTTGTTGTAGCTGATGTCGGCCTGCAGGACCAAGTCGCTCTTGAGGTCGTGGACTTTGTCGCCGGCTTTGATGTGGAACTCGAGGTCCTTGAAGCGGTAGCCTGTTCCTATGGTGACTCCGTCGCGGTAGGTCTCGGTAAGCTGGTTGTTCGAGAAGCTGAGGTTGAGGCTACGGCTCTTCTGGATGGCAATTTTGAACTGGAAGCTGTTGACCATATTGACGCTGAGCATGATCAGCGGCTGGAACTGCTCGTTGATCAGAACCCCTTCCATGCTGACGGGAGCGATATAGTCGCCATTATTGTTGACGATAGACTCGGTGCCGTAGTCGTATCCTTCGGTGATTGCCGAGATTGCGGCGTCGGTGTAGAAGTTGCCGATGGTGTAGGTCGACATGTACTTGTGTGAGATGGAGATGTTGGAGAACCATTTCTTGAAGAAGTCTATCTTGCTGAGTCCGTTGTAGTTTATGCTCCAGTTGGGCAGCGGCATGGTCAGGAATGGCGAGAAGTCGTGTTTGGCGGGGTCTTTGCCCAGATAGGTGGCGAGGAAAGAGGTGAGGAGTACCGTCTGCTGGTTGGCACCGTAGCCGGCGGGGTAGTAGTTGCCGTTCATGGTGTCGAGGACCATCTGGTCGGAGTAGGGGTCGTTGTTGAGCGAAGCAAGACGGTCGGCCACAACTGAGCGAGCGTCGAGGAATTTGGCGAAGAGGTCGTCGCTGTTGCCGAAAATGGTGCGGAAGGTCCATGCCGAGGTGGTGTAGGAGCCTGTCATGATGTATGATAGCGGACCCTCGACGATGCCGGAGGCATTGCTGAACTTGTAGTAGTATTCCTGTCGCGACGAGTAGTTCTGCATAGCCGTCAGGTCGATGCGGAAGTCTCTGACCGGTTCGATGGTGGCCTGGAAGTTGATGACGCGGTTTTGCGAGCCTAAGTTGGGGTTGTTCATGAGCGTGTCGTGCGAGAGGAGGTCGTTCTGCAGAAGCGTCTCGATGGTGCTGCTCGTCGGCGAGCCGTTGCCCATGCCGAGCGAGTTGTCGGGTAGGCCGAGGATGAAGGGCAGCCCGGGAGTCCATTGGTTGGAGGGGTCGAGACCGACGATGCGGCTTTCGCCCATATATCCGGCGATGGTCGAGCCGAACGAGTTGTTGTATTGGATGTTGAAGTTTTTCAGGCTCGTGGCAAAACGCAGCCCGAAGTAGCCCAGTTCGCGCAGCCGTTCCTGCATTTCGACTTTTCGGAGCGAGTCGGCCTTGTCGGCATCGGCTTTGCGCTGTTCGAGGCCTCGCTTTTTGTCGAGGTCGTTCTTCTCCTTGTCGGCATCTTTGCCTTTCTTGTTGACGGATTTAGGCTTGGATTGCTTTTTGGCGTAGGCTTTTTTGAGCAGTTTGGATTTGTTGTAGAGCGTTTGCAGGTTGCCTTGAGCACCCAGGTTGAAGACGGTGTTGTTGCTGATGATGGCACCCTGCGATGCGAGGGCCTGAGTAGTGCCGAGATAGTTGTAGGTGGTGCGGTAGGTGAGCGGAGTGCGCAGAAAATCGAGATAGGGGAGTTTGTTGATAGGGATGTCCCAGCTGATGTTGATGTTCTGCTGGAAATTCTGCATAGTTCCGCCACGCATGATGGAGGACCAAAGTGAGTCGTTCTGAGTGCGGTCTATCTCTCCTGGGGGTTCGTCGATGCGCGCATTGGCCGATGCGTCGTAGTTGATGCGGAAGCTGCGTGCGAGGTCGTATTGGACGTTGTAGTCCCGTCGCCAGGTGAACTGCTTGAAGTAGGAGGGGTTCATGATGACGAGAGCGGCACTCTTGTTGCGGAGCAGTGTCGACTCGATGTCGCGGTAGATTTCGGTAGTGAAGGAGATGTTTTTCGGTTGGTAGTAGAGATTGAATTCCTTGATGATTTTCAGGTTCTTGTTCTGGAAGGGCTTCATCTTGTCGAACGGCTTGAACTGCTTGGGCTGTGCTACTGCGAAGCTGTAGTTGAAGCCGCCCCGGTGTTGGTCCTTGTTGTAGTATTCGAGGTCGTCGTCGCTTGTGCGTTCTCCGCTGTATGCGTATGAGACGGCGAAGTTCTCAATGTCGTAGAAATGCGGTTTCAGTGCGCTTTTGCCGGTGCGTTCCTTGCGTATGTTGGTGAGGGTTATGTTGGTTGTGGACTTACGCTGCAGCGTCATGTTGCGAATCGAGTCGCGTTCGGCTTTGGTGGTGTAGGTCTTGATGTCCTCACTGAGCTTGACGTCCGGGTCGAGGGGATTGTATTCGGGGCTTCCGATTTGGTTGTTGTAGTCGAGATAGAGGGGTATGTGCATGCCCCATTCGTCGGGAAGGAACTTGCCCATCTCCAGATTGAGCGTCGACTGCACGTTGAATGTGTTGACGAGTTCCAGCTTGTTGAGTTTGTCCTCGAGGTTGCCGAATCCGGAGGTGGTGTAGGAAGTGTAGAGCGAGAGGTTGCCGACATCGGCGAGGTTGGTGCGAGCGAGGGCCATAGCAGCCCATCCGCCGCGGTTGATGTAGTCAGCGAGGCGGAGCTCGTTGATCCAGATGATGGCCGATTTGGGCATCATGTCGTTGCCGTCGTCGAGCGACTGTTTGCGCGGGTTGCGCACACCGACCATGATGACCTTGACCTTCCCGAGGTTCGGCGA
The DNA here is from genome assembly GCA_017522065.1 of Bacteroidales bacterium. GTDB lineage: Bacteria > Bacteroidota > Bacteroidia > Bacteroidales > P3 > Colimorpha. The sequence goes on from JAFXAD010000044.1 coordinate 5,869, forward strand.
GCCGATGATGTTGTAGCGTCGTCCGTCGTGGATTTCGGTGTAGAGCATGGTGCTGTTGTAGTCAGCTTCGCCGCTACGGATTTTGCGGTTGCGGTTGGTCTTGATTTCGACAAGTTTCTGGAGGTCTATTTCGACGTTGTTGGCGTCGGGCCAGATGAGTTCCTTGCTGTCGGCCGTGGTGTACCAAGGTGTCAGTTGCAGAGGCACTTCGTATTCGTAATAGTTGTTGGTGTAGTCGCTGCCGAGTCGGACGAAGAGCGTGAGGTCGCCGTCATAGAGACGGTCGGTCTCGAATTTCTTTTCGGCATGGACGAACATCTTGAGCTTGCCATAGTAGCGGAGGTCATATTGCGCGTTGCGGTAGATGGCGCGGGCGTCTCCTGCGGCGAGGTCTTGGATGTCGAGTTCGAGGGCCTGCTCGTTGAGTTCGGTATACGATGACGAGGTCGAGTACCAGGATTCGCGTTCGATGTTTGGCGGCAGATTGTAGGGAACAGGCTGACGGTTGCCGTTCTCTTCGATATTGACGGTGGAGAGCGTGAAGGTGGTGTTCTCGTTCATACCCGTCGGGTAGTCGCCAGGCTGGAGGAGGTCCTCGCTGTATTTGCGCCAGGTGCCGTAGACCAGCTCGAGAGAGGCGAAGCGCAGGAAGACGGGGTCTTCGAATCCGTTGAGGAACATACGCATGAAGCGGATCGACTGGTAGCCGTTGATGTTTCCTATTGTCTGGTCGGGTTCGCGTATCGGGATGCGGAACTGATACCAGCGGCACGACGTGGTGGCACCGTTGGCGAGCTGTATGTTTTGTGCCTCTTGTATATCGACGATGTGGTTCTTGCCGATTTCCATCTGGTCGGGCTGCAGGTTGATGACGTATTGGTAGTAGTTCTCGCTCTCGCTGAGGGTGTTGTCGCGGTTGATGTCCTCGATGTTGGGCAGCGAGGAACCCTCGGTGGAATAGTCTTCGGTATTTGCGGAACCCGTTATGGAGTTGCCTTCGGGGTTGTTGAATTTCTTGTAGCGGTCGTTGATTTTGACATTGTTCTGGTCGTAGTACGAGCTGCGGAAGAAACGGAAGTCGTCGTTCGACGGGTCTTCAGAGGCTTGGATGTAGGCTTGCGACGAGGTGCCGAAGAGGGCACCTATGCTGTTGAGATAGTCGGCAAAGAACGACTGCTCGTCGTTGAGGTCGACGGCGCTACCGAGACCGTCGTAGCCCACATCCTGGAAGTGGCGCGAATCTTCGTCGTTGTCGAAGGCGTTGACCACGGCAGTCATTTTAGGCACACGTCCCCAGATGGTTGTGTCGACTGGGTTTTCGGCAAATGCCGCTGCGCTGTTGGATGTCGGCAAGCCGTTTTCGAAGCCTTTTCTGCCGTCGCGCAGAATGTCCTCGCTGATGTCGCCGAGGTTGAAGTAGAGCTGTCCGCCCGTGCGCGAGTCATCGTGTTCGCCAGTTTCAGGATTGATGAAGGGGTCCATGAGCCAGAATTCGATGGTTTCGATGTTCTGGCTTTCGAAGTCGGTATAGGTCAGTTCGCGCATGATACCGGCCCATCGGCTCTGCGGATTGTTGAGCAGACCCTGGCTGTTGATACCCGAACTGTAGGCCGTCGGGGCGACATCGTAGTTGTAGGGGCCTTTCTCGGTAGGGTAGTAGGCAAGAGTAAGTTCATAGATGCGAGTGTTTTCGCCTGCGGCGATACTCTTGTTGGGGAAGACTTCCTTTTGGTTTATTTGTCGTGCGTATGGATGAGAGCGGTCGTTCTCGTCGATGTTGTCGGGACAGCTTGACGAGAAGAAAATGGGGCTGACGCTGTACCAGGCCAGTCGTGCGCGATTGAATCCGTAGGCAAGTCCTGTGCCCGGTGCCGTTTCGGGGAAGAGGGCGAGCGTGTTGCGGTAGTCTTGCGGCGTCGAGGCCAGATGCCAGAAACTGTAGCCTTTGAGGTCGATATTGCTTTCGGCACCTTCGAAGTCGTCGATGTAGGTGACTTTACCGTCGTCGCTTCCCGTGTTGGCCATGCCTGGAATGAAGTGCGCAAATTCGGCTTGGAGTGTCAAGGTGGACGGAGCTTTGGTCTCGATGCCCGGCAGCCGGTCCATGAACTTGGTTATGAATGGCACATCGTGACGGTAGTTGAAGTCAAGTCCCCAGATGGAGTTGGAGGTCGGCTCGTCGCCGAAGTTGTTCTTTTGCGTCAGCGGTTTCTCGCGCAGGTTCATGAATGTCGCACCGAGGTTGATGTCGGGGTCGAACTCGTAGTTGAGGTGCAGTCCGAGCATGCGTTTCGTCATCATGCTGAAAGAGCTGTTTTCGGAACTGACACTGATGGGCGTGCCCGAAGAGAGGAGGCTCTCGTTGATGATGCGCACCGTACCCATGGTGTAGTCGACCGTGTAGTCCACATTCTCTATCAGCGGCATACCGCCGGCAGTGACGACCACCGAACCCTGGGTGACACTATAGCCCAGCTGGATTTCGCCGCTTACCGACGAGGTGTAGTAGCCCTCGAGGTAGAATTTGTTTTTGTCGGCATATTGCTGAGCCAGCGATTGTGTCATGGTGTAGAGAGAGTCGAAACAGTAGCGGTTGGCGAGGGCATCGTCGCCGAGCATCTGGCGGAGGTCCTTGCCGAAGGGTTCGACGTATGGGAAGAAGATGCGTCCGGACGAAGCTTGGATGGTGCCGCCTTTGAAGGCTGCGCTGTCGAACCAGTCGAAGACCCCGTCGGGGTAGTAGTAGCTCTGCGAGGCATCCATGCGGTCAAGCCCGAAAACCTCGACGAGAGGCGTCGCCTCCAGTGGCCCCTCGGTGAAGTAGCCTATGCCTACGCCGCCTTCGGGATTCTCATAAAGCACATTGAGGCGGAAGTTCTCGCGGCTTATCTGTGTGCTTTTCAAGAAATAGACGTTCTTCATCATCAGTTTCCACAGCGGACTCCGGCTGTTGATGGCTGTACCTTTGATGAGCTTGACGATGAGTGTATTGGGGTCGTTCACTCCGTCGGTTGTCAGTTCACCCACCTGGTAGATGGTAGTGTCACCGATGACCTGGTATTGGTAGGCAACGGCAAGGATTTGATCGTTCGCAAGAGGCTGGTTCAGAGTGATGAAGCCAAGTTGGGCGTTGAAAGTGTACTCGTTGGCCGGCAGCAGTCGCGCACTCTGCACCTTCTCGTAGTCGGTTCCGCCCGAGAAACCGAGCCCTTCCATATACGAACTGACATTGTTGACGTTGCGGACGGCGCTGGTGTTGATGCGTTGCAGCAGGTTGTTGCTGCGGAATTGGTCGGGCCTGACGGAAGTGCCGCTGTATACGCCTGGCGACGAGGTGTTGTATTCGCCCAGGTCGGTGAGGGCCAGTATGTCGCGGTTGTTCGTCACGGCGGCGCCGATGTTGGTGCGCCACACCTCGATGCGGATAATCTTGATGTTGCTGTTGACAACCGGAAGTGTCGACATCGCCTTGTTGTAGTTGTCGTAGAAATACTGCGAGATGAAGTAGTGGCGGTTCTCCTCGTATTCGTCGGCGCGTATTTCGAATTCCAGCGCCGAGGCGCCGCCTTGCACCTGCATGTTCTCGGTCGAAGTCTCCTTCTGGCTTGCAACGGCATCGACAGTGAGGTTGCCGAATTTGAGTTTCGTGTGTACACCGAAGAGCCGTTGGCTGCCCTTGATGAGCGTGGTGTTCAGCGGGAAGGATATGTCGGCGGCTTCGAGCAGCTGCAGTATGTCGTCCTCCTTGCCTTCGTATTTCAGTTTGATTTGGTTCTCGAAGTCGAAGGTGGCTTGCGTGTTCCAGTTGATGTCGGTATTGATAAGGTCGCCTATCTTAGCATTCAAAGTGACCTGAATGTTCTCGTCGAAGTCGAAGTTGGTGTTGCTCCTTTTCGAAGGGTCGATAGACGGATTGTCGGTGAAATTGTTGATGACCTGCAGCGTAAGGTCGGCACTGCCGCTGGGCGTGATCTTTATCTCCGGAGTCTCCATCAGAGCATCGATTTTGCGGCTTATCTCGCTGAATCCAGGTATTTTGCTAAGTAGCCCGCCCTCACTCCCGAGCGAACTGTTCTCTTCCAGCTTCTGCCCCCAGAAGTCGTTCATGAGGTTCTGCATCTGGTAGTCCTGGTATTCGTCGAACGACATGTATTGGCGGCTTATGACGACATCGCCGACGCGCGTTATGCGGACATAGCTGTGCGTGTTCGGGTCATACTCCACCTTGGTGGTTATGTTGGCCGGATTGTTGAGGTAGAGAGGACTCTGCGGGGCGTCCGAACCGGACGGGATAGGAAAGTGGAGCGAACTGTCGGGCGGGTTGTCGGGGACATCCTGAGCACGGAGGGGCACCGCTGCCATCATGAGCAGCAGCACGATAAAGCATTTGAATATTTTGTCCGACAGTTTCAAAAGTTATTGTGTTTTGTGTTTTCCCGCTTGCCGTATTTGTATCGCAGAATAGTTAGCTAAAATCAGATAACGAATCTCTCCCCGTTTTATTTTAAGTCAACCCCCATAATTCGTGTAATTCGTGTTTTGTTTTGCAAAACAAATCTGTTGTGTTGCAGAGATTATTCGTTTTATTCGTTATATTCGTGTTCAAAATAAAGTAAAAAGTATATTTTCAAGTATTCGAGTAATTCGTTGGTCGTGTGCGACCATTCGTGAAGATGGAGATAAAAAAATATAACCTTTAAAAATCGTTTAATTCGCTCAATTCGTTTAATTGCTCATTGCATTTTCTTTACTCATTAGGTATTCGCAGGCATACCACGCCGTTTGAAAAGTAATTATTAGAGGTGCCCAAAAATTCGTTTTATTCGTATAATTCGTGGTCAAAATAAAGTTTATTAGCGGAGCCCTTTATCAACACCATTAAAACATCAAATCCCATGCGCGAGAGCCAGTTTGATGAGCTCCTCCACTGAAGCCGAAGGATTGGCGTCGGCCATTTTGGACACCACTTTTTCGGAGGCTGCTTTCGGGAATCCGAGCATGACGAGGGCCGACAGAGCCTCTTCGCTGTTGCGGTTGACCGTTGCAGGAGCAGTCCCTTCGGCGAGCGATGTGGTGGCAAACGGGTCGACCTTGTCGCGCAGCTCCAGGAGTATGCGCTGTGCGGTTTTTGCACCGATGCCTTTGACTTTCTGGACCCGTTTGACATCCTGGTCAACGATGGCACGTGTCAGTTCGTCGACCGTCAGCGACGAGAGCATGATGCGAGCTGTTGCCGCTCCGACACCGTTGACCGAAATGAGCATTCGAAACATGTCGCGCTCGGCGGCAGTATGGAAGCCGATGAGCAGGTGTGCGTCCTCGCGGATGACTTCGTGGACGAGGAGTTTGACCTCTGCAAGGTCTTTTATGGCACTGTAGGTGTTGAGCGTTATCTCAAGAAGATAGCCGACACCGCCGCAGTCGACGACAGCGTAGGCAGGATTGGCTTCTTCAAGTTTGCCTTTGATATAGTTGTACATTGGTCGATTTGATTTTTAGTTTTTAATCGTTAACCTTATGACCTTTAACTTTACTCCTTTGGTTCGAAGGCTCCTATCGACGGAGGATTTGGTCGCGGAGTTCCGAGGAGGTCGGTAGGGCAGATGGTGTAGACAGGGTTGCCCGCACCTATGGCAGGCGATTTCTCGCTGGGCGTGAAGTCATGATCGCGCGGCGCTTTGAATAGCGGGTCGTGACCGACGATGTTGCCATCAGTGCTGTCGACAAGCGAGGTGCGCAGTAGGCAGTGGGTGAAGTTGACGTTGAACGGACAGTTCTCTAACCGGTCGAACTTTATTTCGCCGCTGCCGTCGCTCCCGCTGTAGTTGCCGTAGACTATGCAGTTGTGGAAGTCGGCCTGCAGCAGAGGTCGTGGGAAGAGGGTCGTCGCATCGTATTGGTAGTAGTTGCTGATAATGAGCGATGGAGTTTTGCGGCTCCCGTAGCGCCAGTAGTTGGCGAATGTCGAGTTCGTGAAGCGGTAGCGCCCGCCGTATTGCAGGCTCATCAGAGCCTCACCGCAGTCGGCAACAAGCAGGTTGTCACCCACAATCCATGCACCTTGTCCGACGATGCCTGCTATGGAGCTGTTCTGGATGACGCTGTTGCTGATAGTGAGGGTAGGATTGGCGTTGACGTTAGTGTCGACAACAATGCCGTATGTAGCGTTTTCGATATGGGCCCACTCGATGTGGTTGTCTTTGCTGCCCGTCGAGAGCCAGATGTAGTTCCACTGCCCCGGCAGACTGTCGTAGTACCCATCGTGACGCACAGAGCTGAAAAGCACAGGCTGGCTGAGCGTCCCGCGCACGTCGAGCGTGGCGCTGTCATATACCCACAGACAAGCGTCGTTGGCGAAATAAAGTTCGTCGCCCGCCGTCAGGTGCAGAGTCTCGTTGCTGTTGACCACCGCATAGCCGAAGATGACGTGCGGACGCGTGTGGTCCCAGTTGTCGCAGTCGATGATCGAGAACGGCATCCACAGCGTGTCCACCTGTCCGCGGCTGTTGATGTAGAGTTGGTAAATCTGTCGAAGGTAGGTGGGCAGGTGGTATACGGCATTGCGTCCGTAGGCGCACAGAGGCAGGTACTGCTCTTTGCCGAGGAAGGAGAACCGCACCGAGTCAGTGACGAGGTAAGGCGACAGTTGGTCGTTGGGGTTGATGTTCGCTTGGACGAAGAGGAAGATGCTGTCGTGTGCGCTGATTTCGACGTCACGAGCCACAAACGAAGTGTCGCCGTCCACATTGATGCGGAACCGCGATGCCGAGCCGCCTTTCAGGGTGACGGCATCAATCAGTATCGGCTCGTCGTAGTTGTTGTAAACCTTCACCTGTCTCGTGATGGTGGCCATTGTCGCGAAGACAGTGTCGAACATCACCGTGTCTTCAGAAAACGACAGCCGTGCCGAGCCGTCCACAAGGTATTGCTGCTCCTTGATGCAAGAGTTGAACAACGTCAAAGATGCCAGAACAGCGATGATGAATATTGTTTTATGCCTGATAGTCATTTGCCTTTTTATAATTCTATTAACCACCCCTTAAACCCTCAAACCTTCAAACCTTCAAACCTTCAAACCCTCAAACCCTTAAACCTTCAAACCCTCAAACCTTCCAACCCTTTTCACCTCGTATACAGGTCAAACACCTCGTTCATCCGCTTCATGCATACAGGGCAGAAATCCGCATAGTTGCGCATCATGCACTGCGTGCAGGGACGGTAGCATCCGTGCGCAAGATAGCCGGCACCCTCGTAAGCGCCGACAGGTCCACACTCGCGGCGGTCCAGCCCCGTGGCAGGCTGGGTCGGTATAGGTGTCCCTTCAGCCACCAGGTGTTTCCACTTCGAGTCGAAATCCTTGAGCGTCGTGATGTTCGGCTCGAGAGGTTCTATGCCGATATAGCGTTGGTTGTAGTTTGAGTCGTCTTCCACATATTCGTCGGCGAGGCCACCGATACTGTGCCCCAGTTCGTGAGGCAGAATCCATTGCGACATCTCCTGCACCGCACTGAAGGCGTAGTAGTTGTATATTGCACCACCACCATAAGTGTCGCAGTTGGCCATGATGATGATGTGGTCGTAAGGCACGTTGCGCAGCAGGTTGTGCAGCCGGAACAGCTTCGTCGTCATGAGGTAGCGGTCCATATTGAAAGTGTTGTACGACGAACCCACCGCACTCATCACGTAGCGGTTGGCGTTAGGGTCTGTCACCCCGCTCTCGGCAGCAAGGAAGCCCACACCCCACACATTGAAGTCCGACGCGCGACCCTTGAACGGCTCTTGTCCCAGCAGGTACGAAGTGAATTTCTTGAAGTCGTCGTTCATCTTCTTCTCGTCCTTTCGGCCGTAGCCTTCGGCAACGATGACCACATCAATTTTCGTGTGTACATCGCCGCTATAGTGCAGCCGCAGAGGTTCAGGTATGTCGTTTTTCAGCCCGAAGCGCAAGCTTGCAGGGTCAAAGTGGAATACCGACGAAGTGACGAAGACATTTCCCGCCCCACGCTTCTGCAGGCAGATATCAACAGGTTTTTTGGGGTAGGGAGTGAGCATCACCTCCTCGAAGGTCGCTACGCTGTCGCGTTCGCGGCTGGCTATGGTGTTGCGGTATTCCTCGAAGAGGGTGTTGTAGCAGCGCGAGTAGAGCTCGCGTCCGCTTGTGGCGTCTTTGACGAGGATGCGATACTCCCCGTTGTCAATAGGGTCGAGCAGTTGCGTGACCGATCCAGCCCATTTTTCGCTTTGCAGCGAGAACTGTTTCAGCAGGCACGTGTCGTGCTTCTTGCATCCAATGCGGAGGTAGTCAACGCGCAGCGTGGCATCAACAAACCAGTCGTCGAAGCTGACGTTCGGAGCCGTGGTGCCTCGTTGAGCAGCCAAAGGATTGAATGGATTCAGGCAGAATATCGCTGAGATAGTGGCTAAAAAAAGTATTTTCTTCATGTCGTGTTGGTCTGATTCGCCCTTCCGGGCGAGTAGTGAAAAGGATTTATACTTAACGTAAATATAACGCCTTTATTATTCCACCGAGTGTTTATTTTGAAAAACCAACAAAAGCCCTCTCTCAATCCCCCGCCCCTGCAGGGGGGTGATTGAGATACGTTTTACCGTCTTCAGCAGTATGTGCAAATTTTGCACATACTGTCTCTTCCTTCAGTTCTGCCGATTCGAGGATATTGCCCAAATGTTTTTCGCTATAGTATAACGTATGGAGACCTCTAAAAAATCTTTTTTCTTGAACACGAATTTAACGAATAATACTAATATAATTATAAAAACCAACGAGATTGTTTTTGCAAGCAAAACACGAATTAATCGAATTATAGAGGTTGCCGTATGACTGAATTATCATCAATATGGTTGAAATCGCGTCTCTACGAGACGCAGAAAGACAGGGATATCGTTGACCCCACACTGCGTTCCTTGTGTGGGGTTACTGAGATTCAACCTCTTCGAGGTTGTCAGAAAAACAGTCATATATTAAAATAGAGCCAACACGAATTGTACGAATAAAATATTTTTTTCACAAGCAGGGATGCTTGCGTACCAACCACAAAAACAAAAAAAAATAATTACAGAAGAAGAAAATAAGCTAATAAACAACGTAGCTGTAGGTATAACGTCCGATAGTAAAGCCGCGATGATAGTTGTTTTTACTGACGAAGGAACATGCATGGCAATAGCTGGTAATAAAGAGAATGTCAGCAAGATGAAAGAGAGGATACGACGTTGTCTCGCTTTGTGACAAAGGTGGATTTTTTTCGCTTTTTTTTGATTTTCATATAGACGTATCATAAATTTTTGTATTTTTGCAGAATCAATAAAATAGGTAAGATGAATATAATAGAGTAAAATGAATGCTTACGAAGAATTATGTGATTTTGTTGCCGGTGATATAGAAGCTAACGGTTTCTCGCTTGAAGGAAGTCTAAAAGAAGCCGTTATATGCGAAGGGAAACCGACAGACTATTTGTGTTATGGATTGGTAAACAAGAAATAAAATATATAAGCACAGTCAAACAGATTATATATGATAGTTATACTATGACAGATAACAAGAAAGAGCAAGAACGAAACGAACTGCACCGCACCATCTGGGCGATAGCGGACGAGATGCGCGGCAGCGTCGATGGATGGGACTTCAAGTCGTACATTCTCGGCATCCTTTTTTATCGCTACATCAGCGAGAATATCGCCAACTACATCAACCGCGGCGAATGGGAAAGCGGCAACAGCGACTTCGACTATGCCGACCTGCCAGACAACGTGGCGGAGGGTGTACGCGAGGAGATGGTGGGCGTGAAGGGGTTCTTCATCCTTCCGTCCCAGCTGTTCTGCAATGTGTGCAAACGGTGTGACAAGGACGACAACCTGAACGAGACCCTCGAAAAGATTTTCACCTCAATTGAGGCGAGTGCAAAGGGCACGGAGAGCGAAGACGACTTCAAAGGACTGTTTGCCGACCTCGACGTGAACAGCAACAAACTGGGGGCAACCGTCGTGAAACGGAACGAGAAACTGGTGAAACTCCTTCGAGGCATCCAGCAGATGCAACTCGGCAACTACCAGGACAACACCATCGACGCCTTCGGCGACGCCTACGAGTATCTGATGTCGATGTATGCAAGCAATGCCGGCAAGAGCGGCGGCGAGTTCTTCACCCCACAGGAGGTGTCCGAGCTGCTCACCCGGTTGGCGACACTCGGCAAGAGCGAAGTCAATAAGGTGTATGACCCGGCGTGTGGCAGCGGTTCGCTGTTGTTGAAGTCGGCGAAGATACTGGGCAAGGAGAATGTCCGACAAGGTTTCTTCGGTCAGGAAATCAACCTCACCACCTACAACCTGTGTCGTATCAATATGTTCCTGCACGACATCGACTACGACAAGTTCGACATAGCCTGTGAGGATACCCTAATATCACCGCAACACTGGGACGACGAACCCTTCGAGGTCATCGTCAGCAATCCCCCTTACAGCATCAAATGGAAGGGCGACGACGACATCACCCTCATCAACGACCCCCGATATGCGCCGGCCGGCGTCCTTGCACCAAAGAGCAAGGCGGACTTGGCGTTCATAATGCACTCGTTGGCATGGTTGGCGACCAACGGCACGGCGGCAATCGTCTGTTTCCCCGGTGTGATGTATCGTGGCGGAGCAGAGAAGAAGATAAGGCAATACCTCATCGACAACAACTATGTGGATTGTGTCATCCAACTTCCAGACAATCTGTTCTTCGGCACCAGCATAGCCACCTGCATTATGGTGCTCAAGAAGGCGAAGAAGGACAACAGTACCCTGTTCATCGATGCAAGCAATGAGTGTGTCAAGATTACCAACAACAACAAGCTCACCCCCGAGAACATCGCCCACATCGTGCAGCTGTTCTCTGACCGTAAGGACGTGCAGTATCAGTGCCGACTGGTGGGCAACGACACCATAGCGGAGGGCGACTACAACCTGTCGGTATCCACCTACGTGGAGCAGGAGGACACCCGTGAGAAGGTGGATATCGTGGAACTGAATGCACGGATTGAGCAGATAGTGGCACACGAGAACGAGTTGAGGGCACAGATTGACGAAATTATAAAGGAGCTGTAGTATGGGCAAGATATCCTTCCGGTTTTACAAAGACCACGAAGTTCGGGCTATCTGGAACGACGAAGAAAACAAGTGGTATTTTTCCATTGTCGATATAGTGGCAGCCATTACCGAGAGTCCACGTCCTCGTGTATACTGGGGCACTGTAAAGAACAGACAGAAAGCAGACTATGGTCAGTTGTATTCAAAATGTATACAACTGAAACTACTTGCAGCCGACGGCAAACGCTACGCTACGGACTGCTTTGCACAAGAGGATGTCGAAGAAGTGGTAAAGACCCTCCCGGCAAAAAATACAGTCGACTTCCTCGATTGGTTCACCTACAGCGATAACACTATCGACGGACGCAGCCGCAAGAAGGCCTATACCTTGTGGGAGAGCAACATTGTCTCTGTCAAGGATGTAGGAAAGGTGAAATCGTTGCAACAGATTCACGCCTACCTTTTTGGTGGCCTCTACGACTTTGCTGGCAAAATCCGCACCAAGACAATATCCAAGGGCAATACAATCTTTTGTTTGGCAGAACACTTGCACAGTTACTTGAAGACCGTCGAGGCGATGCCAGAAACGACGTTTGATGAAATTGTGGACAAGTATGTGGAGATGAATATGGCACACCCCTTTATGGAGGGCAACGGAAGGAGTACACGCATCTGGCTTGATATGATACTGAAGAAGCGTTTGGGGCTATGTGTCGATTGGAGCAAGATAGGCAAACAAGACTATCTGAGCGCGATGATAGAAAGCGAGAAGGACAGCAGTAAAATCAAATCCCTGCTGAAACAGGCATTGACCGACCGCATCGACGACCGCGAGATATTTATGAAAGGCATTGATTACTCATATTACTATGAACAGGAGGACTAGCGTATGGGAAAGATTGATGAACTGACGAACGAAGCGAGCGCAATGCAGAAACCTGTTTCTGACATTGCCGAGCGAGGAGGAAGTGGCGCGATAGCGCAACTGATACAGCAATATTGTCCTGATGGGGTGGAATATGTGAAGTTTGTGGATTATGCTTTTGTCCAATATGGGTGTCCTTTTGATGCATCTCATTTCACAGATGACAGAACATACATTCCCCTCATCAGAATACGGGATGTGTTGTCTGGTAAAGCAGGAACGTATTATACCGGTGAATATTCCAATGAATATATCGTAAAGAAAGGAGATATACTTGTTGGAATGGACGGTAATTTTAATCTTGGAATATGGAATGATGTGGATGGACTATTAAACCAGCGAGTATGCAAGCTTTACACCAAAGACAACAATAAATTGCTTGATGGTTTCATAAAGCACTATATGGGTCCAGTGTTTCGGAAGATTGAGGAGAGTACGGCCGGCGGCTCAGTAAAACATCTATCTGCAAAAGCAATCAACAGTATCATCATCCCCCTTCCCCCACTACCGGTGCAAGAGGCGATAGTAAATATTCTCGACCGCTTCGCGGTATATGCAGCGGAGCTGCAAGCGGAGCTGCAAGCGAGACAACAACAATACAACTATTACCGTGATACCCTACTGTCCTTTGAAGGCAGAGAGGATGTGCAATGGAAGAAACTGGGAGAGGTGGCGAGCATCAAGACAGGACGACGATTTGTCAGAACAGACATTAGAGAAAGCGGCGTCCCTTGTTTCCACTATGGCGACATCTACACATACTATGGTTTGACGGCAACAAAGACCAAAGGGTATTTGGATGCAGAGTTGGCAAGCAAGTTAAGATTTGCACAACCTAATGATGTGGTGGTGGTTTGTGCAGGTGAGAATGATATGGACATTGGCGTTGGCGTGGCGTGGTTGGGTGATGAACCGGCAGTAATACACGACGCTTGTTGCATACTTCATCACGAGCAAAACCCAAGATACATATCACATTTTTTGAGAACTCACAACTACCATCTTCAAATGAAGAGGTATGTCAAGAACGGCAAGATTTCATCCCTTCCGGCGTCAGGTCTTGCAGAAGCACTCATACCAATTCCTTCACTTGAAGAACAAGAAAAGATAGCGAATATCCTTGACCGTTTCGACACCCTCACCAACGACCTGTCCCAAGGTCTTCCGGCGGAGATTGAGGCACGACAGCAGCAATACGAGTATTACCGAGACAAGTTGCTAACCTTCAAAAAAAAGGAAGCATAGATGGAACGAAATAAAAACAACTGATAAACAATCCGGTGAACGGTATGGCGTCCAATCCGGAATATGTTCGACCTGTTACAGATATTTCAAATCTGCGTATTTTTTATTTTGCCTATTGACAAAAAAGATGTATTTTTGCAAAAAATATCAATAGAAAGATGAGAATAGAACGTAAACGATACACGGATAGACTTTTATCCAGTATGCACAACGGCATGGTGAAAGTGATTACTGGGGCTCGACGCAGCGGGAAGTCGTTCCTGCTTTTCAATCTATTCCGCTCGATACTGGAAAACAGCGGGGTCGACAGTAGCCATATCATAGCCATTGCCCTTGACGATTTGGACAATGTGGAACTGCTCAACAACATAGCACTTCACAAGTACATCAAGTCACAATTGAAAGACGACCGTATGCACTATGTTTTCCTCGATGAAATTCAGTTAGTGCCAGCCTTTGAAACTGTACTGAACAGTTTGCTGCATCTGCCTAACGTAGATTGTTATGTGACGGGCAGCAACTCGCGCTTTCTCTCATCCGACATCATCACAGAATTCCGTGGCCGTGGCGACGAGATTCGGGTTTACCCATTTTCTTTCTCTGAATTCATGTCCTCATTCAACGGTACATACCACGAAGCGTGGAAAGAATACTGCCTATACGGCGGAATGCCGCAATGCGCTTCGATGCCTACATCTCGACAAAAAGAGGAATACCTTAAAAAATTGTTTGAGTTTACATATCTGACGGATATAGTCAACAGGCATAACTTGAGACATCCCGATGATTTGTCTGATTTGACAAAAACAATAGCCTCAACTATAGGAAACCTTACCAATCCAACCAACTTACAAAACACATTCAAAAGCGTGAAGAAAAGTGACATTTCACGTAACACCATAGTGTCATACCTCAATTATTTAGAAGACTCTTTTCTTATAGACGAGGCATTGCGATTTGACATAAAAGGAAAACAGTATATCAATACGCCATTGAAGTATTATTTTGTGGATGTTGGACTACGTAATGCATTATTGAACTTCCGACAGCAGAACGAGGGCAGCATAATGGAAAATATCATTTTCAATGAATTAAAAACCAGAGGCTATTCTGTTGATGTGGGACAAGTGCAAGTCGCTGAAAAAAACAGAAACGGTAATGCCGTCCGCAAATATCTTGAAGTTGATTTTGTGGTGAACCAAGGTACAAAACGTTACTACATTCAATCGTCGGCAAGTATGGATAGCGATGAAAAGCGGCAACAAGAAATGGCATCATTGCAAAACATCGACGATTCATTTAAGAAAATAATCATTACTCATTCCGAACAAAAGCCGTGGTATAATCAACAGGGTTTTTTAATTCTTGCCTTGCAAGATTTCCTTCTTGACGAAAATTCAATAGAATTTTGAAATATGACACAATACAACATCATAGCGGAGAACGAGGAATACACCGTCGTCAGCGAGTATGAAACCCAGTATGGGGCACCAGACCAATACCAGAGCGAGGCGGCACTTGAAAAGGACTTCATCAAGACCCTGACGGAACAGGGATACGAATACCTGCCCATCCACACGGAGAAGGACTTGGTGGATAACCTTCGTGTGCAGTTGGAGCGACTGAACCACTACACCTTCACCGATGCAGAATGGGAGCGTTTCTTTGGCGAGAACATAGCGAACAAAAACGACGGCATCGAGGCAAAG
>JAFXAD010000045.1 GCA_017522065.1 Bacteroidales bacterium
AACAACCAAAGACCACAGAAACACATTTTGGTGGCTATGGAGTGAGTGTTCACCTCTTCCCATTCCGAACAGAGAAGTTAAGCCTCACATCGCCGATGATACTGCACTTGTTTGTGGAAAAGTAGGTCGCCGCCAATCTTTATAAAGGGAATCACTTTTGTGATTCCCTTTTTTTGTTGGCTTTAGGAGACTATCAGCAGCGCAGCGGCTGGACCGACGACGGAAGCAACAGCTTTTTCTAAGATGACTACATCTAATGCAACGCGGGCATCCATTTGGATGCCCGCGTTTTTTTATTTGTTGCAGAGTTCTATTAGTTCGTCGACGACTTTTTTGACACCAGTGCCGGCTTTTTCTTGAATCACCTTGATGTTGCGTGAAATGGTTACCGCCTTGGGGTCGACCAAATAGCAAGGGCTGGTGCGAGGCACATAGTGTATAAGTCCTGCGGCGGGATAGACGTTCATCGAGGTGCCGACGACGACGAAAAAGTCGGCCTGCTCGCATAGTGCCGCTGCGGGTTCGATGTTGGGCACCGCCTCACCGAACCAAACGATGTGGGGTCTCAGCTGCGCCCCGTCGGGGGCTTTGTCGCCAAGATGTATGTCGTTGTATCCGATGTCGACAATCAGGTCGTCGTTGCGCTCGCTGCGGGCTTTTGTAAGCTCGCCGTGCAGGTGCAGCACGTTTTTCGATCCGGCCTGTTCATGCAGGTTGTCGACATTCTGGGTGATGATTTGCACATCGTAGTATTGTTCCAGTCGCACCAGCTGTTTGTGTCCCTCGTTGGGCTCGACGGTTGCCAGCTGGCGGCGGCGCTGATTGTAGAAGTCCAGCACCAGGGCTTTGTCTTTGGCGTAGCCTTCGGGCGTGGCCACATCTTCAACGCGGTACTGCTCCCACAGTCCGTCGCTGTCGCGGAAAGTGCTGATTCCGCTCTCGGCGCTGATTCCTGCGCCAGTAAGGATGACTACTCTTTTCATATACTATAGGACTTTTATTTCTGTTCTGCGGTTCTCGCGGCGGCCCTCGTTGGTGTCGTTGGTGGCGACGGGCTGCGTCTCGCCGTAGCCTTTATAGCTTAGTCTGTTGGATGGTATACCTTTGTTTATCAGGTAATCATAGACTGCTTTGGCGCGTTGCTCCGACAGGCGTTGGTTGGCTTCGGGGCGTCCGACGTTGTCGGTGTGGCCGCCAAGTTCAATTTTTAGTGTGGGGTTCTTTGTCAACAAGTCGACAACTTTAGCAAGCTCATATTCCGATTCAGGAAGAATCTCCCAGCGTCCAGTCTCGAAGAAGACGTTGCGCAGTGCTATGCGCTCGCCGCTTTCAATCGGGTGCAGGGCAATATCAACAGTGACGGGTTGCCATTGCTCGTTTCCGTTTTCGTTATTTTTTTCTACGTTTTGCGAATGAAAGAGGAAACCGTTTGCGGTCACGTGGAATGCGTAGTCCTTGCCGGCAGGCAGGCTCACGATGTACAAACCGTTCTTGCCGTCGCTCGACGTGTTGGCCACCGTCGTGCCGTTGGCCAGGTCGATGATGCGGATGTCCGAAGCCACGGGCTGGCCGTCTTTAGCGTTGCTCACTCGACCTTTGAAGCAGATGGCCACTGTGGGCCGCGATTCGACAGGCAGCTCGAAGCTGTACAGGTCCATCTTGCCCTGTCCGCCATCGCGCTGCGAAGCGAAGATGGCAGTGCGGCCGTCGGCACTGACGATAAGGTTGTTGTCATCGCCTTCGGTGTTGATGGGATAGCCGAGATTTGTGGGCTGCGTCCAGCGGCCGTTGTCGTCGCGTTTGGCCACAAACAGGTCCATTCCGCCCATACCTTCGGGACGGTTGCTCGAAAAATAAAGCGTGTGGTCGTCGAAATGGATGAAAGGCGACATTTCGTCGAACTCGGTATTTATTTCAGGTCCAAGGTTTTCGGGTGCTGTCCATTGTCCTCCGTCGAAGGTAGTCTTCCAGATGTCCATGCCGCCGTGTCCGCCTTTGCGGTTGCTGACGAAATAGAGCGTCCGCCCGTCGATAGAGAAGGTGGGCTGTCCCTCCCAGGCGCCGCTGTTGACGGCACTGCCCAGATTGCGGGGCTTGCTCCATCGGCCCGACTTGTTGACGCACATATACAGGTCGCAGCGTCCGCCTCCGTCGTTTCGGTTACATGCTGTGTAGAACATTATGCGCCCATCCTGCGATATGCACTGTGCCCCTTCGTTGTCGGTGCTGTTCACCGGCTCGGGCATCCGTTCGGCGCGGCTCCATTGGCCGTTGTTCAAAGTGCTGACGTACAGGTCTTCCTCCTCCTTAGTGTTGGCCGTTGTGGTGGCTTTGCGCGGAAAACGGCGGGTGAAGACCAGCGTCTGTCCGTCGGCCGTCAGCGAAGGCAGATACTCGTCGTCGCGGCTGTTGACGGCGGCTCCGAGGTTCTGCGGATTGAACGGCACGGGGTGGGCGAGGGCCTCCTTGCGGAAGCGGGCCATCTTAAGTCCGCGTTTGGCATCCAACTCGGTCTCGCTCTCTCTCTTGTCCAATTCGAGATAGGTCTCGAAACACTTGATGGCCTCGTCGTAATTCCTGTCGTACAGCTCCAGTTTGCCCAGATTTACCCATGCCGGAGCAAAGAAATCCCTTTTGCTCTCAACCACAGCGCGGTAGTGGCGCTTGGCCTCGTCGCGATAGTGGCGCTTGGCCTCGTCGCGATAGTGGCGCGAAGGCTCGCCCTTCTCTTCCATCGAAGCGAGGTCGATGTTCGACATCAGGTCGGCCAGCACCAGGTGGGCCTCCAGAAAGCCGTCGTCCTCTTGCAGGGCCTGTTCCAGGCCGTTCATCGCGGCGTCGTTCTTGCCCTGATAGAGCGTCTCCATCGCCCGCTCGTACAGCTTGATGGCCTTCTTGTTCTGCGTCGAATACTCCTGCCCCTGCACCGCTGTCAGCAGTGCCAGGAACAATAACATTATATATATCTTCAGTTTCATTATGTCTCTATAACGTCAGCGTGAGAAAAATATTGCAAAAAAGGACACCACGAATGGTGTCCCTTTTTTTCGTTATTGTAGCGATGGTTATTTTCCGTTTACCAGACGGAAAGTGTCGCTGGCGATGACATATTCCTCGTCGGTCGTAACCACCACGGTGGCAACTTTCGAGTCGGGGGTTGAGATGATGACATCTTCGCCCATGGTCTTGTCGTTCAGCTCCATATCGACCTTGATGCCGAGGCATTCGAGACCTTCGAGGATGGGGTGGCGCATAAACCATGCGTTTTCGCCGATGCCACCGGTGAAGAGCAGCAGGTCGCAGCCGCCCATTTCGGCCATGTAGCCTCCGATGTAGCGTTTCACGCGCTGTGCGAACATGTCGAAAGCGTAGGTGGCGCGCTCGTCGCCAGCATCGCGACCGGCGCGGATGTCGCGCATATCCTGCTTGTCGCCGCTGATGCCGATGAGACCGCTCTGCTTGTAGAGCAACTTGGTCAGCTGCTTGCTGTCCATGCCCTGATCCATCAGATAGAGGAGCACGCCGGGGTCGACGTCGCCGCAGCGGCTTCCCATAACGAGGCCTTCCAGTGCGGTCATACCCATAGTGGTATCGAACGATTTGCCGTGGTCAATGGCGGCAATCGAGGCACCGCTACCGAGGTGGCAGCTGATGATTTTGAGGTCGTTCCAGTCGCGTCCAATCATCTTGGCGGCTTTTTCGGCCACGAATTTGTGGCTTGTGCCGTGGAAGCCGTAGCGACGGATGCCGTATTTCTGATAGTATTCGTATGGCAGGCCGTAGAGGTACGATTTCGGCGGCAGGGTGCTGTGGAAGGCGGTGTCGAAGACTACAGCCTGTGGTACACCGGGCAGCACTTCGCGCATGGCGTAGATGCCGGCCAGGTTGCCGGGGGTGTGGAGCGGAGCCAGGTGCTCGAGGCTCTTGATCTGCTCGATGACCTTGTCGGTGACCAGGGCGCTGTCCTTGAAGATTTCGCCACCGTGAGCGACGCGGTTACCTACGGCGCCGATTTCCTTGAGGTCCTTGATGACGCCAATCTTGGGGTCGGTCAAAGCCTTGAGGACGATTTTGATACCTTCGGTATGGTTGGGGATAGGCAGCTGCTCGTAGTGCTTCTCTCCATGGAATTTATGGGTGAATTCACCCATTTCAAGTCCTATGCGCTCCAAAAGACCTTTTGCCATAACCTCGGCGTTGTTCGCCATGTCAATCAACTGATATTTTATTGACGAACTGCCACAATTAAGAACTAATATTTTCATGATATTATTTATGATTATTGTTTATATATTTGATTTATCCTCAGATATGGTTTTGATGCATAATTGCTTCATTTTCCAAAAATACATAAAATTTCTTAATCAAGACATTTGGTCGGATTCTTTTTAACAAAAGTTAACACTTTTTAATAGAGGACACCTCTAATAATTACTTTCCAAACGACGCATTAAAAGAATTGAGCGAAATAATATGTTGCCATTAAGGAATTTGTTTTGCAAGCAAAACGCAAATTAAACGATTTTAGAGGTTACAATAGGTTCAATGAAGCACTTGTAACCGGACTTTACGAGTTCCTGAAGGATGCAGGCATGGAGTTTGTCCGAGTTCGACAGAAAAAAGACGAAGCAATGAAAACCGCGGCAGGAGGGTGTATTCAATTTGTTTAAGGATGATTTTTTTGCAATCTTAATTATTTTATTATTTTTGCAGCTCGAACAATTAATTGATAAACCGATGAAAAAGTTTTTAATTTGCACATTTTTAGTATCTTTTGTATGTTTTGCAAACGCACAGACGCTCTCGTTTAGCTATAATGGCAGCGCTGTCGGAGAGAGCGATACTCTTACCGTCGTTGCTTCTGGCGAGACCGAACTTGTTGCTGAGGGAGTCTATGGATGGAGCATCCAATTCCGTCCGCATCTTCATAACAACAGCGTCCGCAACGTGACAGTCAAAGTCCATGTAGACAAGCTCAGCGAGACTGCCACTTATTGCAGTTCGGTATGTGCAGGCATGTGTCTGGAAGGTAGTGAATCTGCTGCTTTCGAAATTGAAGGACAGGGAGTTTACACGAACGCTTATGTAGACTTTGTCGTGCCTGAGGGAGCAGAGGACGGACTCTTCAAAGTCAACCTTTCCGAAGTCGACAATCCTGAGAATACCGCAGCAGTGTATGTTATCATTAAACGCCCTCAGGTGTCGATTTCATCAGTCGACAATGCAAATGCTTTCAAGATGTACCCCAACCCGGCAACATCAAGTGTTTCAATCGATTTAGGCACATCTGCCGATGCAACCGTTGCCATCTATGACCTTCAAGGCCGTCAGGTTCGCTCGGCAAAAACCGACAAAGGACAAAGCGCAATCACTATTCCTCTGAACGACCTGCCTTCGGGCGTCTATTCATGCGGAGTCAGCATTGACGGCGAGATGCCGGTGATGAAGAAACTCGTTGTAAAATAGATTTGTAAATAATATTATGGTATAAAGAGATGCTTTGCGGCATCTCTTTTTTTATGCACTGCTAAAAAATGATATTGCGTATTGACATTCAGTGCGATTGCGCGAATGTTTAAATTTATGTTAATAAGTCGGAGGGGCTTAAGTGGAATAATCATAATTCTTATACGTAATTTAGCAATTGTAATGGTAAGTATGCTATAGCGTGTAACATTTTGTCATTGTGTAATTAAAATACTTTTCAAAATGAAAAGCAACGATTTATTTTTAGATTTCGGTGATGTTGCATCGTCGACACCCAAAAACTCAACCGAGAAACGTAAATCGACGAAGACAGAGGCTGATTTGTCTTCCAAAGAATTATGCACTGACACTGCGGCGCAGGGCAAAACGAAACCATCACAATCCGCTAAAAATACATCAACACAAAAAGCAATAAAACCAATAGCCACCAAACCACCTATGAACAAAGCAGAAAAACGAGAGTATAAGCAGTACACTCCTGACGAAATCATGAAGTCGTCCGTCGAATATTTCCATGGCGACGAACTTGCCGCCAATGTGTGGATGAACAAGTATGCACTACGCGACGGCGATAAGATCTATGAACTCAATCCCGACATGATGCACCATCGTCTGGCCTCCGAATTTGCGCGCATCGAGCAGAAATACGCCAATCCAATGACGGAGGAAGAAATCTACGGACTGCTCAAGGACTTCCGCTACATCATCCCCCAAGGCAGTCCAATGTCCGGTATCGGGAACGATTTCCAAGTAGTTTCGCTCTCAAACTGTTTCGTCATAGGCAACAGTGGCAACAGTGACTCTTATGGTGGCATCATGAAGATCGACCAGGAACAGGTCCAGCTCATGAAGCGTCGTGGCGGTGTTGGCCACGACCTCAGCCACATACGTCCCGGCGGCAGCCCGGTCAAAAACAGTGCACTTACGTCGACAGGTATTGTTCCCTTCATGGAACGTTATTCCAACACCACTCGCGAGGTGGCGCAAGGTGGACGTCGTGGTGCTCTTATGCTGTCCATATCAATCAAGCATCCCGATGCCGAAAATTTTATCGATGCTAAACTCGAGCAGGGTAAAATCACAGGTGCCAACGTCTCGGTCAAAATCACCGACGAGTTCATGCAGTGTGTGGTAGAGGGCAAACCGTTTGTGCAACAGTATCCTATCGACTCTGACAATCCGATAGTCCGTAAAGAGATCGATGCCCGCGCACTGTGGAACAAAATCATCTCCAACGCGTGGTCGAGCGCCGAGCCGGGAGTCCTGTTCTGGGACACTATAATCCGCGAGTCGGTTCCCGATTGCTATGCCGACTGCGGCTACCGCACGGTCAGCACCAATCCCTGCGGCGAAATACCCCTTTGTCCTTACGACAGCTGCCGACTCCTCGCCATCAACCTTTACAGCTACGTCAAAAATCCATTCACACCACAGGCCGCATTCGATTTCGACCTCTTCAAGAAACATGTGGCTATGGGACAGCGACTGATGGACGACCTCATCGACCTCGAGCTCGAGAAGGTGGAGAAGATCATAGCCAAAATCAATGCTGACCCTGAAAGTGACGAAATCAAGTCGGTCGAGAAAAACCTGTGGCTCAACATCAAGATGAAATGCCTCGAGGGTCGCCGTACAGGTTTTGGCATCACTGCCGAAGGCGACATGCTTGCCGCCCTCGGGTTGCGCTACGGTTCCGACGAGGCAACCCAGATGGCTGTATCGGTCCAGCGCACTCTTGCCTGCGCTGCTTACGGTAGCTCTGTGACCATGGCTAAAGAGCGCGGTTGCTTCCCGATATATGATGCCAATCGCGAGAAACTCAATCCCTTCATACGCCGTCTGGCAGAGGCAGACCCCCAGATGTATACCGATATGCTCACATACGGACGCCGCAACATAGCACTGCTGACCATAGCTCCCACCGGAACGGTAAGTATCTGCACACAGACCACATCGGGCATCGAGCCTGTCTTCCTCGTCTCGTACAAGCGTCGCAAAAAAATCAACCCCAACGACAAGGATACCTCGAAGCACAAAATCGTTCAGGACCAGAGCGGCGACTATTTTGAGGAGTACAACGTGTTCCATCCCAAATTCATCGACTGGCTCAAAATCAACGGCTACAATGCCGACGAGGTCATGGCTATGAAGGATGCAGACCTCAACAAGATAATAGAGAAGTCCCCATATCATGGAGCCACCTCGGCCGACATCGACTGGGTCAACAAAGTGAAGATGCAGGGCGAAATCCAGAAATGGGTTGACCACTCCATCAGCGTAACCGTCAATATTCCGAAGGAAACCACAAAGGAGACGGTACGCGAGATATATGAGACGGCATGGCGTTCGGGCTGCAAGGGTTGCACCATCTATCGAGACGGAAGCCGTCACGGAGTCCTGGTCAGCAACGACGAAGGCAACGGACAGCATTTCGCCGAAACGAAAGCCCCCAAACGTCCCAAGAAACTCGACGCAGAAATTGTGCGTTTCAAGAACAACAAAGAGGATTGGATTGCAGTCGTCGGCATGTACGACGGCCGTCCGTACGAGATTTTCACGGGACGTGCCTCCAGCTTCCTTCTGCCTCCTACTGTAGAGCGCGGCTGGGTCATCCGCGTCAAGGAACCGGGCGACGAGCATGCACGCTACGACTTCCAGTTCCTCGACCCCGACGGATACAAGACAACCATCGAAGGCCTCTCGCGAATGTTCAAACAGGAATACTGGAACTATGCTAAGCTGATATCCGGAATCCTGCGTCACGGAATGCCAATACCCAACGTCGTCGACCTTATCAGCAAACTCACCTTCGACGTCGACTCCATCACAACATGGAAAAACGGTGTCGCACGTGCCCTGCGCCGCTACATCAAGGACGGCACCGCCACCGACGAGGTATGCCCCGACTGCGGGCAGAAAACCGTTGTCTACAGCGGTGGCTGCAAGCACTGTACCAGCTGTGGATGGAGCAAGTGCAGCTGATGCAGGCCTATAAGATGAATTAAAGAATTATATACATTATTATATTATGGCAAAGAAGAATCTCCTCCCAGGCAAATCCTCCGACTACCAATGGACCTTTGCGTCTATCGGAGGCGTGACGCGTGTCACAATCAATTCGGGCGCCGATATCGCTCATCTCGACCAACTCGACCAAAAACTTTGGACGGTTCTCAGCTGTCCGGTTAAAGGTCTCGAGTTTGACGAGGAAACCCTTCGTCTTATGGACACCGACGCCGATGGCAAAATACGCGTCAATGAGGTTGTTGCGGCTTCCAAATGGCTCACATCAGTCCTTAACGATGCCGATAAGCTGCTTCTTGGGGCAGACCAAATTGCCTTCGCAGACATCAACTCCTCTGCCGACGATGGCAAAGCCATAATCGACAGCGCAACACGCATTCTCAAGTCCCTCGCTCTCGACAAGCAGGAAATATCGCTTGCCGACGTCGTCGCAGCCAAGGCCGCCTTCGACGAGAAGGTCAAAGCCAAGGAAGATGCAACGGCCGTTGTCGTCGACCAGCGCCCATACGGCGACAATACCGACGAAGCCATCGTCGCTGTCAATGCCATACGCAACAAGGTTGCTGACTATTTTATGCGCTGCAAGCTCATCGCCTTCGACGAGGCCTGTTCTGACGCTGTCGACGTATCGGTCGAGAAAATCCAGTCCATCAGCGAGAAAAACCTCGCCACATGCTCCGACCAGATTGCAGACTACCCTCTGGCTCGCCCCAGCAAGGAACAGAAACTGCCGCTCACCAATGTCATCAACCCCGCTTGGCAGGCAACATTCGACTCCGTCAAAAAGCTCGCTCTCAGCGTCGATTACCCTGATGCTGACAGCATCGACGAGGCTCAGTGGAACGCGGTGACAGCGAAACTCGACGCTTACGTTACGGGACTTGCTGACGACAAGACCGCCAAAGTCGAGAATTTCGACAAAGAGATGGCCGAGGAAGATGCTGACCTCAAGCTTCTTTCCAAATTCTTGCACCTATATCGCGACTTCTACAAGTTGCTGAAGAACTATGTCACCTTCAGTGATTTCTATACCCGTGACATCACAAAACTGGCTGTCTTCCAGTGTGGTCAGCTCTATATCGACCAGCGTCGCCTTGACCTCTGCATCAAGGTGAGCGACATGGGCAAGCAAGCCGAATCGGCCACCTTTAGTGGGCTGTATCTGCTTTATTGCCACTGTGTTTCGAAGACCAAAGCTGCCGAGATGGATATTGTGGCTGCGTTGACCGATGGCGACGTCGAAGATCTGCGCGTGGGCAAGAACGCTGTGTTCTACGACCGTACGGGACAGGACTGGGATGCCACAGTGACCAAGATTGTCGACAACCCCATCAGCGTGCGTCAGGCTTTCTGGGCTCCCTATAAGAAACTGTGGAAGTTCATCACCGACAAGATCAACAAGAATGCCGCTGAGAAGGAGGCCAAACAGATGGACAACCTGACGGCCAAGGCCGACACGGCTACCGACAAGCTGGCTACGAAACCTGCCGAAGGTGCCGCTCCCGATGCTGCTGCTGCTCCGGCCGACAAGAAGGCTCCGTTCGACATCGCCAAGTTTGCAGGCATCTTTGCTGCCATCGGCTTGGCTTTGGGTGCCATAGCTGCCGCCTTTGCAGGCCTGGGTGCGTTCGTTACCGACAAGTGGTATAATATCATCATCCTTTTGGCCGCTATCGTTATTATCGTTTCAGGTCCGTCGATGTTCATTGCCTGGACCAAGCTGCGCCGCCGCAACCTGGGTCCGGTGCTCAACGCCAACGGCTGGGCCATCAACGCCCAGGTGCGCGTCAACACGGCCTTTGGTGCTACGCTGACCTCGCTGGCCAAGTATCCGCTGGTCAAACTGCCCGACCCGTATGCCGACAAGAAGATGGCTTGGTGGAAGAAATGCCTCATCTGGCTCGTTATCCTTGGCGGTATCTTCTGTGCGCTATATTTCACCAATACCCTGAAATACGTCGGTTTGCCCTTCAAGAAAGAGCAGCCAGCTACTGTTGAGCAACCCGTAGCTGAAACCGCTGAAGCTGCTCCTGCCGAGGCTGTTGAAGCCGCCCCTGCCGAGGCTCCGGCTGAAACCCCTGCTGAGTAAAAACCAACCTATATGAATGGCAGATAGTGTATAATGCACTGTCTGCCATTTATTTATAATTATAAATCCAATACTCAAAATTTTTAAGTCGATTTCGGTTGGCCTTCGGCCTCAAAATCAATCAAAAATCTTTTTTAAAATCCTTCAAGAAGAGAATTGCTTTGAATTCTTTTAATTTTTTTAGTGTATTTTTGAATGATTTTGAGCGAAGCGACCTTAAAACACATTGAGCTTGAATTGTTTATTCACTAATCACCAATATTATGTCTTCATTTGCTGATATGTCGTCGTGGGCGTGGCTGATACAGATGTTTATCATCATCGCCGCGCTGCTTATTGCCAATCTGGTGCGTTGCAACGTGCCTTTGTTCCGTCGCAGCCTGCTGCCGTCGGCGTTGCTGGCGGGTCTTTTAATCCTGTGTCTTAAGCCGTTGAACTTCTTCAACGAACTTGTGGACCGACACACTATGGAGATACTGACCTACCACGCGCTGGGGCTTGGTTTTGTGGCGATGGCATTGAAAAACAAGAAAATCAAAAGCTCGACCACCACGATGAAGGTGGTGGAGACGGGTGCCGTTACGGCCAGCACCTACATCCTGCAAGGCCTGGCTGGACTGCTGATAACCATACCCATGTTCTTGTGGTGGAAGGGGTCGGGGATGTTCTATGCCGGCGGTATGCTGCTGCCTATGGGCTACGGACAGGGACCCGGACAGGCTCTGAATTTCGGCACCACCTTCACGGGATGGGCTGCCGACCAAGGCATTGCTTTCCATGGTGCCGACTTTGGACTGAGTATCGCTGCGATGGGTTTCATCGTGGGCAGTCTGGTGGGTGTGGTGTATATGAATGTGTTGCGTCGGCGCGGTAAGCTGAAGGTGAACGACGGCACATACGTGGAACACTACACGCTGGAAGACTATGAATCGGAAGGCGAGATACCGCATTCGGAATCAATCGACAAACTGACAGTGCAGCTGTGCTTAGTGCTGCTGGTCTATGCGCTGGTGTTCCTGCTGATGTACGGCGTGCAGCAGCTGGATCTGGGCGACTTTGGTGTCAAGACGCTAAAACCGTTAGTGTGGGGCTTCAACTTCCTGTGGGGCACGCTGTTCGGCGTGCTGGTGAAGTGGATCATAGGTCGTCTGCGCAAGAGCAACTGGATGCAGCGCGAGTATATCAACAACTATACATTGGACCGCATTGCGGGAACCTGCTTCGATTTTATGATTGTGGCTGGCACGGCGGCCATCGACTTCCAGAACCTGCGCAGCCTGTGGCTGCCGCTTTTGGTGGTCTGTGCAGTAGGTGCTGTGGTGACGTTCTGGTATGTTCTGCGCTGCTGCCGCAAGCTTTATCCCGACTATACGTATGAGGCCTTCTTCTCGATGTTCGGTATGCTGACCGGCACGGCGTCGAACGGTATGATTCTGCTGCGCGAGATCGACCCGCGCTTCGAGACGCCTGCGGCCAATAATCTCGTGCTGCAGACAATTCCTGCCTTGGCTTTCGGATTTCCGGTGCTGCTGCTGATGGGTTTTGCACCGCAGAGTCTGACCAACACGCTGATATCGGTAGGCATTATGGTTGTGGCGCTGGTGCTGTTTGCATTGTTCATCTTTAGAAAAACACGCCGCAAGGCAATATCATAATATAGTTGATTAAGTGATGATTTAGAGAAAATTTGTTTCAAGGTTTATTGTTAACTATTTAATAAGCAAGAGATAAGATAGTTTTGACCGCTAATCTTTAAACTAAAAACTTAATTTAATAACACAAATAATATGAAGAAAATATTAAAGTTATTTCTTTTAAGTGCTTCCTGTTTTATGTTGCTGGGGTGCCCATATTTTCCACACGATGAAGAAGAAGTTGCTTCATTATATCCTTTTTTAGTTCTTTGTAAATTCAAAAATGATTGTGAGACGTATTATGATAATGCTTGGATTTGTTCGCTGTCGAGGTCATATTATCCACAATTTGTAACAAAGTATGGCTGGCTGCAACCACCATATCCGATGGGCGACGGCTGGTATATGTGGGTTGTAAAACACACAGCGTTCTACCCTGATGAAATGAGGTACCTCTCAACGACAAGAGAAGATTGGAATGATGGCAATCAAGTTGTTGAAGATTCTCTTGTTGTATGCGAAGACCCTTACCAAGACTATTTTATGTTGGCAAGATTTCATCGAGAGATTGTAAAAGACCATATTACCATTGCAGAAAATACTGAAACTGATGAGAGAGAGAACCAATATATTGTATGGGTTGATACGGCGTGGTTTCGCAAAAATATCATTGAGTCACGTGGTGATTTATAATGGTAAATGTAAAAGTTAATAAAGTCACCGCAAAGGTTCAAGGAGAATGAAGAAGTGATAAGTAAATGGGGAAAAGCGTTCATGTTTTTTTGACAGGAATTGCCAGAAATGGGCCAGGAATTAACCAGAAATCATTTTTGTATTTGTAAGTAAAACAGTATATAAATATTATGTGACTTAATTCTTTTATTATGAAACGCTTGGTTCTTTTGTTATGCACGCGAGGTGCTTGCTTTTTTTTGTTGTTAATGTTGGCCTATGATGCTTCGGCGCAGGACACGGCGAAACACGTCCGCACGGGGTGGAACTTCGGGGTGTTGCCCTCGGTGGCGTTCGATGCCGACCTTGGTTTCCAGTACGGAGCGCTGACCAATATCTATTATTTCGGCGACGGGTCGACCTATCCCGACTATCTGCATTCGTTTTATGCTGAGGCAGCCTACACGACGAAGCATTTCGGTATTTTCAGGACTTCTTACGACTCGAAGTACCTGATTCCTAATCACCGGTTGAGCGTGGACCTGACCTATCTGCCCGACCAAATGTGCGACTTCTATGGCTTCAACGGCTACCAGTCGGAGTATAATGCAGGCTATTCGAATCAGGATGATGCGGCCTACATCACGCGGGCATACTACAAATACCGTCGCGACCTGTTCCGATTCTCGGCTGACATTCAGGGCGAAATACATAAGCCCTGGTATTGGAATGCCGGTATCGGCCTGCTGCACTTCGGCGTGGGACCGGTGGATGTGGACCGTCTGAACCGCTTCGAAAAGGACGAGGCGGACAAGTTGCCCAACGCGGTGACGCTGTTCGACCGCTACGTGTCGCATGGTTACATCAAGGCCTCTGAAGCTGCTGGCGGTGCTCATCCCTACCTGCACGGTGGCATCACTTTCGACACGCGCGACCGCCAGCAGAACCCGCGTCGCGGTATCCACGCCGACGCGTTCCTGACTTATTATGCCGGCATCGGTTCGATGAGCGACTACAACAATTTGAAATTCAATGCTGCCTGGCGGCACTATCTGCCTATCGTCGAAAACCGTCTGACGCTTGCCTATCGCATCGGCACACAGCTGACACTGGCTGGCGACTGTCCGTTCTACCTGAACACCTACCTTAATCAGCTTTATATGCAGCGTGTTGTATATGAGGGGCTTGGTGGTGCCAATTCGGTGCGCGGTATTATGCGTAACCGCATTCTGGCACCGGGTGTGGCTTTTGCCAATGTGGAGCTGCGTACCCAGCTGTTCAGCTTCAAGGTGGGAAAGAATATGTTCTACATTGGGTTGAACCCCTTCGTCGATGCCGGTATGGTGGTGCAGGCGTATGACGATGTTGTTTCAGACCCGATTCTGTATGAGCTGGCAGACCCTGCTCCGAACGACCCGACACCGTTTGTCGACGTCACCCGCCTCTACAGCCCTCATCTCTCTGGCGGCTGTGGCCTGAAAGTGGCTATGAACGACAATTTCGTCCTCAGCGTTGACTGGGCCACGGCTTTCGACAAGCAAGACAACGGCAAGGTGAGCAATCTCTACATCAAGATGGGGTATATGTTCTAATGCTCGTTGTGTCGGATTTGCCCGTTGTGTCGGATTTGCAATCCGTTGTGTCGGATTTGTAATCCGACACTGTTTAATATAAGGATTTGCAATCATAAGCGGTCGAAAGATTTATTAGGTGCCGAGGATACGCCGTCTCGAATCTTATAGCGATGGGCATATTTTGAGGTATCACCACCGGATAGGAATATGCCCAGTACCATGATGTAGTCTGACATCTCTATACGGAAC
>JAFXAD010000046.1 GCA_017522065.1 Bacteroidales bacterium
TCCCCCCTCACTCCCCTTCTTTTAATAATCATCACTAAATGCCCGAAAGAAAAATAGACATACAAGACCCATTCGCGGGATACACCACCCAACAGAAGCAGCAGCTATACGAAGCCCTTGCCGAGCTTTATTCCGAAAACAAACGCCAACTCTTCGACCGACTGGTGCAATACCGCACGCGCCACATTGCCGTGGTGCTCGAGGATATATACCAGAGCCACAACGCCAGTGCCGTGCTGCGCAGCTGCGACTGCTTCGGGGTGCAGGATGTTCACGTCGTCGAAAACCGCAACCAGTTCAACCCTGCCGGCGATGTGGCCGTAGGCAGCAGCAAATGGGTCGACTACTACAAGCACGCCGACATACACTCGGCATACAACTATCTGCACTCGAAAGGCTACCGCATCGTGGCCACGCTTCCGCACGAGAACGACACCATGATTGGCGACCTCGACCTCAGCCAGCCCGTGGCACTGGTCTTCGGAACCGAACTTACGGGCCTGACACAGGAAGCCATCGACGGAGCCGACGCATACGTTAAAATCCCCATGTACGGCTTCACCGAGAGTTTCAACATCTCGGTCTGCGCTGCCCTGAGCCTCTTCAGTACCACCGAACGCATGCGCCGCGACACCTCCATCGATTGGCAGATGAATGATGACGAGCAGCTGACGCAGAAATTGCACTGGTCGCTGCAGGTGATACGCGACGGCGAACACGTTCTGGAGCAAGTCAAGCAACGGCTTAAAATGTAAAATATGGACAAGAATATCAAGAAAACCAATGCAGCCCGACTGCTCGACCAGATGAAAGTCGCCTACGACCTTATTCCCTACGAGGTCGACGAGAACGACCTCGGGGCACAGCATATCGCTGAGCAGCTGGGGCAGCCCATCGAGAGATTGTTCAAAACCCTCGTGCTGCGTGGCGACAAGCTGGGACTCTTCGTCTGCGTCATCCCCGGCGCCGAGGAAGTGGACCTGAAGAAAGCCGCCAAGGTAACGGGCAACAAGAAGGTGGAGATGATCCACGTCAAGGAACTGCTTCCGCTGACGGGCTACATCCGTGGCGGTTGCTCGCCGATAGGCATGAAGAAAGCGCTGCCCACCTGGTTTCACGAGAGCATCGTGCAGTACGACCACGTCTTCTGCAGTGCCGGACAGCGCGGGCTACAGTTCCGCATTGCCCCCCGCGACCTCGTCGATGCCGCCCGCGGCCAACTGGCCGATCTTATAGTTTAACTTCAGATACAAAACTATTGTCCCCCCTCACTCCCCCTTCACTCCCCTTTCACTCCTCCCTCACTCCCCTTTCACTCCCCTCAATTCATATCCACCTGCAACCAATGACACAAGACGAACGCTGGGACGCCCACTGGCACGAAATAATGGACTTCATCAAGAAAAATCACCGCAATCCATCGAAGCACTGCCCCGAAGAGCGCAATATGCACAACTGGTGGAAGCAGCAGAAAAAACTTTTCAACGCCAACGCATTGTCCGCCAACCGCATCGACCGATTCAACCAGCTCCTTGCCATCGGCGAGCAATACCGCCACATAAACCAATACTTATGAACGAAGACGTAATGCGAAAAAAATAAAACCCTCACAGTCATGATAAATCTCAAAGAAATATTCAGCACTTTCCTTGTGATGTTCGCCATCATAGACATTACGGGTTCCATACCCATCTTTGTGTCGATGCGCGACAAAGGAACGAAAATCAAACCCTTTCAGGCCACACTTGCAGCACTGATACTCTTCGTCGGCTTCTATTTTCTGGGCGACGCGTTGCTAAAGTTGTTTGGCATTGACATGCCGTCGTTTGCCGTTGCCGGCTCAGTGGTGCTTTTCATCCTGGCCTTCGAGATGATTCTGGGACGCGACATCATCAAGAATGAGCCTACCTCGTCGGGTGCCAGCATTGTGCCGATAGCCTTTCCTCTCATCGCAGGTCCGGGAGCCATAACAGCATTCATCTCACTACACGCCGAATACGCCACGCTAAACATCATGATAGGTCTGGCGCTGAACATCATCATCGACTTTCTCGTGCTGCGCTACCTCGACAAGATAACCCACTGGCTCGGTGCCGACATCATCTACGTGCTGCGCAAATTCTTCGGCGTCATACTGTTGGCCATGGCCGTAAAACTCTTTGCCGGAAATCTGCCGATGGTGTTTCATTTGTAACGGAGAACGGAAATCAGAAAACGGAAGATAATCCATTGAAAAGGAATATGTCTGATATTAACGTCATCCCCGTCGAACGGCATCCGCTGGAACCGTTCCTGCCCCCCAACGCGCGCCTGCTGATGCTGGGCAGTTTCCCACCGCCGCGCAAGCGCTGGTCGATGGATTTTTTCTACCCTAACCGCACCAATATGATGTGGGAGATATTCGGCGAGGTGTTCTTTGGCGACAGCCAGCGGTTGGTGGACGCTGAGCGCCGCACTTTCCGACTCGCCGACATCAAGTCTTTGCTGCTCGAAAGCGGAATCGCCCTCTATGACACCGCCAGTGCCGTGCGCCGACTGAGCGGCAATGCGTCTGACAAGGATCTCGAGATTGTGGAGAAGACCGACATTGCTGCATTGCTTAGGCAACTGCCGCAGTGTCACGACATTGTCTGCACCGGTCAGAAGAGTTTCTCTGTTTTTACGGAAGACTACGGTGTCTCCGTGCCGAAGATGGGAACTTGCAACGAGTTTGAAATCGCCTGCCGACAGATGCGGCTGTGGCGCATGCCTTCGTCGTCGCGTGCCTACCCTATGCCGCTGAACGAGAAAGCCACCTACTACCGCCGCCTGATGCAGTCGGTTGGAATAATAAAAGATTAATCTTGCTATGGAACATTGCTTTACAGCCATCATCGAACGTAGCGGCGACATGGATGCCGCCTATGTTGTTGTGCCTGTCGACATACGCGCTGTCTACGGCGTGGGACGCCTGAAGGTGGATGCCACTTTCGACGGCGAGCCTTACCGCGGCAGTGTGGTGAATATGGGCGTGAAGGATGCCGAGGGCAACATCTGCTATATCATCGGCATTACCAAAGCCATCCGCCAGCGCATAGGAAAAAGCTTCGGCGACACAGTGGATGTGACACTGCGTGCCGTGCTTAACTAAGAATCGCCTTCGGCGAGAAATCCGACAAATTTTATTCAAATCTTTCAAAATCAATTTGTTTAATTTGTCTGTAATTTGAAAAATTTCCACGCGAAGCGTGTACTGCAGAGGTTAGTGGTCTGTAATGCATATCGCCTTCGACGAGGAACTTCACAAAATTAGAATACCCAATTAAATGTTGTCGAACCACGTGAACAACGGCGGCGGGTTGCGCTTGACGCTCAAATCGCACAAGTGAGTGTTCGCACGTGTGATTGTCTTTCTTTATACATAATCAAATTGGGGGATTCTATACGTTTTTGAGAAAATAAATTTGGGGATTCTATACATAATCGCAAAAAAAAATTTGGGGATTTTGTACATTTTTTTCAAAAAAAATCGAGATAAATAACAATCTCCTTCGACGAGAATTTTCACAAATCTCATTCAAATCATACAAAAAAGTAGGATTTGTTTACAAAAATGGTAAAATCGCAAGCTTGAGGTTTTCATTTTGATAGCAAACATCTGTTCGCCGAAGCCCATACTTCATTGGGATTTCATTCATAGACAATTTATACATTTATCGAGTCAATCAAAAACATTTTGCCATATCGCGAAATGTTTGTAATTTTGCATCCGCTTTCGAAAGGTAGAAAGCGTTAGCAAGAAAAGCATTGCGATAATGTCCTTTGATAGAAATTCGCCAAGTTTCACGAGGAGGGATTGAGCATTTATGCTTTCGCTTGAATGTGTATGCTACGAACATAGCATATCGTCAGGCGTGAGATATGTTTCATAAGACCCCGTTTCCTCAAAGGTGTTTGGCGATACCTCTATCAAGACGGATATGAGCACATAACCTCACGCTTTTCTTATTGTAGTAGTTTAAGTTCCGTTGGAGGTGGCGGAGGTTAATAAAAGGTGGAAACTTACGTCACATTGCCCAAATGGCTCGACAACTACATTTACAACGAACTGGGAGCGAAATACTGCCGGTCTAATGCAGACATGACAGTCATTGATTGGGACAAAACTGATATACTGAACTATCTTGGCACATATTTCCCACGTAGCTACGCCGAAGCTTGTTGCATAACGGGCGATTACTTCTCCCATAATATTCCTTCATTCATGACAAAAGAATCATTATCGCTTCTTGATTTCGGCTGCGGAACAGGTGGGGAAATTGTGGGGATAATATCACAACTAAAGGACCATAACGAAAATCTAAAAAATGTTTCTATTTGTGCTTTGGATGGGAACTTTCATGCACTTCGCTTGTGCGAATCTGTATTGAGAAAAACATCTGAAAAGATTGGCGTCAAAATAGAAATCAACCCTATTCCTATAACCATAGAAGATTTTTATGATATGTCAGTACTTGAGTGTGTTTTAAGCACACCTTTTGACATCATTATTTCATTCAAAGCCATATGCGAATTTGTGACAAAAGAGAGATTTGAAAAAGACAATGCTTATAGACATATAATCAATACACTCATGCCTAAGTTGGTACAAGAGGGTATAATGTTATTAGTCGATGTGACCTCATATAGCGATATCTCGAAAGAATGGCTACCGAGAATGATGGATGCAGGCATCGACCAAGTGCAGTATAGTATTGTACACAAAAACGAAGGCTACAATCAAACCATATATGTAACCCATAGCTACAAAAAAAACGATAAAAGTAAAGTGGCATGGAGAATGATAACCCATAAAAAATAGAAAAAATGCCAAAGAAAGACTGGATGGTCAAGGAATCGGATCTTGACGATGATCAACTACATGTATTCAATGCAATACTTGACAAGTCCTGCATCGTGACGGGATGTGCTGGTAGTGGAAAATCCGTTCTCGCTCTCATTAAAGCACAGCGCATTCAAAAAGAGAAGGGAAATAATTATCAAATTATCGTTTATACTAAATCCTTGTGTCGATACATGAGTTCCGGCAAAGACAGTTTAGGATTAAGCAATAATTTCATTTATTATTGGTGGTGGAAAAACCGTTTAAATATGCCATCTGCAGACTATACTATCGTTGACGAAATCCAAGATTTTACAAGCGAGGAAATTGGGGAGTTTATTAATTCCACAAACAAACATTTCTTTTTCTTTGGAGACTCTGCGCAGTCAATATTTAAGGACTTTAAGGATACTCTACGTGTTGAGGATATATTATTCGTATTTCAACAAAAAAGAGAAACGACTAAAACATTTGAGTTGTACAGAAATTATAGACTCCCGTTATCTGTTGCCAAACTATCACAATACATAGGAGAAAGTCTACCTCCTTTTGTACCTACAATTTATCAAAGTAAAGAAAAGCAACTACCCTATCTACTACACTATGAGAATGAAGAACAACAAATTGAAGAAATTGTTAGAATAATAAAACAAAGGAATTTTACAGATGTCGGCATCTTCATGCCAGATAATGACTCATTGGAACGTCTTGCAAAAAAATTCGAGCAGAACAAGATTAATGTTGAGAAAAGGTATAATAAAGATGGAGGATCCATCGACACGCTGAATTTCAACACACCACTTCCAAAAGTAATGACTTACCATAGTGCTAAAGGGTTGCAATTTGAGACGGTATTTATACCCATGCTTCCTTCAGTAATTCAGCACCGCTCTGCTTTATATGTCGCCATGACTCGAACATATCATTATCTCTATTTAATGTATAGTGGGACTATGCCTGATTTATTGACCAAAGCTCTGAAAGAAGAATATCTCACCACTACGGAAGTTTTCGTTGAAGAAAAATAGAAACACCCATGGAAAAAAGATTTTATATTCCAACATCTTCATTGAATTTCAACAGTGTGATTTCATCGGAAAGTATATCTCCTGTATGTTGCTATTCTCTGCGCGATTTCGGTTTGAAAAGATTTGTTGACATATTTGATGGTCAATATAGTGATTACATAATCTTATCCGATCAACCACATAGCTTTTCACGCCCGATATCGGATGTAGAAGACCACCCGATGTTGATAGAAGTGTCTATGGATAATGATGAGCCCATCTCCATCGAAGGTGGTTTTTATATCACAAACAAGACAATTAACATAACACCGTACACCTGCAGATTTCTCTTCTTTACAGAGCAAGACAGATTGGTTGCGGAATCATTGTCAGAACATAGTTTGGACGTAAAGCTATCCAAACTATATATTCACAGAATGAAAGTAGTACAATCTCTTGATGAATATGATTTTTCTACTATTAACAGAAATAATTTTTCTTTACCTCTTGTTAGTATCGTACCAACCGACGAGAGAACGAATAGACTAAAGGGAATGCTGTATGGCTATTACATTGGTGCTCTGCTTTCAACCAATAAGGTAGAAATAGATAAACTAAGAATACTACAAGAAGTAATGAACGAATTTTCTGCCATCATTTCAACTGGAGAAAAGCGTCTAACACCTGCCAAAGAAGATATTCTTCGTCACCTATCTTCACAGTGGAGTAGACTTAGTCCATTGTATATTGATTTAGAAACTGCCAATATTGATGTTTCAAAATTAAATACAATATTACACAAACACGGCATCCGACTTCCAATAAACAATTTAGGCATCAGCAATTTTATTCCTTATCTTACCAGCTCATTTAATGATGGGGAACCTAACCCGGCAATGAGTTGGATTGAAGATGAAATAGACAAACAATGTCTTTCTATGCGTAAGACTGGTTGCAAGATACGTCCAGAAGATAGCGATGTCGTCATCGACGGGCAAAACGTTATCAACATCCAAGTACACGATCATTTTGAGTTAATAAAGCATTGGTTTAATACGCTCTTGCTTGATTCCACTCGTACACCTTTGGGGAAATATAGCAAGATGGAATTGGCTGATATGATTACTGATTCTGCAATAGAATTCCTTGGAGACAGATGGAAAGAGAGCTCCGAAAGAGTCTTTTTAAACAAACTACGGAAACATATTGCAGGAGAAGCTTTTGATGTTGAGTGGAACAACGAAGCACTGTCTTCGGTTGCAGCGGTAGTACTGCGTGGTGACGAATGGGATACCCTACTCACCTTTATGCAACGCAAGGGAATGTTTGACTACAAGTTAGCCTTTGCCATGTATGGGGCATTGACAGGATACGCCAATATGACGCGCGATTTTATTGATATTCTGTACGAAGATAGGACATACGGACAAAGTGTTTACAAAGAGTTCTATGGTCAACTATTCGGGAAAGATCTGCAGATAGATGCTTGCGATATTCCATATAATAATCCGACTTTAACAAAGCCTATTATAGAAATGAAAATGGGTTCGATTGAATCGAATTCAATCATCGAAGTTATTGTACAAAAAATAATCACATCGGGAAAATATGACAAAAAGAAACACGAGAAATACATTCGACAGATTCAAACAGAACAAATTAATGATTGGATTAGAATTCGGTGTTTGAGCGGGGCCAACAGAGATGGGTGGAAAGGGGTAATAGACGACATTATAAAACCAGCAAAGAAAAAAGAGAGAATATATCAAGGTACGATAGACTTTGCTACCGACAATAGTAAAGCCAAATTCAAATACGATAAGAATGCATGGTTCAAAATCATCGATCTCATCCCTAATGATGGATGGCAAAACTTCAAAGGAAAAAGTCGTAGACAATTGATAAAAGAAGACTTGCAATGGTTTCAGGGGAGTGATATGTCCATAGGCAATAACCGAAAAGACATTGAGCGCTTTTGCGACCAATTCAAAACAAGGTTAGACAAGAATGGAAAACAACAAGGACAATATTATTCCCCTGAGATTCGAAAAGCAATAAAGGAACGTCTTCTCTCGTTATATTGTAACAATGAATGATAAAATAAACATAACCCTTGATGACGGAAGTATTGTTGAGTCAACGATGCATCCTGTTATCTTATCGGCTAGCCGTGCAACAGATATTCCAGCATTCTATGCCGACTGGTTCTTCTACCGGTTGCAGAAGGGATATTCTGCGTGGATAAATCCTTTCAACAACAAGAAAGGTTATGTATCCTATCGTGATACAAGATTCATCGTCTTCTGGTCAAAGAACCCGCGTCCTCTGCTCGACCATATTGATAAACTAGACAATCATAACATCGGGTGTTATATTCAATACACCTTGAATGACTATACGAACGATGGTTTGGAAAAGAATGTGCCACCATTGGATGAACGAGTAGATACATTCAAACGTCTGGTTGAACGGCTTGGCAAAGGACGCGTCATATGGCGCTTCGATCCAATGGTATTGACCGACAAGATTGATGAGAATATACTTCTGGAAAAAATATCACGTGTTGGCAATCTCCTTAAAGGATACACGGAAAAACTAATATTCAGTTTTGCCGACATTGCCGGTTATCGCAAAGTGAAGCATAACCTGAAAGAAGCCGACATACTCTATACAGAATGGAACGAGGAAAGAATGCGTTCTTTTGCTACTCAACTTGTCAAACTCAATATGAAATGGAAATACACATTGGCCACTTGTGGAGAAACCATAGATTTGCCTGGGGTAGAACACAATCATTGTATTGACCACGACCTAATCATTAAATTGGCTCATAGAGACAGAGCCCTGATGGATTATCTTGGAGTAACGAAAATACCCGTACAAAAGGACATATTCGGCAATGCCAACATACCTTCAGGCGGAATTCTTCTTGATGATGGCACGGTGGCTATCCAAAAAAAGAAAATGCCTGACAAAGGGCAACGGTTGGCGTGTGGCTGTATGGTGAGCAAAGACATTGGACAATACAACACCTGTCCGCATCAATGTGAATATTGCTACGCTAACGCCAGCAAGGATTTGGCACTAAAAAACTGGCAGTTACATACACAGAATCCTTATAAGGAAACAATCATAGGAATTTGAAGTGTACACTAGAAAAAAGGTCTTTCTTGTATAGGTCTCGACTCGACGTTATCGAGTTGAGACCTATACACGGTCGAGTCGAGAACTCGACAAAATGTTTTTTAAAATACTGTATAATGATATGGAAAAGAACATAAAAACATCATTCAGAATCACCATTATGGCGCTGTGTCTGCTGGGCATCTCCGCTTGCGGCAGCACGAAGGGAAGTCCAGCGGGAACCGATGATCTTCGCTGGCCAGACTTCCTGCGGGAGTGGGTGGCGGAATACGAAATCCGTGAGCCGCAACGGTTGGCTATCATCGACCAGATAGACACGCTGTACCGGCTTATCGAGGACAGCACAGAGAACACCAATCTGCTGTGCGAGAAGATCTGCCGGACACAAGGCATCATCAGCGATGCCATTATGTACGACTCTTCTCTGGTGTTCCCTTTGATGATGCGGGCTACGGCACGCAATTTTTACGGCAAAATATACAACAAACCTTGGCTGCTTAAACTGGGGTGCGGCTGCGAGGTGCTGGAGTATCTCTTTATTGATTCCAGATGGTACACCTCCTCCAGAGAGAACTTCGATATCATGTACACTACGATGCTTGGGCTTTCGTGGGAGGCACCGTACCGTTTTGCCAACATGGTGCTCACCAAGGGGGACGACAGCGAGCTCGCGACGGCAATGCTGATCGTGTACA
Source organism: Bacteroidales bacterium (assembly GCA_017522065.1). Lineage (GTDB taxonomy): Bacteria > Bacteroidota > Bacteroidia > Bacteroidales > P3 > Colimorpha. The sequence continues at coordinate 9,708 of JAFXAD010000046.1, forward strand.
ACTACGCCGATACCGTCATCGACAATCTTCAGGTCTCGTTCACCGACAGCGAGAACGCCGTTATCGACCGGTTGACCGAGGAGGACACCTATGTGGACGTCCCCGATACCGGCGTAAAGCGAATGATGATGCCGCCCTATTTGGTGATGAACGCGTTGGCCTCTGGCGGAACGATGACGATATCATACGACACGCTCAACGGACGGGTGGAGATTGTCGGCACCCCGCAGATCCATTTCCTGGAGCAGATCGAGGACTGCCCCCGGCTGAAAGCGGTGTTGCAGGCGGCTCAAGCCGAGTAGCCGACACGAATCTGAATCAGGTATCACTATACCATTGCCACGGTATTCTCACCTTAGCCGTACCATATACCGACGTAGAAGTTGATCAAAGATTGAGTAAAAGTCAAGTGTTGGCACTGGCATCGATAATCTGTATTTTTGAATGATTTGTTAAGAATTTGTGAAATTTCCACGCGTAGCGTGTAATGCAAAAGTTACCGGAAAGTGAGTACGAATTCGGTGGATGTGGCGTCGCTGGAGGCCAGTTCGAGGGTGCCGTTGTGGGCTTGCAGGATTTGGCGCGAGAGGCTGAGGCCGATGCCGTTGCCCTGTTGTTTTGTGGTGTAGAACGGGATGAATATCTGCTGCTGGCTGCTGACGGGGATGGGGGCGCCGTTGTTGCGGACACGGATGATGGTCTGGCTGTCGGCGGTGAGTTCGGAAGTGATGGTTATTTGGGAGGCACCGGCTTCGATGGCGTTGCTGACGAGGTTGATGAGGACGCGGCTGAGCTGGGTCTGGTCGGCGTAGATGAGCGTGTCGTTGCTGAGTTCGTTGAAGGAGCAGAGGGCACCCGCTTCGCGGCACTGTTCGCTCGTCAGGTCGATGACATCTGCGATGAGGTCGCGCACCATCAGTGGTTTCTTTATGGGGCGTGCCACACCGGTCAGTTCGCGGTAGTTTTGCACGAAGTCGATAAGTCCGCGGCTGCTGCTGCCTATTGTCTCCAGTCCTGCGGCGATGTCTTGCTGGTGTTTCAGCATCTCGTCGCTGGTGTAGCGGCTGAGGGTGTCGCTGAGCGAGGCGATGGGGCCGACGGTGTTCATGATTTCGTGGGTCAGCACGCGGATGAGCTTGCTCCACGACTCGGTCTCGTTCTGGCTTCGCCGCCGGTCGACGATCCATTTGATGCGGTTCAGCGTGCGGTTGAAGCGGCTTTTGTCGTCGAAGCGGAAGTTGTATTCTCCATCCTCGAAGGCATCGAGCATATACTCCACCTTGCGGCGGTCGCGCTCGCGCACAATGATGGCGGTGGCTACTATTGCAACTATTACGAAAACGATAACGAAAATGATGTACATGTTTTTTTTCTAATCAACATTAACGTTAACCTTGACCTTAACTGGCTGCCGCATCACGGATTGCTGGAAACATTCTGAGGTTAACGTTAAGGTTAAGGTTTAAAACTCAGATATTATACCTTTTCAGTTTGGCGTAAAGCGTCGGGCGGCTGATTCCCAACTCTTTTGCCACCAGCGAGAGGTTGCCGCCGAGCCGCTGCAGGGCGGCGCGGATGGTCTGCTCTTCGGCATCTTCTAAGGGTGTGGTGGCGACAGTGGCATTTGTGGCACTGATTTCCAAGTTGCCAGGTTCAAGCTGGTTGCCGTCGCACAAGATGACAGCCCGTTCGATGACGTTCTGCAGTTCCCTGACGTTGCCGCTCCAGCGGTGCTGCTTCAACTTTTCGAAGGCGGCTGACGAAAGCCCCTTGACCTGACGGTGGTAGCGCTCCGCAAAACCGGCAATAAACGTCTCGGCCAGCGGCAGCAGGTCCTCCTTCCGTTCGCGCAGTGCCGGAATATGCAGATGGAAGACATTGATGCGGAAATACAGGTCCTGGCGGAAGGTGCCCTCGCGGACCATCGCCTCGAGGTCGCGGTTGGTGGCGCAGATGAGGCGTATGTCGACGGGCACGGCTTTTTCGCTGCCTACCGGCACCACCTTTCGCTCCTGCAGTGCGCGTAGCAGCTTGGCCTGCAGGTGCAGTGGCAGGTTGCCTATCTCGTCGAGGAAGAGGGTGCCGCCGTCGGCCTGCTCGAATTTTCCTCGGTGGTCGCTGTGGGCATCGGTGAAGGCCCCTTTGACGTGGCCGAAAAGCTCGCTTTCGAACAGGCTCTCCACTATGGCGCCGGCATCGACGCAGACCAAGGGCTTGTCACTGCGGCTGCTCAGGGCGTGAATCTCGTGCGCCAGCACATCCTTGCCGGTGCCGTTCTCGCCGGTGATGAGCACCGTGGCATCGGTCGGGGCCACCTTCTCAACCACGCGGCGCATCTGCGCCATCTGGCGGCTGTCGCCCCAGTAGAAATCGGCATGTTCCTCTGTCGGTTCGACCGGTCTACGTGTGCTTTTGGCTGCGCGGGCCGTGTTCTGGAGGTGTTTTGCCACTGCGGCTTCGAGAATGGCCACCAGCTTGTCGTTGTCCCAAGGCTTCACGACGAAGTCGAAGGCGCCACGTTTCATACCCTCCACAGCCAGATTGATATCGGCGTAGGCGGTGAAGAGCACCACCTGCGTCCCCGGCCAACGGCGCACAATCTCGTCGGTCCAGAAGAGACCCTCGTTGCCGCTGTTGATGTCGGCGTGGAAATTCATATCCAGCAGTACCACGTCGGGGCGCAGCCTCTCCATCGTGGCCGGCAATGAGGCTGGCGACGGAAGCAGTTCAACCTCGGCAAAGCGGGGAGTCAGCAATAGCTGCAGAGCCTTGCGGACAGCGGCGTTGTCGTCGACGACTAATATCTTGGATGGGTTCCGTTTCATATTGTCATTGTACTTTTTGCAAATGCAGTAGATTAAGAAAAATACATTGTTTGGTGCAGAAAAATGTATCACCGTCACACTTTTCTGCACCAAATTCTGTAAGAGATAACTCAATAGAAGTGCATTTTATTGTTCGGCTATCTAAAATACAGTGACAAGTGACCTGTGACACGAACGCACTCGCATCACTGGTCACGGGTCACTAATCACTATTCACTAATCACTTGCTTAATACAACAAACCGAACATCCATAACGGAATACGGTTACGACTTCCGATGTCAATGCCATCAACAGCCAAATAGCTGTCCGGCACATCTTTTATTTGCTCAAAAGTTTTGTTTTTCCCTCCTATCTCAAACAAGTATTTGCCATCAACCATAAAGTCCCCTCGAACTGGTGCACAGACCTCATGGCCAAGAGACATCTGGTTAAGGAAAAATGTTTCGCGGAGAGTTCCCTCGTTGACACGGTTACCTAATGCATACATCAAGTTTGTGTTGCCAAGGAATATTTTTTCAGGAGCGACAAGGTGCTTGTAATTCTTTACTTCACGGGTAAATAACAATAATAAACCGGCTCGATCAAGTGTATAAAGCATCTTCAAACACAAATCGCGAGTTGTGCCAAGTTGTGCCGAGAGCTTTGAGATATTCGGAACCAATGGCACATTTTCAGACACCACCATTAGTAATTGCTTTGTTTTCTGAACAGTAGCATACGAAACATTCTCCACGGCGGGCATATCGGTCTCTATCACCAACTTGGAAGTCTCGTCAAGTCGAGCCAAATAATCATCTCCGGACTCAATGTGGAACGGATAATATCCATTCCTCAGATAGTCTGTAAAATACTTCGCCACTGGTAGATTCTTGCATATATCCATTGCTACAGACTGATGTTCCCCAAACAGCTGGGAAATGGTCATTGGAGGCATCGCTGTTACCTTATTGATGATTAGATATTCACGGAAAGAAAGCCCCTGCATGGTGTACAAAGTCTGACGGCGGGACAGATCAGTACGCGAGTTGTCTATTTCAAGCATGCTGCTGCCCGTGTAAACAATATTCAAATCGTCATAGGTGTCATATAGATTCTTTAAGACAATTGCCCAATTAGGGTATTTATGCACCTCATCGATGAATAAGTGTCTGATTCCATGCAAATACAGCCAGTCCACAAGTTCCGGCAGCGTATGTGACTGGAACCATAGATTATCAAGAGATACATAGAATACAGCGTCTGTCGTTTTATAAGCCAATTTAATACGTTGAAGCATCATTGTTGTTTTTCCCACCCCCCTCGCACCCTTTATGCCAATTAGCCTAACGTTCCAATTAATGGCATTATACAAGTATCTCACAAACTTTGTGTTGACCTTCTTTATCTTTGTAAGAAACAACAGTTCAAGCTGCTGATAATCATCTTGTGTCATATTGATTCACTTTTTAAAAATGCAAAGATATACAAAAATTCACTTTTACAAAAGTGTTTTTGTATTATTTTTCACTTTTGCGAAAGTGAAATTAAAAAATTCCCGAGTGATGCAAGAACGAATGTTTCCAGCAATCAGTATGCGGCAGCCAGTTAAGGTCAAGGTTAACGTTAAGGTTGAAAAAATACAATCACCTGAGACAAGTGACGCAGTCGCATTACAGTGACAAGTGACCTGTGACACGAACGCACTCGCATCACTGGTCACTGGTCACTATTCACTATTCACTGGTCACGATTCAATTATTCTTTTTTTAGTTCTGTTGCGGGGTTGGTGCGGGCTGCTTTGAGCACTTGCGACAGGACGGCGAGAACCGAAAAGGCAAGCACGACAATCACTGCGACACCGAAGACCCAGCCATAGTTTTCGACGCGGTAGGGAAATTGTTGCATATAGCGACGAGCGGCCACAACCGCCAAGGGTATGCCTATGCAGCAAGCCACAGTCACCAACAGCATATATTGCCGCACGTTGCGCCACACTTCGCCTTGCATTTCGGCTCCGAAGACTTTGCGAATGGCAATCTGACGGGTATTCTCTTCGGCGAAGTAGGTGCTCATTGCCAGAAGACCCAGCAGGGAAATCAACATCGCTATGAAGGCAAAGAGCTCGACGAAACGCGTAGTCTTGAGCAAGGGAGCGAGTTGCTTTTTGCTTATCTCTTTCAAGAAACCGTATGTCCAGACGGGCTCTTCGACCCCGAAGGCTTGCAGACGGTAGTCGCGGTAAGCCTGAAGTATGGCCTCCGAATAGGATTCGTCTTCGCCCATAGTGCCAATGAGCAGACAGTTGGCCCAGATGAGTTCTTCGGTCTTGGTGACAAGGATGGCTCCAGTGGGACCATAATTGGCCTGGTTGGCAGCCGTCGTGGGGAAATCGTGGACAACGCCACCGATGAACTCGGGCTGGGCTCCGTTTATTTTAATCCTGCGGGGAAATACCGTAGAGGTGTCGGATACCCCAGCCGCACGGAAAGCACTTCGGCTCATCCAGAGTGAATGTACAAGGGGATGGCCAAAGTCTTCATCTACCTCGAATCCCAGCAATTGGAAATAGGTGGGGTCGCAAAGGATGATGGGCATATCCACATTATGTTCTTCGTCCACCCTGATGCCCATTTGCATATTAATGTGTCCGGGGATGCCGCGTCCTACACCTACTTTAGTCACGAAAGGCAGTTGTTCCACTTTGTCCTTGAAGAGCTTCATCTGGTCGTAGTTCTGGGCCGAATATTCGATGTAGTAAAGATTTTCGGTGGCGGAATGCGTAGGTCGTGATAGCATATAATGCATCTGGACCTCCATCAGAAGCGCCATGGCGATAAGGAATACCGAAAGGATGTTCTGTATTGCGATGAAGGCTTTGCTCAACACCATTTTGTTGCGACGACGGAGCGTACCTTTGACGACATCGATGGGCTGACTGCCCGATGCAACAAGGGCAGGAAACAGCCCATTAACAACACCCAGCACCAGAACGCTGGCAATGTACGCTATGATATATTGAGGTGTCATCATAAAGGAGATCCTGACGCCGGTGCCACCGTTGCCAAGCAGCAGGTCTTCGTCATTGGAAACCAAACTGTTCACCATAGGAACCAAGAGGTCGGCCAAAAGAAGTGCCACAGCAAAACAAACGGCGGTGAATGCTACCGATTCGCCGATGTACCTGCACAGTATATTGGTCTTGCTGGCCCCTATCAGACGGCGGGTAGCCATCTCCTTGGCCCTTTTGCCGGTAAGGGCCAAACTGAGATTCACATAGTTGAAAATAGCCGAGAGCAGAAGAAGAAATGCGACAACAGTCAGCAGCCGAAGCATCTGGATATTGCCACAGCGGAAGAGTCCGTTACTGTGCGTTTGGGAGAAAAAAGCCTCGTCCATTCGGAACGCGCGCCACGACTCGACCTTGTCTGCTCCCCAGGGAGAATCATAGTTTTTGTGCAGAAGGGACTTGACTTTCAACTGCACATCGTCCGGGTCCGCGTCTTCGCGGATGCGGAACCAGGTGGTGTAGTTGCCGATGCTGCCAAATTCTTTGCTCGCGCCAGCCTGCTCACTTCCCGAAATATTGGTAATCACCTCGAATGGCAAGAAGAAAGTGCGGTCGAAATCGGCATATACTCCCTTGATGGTGCGGTCTGTTTCATCCAAATTCAAGACGCTGCCAACGAGGTTTTTTCCGTCCTTGGAGAGTCTCTCTGCCAGTGATTTACTGATGAGGACATCGCTTTCGCCGACAAAATCTTCTATATTCCCTTCTATTAACTTATACTGTGGAAATACCCTGAAGAAGTCGGCATCGGCCTCCATCCCAAAGGAGAGGAACACTTCATCCCTTTTACGGATTATGGGTTGGTCCAGGACACTCAAATGCGTGACGGCGTCAACCTCCGGGATATTCGTCTCCAGTTCCTCCTTGTCCCAATAAGTGAGACCCATAAAATCATCGTTGCCCAAAACGAAGGTCCGTTTCCAGTCGGGCGATTCGTGTGCCACCTGATACTGTTGCACCACGTAGCTGCCAATCAGAATCACGAACGCAAGGCTCACGGCCAGTCCCAAGGCCTGGATGGAGGCATAGAGTTTGTTGCGCGATAGGAATTTGAGATAGCTTTTCATTTTGTTGTTTGTGTTTTTAACTTTAACCTCAGAATGATTCCAGCAGTCTGTGATGCGGCAGCCGGTTAAAGTTAAGGTTAACGTTTACAATTATTCTTTTTTAAGTTCTGTTGCGGGATTGGTGCGGGCGCTACGGAGGGTTTGCCATAGCACAGAGAGGAAGGCGGTAAACAAGTTGATGACCACGGCAAGGACGAAGATCCAACCGTAGTTGTGTATGCGGCAGATATAGTCCTGCAGGTAGTCTCTTGCAGCCACCACCGCGATGGGAATGCCTATAGCACAGGCCACCAGGGACATCATCATATACTGGCCGATGTTGCGACGCGTCTCGCCTGTTACGGTGCCACCGAA
>JAFXAD010000047.1 GCA_017522065.1 Bacteroidales bacterium
CCTTGCAACCATCATCAAGGAAGAAAAGTTGAAGACGGCAGAGACCAAGAAGTTTATCAGCAATGCATTCCGAGACGGACAGTTGAGAACCACTGGCACCGACATCGACAAGATACTTCCGGCAATGTCGAGATTTGGCGGTGGCGGCAACAGGAGTTATAAAAAGACATCCGTCATCCGAAGGTTGAAGGAGTTCTTTGAGAAGTATCTGGGTCTGTAATCACGATGCATAACACAATACAATTTGCATTGGGTATATATCCTTTAAACCCTCGTATTTCTCGTTTCCAAATTTATATATATCACTACTTTGCCACATAACTTTATCATCACAAACACCATGCTTTGACAAGATTGCCAATGCTGTTCGTCGGAATTTCCGACAAACTGAAATGCTAAAAAAAATGGGCGTTCCCATTTTTTTGTGTACTTTTGCAGATTCAAAAAAGCCAATAAAATGCTGTTGAGAATATACCAAGACAATCCTAACAGTCGGGAAGTCAACAAGGTGGCGGATATCATCAATCGCGGCGGCATCGTCGTGATTCCTACCGATACGCTCTATGCTTTCGTCTGCAGCATGGAGTTCAAAAAGTCCGTCGAGATAATAGCACGACTGAAAGGCTTCTCGTTGAAGAAAGCCATGTACTCTATGTTGTGCGCTGACTTGAGCAGTGTTTCGGAGTATGTGCGTCCGATGGACAAAGACGTCTTCCAGCTACTGAAGCAATGCCTGCCGGGTCCATACACTTTCATTATGGACGCTAACAACAACGTGCCTCGCAACTACCAGAACGCCAACAAGACAATAGGCATCCGCGTGCCTGCAAACTCAGTATGCAACGCTATAATACAAGCCGTAGGCTGCCCCCTGATAGGCACATCAGTTCGCACCCTCGACGAGGAACGTGAGTCAGAATATCTTACCGACCCCGAATTGATACATGAACTCTTTGGCTCCCAGGTCGATGCAGTCGTAGACGGCGGAATAGGGGAGGACATACCCTCGACAGTCGTCGACTGCAGCGCCGGCAACATGGAAGTAATCCGCTACGGAAAAGGAGAAATTGAAATATGAGAATAGACATCACCACACACCAGCAGCGGCAGTCAGGCCCCATGGGATTCCTGATGCGCACAATCATACTCACTCTCGCCATCATTATCGCTATCCGCATCCTTCCTGGCGTCCGCATCGAAGGCGGCAGCGTTGCAACAGCCGTTTTCACCGCCCTCGTCATCTCGCTGCTCGACAACTTCATCCGCCCCATCCTCATTTTCATCACCCTGCCCTTCACCGTGGTGACAATGGGACTGTTCATATTCATAATCAACGCTGTGATTATCGAGCTGGCGGCAGGCATCGTCGGCCCCTTCCAGGTCGACTCGTTCGGCTACGCGCTGCTTTTCAGCCTCATCATCACCGCCCTCAACTACCTGCTCGAGCTGCCCAACCGCTGGCTGAACCGCACCACCTACAAGCCGCGCAGTGATTCCGACACGGACAACGACGGCTTCACCCCATACGAAGAAGTGGAATAGTCGCAACGCTACGGCAGCCGAAACATAATCGGAAGGGTGTACTCCGTGCGTACAGGCTTGCCACTCTGTCTGCCAGGCTTCCACTTCGGCATACCTTCCACGATGCGCTTGCCCTCGGCACCACAGCCACCGCCTATTTCGCGCAAAATACCCACATTGCTTACCGAACCATCCTTCTCGACGACAAACCGTACGACGACAGTACCCGAAATGCACTCTTCGCGTGCCTTTTCAGGATAACGCAGATTGTCTTCAATGTACTTGTTCAGTGCCTCTTCGCCGCCGGGAAACTCCGGATATTCGGACACGAAGACATAGATTTCCTCCTCGGGGTTGCTCTCGGTCGCAACCACATCGGTCATCATGTCTTCTGGTACTGCTTCACCTTGCAGTATCTCGATATCACCCGCCGTTATTTCAGGTAAATCCTCTTCCGACAACGGCTCTACAATCCCCAATTCCGTGGATACTTCGGGCTCCTCCTCAATGCCCTCGACATAAAGGCTGTCGTCGCCAAGGCTGTCGGTGCCGCTGGCGGGCAGCGAGGTGTCGCCCGGCAGGGGTGTGTCGGTGGCAAGGGTGCTGCCGCCCGAACCGCCGCAGGCAACGAGCGAAAGCGTCAAGCCTGCCACGGTGGCGGCCTTGCCCACACTGAGACGGCGGCTCAGTTCGCGCTCCAAGTAGCGCACCTCGGCCTCGCAGCGCGGACAGGTGCCGCGACAGTCGCCCGTGTGGGTGCATTCCTTGAGCTCTAACGGTATGCCGTTTTCTTCGGCAATCTGCTGTCGTACAGCCTTCAAGTGGTTGCAAATCTTCTTTCCTCGTGTCATGATTCCGTATGTTTTTCGAACTGCAAAGGTACAAAAAAATTTAATTCTCAACACCGACCGACAGAAAAAATGGTGTGCAAGTATCCTCTTTTTTCGTACGCAAGCGGTCTGCAACGGTGTAGCGGTTCGGGTTGCGGAGGGTTTTATTTTTATTGTGGCAGCAAAATAAAAGCCTCATCTCTGCGTTATGGATTCGCTTTGTTGTCTGCCGGACTGCGAACCCGACGGCTTGCAAAGCAACAGCGAACCAGATTCTTAACATAAACCATCAATACAATATGCAGAAATATACTAAAGTAGCAGAAATAAAAGATGCTATTGCAAAAGTTAAGGCCGACGGCAAAACAATAGGTTTGGTGCCCACCATGGGCGCTTTGCACGAAGGACACCTGTCGCTGATACGCCGTGCCGCGCAGGAGAACGACGTCGTGGTTGTCAGCCTGTTTGTCAATCCGATACAATTCAACAACAAAGAGGATTTGGCAAAGTACCCCCGCACCGTGGATGCCGACCTCAAACTCATTGAAAGCGTCGAAGGAACAATCTTCGTGCTTGTCCCCTCGGTCGAGGAAATGTACCCCGAGCCCGTGAAAGAAGAGTACCATTTCGGACCCCTCGAGGAGGTGATGGAAGGACCACAGCGTCCGGGCCACTTCTCGGGCGTCGCCGTCGTCGTGCGTCGTCTGTTCGACATCGCCACCCCCGACCGCGCCTACTTCGGCGAGAAGGACTATCAGCAGCTGGCAATAATCCGCAACCTCATCGAACAGATAAAATATCCGATTGAAATTGTCGCCTGCCCGATAGTGCGCGCCGACGATGGTCTGGCCCTCTCAAGCCGCAACATGCGACTCTCGCCAGCAGCACGCGCCGTTGCACCTGCCATCCACGACACTCTCGAACAAGCAGCCGAAATGGCTGAATACGAGGATGTCGACGACGTGAAAGAGTGGGTGATGAGCACCCTCGGCTCCTTCCACGAGGTCAACGCTGACCAATGCCCTGACGGACTGAAGTTTGAACCCGAATATTTCGAAGTCGTCAACGCACGAACCCTCCAGCCCATCGAGAACTGGGAAGAGGCCGGCAACGACGGTGCCGTAGGCTGCATCGCCGTATGGCTCGACGGAGTGCGACTGATAGATATCGTCAAGTTCTAGAACTGCGTACGAAAACGAAAACGAAAAACTTCGTACGAAAACGAAAACGAAAACAAAAAAAATAGGCGGCGCCATTCGGCGCCGCCTATTTCATTTCCAGTAGAACCCAAATAATCGTTGACCTCAATATTCGCAAAATTCGAGTTTTGTTTGCAAAACTAATTCGTTGTGTTGCATAAACATATTCGTATAATTCGCGAAATTGCTCATTGTGTTTTCTTTATTTATTAGGTATTCGCAGGCATGCCACGTGTTCAAAAAAATTAGCGGTCTCCTATTTGCGTTCAAAAAATTAGCGGTCTACTATTCGTATTCGAAATATTCGGTGATTTTCCAGCTGTTCTGTCCGATGGTGCTGCTATACGATTCCTCTTGGCTGCGCGAAACGGGCCACTTGCCGTCGTAGGTGTAGGTGTAGTTCACTTCATCGGTGTCGCCGTCGAGGTCGGAAAGGACAATCTTCGTGATGTTGTTCTTGTTGCAGAACTCTACGCCAATCTCGCTCTCTCCGTAACCGCCGAACATAAGACCAAAGCCCTTGAAGGGGTTGTTCTTGTCGTCGTAGGTGAAGGACATCGTGGCGTTGCCGTACGGCGTGACAGCGGTGATTTTGCTTACGTTGTCACCATCCCAGGTGAGGTTCATCTTGATGCTCTGAGTCGACTTCGCTGCTTTGGCGTGCAACTCGCGCATTACTTTTTCTGTAGTCTTGCTCTGAGGAATTATGTTGCCAAGCAGCAACTTCTCCATGCGGCTGACGGAAGCGGATTTCTTTTTGTAAATATCTCCGTCGCCCGTCATCGTTATAGTGCTGATTTTCTTGCCGTCATGCTCGAACTCATAGACAAAGTCGGGAGTCGTCTTTTCATCATAAATTTCGGCTTTCTGCAACTTCTTGCCGTCGTAGGTGAATACCATACGGAACTCGTAGTTGGCTTTGACCTCGGTCAGCTGGCTGCCGTCGTAAGTGAAGCGCAGCACATCCTGATCCCCGTCGAGCACCATATTGCCCTCGTCGTCGTAGTCGTATGACGGATACGCTATCTGCGCAAGTTTCTTGCCGTCCCAGGTCCACTGCTCGGTGACGTGCTTGGGCGTGCCATTCGTCTCGGTTTGCCAGCCCTCACCATCGTTGTAGGAATAGCTGTTCGATACTTCTTCGTAAACTTTGGCGATTTTCTCCTTGGGGTTGTACTTGCCATCTTTCTGGCAGGCTCCGAAGAGGAGCAGCGCAGCAGCAGCTGCAAATAAGACTGTTCGTTTCATGGTTGTTTTTTTTAAAAGTTATAATCATATAACGTTTTAGGTGCCGAAATCTTACACTCAGTAGTGAAATTTTTAAAAAAAAATCGTATTTTTGCAAAATAATTATTGATTGTCAACCATCACTATATAAAACGTATTCAGATGAAGAAATCACTCTTATTTGCAATCGTGACGGCTTTTGTCGCCTCTCATTTTTCGAATTTGCAGGCTCAGGACAACATCAGCGACAGCATCGATGTGCTGCACTACGACCTGCGGCTGGATATCGGCAACAGGAGCTTTAAACGCATGGAAGGCTCGGCATCGGTAACGATGCGCCTCTTGCGCCAGGTAGACAGCATTGCCCTTGAGCTCTGTCCGGCAGATGTCGACTCGGTGTGGGTTGACGGCGTCGCCGTGTCGTTCGACTTCGTAGAGCAGCAGCGACTGCTCCGCGTCGCAAACTCAGCAGCGCAGGGCGACACTCTTACGATGACCGTTTTCTACCGCAAAGGTCAGCACATAATGCAGCAGGGATGGGGCGGATTCTACTTCGACAACAACATCTACTACAATCTCGGCATTGCCATTTATGAATATCCGCACAATGTCGGAAAAGCCTGGTTCCCATGCCGCGACAATTTCTACGACAAGGCCACCTACCATTTCGAAATCACCGCCAAACCCGAATGGAAAGCTATCTGCACAGGCCTGCTCGACACGGTAGTGAACCATTCCGACGGCAGCAGCACGTGGTGCTGGACGCTCGACAGACAGACGCCTACCTACCTGGTCGGTGTTGCAGTAGCTCCGTTTCACGTTATTGAACGTCAGTATGTAAGCGAAGACGGCACCTATCCCGCCATCTTGGGCTTCCTCGCTCACGACAGCGCCAACGTCTGGAAGGCATACGAGAATATGAGCAAAGTGATTCCTATGTACGAACGCTGTTTCGGACCCTACCGGTGGGACCGCGTCGGATATGTCTCCACACCCAAAGGCTCGATGGAACATGTAGGCAACGTGGCCTTTACGACCGAATGTATGGCCTCGTCGCAAGTCTCCTGTCTCGCAACGATGTCGCACGAGTTCGCACATTCCTGGTTCGGAAACCTGGTCACCTGCGCCAGCAGTGCCGACATGTGGATTAATGAAGGCGGTGCCTCGTTTTGCGAAGAGGTCGCTGTGCAGGCTATCTTTGCAGAAACCAATCCCAACCGCTATCGCACCTACGCCAACGACAACCTGCGCGATGTCCTCCTGCAAACCCACATCAGGGACAACGGTTTCAAACCTCTCTATGGGCAGACAAGCAACTATACTTACGGCTCGACAGTCTACAACAAAGGGGCTACGGTCTGGCACTCGCTGCGCGGATATGTGGGCGACTCGCTCTTCTACGCAGCTATGCGAAAACTCTTCGACCGCTGCGCTTTCCAGAATATCGACAGCTGGCAGCTGCGCGACAGCCTGTCGCTCTATACCGGAATGGATTTGACCGATTTCTTCGATTTCCATGTCTTCCGCCCCGGATTCGTCGATTATGTCATCGACTCCATGAGGTGTAGCCAGGAATCGACTGCCGTCTACCTGCGACAGAAACTCTATGGCACCGACACTTTTGCCAATGGCAACAGGGTGTGGGTCACGTTTTTTGCAGACGACTTTAGCGAGGCTCGACGCCTTGCCGTCTTCGACGGCGAGACGACTAAGGCGGTTTTCCAGTTGCCGTTTGTGCCGGCATTTGCTGTGGTCGACTACGACGAAGCCCTCTCAAAGGCATCGATAGGAGAGCGCCTGAATGTCAATCAGACGGGTCTGAGCAACCTCCACAATGCCCTTTTCAGAACAGAAGTGGCCGAGGTGGACCCGTCGTCCAAAAGCAGGCTCTACATCGCTCACCACTGGAGTTCGCCCGACCCCGACCCCAATCCGCATATCGTCAAGATGGCCGACCACTACTGGACTGTCGACGGCATTCTGACCGAGGGAACAAAGATGAACGGACAATTCCGTTTCAGCGCCACCGGCAGCGACAACACGCTCGACAACGACCTGCTCGGCTCCGGTTACGACATGTCGATGCTCCGCCTGATGTACCGCAGAGGTGCTGGCGACCGGTGGCGTCCGGTCTCGGAACTCCATTCGGGCAGCACCCAAGGCTATTTCACCGACACCCTGCTCAAACTGGGCGAATACACTCTGGCCTATATCGATGAGGATTATGTCGGAATATCGCAGCCGTCGGAATTCACGGCAAAGAACGTGACTGTTTATCCCAACCCGACAACAGGCAAACTGACCATCAGCACCGGTCGCGCCGGCGAGCAACTCGTGGTGGAAATCTACGACACAACGGGTCGTCGCCAATGCAGTCCGTTCAGAACCAATAGCGGTGACAGCTTCGTCGCCCCAGTCCGTGCAGGTGCGTATGTCTTTGTCGTCCGAAGGGTTCAGGGTTCGGAAAGTGTAAGCCTGAATGTGCAGGTGCGCTGATGGCCGTTTCCCTCCTCGCGATACGCGCTGTCTATGCTTATTGAAAACGGTCGAGAAAAGACGTTTTAATATTTTTTAACAATTTTTATAAAACTTTTTCGGGTCTATTCTCATCTTGTGACACAAAGCGGTAAACGATGCTGACTCTTGACGAAGTAATAGAAGGCTGCCGAAACGGTGATGCGACGATGCAAAAAGAACTGTACGACAGATACAGCGCCCGGTTCTATTCCATCTGTTTGCGTTATGCGCCCGATGCCGACGTCGCGAAAGACATGCTCATCGAAGGCTTCTTGACCATCTTTTCGGAGATAGAGACCTTCAGAGGGGAAGGGTCGTTCGAGGGGTGGATGCACGCCGTTATGCGTAGCGCTATTGTCGCCGAATACCGCCGCAACCGTAAGCACCGTGAGAGTGTGGCGTTGGACGAGGCCGACGAAGTGGGTTCCCATACGTCGTCCCCGGAAAGCAGCATCGATTTGCGTTCCGCTCTTCAGGAAGCCATGAAAAAGCTGAGCGAAAAGGAACGTGTCGCTTTTAACCTCGTGGCCGTCGACGGATATACCCTCGACGAGGCAGCGAAGCTGATAAAAGAACCGCTGTCGACGATAAAGACACGCTATTACAGCGCCAAAGAGAAAATGAGACTAATACTTTTGAAAAAAATAGGAAAAGACTATCTGAAAAAATGAAAGACATAGAAGACATATTCCGCGAGCAATTTGCCGATGCCGAAACGCAACCTCCAGCCGATGCGTGGCAGACTATAGAAAACCGTCTGCCCAAGCGGATGGCGGCAAAACGGCGTAAGGGGAGAAGGCTATTGTCGTATGCCATCGCTGCGGTCGGTGTCGTTGCCGCAGTGACGGTTGCGGTTGCTCTGCTGCACGACAATACGGAAGTTGAAGAAAAGACTATCGTAGCCCAGACGTCGATCGAGAACGTCCGGCAAGTGCCGTCATCCGTCACCGACATCCCGCAGGTGAGCACGGAACAGGAAAAGCAATCGTCGGTGCCGGTCGTCAAAAAAGATGCCGGCAACCAGACCGTCGAGGTCGTGAAACAGGAAACCAATACCGCAAAACTTGCTGAGCGACAATCGGTAGCCAATCAGCAGCGACCTTCGCAACCTCAAACTGTGGTAGGTAAGAGCGCAACCATCCGGTCGGAAAATGTCGCCGAAAACTCCGCCCCCGATGTAGAAAAGTATGAGATTCCTGACGAAGAGACCTCGCACAGCATCGCCGCGGAAACCAACCCTACGGCCGAAAAAGAGACATCGGAGCCGATACAGCAGCGTCCCGAGCAACAAAAGATTGTCATACCGAATCTTGTGACGCCCAACGGCGACGGATACAACGACTGCTGGGTGATTCCCGATTTGGAGAAATACGGTCCGATGCAGGTACAGATCTACACGGCGCAAAGCAAGCGAGTCTATTCGTCGCAGGACTATAGGAACGATTTTTGCTTCGAGGGCCTTCCCGACGGCAATTACTTTTATATTATTGTCTTCAAAGAACTCAACCGTACCCTCCGCGGCGTACTGGTCGTGAAGAGATAGGGTCGGAAGGATTGAATAGGTTGAAAGGGTTGGAAATGGTTGAAAAGCATAAAGGGTTGAAGGGTTTAAAGGGTTAAAAGATGGAAGGATTAAAAGTTGAAATATTGATTGCTTGATAGGTAAAAGAACATTTTCAAGTATTCGAGTAATTCGTTGGTCGTGTGCGACCATTCGCGAAAATGGAGATTAATAAAATATAACCTTTAAAAATCGTTTAATTCGCTCAATTCGTTTAATTCGCCGTTTAAAAAGTAATTATTAGAGGTGCCCAAAAATTCGTTTTATTCGTATAATTCGTGGTCAAATAAAGTTTAAAGAGAATCCTGGTACGCAAGCATTCCTGCTTGCTAAAAAAATGTAAAAAATATGAAAGAAGAAAAATACGAGTTGTTATATAAACAGATAGCATCGCTCCTTGAAGGCGAGACCGATGCTGTGGCGACGATGTCGAATGTCGCTGCAATGATTCATGACGCGTTCCGCTTTTGGTGGACGGGCTTCTACCACGTCAGCGGTGGCGAACTGCTGCTCGGTCCTTTCCAGGGCCCCGTGGCTTGTATGCACATAGGCTACGGCAAGGGTGTATGCGGCACGGCATGGAAGGAGCGTCGCACGGTGGTGGTGCCCGACGTGGAACAGTTTCCGGGCCACATAGCCTGCAGCAGCGAGAGCCGCAGCGAGATAGTTGTGCCTGTCGTTCAGCGCGGTGTCGTGGTTGCGGTGCTCGACATAGACAGCCGTGAGCTGGGCACCTTCGACGATGTCGATGCACAATGGCTCGAGAAGATTGTTGCCCTGTTGCCGCCGATGCCTCTTGCCGAGCAGGAAATATACCTTGCCGCCGGCTGCTTCTGGGGTGCCGAGAAATATCTGAAACTCATTGAAGGTGTTACCTTTACCGAGGTGGGCTTTGCCAACGGCAACACCGAGAATCCGACCTATAAGGAGGTCTATACCGACCAGACGGGCTATGCCGAGACGGTCAAGCTGCGTTACAATCCTGCTGTCGCCAGCCTGCGTTTTCTGCTCGAGATGTACTTCAAGGCCATCGACCCCACCAGCCTCAACAAGCAGGGCGAGGACGAAGGAACACGCTATCGCACAGGTATCTATTACACCGACCCTGCCGACCGTGCCATTATCGACAAAGTCGTTGCCGACGAAGCCAAGAAGTACGGCCTGCCGCTGCAGGTCGAGGTGGAGCCGCTGCGCAACTTCTATCCTGCCGAGGAATACCATCAGGACTACCTCGACAAGAACCCCTCCGGCTACTGCCACCTGCCTGTCGCCCTGTTTGAACTTGCAAAGAAAGCCAAAGACACTAAATGAGATGTTTTGCAGGGGGAAACATATAGGGCTGTTGCTAATGCTGCTTTGCTGTGCCAATCTGCGCAGCCAGGTTGTCGTCACCCTGCCATTCTATGAAAATTTTGAGAGTTATATAGAAGACTCTATAAGGCATATAGATGCAACCCATACATTTTATACCCCTGCCTATCATTTTTTCGGCGGCTGGGAAGGCTGTTCGCGCGGTTGGGCAGGAACTATGTTCTGTCGACCTCATTTTTTGCTTGTGCCTTACAACAATTACAGCTATATCAACAATGGTACGGTGCGTATGGACTATGCCGGTGCTTGGAATGACTATCATCCGGCGCCAGGTTTTTGGGACACAACCTACGACTACAAGTGCGGTGGGTCCCTGCTGGCATCCCCCTGGTTCTACGAACTGCCAGCAAGAGTCACTTTCGATTTCGTTGTTGCAATAGACACAAACAGTCCAGATCCGGGTGCAGAACTGATACCGCTCGAGATAGAGGTGGGCATTCTGACCGACTCGGTGCCTGACACTACAACGACAAACTGGTGGACAGAAAATCGCACCAGTTGGCCCTGTAATCCCACTTGCGGACGCGATTTCATTCCATTTTCTACACAGACATACACGCTCAACGGCTGCGAGTGGCAACAGTTCGATGTCAATGTGCTCGGTATGTTCGACGGTGTCATGCCTCCCTACCGCATAGGCTTTCGAACGAAAAGATGCGACACTCTTTCTATTGGATTCCCTGCCGCCAACTCCACATTCCTTGATAATGTTCGCATCTATCCCGCCCATATCACCACAAGCGACACACTGCTTCACGCCGATACCATCTGCCTCGGAACGCCATACAGTGGTTACGGATTCACCCCATCAGTCAGTCAGACAAGCACACCCGGCACATACACCTTCGTCTACACAGAGTTGGTGAACGACAGCACCACTGAGGTCCATCTGCTGACGCTGACCATACTGCCCACAAGCGACACCGTTCTCTACGACACCATCTTTATAGGTGACAGCCTTTCCTTTTTCGACACCACGCTGACTCAGAACGGCGTATACTTGTATACCGCTGTCGCAGCCAACGGATGCGACTCGACGGTGACGCTGCATTTGCAAACCGTAATCCGTATAGACACCGTAACTGTAAGAGACACCATCTGTCTCGGCGAGCTGTATAATGGCTATGGCTTTTATGTCCAACCAACGATGCCAGGCACTTTCACATTCCAGCGCGACAGCGTGAACGACTTTGCTCAGCGACACTATGTTTTAAAACTGTTTGTCAGCCCGACAGACTCAACAGTCCTGCACGTCAGCATCGATGCCGGCGACACCCTTCGATACGGCGGTACCGCCATCGCTGACAGCGGCGAGTATATCTTTCATTTCACCAACCAGTATGGGTGCGACTCTATGGTGACGCTGATAGTCGGTCTGAATGCCGTCCCTCCACCACCGCCCGAAGAGCCGCCGATGTACAATATATGGTTTCCCAACGCCTTCACGCCCGACCAGGAGACAAACAACCGCTTCCGCGGCCACCTCAGTTTTGAGCCAGTCAAGTATCAATTATACATCTACAACCGCTGGGGCAACTTGATTTTCAGCACCACCGACCCCAGTGCCGCTTGGGACGGTACCGCCAAAGGCATACCTCAACCACAAGCAGCATACGTTTACAAATATGAAGTGCACCTCCCCGACGGCATAGTCCGCGCAGGCATCGGCACGGTGACAATGATAAGGTAATAACTAAAACTACGTCAAATATGAGAAACATCAAGAGAATTAGCTTATTGCTTACATTTGTTGCTCTTTTCCTCGCCGCCCACGCCCAGCACTTCGACTGGGCCAAGAGCTTTTATGGCTACGGTGACAAATACAGAAACTTTCCCTGCGGCCTGGTGGCCGACAGCGAGGGCAACACCTACCGCCTGATGCAGGTGGCCAGCGGCGGCCGGCTCGACACCATCGATCCCTTCGAGGTCGTTACAAACCACAACCCCAGCGCCCTGCTGGTGAAGATGTCGCCCGACGGGCAATACCTGTGGCACCGCATCATCAACCCTTGGGAGTTTGGCGGCGACAGCGGCGTGAAAGTACACGACCTGCGTATGCTTGGCGACACGGCTCTGATGATGATGGTGGACATTCCGCTGCCACACACCACCGTCTACGACAATATAGTGCGGACAAAGCTCTACTACCTCGACACGCTGCTAACCACCAGCGAGTTGCTGCTGCCAACGGATAGTGTGTACAATTGGAGAGCCACGGCCTTCATCACCCTGGGACTGGACGGCACGCTGCTGGAACACCACTTCCTGCAGGTCACCTATCTCGACAGCGTGGGACAGCCCGTCAGGCGCGGGCAAAAGGTGTATGGCGAATGGTTGGATGCCGGGCACTTCGATGTGGACAGTCGCGGCAACATCTATGTCGTCCGCCTCACTCAGGATCGGGCTTTCACCGGGATGGATCCTCTTTATTTTCACGATGGCGGATTGAGCGGATTCCGCTTTATGGTGGACGGCACGCGCTTCCATACCCATATCCCGCCTTACACTACAGGCTTTTGGAACCAGCAGGTGCTGAAGTTCTCACCGCATTTCGACAGCCTGCTCGACGCCTCCTACCTTGCCGGCGATGCGCCGTGGGTAGATCCCTTCCATACCAACTGGCTGGAGATAAGGTCGTTCGATATCCACGAGGACGACCAACTATACTTCACCTTCAATGCAAAAATAGAACACGACAGCATACCCATTGCGCGGTCGGCCGGGCTGGTGTTGCACGTGGACACACTCTCGCTGGCCTGGGGCACCGACTGTATGCTCCGCCTCGACACTGGCCTGAATGCCAACCTGCTGATGCAATTTGACTACGTGCCTGGCGACAGAAACTACCCGGCGGTAGAGCTCAGCGCCACCTGCACCGACACCGCCACGGGGTCGCTCTTCGTGCTTGGCATTGCAGGAACAGATTCCTACACCGGCAACAGCAATCCACACCAGTTCATCTACCGTGGCGACACCCTCGACAACCGCGACGATGCCTTCTGGCTCCGCGTGGGGATTGATGACGGACACTACCTCTCCTACGGGCGGATGCACTCCGCCTGGGGCAGCTCGGCGGGTGGCTTGTCCATCGCCGCACGCGACAACCGAGTCTTTGCGCAGGTGCGCTACTCGGGCAGTGTTTACTTTGCCGACACCGTACTCAACACCGGTGGAGCAAGCGAAGTAGGACTGGCTCTGGCGCAGTGGGACTACGACGGCAACGAGGTGGCCATATACCCCTTCCACTGCATCCATTCCGACAGCCAGGCCGGACACCTGCTGCTGACGGACACGGTGGTGTATGTGACCGGCAACAGTTTCAGCAGCACCACCAACTTCGGAGGCATCGCTTGTGGTATGGGGCAATACATAGCCAAACTGGTCGACACCTCGATGCGGTCGCCATACGTCTACCCCGACCTCCACGCCAACCAGTCGATTGTATGGCCGGGAGGCAACATTCTTCGCATTCCCAATCCGGGTTCCAATCCTAACCTGGCGCTCAATGCCACGGCCACCAGCGGCCTGCCGGTTGTCTACACAATCTCTGACCCCTCAATGGCGACGTTTTTGAATCGCAACGGCGGTTTTGAATTATTGGCGACGTGCCAGCAGGGTGTCTGCCAGGTCACCGCAAGCCAGCCCGGCACCAGCTACTGGAACCCTGCCTCGCTCACCAAAACACTCGTCATTGGCAATGCAACTCCGCCGCCTACAGGCATCGAGGAGGTGACGCCCCCAGAGGTGTACGTCTATCCCAATCCCACCAAGCAGAAAATAACCATTAGGGTTGAAAGCGGAGAGTTGAAAGTTGAAAACGGGGTTGCAACCGCCTGGCTCACCGACCTCACCGGCCGCCGCGAGCAAGTGCGCCTCACACCTGACGGCCCCGGACAGTACTCCCTCGACCTCACCTCCCGCCCGCAAGCCACCTATCTCCTCACCCTCACCACCGCCGACGGCAAGCAGCACACCATCCGCCTGCTGAAACAATCGGATATCTTTTCTCGATAATGAAAACGGATTTAGCAACGTTTCGCAAAGCGAACGCAGAACCAAACTTGTTTGAGTTATGCTGAGCCAAAGAAACGTCAACGAAGTTAAACGCACAAAAACAACACGACTATGGCAAGAAAGACCCTCACCTTTGCGCTCTTTGTGCTGCTGGCAATCACCGCCCACGCCCAGCATTTCGACTGGGTGAAATCCTACTTTGGTCCTGACTATAGAAACGGAGACGCTGCCAACGATTTATACGGCTCGGTGATGGACAGCGAAGGGAACATCTATATTCTAGGACATTTCCTTGGCGGCGCCCGGTGGGACGACGATACAGAAATACTGCCTTTCTCGGCTCATCGCAACCGCTGTGCCGTCATAGCCAAGTTCTCGCCCGATGGCGAAATGGTGTGGCACAAAGAACTATATTCCAGCTATACCGATGTTAATGTATACACAATAAGGATGGTAGGTGATACCGCATTGATGTTGTATGCGTGGTTTATGTTACCGTTTGATTACGGACTCCCCGGCGAAAAGAATGAGTTGTATTACTTTGATACACTCCTGACCTCCGCCGAGCATTTCCCCGCATCGCCCGACAGTCTTCAGATCCCCATTTATTATGATGCTTTTATCACATTGGGTCTTGAGAGTGGCAATGTCATCGATGAACATTTTTTTGCACTGACATTTGTTAAAAATGATGGGTCATTGTTGAGAAATAAAATCTCGAACTATTTGGAGACAAGTCATGGAATACGGAGTTCCTTCAATGTTGACAACGAGGGGAACATCATACTGGCACGACAGATAAATGATCGGTTTTATGAAATGTGCGACACCTGTCCCGACGGATTATACTGGTGGTCACTATATGATGGCAACATCAGCACAATGCGGTTGATGGTGGATGGAGCCACGAAGCAGTTGGATGTTCCTTTGGAGCCTTCTGCTCTGTGGAACTGGCAAATCATCAAACTGTCGCCGCACCTGGACAGCGTGTTGGCAAGCACATATGTATTCGACCGGTCTATGGAATTCGAGCCCATCGACCCCAATGAATACTTCAGTCTCTATTTGGAATCTATCGACATCGACATTTACAACAATATGTACATCAGTTTCTATCGCCGTCAGCCCCGGTACATCTATCTGCCTGTAAAGAACTCCGATTCAATCCAAATGGAGTGGGTGGACTGTGTGTTGCGATACTCCCCTGACCTCGTGCCTACAGGAATTGTACAGACACCGACAACGTATATTCCAAGCGGGCATCCCGCCGGCGACATTGTCTGGCTCAGCACCATTCTCGACACGGCTACCAACAGCCTTTTCCTGATGGGAAATGCGGCGCGAGACACGGTGTATGCAACATTTGTTTACGACGGTGACACTCTGAACATTAAAAACAACGCCTGCTGGCTGCGGCTTAACGCCGATGACCTCAGCCTCATCTCCTACGGCAAGGCTCGCTCCATAGGCACGCATTCATACGAAAGGACATATCTATATACCGACAAATACGTATGGGCTCACAACGGTTCCTTTGTGGCAGGGAACAACCGCGTCTTCTGCCAGGTGAAATACCAATGCAACATACTCTTCCAAAACACTCAAATTAACAATCTATACGGTATGGGGCTCTTCGTTTGGGATTACGATGGTCACGAACTCGAATACATCGACTACAACTCGCCCGGCCAAACCAACGAACAAGGCTATATATTCCTTAAGGACAGCTCGCTATGGCTTACCGGCACCCTTACCGCCGACGCCGACTTTGGCAGTTTCCACGTAAATGCAGCCTACAACAGCCACGCCTACATTGCCCACTACACCGACACGGCGTTTATGACCCCCTACGTCCACACAGACGACCCCGGCGAGGTGAACATCACGCTGGTGGAGGGAGGAAACGCTTTCGTGGCATACCCAAATCCCTTCCGGCAGAGTGTGAAGATTAAAGTTGAAAGTGGAGCGTTGAAAGTTGAAAACGGGGTTGCAACCGCCTGGCTCACCGACCTCACTGGCCGCCGCGAGGTAGTGCACCTCACCCCTATAGGCTCTGGTCAATACTCGTTGGATTTAACCTCCCGCCCCCAAGCCACCTACCTCCTCACCCTCACCACCGCCGACGGCAAGCAGCACACCGTCCGCCTGCTGAAGCAATCGGATATCTTCGCTCGATAACCGCGCGGGTCTCGTCACGGTCAGCAATATCCATTTTCGATATGTGTAATGGATAAAAATAAGGAAATTTGTCCAATAAGCACTTGTGTATTGAATAAAATTTGTATCTTTGCAGTCGAAGTATTATCATTATGAAGAGCACAATATTAATGCAACGCGCTGAGCGAGACAGAATTGCCGCCCGGCCATACATTGACCGCAAAACGAACTATCGAACCACCGAGATGCTGGAAAGTCCGCTGATAAAGCTGATTACCGGTCCACGCAGGGCTGGCAAGTCGGTGTACGCGATGCTTATGCTTAAAGGGTGCAACTTTGCTTACCTCAACTTCGACGACAAGCAGTTGCTCGACCGCTGGGACGACGAACTTGTTGAGCGTACGCTCGACGAGGTCTATCCCGGTTACGAATACCTGATGCTCGACGAGGTGCAGAACCTGCCTGGATGGGATCTGTGGGTGAGCAAGCTGTACCGCAACGGCAAGAACCTCGTCATCACGGGCAGCAACGCCAATATGCTGTCGAGCGAGATGGCTACGGTGCTTACCGGCCGGTATCTGCAAATCGAGATGCTGCCTTTCAGTCTGGCCGAGGTGATGGCGGCTGAAGGCATCGACATTGCCGACATCAAAGCAGAACAGCAGACCCGCGCAAGCCTCATAGCTGACGACTATCTGCGCAACGGCGGCTTCCCCGAGACGGTACTGGCACGTGGCATCACGGGGAACTACCTTGCCACGCTCTTCGACTCTATCCTGCTGAAGGATGTGGCACAGCGACACCACGTCCGCAAGACCACCGACCTATATGGCCTGGCCACCTACCTGCTTTCCAATTTCTGCAACCCTTTTTCCGCTAACGACCTTGCCGAAGAGCTGAACATCGCCAGCGTCACCACCACAAAGAAATACTGCGACTACCTGAACGAACCGTTCCTCTTCTTCTTCCTGCCGCGCTTCAACAACAAACTGAAGCTTATGGCCAAAGCCGACCGCAAGGCATACGTTGTCGACAACGGCTTTGTACAGTCGTCGGCGTTCAACCTGAGCGACAACCTGGGACGGCTGCTGGAGAATCAGGTGTTTGTGGAACTGCTGCGGAAAGGCTACGAACCGGGCAAGACACTCTTCTACTACCGCTCGCGCAACAACCGAGAGGTCGACTTCGTCACCCGCCGAGGCACGAAAGTGGAGCGTCTGATACAGGTATCCTACAGCCTCGACTCGGCAAAGACGCGCAAACGTGAGGCCAGTGCCCTGGTGGAGTGCGGCGAAGAGCTGAAATGCGACGACCTATGCATAGTCACCTTTTCGGAAAAGGAAAAGATTGATGGCGCAAGCCCCATCTCAGTCATTCCCATCACCGAGTTTTGACCACAACCTCCCCTCTATCTCCTGATGATATCCATCACCATTCTCACCCTCACCACCGCCGACGGCAAGCAGCACACCGTCCGCCTGTTGAAACAATCGGATATCTTTGGGCAATAAACTGGCGAATTTCACGTTATTGATCAAAACGGAAAACGATGAACGACAGACTGACAAAGGTTCTGGATGAGTACAAGCGTTTGGGAATCGCCGAGCAGATAGACTACGACAAGTTCTATCTCTACTCGCTCATTACCCATTCCACCGCCATCGAAGGCTCCACGGTCACCGAGATTGAGAACCAGCTGCTCTTCGACGAAGGCATTACCGCCAAGGGACGGACGATGCAGGAGCAGATGATGAACCTCGACCTCAAACGAGCATACGAACACAGCATTCGCTTGGCAAAGGAGCATACGCCTTTCTCTGTGGAGATGCTGCGCGGCCTCTCTGCCATCGTGATGAAAAACACCGGTTCGTCCTACAACACGGTACTTGGCTCATTCGACGCATCGCAGGGCGACCTGCGTCTGGTCAACGTCAGCGCAGGCTTTGGCGGCAGCTCCTATATGGATTTCCACAAGGTGCCCGTCGCACTGGAGGGTTTTTGCCAATGGCTCAACGAACGTCGCCGTGCCGTGGAAAATGATATGATGGCGCAGTATAACCTTAGTTTCGATGCACACCTGCGGCTGGTCACCATCCATCCCTGGGTGGACGGCAACGGACGTATGTCGCGTCTGGTGATGAACCACCTGCAGTTCGAGTACGGACTTGTGCCTGTGAGGGTCAACAAGGAGAACCGGGCAGAGTATATCGCTGCCCTTGTCGCTTCGCGCGAAGCCGAGTCTTCAGATCCCTTCCGTCGCTTTATGCTCAATGAGCACATTTCCAACTTGAAGCGTGAGATGGCGGAGTACACACGTCAAACAGGTGGACAGAAAACTGCCGAGGTGGACAGAAAAGGTGGACAGAAAACCCGCGAAGTCCTGCTGCAAATGATCGCCGCCGACCCCAGCGTCACCACCACACAGATGGCATCTGCCCTCGGCATCAACCGCAGCGCCGTCTCCAAGCATCTCGACCGCCTCAAAGCCGACGGACGCCTACGCCGCGTCGGCCCCGACAAAGGTGGCCATTGGGAGCTGCTGATGTGACCCCGTCCCTTCTTTCCGTTGCGGCGGATTTGCAATCCGACGCTGCTTAATATAAGGATTAGCAATCCGCAAAACACAAAAAATACCTGTAAAAGTATTAATGTTGGCGGATAAAAAATCCTGATATTAAAGAGTATCGGATTGCAAATCCGATACAACACAGTAATTACTGTTTCCTCCCTTGTCGGCCAAGCCTACGGCACACCACGGCTGCGACTTGGCGATAATGCGCGCCCAAAATGTTAAAAATACATAAATAATGTTAAAAAACAAACTTTTTTGCGCCGTTATTCTACTTATAGGGTGACAAGAAAATTTTTTCAGCGTTCCTTGTCATAGAAGCCCCCAATGGGCTCGGTTAAGAAAACGGATTAAGCAACGTTTCGCAAAGCGAACGCAGAACCAAACTTGTTCGAGTTATGCTGAGCCAAAGAAACGTCAACGAAGTTAAACGCAAAAAAACACGACTATGACAAGAAAGACCCTCACCTTTGCGCTCCTCGCGCTGATGGCAATCACCGCCCACGCCCAGCACTTCGACTGGGTGAAGTCCTACTGGGGAATAGCAACGAATGGCGGTCAGGCTGACGGCAACAAAATTATAGGCACTGATGCCGACTCGGACGGCAATGTGTATGTGATAGGTGAATTCACATTGGGCGCACAAATAAATGGCGTTGACCTATTGCCGATGACTCCTTATGGACCCTCCAATAGAACAGTAAATGTTGTCATAGCCAAATTGTCACCCACTGGTGAGTTGCTGTGGCACAAAGCCATTCATTCAAACAATGGGCTCCATACTAGACCCATAGGCATAAAATGTGTAGGTGATACATCCATCGCTTGTATGGCTGATGTCGATTTGCCCGGAGGTAGCAATTATGCGTATTTTTTGGACACACTCCTTCCTAATTCGGAAAGCGGTTTTTTTTTGATGGACATTGACTCAATAATGTCTGGATCGGTGACTGCTTGGCTGTTGTTTTCACCCGATGGCGACCTACAGGAAAGGAAACTGCTGTCAATAAGTTATATTGACAGTTCCGGCAACGATATTATGGGGGACAGAAACTCTCCGAATGGGTCTCAGTATGCCAAAATGTATTATAACCAAGCTCCCGCCGTCCAAGCTTTTACTGTTGATAATGATGGCAATATCATAATGACGCGTGCAGCTTGGGACCGTTTGTTCTTATACTGCGACACCTGCGATTACCATCAGCAAGAATTCTCACCGGAAAATGGCCTAATTACTGGATTTAACATTCTAGTCGGCGATACTGGAGGATTGAGAAAACTACGTTGTTCAATACCAGAGCCAACATCGCTTAAGAATTATCAACTGTTGAAATTTTCACCGCATTTTGACAGTCTGATTGCCACTGCATACTACTTCGATATGTCGCCAGACGATACGGTTGTCAGCCACATCTCCCTCTCCGATTTACACTCTGTAAAAACCGATAGTAGGAACAGAGTGTATGTTACAGGATCTATTGTGAACGATGCGAGTTACAGAAATGCATTTAATCTTGCGATTCCCAATAGTGACAATTTGATTCTTGATGTGCAGGAAGCCAACAATACAACAGGATTCTTAATCCAATATGATTCCCGACTGGTACCTCAAAGAATAGCCCAACTTAAAGGAGTCAACAACAATTCTCAGTTTACTATGAACTCGACGTTCCATTGTATGAATTTTGACGAGGACAGCAATGTTGTCATTTTAATTGATGTCGGTAAAACTACCGATGATACGAATGATGGCAGATACTTCTTGTATGATACAACCCGACTGGATATAGGCATAACCACCTGTTTTTTGAGAATTGACACAGCCTGGAACTATCTGTCTTCAGGGCAAATCAACAGCCCATCCTCTATTTCCAGATTAAACAAAAGAGTCAAACAGTATGACATTGCCGTACAGAACAACAGAATTATGGCACAAGTCAGATATTGGAATAGACTGGCTACGATAGACAGCACATTTATCACATCGGGGCGTTCGCACGGCCTGATTACTTGGGACTATGACGGGCATTGTATATCTTTCATCGACTACCATTCGCCCTCCATAAACACGACAATGGGAGGCACCATTCTTCGGGATAGCATCTTATATCTGTCTGGAACATTCCAAGACGGCGCGACTCTACAGAACTTTTCCGTACCAAGCAACGGCTACTGCAACGCCTACATCGCTAAATATGTTGACACGGCGTTTATATCCCCCTACGTCCACGCAGACGATCCTGGCGAGGTAAACATCACGCTGGTGGAGGGTGGAAACGCTTTCGTGGCATACCCCAACCCTTTCCGGCAGAGCGTGAAGATTAAGGTGCAGGGCGGACAGCTGAAAGAACATAACGGCACCGTCACCGCCATCCTAACCGACCTCTCCGGCCGCCGCGAGGAGGTCCGCCTCACACCCGACGCCCCCGGCCAGTACACCCTCGACCTCACCTCCCGCCCCCAATCTACCTATCTGTTGACCCTCTTCACCGCCGACGGCAAGCAGCACACCGTCCGCCTGATGAAACAATCGGATATCTTTTCTCGATAATGAAAACGGATTTATGAAAGCAACACAGGAAAACCTTTTGTTCTCCGCTTGGCTGCACTCCGTTAGCCATCCTTCGGAACGCTATCGAAAGCCACCGGCTTTCTTCATACTGCTGGCGGCACTTGTTGCCTCCTCGTTTGTTGCCAATGCCCAGTCAGAACAATGGAAGGCCTATTTGGACATCCGCAAGCAGTCACGTGCTGACATGACGCCCTGCGAGAAGATGGAGCTTTTTGCACGAATAGACTCCCTGTTCGATGGATATATCCCGATGCGCCGTGTGGAAATGAACTACATGGAAGCAGCCCTGCAGTGCGGCGACACGGCGACATTCAAGCGGCTGGCCTTCCGCGTGGTCCGATGGAAAGGGTGGAATCCGCTGGTGTTCTACTACACAGACCAATACAAGTTTTTGAAAGACTGCGACTGGTGGCTGGAACTGGACTCTATCCAGCAGGCCGTCCACAGCAGGAAGGACTACAGCTATGCCGAAACCCTCCACCAGATGCAACAGGAAGACCAAGCGGCACGCCG
Organism: Bacteroidales bacterium; assembly: GCA_017522065.1. Classification (GTDB taxonomy): domain Bacteria; phylum Bacteroidota; class Bacteroidia; order Bacteroidales; family P3; genus Colimorpha. Next base: position 22,052 of record JAFXAD010000047.1, read on the forward strand.
TGCTTTCCGCAATTCCTCGCTCACGCCCGCTGACGAAGATTCGCTCGGTCGCAGGATGCGAGATGTGGACTCGGCTAATTTGGTGAAGCTGAAGTGGCTGATCGACACCTTGGGCTTCCCAACATGGGATCGTGTCTGCTCCTATGGCTCTGCCGATGCCTGGATAATTGCGCAGCATGCGCACCCATGGTTCCAGTACGGCTATGTCAAGCAGATGCGTCAAGCGGTGGCGGATACCAATGCCGACCCGTCAAATCTGGCCTACCTCGAAGACCGTCTGCGCACAGGGCGCGGGCTGCCACAAATCTACGGCACGCAGTTCACCTCCACCAGCGAGGACAACCGCACCGTGTGGCAATGCCCCGTCGCCGACATCAAGAACGTCAACTTGCGACGCGAACAAATGCTCATGCCGCCGCTGGAGGACTATATCGAAGGCTATCTGACATCCTCCGCCGAAGATGGAATGCTCGACAGCGACACACCGCTGACAGAGATAGGCGACAACTATGTGCGATACTACTACCTCGGCGACCAGTTTTCGCTCCTGCCTATGGACATGCAGCAGGGGGTGACGGACGCCGTAGCATACAGCGCTGCGAGCGATTACTGCGCAGCAATTCCCATCTTCTGCTCACGGTTCTCGAACCATTACCCCTTTGTGCGCGACCTTAAGCGCTACCTGGAATGCCTTCTGCACAGCGAGTGCGTGGGAAACCAGTACTGCTACATCAGCCATTATGAGGTGCTGGAGCGCATGGTGCTCTGCGGCTACGAGCCGGACGCTTGGCTCAACTCGCTGCCCGACACGCTCACTGCACCCCTGCTGGCCGACTACGCAAACCTGCGCGACGAATACCTGCGCTACCTCAACCACGAGGACGACGCTGAGCTCACTGCCGCCCTCGCCAGCCGCGCCGACTTCGAGGCTCTGCTTCGAAGCGGCAAGAACTACCACCGTTACGAACTCGACGCATGGAACCATGCCTATCCTTCGCTGCAGAAAATGACCGACGAACTGACCAAACGCGACTATGAAGCGTTCTTCGCCCTCCTCTGGCGCGAAGTGGAGCGTGGTAACCTCCACGCCGAAGACTACGCCTCGCTCTACGACCGCACCTACTATCGCCTCCATGGCAAAGACTGGAGCAAATGAAAACCGATGTCGATGCTGCCCTGAAGCAACTCTACCGCAAACACAAACATACTATTGTGAGTCGGGATACCTTCCTTGATGAATGTAAGATGTTTAAGAAATGGATGAAGGCTGAATGATTGTAAACAGAAATCCGAGGTCTTCCACCTCGCAAACGACGAAGAGAAACACGCCGTACTCTATCACAACATTAAGAAATCAATCAACCAAGACAAATAAATATTGACATTGACCACCGCATCGGGCAATACCCACACCTTAAGACACATGAAAATGTCCAACATATTCTCACGATGAAACCAATTAGAAACATTATACTTTCGTTCCTGCTGTTTGGCATCGGTGTGCCATGTGGAGCTCAGGGAGTCGTCAACAGGATGCTGGGGACGGACTTCTGGATGATGTTCCTGAGGCAATACGAAATGAGTGTTGAAGCAGGAATGGCTGTCGACTGCTTTTTCGTGCTTACCGCCACCGAGGAGAGTGATGTAACCCTAAGCTACAGTGCCACAGGATGGGACACTCTCGTTACTGTTCCTGCAGGCGGAGCAGTGCGAGTCTCAGTACCTGACGACCAGTCGCCGACCCACCATTTCGGAGCTAGGATAGACAGCAACGCCTGGCACATACAGGCCACGACACCAATCTCAGTCACAGCCTACAATGACATAGACTACAGCTACGACGCCTCTGCCATACTCCCCACCGACGCCCTGCGGACATACCATATTACACAGGTCTATCAGGCTTTCCCCCACGGACCAGAAGTAGGCATCGTGGCACCCTACGACAGCACACGCGTTTGGTCGGTGCTGGAGAAGAATATTTGTAGTGACACAGGGTTTCTCGACCGAGTTATCTTCTCTGCTGGCGACACGATAGAATTCCTGTTGATGCGAGGGCAGACCTGCCTGCTGCGCAATGCAGGCTGGACAGCTGCACAGGTGAATTGGATAAGCGAGTGCAGCCTGAATGGTTTGCGTATCCACAGCGACAAGCCGATAGCAGTATTTCAGGGCAACAACGCAGCACCTATGCCACAAGGCGGTGACAGCCAGGCTCAAGACCATCTCTACGACCAGTGCATACCTGTAGAATATTGGGGTGACCATTTCGTCATTGAGCCTGTCATAGGACGTCAACCCTATTCTATGGGTTATCCACCCAGAACATTCCATAACTATGGTGATATTGTGCGAGTGATGGCAAAGGATGACAACTGTCATATCAGTCTTGACGGGCAGGAGGTTGCGGTGCTACAATCGGGACAAATCTATAGCTTTGTGCTTTCAGACCATCCTGCCTCGCTGCCTGCCTCCTGGGGTATGGACTTCTACCAGTCGCCCTGCATAGAGCTTACCGCCACGTCGCCGGTGATGGTGTGCTACTACATTACTGGTGAATTGTTTGGTGGCGACCCCGGCGACCCCTCCGTTATGACCGTCCCCCCCATCGAGAACGGTGTAAATCACGCCATCTTCCAACCGCACAATACGCCTGTCTCGACACAGCATTGGATAAATATCGTCACGCCGTCGGTGTATGTGTCGCAAATCACTCTCGACGGAACGAATATCAGCAGCCGGTTCTCTACTACTGTAGGTGGCTACAGCTATGCCTGCATTCCCGTGTCGCAAGCTACGCATACCATTGACGCTGGCAACGGCATATTCATCGCCTATCTTTATGGACTTGGCAATGCTGAAAGCTACCTGCACACGGTGGCGTCGAACACGGAGAACATACCCTACAATGTATGGACACAACGGCACGACGCCTGCGTTGGCGACACTGTCACGGTAAGTTTTTTAAAGTATGCCGACAGCCTGTCGTCCGTATGGTACATTGACGGTAATCTGGCTGGAATAGCGATGGACACAATGAACGTAGCATTCGACAGTACTGGCACGCATCAGATAATGACTGTTATAACTCCAATAGGCGACACGGTATATACTTATATTAACGTTCAAAAGTATCATACAACACATTCAATCGAGACAATATGCTCTGGTGAGTCCTATGACTGGCGCGATCTAACACTAACTATGGCTGGAAACTACTATGACACAGTGTTTGGAATGGGAATATGCGACACTATCTTGGCTCTGCATCTCAATGTTACGCCACCGCCTGTTAGCACATTATACGACACTCTGTGCCAAGGCGACACATACACTTGGCGCGGAAGGACGCTTAACGAAGAGGGCGAATACGCCGACACGCTGTCAAATGCCGTCGGGTGCGACTCTGTTCTGGCTCTGAGTTTGTACTTGCGCCCCTATCCGGAAGTCACTGTCTACGATACATTCTGCACAGGTACCGTTTACCAATGGTATTATGGTCGTTCTATTACAGCGGAGGGTACGTATGTCGATACCATAGGCGTACACGACGGCTGCGACAGCATAGTTAAACTGGAACTGTCATCTCTCGTAACGCCACAGATATCACTTGCTATATATGAGGACTGTAACAGTAAGGAATACACCATTGTATCAGCTGTGGAACCCGACGACGACATATCACCGTTCTGGTATTCTCTGCCGACTGACAGCACATTGGATGGGCAACAATGGGACAGTATTGTCATTTCTCCCATAGCCGCAACGCTCTACACCCTTGCCTTTGAGGGCCGTTGTCCTAACGACACTGTTATATTGCTGAATCCATCGGAATGGCCTGTTGCAGCGATGGAAGTGCATCCACCAATGCTTGATTTGGACAACCTGCAACTGGTGGCGCAGGATGTAAGCCTCAATGCTACAGGGCGGACTTGGTATGCGGACGATGAAACTGCCGGATATGCCTCGACGCTGTATTATTCTGCCTCTGCTGATGCAGACAGTGTCTTGCTGACTCTTGTGGCCAACCGTGGCGAATGCACCGACACGACATCTGCCACAATACCAATCATCCATAGTGTGATATGGGCTCCCAATGCCTTCACTCCTAATGGCGATAACAACCAACGCTTTATTATTAAAGGCAATGATGTTACGATGATAGACCTGTACATCTACGCCCGCAATGGTACCCTTGTATGGCACAGCAACAATCCGTCGGAAGGATGGGATGGTAATCTCAAAGACGGGAAATCTTGTCCTCAAGCCACATATACTTGGATATTGCGATACAGCCGTAAAGACCAGCCAAAAATAATACAGAAGGCTGTGGGTACGGTAACCTTGTTGCGATAAAGTTGGATATCCGTTGCGGCGGATTCCGTTGCGGCGGATTTGTAATCCGACGATGCTTAATATAAGGATTTGCAATCCGCAAAACAATGAAGGGCAAAAGGGGACAGGTCATTTTTGCCCTTTCTGATAGGGGTGAACTTAAACTATTTGTCATAACGCTTTCGGATTTGTTTTGTGGTTAGTCCTGTGTGGCTTACAGCCTGTCGGACCGAGGCACCGGCATCAATGATTGATCTGACGGCCATATCTTGCACGTCGCGCGGCAGCAGTTGAAACTCGGGAATATTCCCGTTGCGGCGGATTTGTAAACCACCGCATATTTTTAATCGTATCGGATTGCAAATCCTTATATTAAATTGTGTCGGATTGCAAATCCGACACAACGGAATATTCCCTTCCCGTTGCGGCGGATTTGTGAACCACCGCATATTTTTAATCGTATCGGATTGCAAATCCTTATATTAAATTGTGTCGGATTGCAAATCCGACACAACGGCATGACCGACCTCGACTACACAGTCGTCGATACCCTTCGGTATGTCCCTCAGGTCTGCACTCCCGACGGCCGATGCGAATAAAAAAAACGGGCAGAAGTGCCCGCTTGTCGTTTTGGTACGCAAGCATCCCTGCTTGCGAAAAATTGATTAAACCTTGTTATGCGAATCTCTCCTGTATCTCCTGCTTCATAAATTCGATAGCCTCGTCGGTGGGAATCTTGCTCTTGGCGCAGCTTTCGAAGATGGCGCCGGCCAAGCTCGACGGGTCGGCATCGGCGGGCAGCTTGACGGCGCTGCCGTTGATGAGGTTGATCATCTCCTCCTTGGCTTCGCGGATGCGGTTCCAGCTCTCGGCGCTGAGGTACACCTGCTGGCTGAGGTTATGTTCCCACTCGTCGCGGATATTCTTGGTCATTGCCACTTGCAGTGCCTTGATGTCCATTCCGGGGCGGAAGGTGCGGAGGATAAGGCTGTTGGGCGAGATGCGCTCCAGATAGAGGGCCATACGCTCGTAGGCCTGCAGGCGGATGGGGGTGACGACCTTGAGCGACTCCTTGTGCTCGTCGATCTTCATCTGCAGCATCTGCGTCTTCTGCTGGTTGTTGAAATAGGTCTGGGCGACCTTGTAGAATATAAGTCCCGTCACGCCGACGCTGAGCAGGGCCGTGAGGACGATGATGATTGCTATTGCAGTTGTGGACATGGGTGGGTGAACGGTGATTGGTGATTGGTGATTGGTGATGAGTGATTGGTGATGAGTGATTGGTGATGAGTGATTGGTGATGAGTGATTGGTGATTGGTGATTGGTGATTGGTGATGAGTGATTAGTGATTAGTGATTGGTGATTGGTGATGAGTGATTAGTGATTGAGAACGGAGATTCTTTAACCTTTAACCTTTAACCTTTAACCTTTAACCTTTACAAATTAATCCAGTTTCAGCACGGCGAGGAAGGCGCTTTGCGGCACTTCTACGTTGCCCACCTGGCGCATGCGCTTCTTGCCCTCTTTCTGTTTCTCGAGCAGTTTGCGCTTGCGGGTGATGTCGCCGCCGTAGCACTTGGCGGTGACGTCTTTGCGCACCTGGCGCACCGTCTCACGGGCGATGATTTTGCTGCCGATGGCGGCCTGTATTGCCACGTCGAACTGTTGGCGCGGGATGAGGTCTTTCAGTTTCTCGCACATCTTGCGTCCGATGGGGTAGGCGTTGTCGACGTAGGTCAGTGTCGACAGGGCGTCGACGGGGTCGCCGTTGAGCAGTATCTCGAGCTTCACCAGCTTACTGGGTTTGAAGCCGTTGAGGTAGTAGTCGAACGAGGCGTAGCCCTTCGAGATGCTCTTCAGCTTGTCGTAGAAGTCGAAGACCACCTCGCCCAGCGGCAGGTCGAAGGTTATCTCGATGCGGTCGGTGGTGAGGTAGTTCTGGTTCTTCAGTATGCCGCGCTTGTCCATACAGAGCTTGATGACGGGGCCGATGTAGTCGGCCTTGGTGATGATCTGTGCGTGGATGTAAGGCTCGTAGACCTCGCTGATGTTGTTGGGTTCGGGCATTCCCGAGGGGTTGTAGACATCGATTTCGGTGCCGTTGGTCAGCTTCACCTTGTACTGCACGTTGGGCACGGTGGTGATGACATCCATATTGAACTCGCGCGTCAGGCGTTCCTGCACAATCTCCATGTGCAGCAGGCCGAGGAATCCGCAGCGGAAGCCGAAGCCCAGGGCCAGCGACGATTCGGGCTCGAAGGTCAGCGATGCATCGTTGAGCTGCAGCTTTTCGATGCTGGCGCGCAACTCCTCGTAGTCGTCGGTGTCGACAGGGTAGACGCCGGCGAAGACCATGGGTTTGACTGACTCAAAGCCTTCGATGGCCTTGTCGCAGGGCTGCTCGACGTGGGTGATGGTGTCGCCTACGCGCACCTCGCGGCTGGTCTTGATGCCACTGATGATGTAGCCTACATCGCCGGCACGCAGCTCTTTGCGCGGCTCCATATTGAGACGCAGCACACCGATTTCGTCGGCGTGGTAGTCCTTTTCGGTGCTGACAAACTTGACGTGGTCGTTGGTGCGCAGCGTGCCGTTCATGATGCGGAAATAGCTGATGATGCCGCGGAAGGGGTTGAACACCGAGTCGAAGACCAGGGCCTGCAGCGGAGCATTCTCGTCGCCCTTGGGGCAGGGGATGCGGTCGACGATGGCGTCGAGGATTTCGGGCACGCCGACGCCCGTCTTGGCGCTGCACGACAGGATGTCCTCGCGCTGGCAGCCCAGCAGGTCGATAATCTCGTCGGCCACCTCTTCGGGCATGGCGCTGTCGAGGTCTATCTTGTTCATCACGGGGATGATTTCCAGGTCGTTCTCCAAGGCCAGGTACAGGTTCGAGATGGTCTGTGCCTGTATGCCCTGAGTGGCGTCGACCACGAGCAGGGCTCCTTCGCAGGCGGCAATGGAGCGGCTCACCTCGTAGCTGAAGTCCACGTGGCCTGGGGTGTCGATGAGGTTGAGCACGTAGGCCTCGCCGCCGCGCTGGTAGTTCATCTGTATGGCGTGGCTCTTGATGGTGATGCCGCGCTCTTTCTCAAGGTCCATATCATCGAGCACCTGGTCCTGCATGTCGCGTTGCGACACGGTGTTGGTCACCTCCAGCAGGCGGTCGGCCAGCGTGCTTTTGCCGTGGTCGATGTGTGCGATGATACAGAAGTTGCGGATATTCTTCATTTGTTATTTCTTGACTGCAGTCTTGGGCTCGTCAGTTTTTTTTGCTGCGGGTTTCATGCTGTCCTTGTTGCAGCATTTCTTTTCGGCAGCGGCTTCGCTTTTCGGTTGAGCATTCACGTCGGCTTTCTTGCCGCATTGCTGATGGTGCGGGCATTTGCCGCAAGCGGGCTTGGCAGCGGGAGTGCTGTTGTCGGTTTTGGCGGCAGGGTTGGTCTGAACCATCTTAGCCTCGGTGGTTTTGGACTGTGTGCTTTTCCCCTTGACGGGAGATTGTGCGAAAGAGATGCCTGCGCAGAGAAGCATTGTGGCGGCAAAAAGAACTAATTTTTTCATGATTTATTAATTTTGATTTGTTGTTCTGATTAACGTCAAAGAGAGTGAAAAAGTATGCAGGCTGAAAATATTTTTGGCTATGTGTAATATTTCGTGCGCGAAAAACGTTTTACAATTAAAAGATTTTTAAACTCTATACGATGAAAAAAACATTTTTGATTGCTACACTAATAGCATTTTTCAGCTTCCAGTTTCCGATTCAGCAGGCTCATGCCGACGAAGGCATGTGGCTCCTGTCTTTAATCGGCAAGAACTATGCCGACATGCAAAAAGCCGGCTTCAAACTAACCCCTGAAGACATCTACAATGTAAACCAAAGCTGCCTGAAGGATGCCGTTGTCGGTCTCGGCGAGGCTGGTCAGCCCTTCAGCCACTTCTGCACCGGAGAGATTGTGTCGCCCCAAGGTCTTATGACCACCAACCACCACTGCGGTTTCGAGAAGCTGCAGCAGCATTCGACAGTCGAACACGACTATCTGCGCGACGGCTTCTGGGCCTACAGCAAGGATCAGGAGCTGCCCAATCCGGGCTTGACGGCTTCGATACTTGTCCGCATGGAGGATGTGACCGACCGCGTGAAGGCCGCGCTGAGCGACGAGATGAGCGAGACCGAGCGCGAGAAGGCTATTGCTGAGGTGTCGAAACAGATTGAGCGCCAGGCTTCCGAGGGCACCATCTACGATGCCCATGTCGAGCCTATGTTCAACGGCAACCAGTTCTTCCTCTTTGTGCATATCATCTACAAGGATGTGCGCCTTGTGGGTGCCCCGCCGTCGTCGATGGGCAAGTTCGGTGGCGACACCGACAACTGGATGTGGCCGCGCCACACGTGCGACTTCTCGATGTTCCGCATCTACACTGCTCCCGACGGCAGCCCGGCAGAATATTCGGACGTCAATATTCCCCTCAACCCCAAGCACTACCTTCCCGTCAGCAATCGCGAACTCAAAGAGGGCGACTATGCCATGACGATGGGATTCCCCGGCACGACCGACCGTTTCCTCACCAGTTACGGCCTTGTCGAGACCGAACGCGAGAACCAGCTGCGCTTCGATATCCGTTCGGTGAAAATCAATGTCATGCGCGAGGAGATGGCCAAAGATCAGGCTGTGCGCATCAAGTACGACTCGAAGTATGCCGAATGCTCCAACTATTGGAAGTACAGTGACGAGCAGAACAAAGCCCTCAAGCAGTTGGGAACGATGAACGTGAAACGCCAGATTGAGAACCAGTATCGCCAGTGGGCCTCGGGCAAGGCCGCCAAATATGGCGAGGCGCTGTCGCTGATAGAGAAAGGTTACAAAGACCGCGAGGCCTTCAGCGCTGCCAGCACCTATATTGTCGAAGGGCTCCTCATTGGCCCCGAGCTCCCGTGGCAGGCCTTCCAGATGGCTAAAGGTATCGAGATGCTCGACGACCCGAAGTACGAGATGTTCCGCGATGCCGTTGTCCAGTCGGTGAATGGTTACGTCCAGAATTTCTATAAAGATTATGATGCCAAGCTCGAGCAGCGGTTGGAGGCCGAGATGTTCAAGTATGTGGCCCAGCACCTCGACGTGCAGTATCAGCCCGAGTTCCTCAAGCAGGCTGCGAAAAAGTACAAAGGCGACTTTGTCAAATATGTGGCCGACCTGCACAAGAAGTCCATCTTCGCCAGCCGTGAGAGTCTGGAGAAATTTCTCGCCAAGCCGGATATGAAAAAGTTGCAGAAAGACCCGTTATATCTTGTCGGTGGCGAGATCTATGCCAAATATGTGGAGCTCAGCAGTATGGTCCCGAAGGAGTCGAGCGAAGGTCTGGAACGCGGCATCCGCAACTTCACCGACGGTGTGATGCAGATCAATGAAGGACACAAACTTATGAGCCCCGATGCCAACAGCACCATCCGTCTCAGCTATGGCAACGTGAAGGCTTATGAGCCGCGCGATGCTGTCGCTTACAGCTACTATACCACCATAGATGGTGTGCTCGAAAAGGAAGGCCCTGCCGGTGGCGAGTTTGAGGTCCCGGCCCGACTGAGGGAACTCGTCACGCTTCGCGACTTCGGCCGCTATGCCGACAAGGACGGCAAGCTGCACGCCTGCTTTGTCACCACCAACGACATTACCGGAGGCAATAGTGGCAGCCCTGTCATCGACGGCGAGGGCAACCTTATCGGTCTGGCCTTCGACGGCAACAGCGAGTCGATGTCGGGCGATATCGACTTCGAGGAACGCCTGCAGCGCTGCATCTGTCTCGACACGCGCTATATGCTGTGGGTTATAGACAAATATGCCGGTGCCAAAAACCTTATCGACGAGATGACCATCGTCGAATAATAGGATTGCTTATTGGTCTATAAACGAGGGTGTCCCAAGAGTCAGGGACACCCTCGTTTCGTTTAACCAGTGTTTAGAATTTTGTTCCAAATAAGCAAAATCCCGTTGAGTCTTTTCTCCTTTCCGCTGCCGCGGCAGAGATCTTGTAAATCTTATAAAATACTCAACTTTCGCAAAATTCTATGTTGGTGGTAATGATAGAAGTCGAGGTTCCCTCGACAGGGATATATATAGTCCGTTCTGCCGACGGCAGAAGCAGGAAGTGTGTGGTTGTCAAATGAAAAAGGCTTCGACGCAGGTCGAAGCCTTTTCTGTTTGGTTTTCATTTTCGTGCCGTAGGCCTTTTCGTTTTCGTTATCGTTTTCGTGCCGTAGGCTTTTTCGTTTTTGTGGTTTGCCGTCGGCTCGGCCGACAACGAAGTCGATTAGCCGAGGCGTTTGAACTGGCATGTGAAGTGGCGCATCAGCTCGGCTTCCCAAGTGATCTCGAGACCGCGCTTGATGGTGTCGCGACGGTCGTAGACGTTCTTGAGGGCGGCGGCGATGACATCCATGTGGTTGTTGGTGTAGACGCGGCGCGGGATGCAGAGGCGTACGAAGTCGTTGCCACCGAAGCGGTTCTCGCGGGTTACGGGGTCGCGGTCGGCGAGGACGTAGCCGATTTCGCAGGCGCGGATGCCGGCCTCGAGGTAGAGCTCGCAGGTCAGTGTCTGTGCGGGGAATTCCTCTTTAGGGATGTTGGTCAGCACCTTGTCGGCGTCGACGAAGATGGCGTGGCCACCGGCGGGGCGCTGGTAGGGGATGCCGTATTCGTCGAGTTTCTGGGCCAGGTAGTGGACCTGCTTGATGCGGGTCTCGACCATCTCGAACTCGATGTTCTCTTTCAGACCGACGGCGAGGGCGTCCATATCACGGCCGTTCATACCGCCATAGGTGAGGAAGCCTTCGAAGGGGATGCAGTACATCTTGGCACCTTCGTACCATTCTTTCTTGTTGGTGGCGATGAAGCCGCCCATGTTGACGAGACCGTCCTTCTTGGCGCTCATGGTCATGGAGTCGGCGTAGCTGAACATCTCGAGGGCTATTTCGCGGAGGGTCTTGTTCTCGTAGCCCTTCTCGCGGGTCTTGATGAAGTAGGCGTTCTCGATAAAGCGGGCGCTGTCGACGTTGACGGGCACGCCGTATTTGTGGCAGAGTTCGCAGGTCTCGCGGATGTTCTGCATCGAGACAGGCTGTCCGCCTACGGTGTTGTTGGTGACGGTGAGGACCATGAAGGGAACGTTGCCCTTGTTCTCCTGGAGGATTTTTTCGAGTTTTTCGAGGTCGACGTTGCCTTTGAAGGGGACTTCGAGCTGGGTGTCGTAAGCCTCACGCACGGTGACGTCGATGGCGAAAGCCTTGCGGCTCTCGATGTGACCCTTGGTGGTGTCGAAGTGGGCGTTGCCGGGGATGATGTTGCCCGGTTTGACGAGGTAGCTGAAGAGCACGTTCTCGGCTGCGCGTCCCTGGTGGGTGGGGATGACGTACTCGAAGCCGGTGAGTTCGGTGATGGTGTCCTTCATGTGGTAGAAGGAACGGGCTCCGCCGTAGCTTTCGTCGCCCATCATCATGGCAGCCCACTGACGGTCGCTCATGGCGCCGGTGCCGCTGTCGGTGAGGAGGTCGATGTAGACGTAGTCGCTCTTGAGCATGAATACATTCTGATGGGCTTCGTTGAGCCATTTTTCGCGTTGTTCGCGAGTGGACTTCTTGATGGGTTCAACCATCTTGATTTTCCACGCTTCTGCAAATGGGAGTTCCATAATATTAAATTTTGTTAATTATTTATAGATTTTTGGATTTCCAAACTGACAAAACACAAAAATCGGCATACAATTGCTCGTATGTCGATGCCGTGAGACGTGACCTGCAGCGTCTCTAAAAAAGACAATAAACGTCTCTTTTCTTGATATTTAAGAAAAGTAAACGGGCGTTTATGTCGATGTTGTTCATAGTCTTTGTTTGGAGTTGCAAAGATACGTGTTTTTTTTGAATCGGGGCAAAAAAACAAAAATAAAACATTGAATGGTAAAATAGTTGTAACTTTGCACTCGTAAATCGAATGTCAAATCACGGTTGTCTGGCATATTAACGGGTTATGTCTGTTTGGATGACCAAAAAGTGAATAAATAGAACCCACAAAAAAAATGGAGTTGTGACGCAGCAAATTTGACGTTTTCCGAGACTATATAGTTAAAGACGCAACGTAAGGTGGAAATGCGATTCGGATAAATTTTTTTACAGGTGATTAGTCGGAGAATCGATGTAATAGTCTTTTTGACGACTAAAAATGCAGGTTTTGTTTTAATAGTGAAATTGTATATGATTCTTTTGTTTTATTTTTTAAAAAATAAGTATATTTGCAGATGTAATCAAAATAATAAAGGTATGAATAAAATATTGAAATCCATTTTCTTATCTCTAATCATTCGTCGTTAATGTGCTTTTGAGAAAACTTTTTCGAAAAGTTTCGCATTTTTTTCTTTGATTGCTCTCTTGTTGAGAAGATGTGTTTATATTGATAATATTGAGATTTTTAATAATTAAAGTATATGAAAAGATTATTTGTGTCTTTTTTTAGTGTTGTTTTTAATGTATTTATATTCAATACCGTATTGGCTCAGAGCAGCGGTATGGTACGAATGGTTTCCGACAATGAACATGTTTCATTTAAGACAATAGTCAGAAACTATAATGATAAGTATAATATTGTTATGGATTATGGTTTGGATGTTGCTGGACCTAATCCTAATAATTTGGTATCGCAGTATTCTACTTTTTATATGCACAATATTGAAAGTGGAGAATTGATACGACTTTTCAAATTGGAATTCGGGTATTGTGTTAATGACGTGAGATTTGTTGCTCTAAAAAGGGATTCGACGGGAATGGATATTGATACTTTTTGTTGTTTTTGTGGGACAAAATACATTTATAGAGGGGAGGAGCTGCTTCCCTCATTAGAAGATGATCCGACACCCGTGCAATATGTTGTCGACAGCGCTGGTTTTGCTGGTTTTTTTTTGATGGATGATGCTGTAGATGCAACATTAAATCCTTCGCAGCCTTCAAATGCAACTGCTAAAGTACGCGAGGTAGAAGGTACTTCTTCATTATATAGAATGGCAAGCTATTCGGAAGCCCCCTCTCGCTATTATGAGGGATCAGGCTACTATGAAAACGCTGTTTTGGACATAATAGGGATAACGGCAGACACTTTAAATTCCAGACCTTGCTTTGCAAGAGCCAAATTCTATCCTGAGTACAACAACTCAATACTTTGGGACAATAATCTGCGTTACAATGAATTCTCTGACGAGATAATATGTGATGTTACAAGCACGAACGATTATGTTGTTACGGTATCAAAGTTTAAGGGTAACAGGCATGATGTTTTTTTACGGGTTAGTGAAAAAGAATCATTAAGTTGCATGGGCGGATGTGAATTGAATGATCAAGTGTATTTTCTTGATTGGAAAGGATTATCTATATGTGCATTTGAAGGTGTAGACGGTGATGGTGTTGTTGTGTGGGACTCGTTGAGGTTGTGCTATTTGGATAGGCACGTGGATGAATATGCATTGGCTATAGGTATACAAGCAGACACATTGAGTGGTATACTTACGTTAAGATATATGATTAAAGGGAAGAATTCTTTTTTGAGGGGAAGCTTTGAAAGGGGTTTTTATCGTTTAAGCGAGTTGGCTTATATGCCGATACAAAAAACGAACATCACGTTGACGCGCGACAGAGACAGTAATTATTCGATTTCGAGATTTAATGCGTGGCCGTTTGACAATGATAATGTGTGTGATTTTTTTGATCATTATGTTAGTTCGCCTAATTATCAACAACAATCAATAGCCATATATAATGGTTATGGGTTAATAAGGGGATGCGTAAATGAAAATGGTCATGAGCCTTTTGCATTAATGTTTTATCCCTGGGCTAGCCCTCAAAATGCAAATGACTGTGCTATGATTACGCATGATGCTTGGTACAAAGCATCAATAGATACCGAGGACGATACAAGGCAATTCAGAATAAAAATAAGATATCCATATAACACTATAAAGTATCCAAATTATTATATACCTTTTGAACCATACATTCAACCGATGGAGCAATTGTGCGAATAGGCTGACATGTTGGTGTGTGTATTTTTTTTGTTATGAATTTAAATAAATATATTGTTATGAAAACAGAAGTTAAGGTCGGATTCTTTTTGAAAATATTTATTTTATCGTTAGTTCTTTTATCAAATGAGGCGTCCTTTTGCCAAATACCAATAACACATAGAGTTTATCCGGCATTGTTCTGCTCCGACTGTGATACTATTCCCTCGCGCTACGATAAATACTATTATACCCAATGGTACGACGAGTTGCCGTTGTATGGCGCTACGGACAGTTGTTATACGGATAGTTTTTACGCAGATTACATGGATCTTACACTTGCAGTGTGGCACTATGCGAAACAGCCGATGCAGGTCAAAGGGTTGGTGGCTTTGGTGGATCCTACATCCTGTGGACAACCGTACTTGGAAGATGTGAAGCTGCCGGAATATACGCGTCTGTATCAGTTGACGATGAAGGACTCGTCGTGGAATGGCATGCCAACGCCATGGGCAATGAATATCGATCTGCAGTTGTTGGACTCTCTCCGTTGGGACACGGTCAAACCGCATTGGATGCCTATCGAACAGGGTGGTATCCACAATATTGTGAAGTATATTTATGCATACGAATGCTATTTCGATACGCCTATATGGGTGGATTCGGATTTCTATATTGATGGGACTTATAATAACAATGTGCCTTATCATGATACTATTTGGGGTATGACATACGAGCATGTGGCTTATACAATCCCGACATGGTATGTGGCTATTGGGAGGACAAATGTTCCGAAAAAGGGTTTTTGGGATGAGGATTGTCCCAATTGGAGGACCGAGGACCCTATATGGTCGGTTATGGATGGGCATGTGGCTGTGTATGATCAAGTTGGGAATTATGGATGGCACTGCCCATGGCCAGTCAGCTATATAGGTATGTTCCTGCCCATTGTGGACCAACTGAACATAGAGGTGGGTGTATGCGACACGGCACGTGGAAGCGTGCGCGGTGGAGGGCGGTATCCCGTCGGATGGTACGATACGCTGGTGGCTGTGCCTAATTATGGATACGCCTTTGATGGGTGGAACGATGGCTGTACGGACAATCCACGAATTGTACATCCTGATGGAGACACTTCGTTTTCGGCATGTTTTGTCTCAACGAGTTGTCATGATATTCAAGTGCTTTCGGACAACGAGGCTTGGGGCTCCGTGAGTGGTGGGGGGTGCTACTATGAGCAGCAACCGGCTACAATTGAAGCTACACCGACACCGAGGCACTTGTTCTCACATTGGAACGATGGAAACACTGACAATCCGAGGATTGTATATGCCAGTAGCGACACTCTCTTTACGGCTCATTTCACTGAACCGTTGTATATGCTGACTGTCACTTCGGACAATGAGGACTTGGGCACTGTCGACGGAAGTGGCATATACTATCATGGCGACACGGCAGTGATATCGGCCACACCGATAGGGTATACGCTTTTCGACTCGTGGAACGATGGCGACTGGAGTAACCCTCGCAGCGTGGTCGTCTCGCAAGACACGTCATTCAAGGCTTTCTTTATGTCGTTAGACGGCATTGAGAGTCCATACGTATTGCATTTCAGCATAGCTCCTAACCCGGCAACGAACAGCATCGGCATTGTTGTGGGAAGTGATATGGAGAATGGACACTATGAGGTTGATATTTTTGACGACAAGGGGAGCAAGGTTTTGTCGACAACAATAGAAGGCCCAAACTCGGAGGTGGACATATCCTCGATAAGCAGTGGTATATACTATCTGCGTGTGTCTGCAAACGGGAAGATGGGGGTGAAGAGTTTTGTGAAAAAGTGACAGAGGATTGATTACTTTTTTAACGGCGAATTACTCTAATTACTCGAAAGCTACGCAGGACTTGAATACAGGCAAATTACTCTAATGAATTACTAAACGGCGAAATACTCTGATATTTTTTAAACGGCGAATTTCTCGAATTACTCGAAAGCTACGCAGGACTTGAATACAGGTAAATTACTCTAATAAATTATTAAATGGCTAAATACTCTGATATTTTTTAAACGGCGAATTACTCTAATTACTCGAAAGCTACGTGGGAATTGATTACAGGCAAATTACTCTAATGAATTACTAAACGGCGAAATATTCTGATATTTTTCAAACGGCGATTTTTTCGAATTACTCGAAAGCTACGCGGGAATTGAATACAGGCGAATTACTCTAATGAATTATTAAATGGCTAAATACTCTGGTATTTTTTTAACGGCGAATTTCTCGAATTACTCGAAAGCTACGCGGGAATTGATTACAGGCAAATTACTCTAATATGAAAATTAATGTTTTGAGGAGGCAGTGTGCCATGATGATGAAAAACATTCGCAAAAAGCAAAGGGCTCCTTTCTTTCCGCAAGCAAGGATGCTTGCGTTCCAAATGTGGAATCGTACCAGTTTTTCGTTTTTGTACATAGTTTTTTTTCTTGTACAGTTTTTGGGAGTCCATACGGAGGCTAACGCTCAGACCTATTCCGAAGTGTCGCCGTCGGGCGACCTGCTTTATTACACCATCGCGAACGGTTATGCTACGCTGACGGGCAGGAGCCATTCCGTCACGAGTGCAAATCCTTACATCAATTTAGTCATACCGTACCATATAACCTACAATGGGACACCAATGCCCGTAAGGATTATAGGCGACAGCGCTTTCTTAAATGACTACGAGTTGGCTGACGTTGTGATTCCTCAGAGCGTCAAGGAAATAGGGCAAGAGGCTTTCGGATACTGCTGCTCGTTGGGGACAATCCATGTCCCCTCCTCCGTGCTGTCGATAGGGAACGGCGCATTCAAGAGTGTCCCCAACGTGGAATATCACGGCAGTGCAGAGGAGGCCGATGAATACTGGGGTGCAATGTACATGAATGCATTCGAGGAGGATGGGTGGTGCTACGAAGACAGTACGCGAAGGTTTCTGATTCATGCCGATAGGAGTGTGACGAAATATATGCTTCCGAGCGGTGTGGAGTATGCCTTATACACTGCATTCAATGGAACCATGGTCGACACGGTGTATGTAGACTCGGAGCACCCGATGAGCGATGCCTTCTCGTTCAAGAGATGCCTAAACCTAAAAGTCGTATACTTTGATATGAATTCCCGCGTCTTGGCGATTTATGATGTTTTTGCCAGCTGCCCGCAATTGAGGGAATTCAACATCGGCAGTACCATAGTGGATTTGCCTCTTTCGGTGTGCAAGGACTGCCCCTCGCTGCGAGAGGTATACATACCAGGCAACATCACAAGGCTACATCCCGAATCCTTTGCCAGATGCAGCGGATTGAGAACGGTGTATATAGACAATGGACTAATCGAGATGTACGACGTCTGTTTTTCCGGATGCACGAGTCTGCGAGATGTATACCTTGGGGGAAAGCTAAAGACTATAGGACCCGGCTGCTTCGGTGGCTGCGACAGCATCAGAGAAGTGGTGTTGCCAAAAAGCGTCGTGTCGATTGGCGGGGCGTTCAAGATGTGCCCCAATATCGAAAAGGTTACATGCATGGCCCCGGTGCCGCCTGCCGTAGGCAGTGGCAGCAATAGGGCTTTTCAAGGTTGCCCCGCCGATGTGGAGGTTACCGTGCCCTGTGGTGCCGAGGATGACTATTCGGCAGCATGGACCATGTTCGGTTCCTTTGGTAGTGCTCCGTTCTCGGTACGGGCCGTCTCGGAGGATGAAAAGAAAGGCATTGCACAGACGACGCAACAGCCCACATGCGACAATCCATACGCCACGGTCGAGGCATTCCCACTTGTTGGCTATGCGTTTGACCGTTGGAGCGATGGCTCGACGCAGAACCCGTACACAGTCCGCCTCAACGATGGCGGAACCGTTGAACTCGTGGCCATGTTCAAATCGCTCAATGCAATAGAAGAGCCCCCCGTTGCCGCGCCTATTGTGGTATATACGCGCGAAGGGAGCATTGTCGTGGCGGGATGCAACGGCACCACCGTCGAAATCTACGACATTCAGGGACGTAGAGTTGGTGGTGGAATTGTAGTGTCGGACAGGATAGAAGTCAAGGTCCCGTCGACAGGTATATACATCGTCCGTACCGGCGACGGCCGAAGCAGGAAATGCGTTGTAGTGAAATAAAGAAAGGCTTCGACGTGGGTCGAAGCCTTTTTCGTAAATATGAGTTTTTCGCAAGCAGGGATGCTTGCGTACCAGATTTATAAAACATGGGATGTCAGATTTGGGATTGAAACTGTGTATTATATATTTGTAACCAGAAGTTACCATAAAATGTGGCCGAAATTGACTATACTGCTTTTGATGATGATGTCTGCTGCTGAGATTCACTGTCAGCAGGACTCGCTGTTGGTGCTGAGCGGCAGGGTGCTCTGCTCGGGACGCCCTGTGCCGTACGCCGCGCTTCAACTGCAAGGCTCGTCGGTAGGGGTGCACTGTAACGATGCTGGCGAGTATCTGCTCAAGATTCCTCAGGGCCGGGAACGTGATACCGTGACGGTCCGCTCGTTAGGGTACGAAGGGCGGAAAGTGCCTGTCGGCAAGCTGTTGAAGAATGGTGATGTGCGCCTTAAGGCTCGGGCTATTGAACTGAAAACGGTTACTGTTTCCGATTACGGCACTGCATACCAGTTGCTTCTTGCTGCGGTGGAAGGTATAAAACAGAATTATCACCAACAAACGGCATGGTCGACATTCTTCTACCGCGATTGGCGTGCTGTCGACGGCGAGTTGTTCCTCTTTGACGAGGCGGTGATGTGCGTCCAGCGATGTCCCTATTCGCAATATGCCGACAAACGCGGTTATCTGCTGGACCCTTCGCAGCGTGAAATGGAGAGCAACATCAAAACCATCCTGCGGCACAGGCTATTGGTCTACGACCGTAAATTACTCGAAAGCAAGATTGTACGAGGACGCGGATGCGATCAGATGCTCGCCTATTCGGACAATGTGGACTTTTTCGACCCCGTGGCCACTCCCCAGGCCAGCTATGCCCTTGCTGAACGCATTCTGCGGCAGCACCGCTTCGAACCGATACGTACGTTTGTCGATGACGGCGAGGTGTATTATCTGCTCCGATCGGTGGGCCCTTGCCGCACTCCCAAGGCCCGCACCAACTATGAATACACAATCCGACGGCGCGACTTGGCACTGGTGCGCCTGGTGTCTTCGAAACAGACCTTCCGCCACCGTGCACCGACCGACCCCTGGGTCAACTGGTACTACAACACGATGATAGACGAGACCGACTCATCGGTATGGACATACGCAGTGCGCAACGGACACTACACGCTGACGCATTACTACAATGCAACGTCGTCGAGGCTGGAGTCGAGCCGCAACGGACATGATGGGGAAAAGCAGCATTGGATGCAGTGTCACGAGTGGGTACTTACCGACTTTGACATGATTGGTGCCAATGGGAACAATGACGAAAACAACGATAGGCAGGTGCCTGTACATCCACAGTTGCTGCCCAGTGCATTTGGAATCAGCAGCTACGACAAGGATTTCTGGGGGCGATACAATACGATACCCATCGACTCGCTGCCACTGCAGCTGCTGAAACAAAAATATAGTAAGGCAGCCTCCAAAAAATCGTTTAATTATCTTCGTTGACATTTCTTTGGCTCTGAAAAGCAAACAAGTTTTCTTTTCTCTCGCTTTGCGAAACGTTAGCGTTTTGCTTGCTAAACAAATTTTTTATTGTCAACAAATTAATTCGCTAAATTCGTACAATTGCTCATTGCATTTTCTTAACTCATTAGGTATTCGCAGGCATACCACGCCGTTATAAAAATAATTATTAGAGGTGTCGGTAAGTGATCATGATTAGTTTGCAAAAATCCCCACTAACACTAAACATAAAATGAGGACGAAACTGAATATACTGTTTTTGCTGTGCTGCCTGCTGCCACTTGCTGTTGTGGCGCAACAACCCGACACCGATGTCGACAGCGTTTGGGTTGAAGGATTTGTTGTGGATGTGGCCACCAAGAATCCCATAACCATGTGCGAGGTGCAGTTTATGCAGGATGGCGAGGCCAAAGCCATCGTGTTCTGCGACGACAAGGGTTTTTACAGCGTTGGAATGATGCCTGTGGGGCTCTACAGCATCTCTGTCGTGGCGGAAGGCAAGTCGCTCCATTATGCGGAACTGCAGCTTGCGCAAAGCTCATTGGTCAATATTGCCCTGGCTATGGACTCGCTGAAGTACAAAACCCTGAAGCCGGCGGTTGTCAATGCTGAACGACCCAATCCTAAAGCGGTTTACAAACCGATAGTCTCGCCCGACGATCCGCGCCTCTGGAACCTTAACAGTGTGGAGACTCTGATGCTGTCGGGTCCCGCAAGCAAAGACCTGAGCGGCGGC
This sequence comes from Bacteroidales bacterium, assembly GCA_017522065.1. GTDB lineage: Bacteria > Bacteroidota > Bacteroidia > Bacteroidales > P3 > Colimorpha. Next base: position 42,826 of record JAFXAD010000047.1, read on the forward strand.
CCTACGTTGTCTGGTCTTGCCAGCCATAGGCCGGCGTGGTTGGATGTGCCGTTTGACACATTAAAAAAGTCACAAGCTCCAGTGGAGCGCGTGGAGGAGCCCTGAGCGTGGCAGCCCCGTGGCCGTTAATTTATTCTATGTCCGGTTGAGTCGTATGTTCCGTATGGTGGCCACATCTTTATGTCGCGCATCTCCTCAGTTGGAGGGAAGTGGAGACTCCAGTTTAGTTGCTGCAAATTACTCAAGCTTAAATCGTAACGCTGCAAAACGAGATTGTTGTTTTTTGCATAGTCCCATCCGTAAAAAGTCAATGAGTCTGCATTGAAAACAAACACCATCAATGTATCGAAATCGTTGCCAAACAAAATCTCGTAAGGATCCCACTGCATAAGTGCATCGTTGTGTGAACGGTGGTGTGGTTCGACTTTTAAATTCCATCCAGGTATCGTGACATCTTGTACATGCAAAAGAGAAGTGTCGGGATAATTAAAATCTTCACCGTGATATATAGCATAATCAGCATCGTTGTAAAACTTTATACGATGGTGCGCATTCGGTCCATCTTTGGTGCAATCCATGGCAGTGAAAAGCAAGCATCCGCATATTAGCAAAAATCTTTTTTTTATATTCATATATATTTAAATATTAGTAATTTTCTAGTGAAAGCCAATTTATTAAGCCTGTAAATAGTATATCCCCAGGAAGTAAATAGTTGTACCATGCAGTGCCACCATGCGTCCGTCGGCTCGGATGGCGTCAATGTGTCGTGTGCCTGCCGCTGTCACCTCCACCTCGCAGTCTCAGCATTCTCACCTCGGGATAGTGAGCAGGCTCCTTCTACTCTCGGCTTATCAAAAACTTTGCAAAAATACGAAAAAAAAATAAATTCAATACAGTTACGTTTTTTTTAACTTTTTTTCACAGGAAACGGGCATGGCGCGGGGAAGAGAAGCCGCTAAAGCACTAACAGAATCTCCTCGCGATTGCCTATCTGAAGGCGGAAGTAGTAGTCCGTCAGATGCAGCACAAGGCTGTGTTTGGGGAAGGGGTCGAGGATGCACAGCCCGTCGGCGACACCACTTGCCACAAGGTTCCCGCTCATGTCGTAGATCCTGACTGTCTCGCCCGTATTGCCGGTGATGATGATATTGTCGCCATTGATGGATAGGGCAAGTTTGCTGTCGGCAGCGGGTACGTATATCGTGTCGGAAGATGGCAACAGTTGCGAGATGTCGATAACCGGGAGGCGTTCAATAGAGGTGATTTTGGCGTTTGTGACGGAAGTCGGTGGCTCGTTTTCGTTTTCGTCATCGTTTTCGTCCAAAGTTGTTCCCGTTTTCGTTTTCGTGTCGTAGGCCTTTTCGTTCTCGTCTTCGTCTTTGTCTTTGTTTTCGTGCCATAGGCCTCCCCATTTGTTGCTGAAAATAATGTCCCACTGTGGGACGACAGCGATGGCGGTGGCTCCGGCCGTAATCAGAAGGACAAGGATAAGTACCGTGTACCGCATCTTTTTGATGGCCCTGTGCATGCGCTGATAGACGGCATCGCGGCTGGTGCCTATTTTCTGTCCAATCTCGTCGGCGTTGTAGCCCTCAAGGTAGAGTTGCATTAGCTGCTGGTCGTTGTCGCTGAGAGAGGCGATGTAGCTGTCGATAATGTTGGCATGGCTTTGCGAGTCGTCCTTCAGGCTGTTGGCTATGTGGTCGGTAAGAGGTTCTGTCGGGGGGCGCTTTGACCGTCCGATGCGGAAAAATGTAGATCGGGCTCTCCAGCCGACCCATGCTCGTTCCTGCTGGGGCGATGCTTCGGGGCGCAGTTTGTCGAGATGGTTCCACAGGTCGATGGATACCTCTTGCATAAGGTCTTTGCAGCACTCGGTGTCCCTGCCTGAGCGACGCCAACACATACGCCACAGCATAGGGCGGTGACGGCTAAGTAGGGATGTGAATAGAGTCTCGCGGTCGGTCATCTGTGTTGGGTGAAGCATTACTTATAATATACACATTTTTGACCCCGTATCTGACATGGTACTTGAAATATTTATGATTTTTTGCCGAAAGTGCTGTCGATAAGGCGTGTGAATTCTTGGTAGGGGAGGGTGTCGGACAGTGGGGAAAGGGCTTGGGCCAGGTTGCGGTAGTACCAGTGGATGTCGCTTTTGCCGCCTGGGGTGTGGAAGCGGCTCCAGAGGTCGTCGCCAATGGTATGGTAGTCGGCCGCGATGGTGCGCATGTTCGAGAGCTTGTCGCCAAGAGCGACAATCATGCCGTCGCGGTCGCTGTCGGCTATCTTGTCGATTTGCAGCTGTTTGCGTTGGTGCCAGGAGAGGCTGTGGTCTTTGGTGCCTGTGTCGTGAAGTACCAGTCGCGCCACGCGTGGGCCGAAGAGGGTTTCGATCTGTTCGATGGTTGTATCGGTGTCCTCTACGGTGTCGTGAAGTATGGCTGCGGCGAGCAACTCGGGGTCGTTGGTTATGGAAGCGACAATGGTGGCGGCTTCCATGGGGTGGACGATGTATGGGAATCCCTTTGCACGACGTTCGGTGCCGCTATGGGCCAGGATAGCAAATTGTGCAGCGCGGTCGAAGAGGCTGGTGTCTAAGGGGTTGTTCATAGTATGTTCCTTTTCAAGGGGCCTTTTTCTCGCCTCAGCATACAAGCAAGCTTGTCTGCGTTCGGCTTAACGAAAAAGTTTGTTTTTTGGGCTTGCTGGTAGATGCGTGCGGCGCGCTGGATGTTGTAGTCCGATTCGCCATAGAGGGAGTCGAACATGCGAACGAGTCCCGCTTCGCCAAAGCCTTGCTTGAGGATATGGACGATGCAGATGTTCTGCAGGGCGACGGAGTAGGCGATGATGTCGAGTCCCGTTCCGGCGAGTTGGATGAGGGCGAGCTGGTAGGCACTGTCGCTGTTCTCTATGCGCATGCGTTCGATGTCGCCAATGGTCTTCATTCCCATCTGGAGGAGCACTTTATAGTATGGCATGATGCTGTCGTCGTATATCTCAGCCTGGTTGATGGTGGCAATCTTGTCGACGAGCCGTTTGAAGGGCTGGAGTTCGCTGTAGGAGCGGAAGGTGTCGCCGTTGAGGGGCACTTCGTTGAAGTTGCCGCTGGCGACGAGCGACTGCACGTTGCGGCGGTAGTCGTTGATTTCCTTGCGTATGCGGCTGAACTGTTCGTCGGCGAGTTCGAGGATGCCGGCGAGGCGGTTGAGGCTGCGCTGGTAATGGATGGGGATTTCGACATCGCTCTTGTAGCCGGTGTCGTGCTGCATGTTGGCCCATACGTGCTGGAGGGCGGTACGCATCTGCAGTTCGAAGCGCAGGGTGTTTAGCTGTGGCGTCGAGGGGTCGTCGCAGATGCTTTTGGGCAGACGGCAGATGTAGTGGAGCGACATGTAGCCGAAGCGGTCGATTTCGAGCATCTTGCGTTTGTCGACGGAGTTTTCCCAGTCGATGTCGAACAGTTTTTCGGCAAGGGCGGAGATTATGTCGACTTCGTCGCTGAAAAAGGTTATGATACGAAGGCCGACGATGTCGGTGATGTCTTCGACGGTGCGGTATTTGTAGCCTTTGAGTTCAAGTTTGCCAGTGAGACTTTTTTCGGTCTTTATGCGTCCTTCGAGGCCTGTGACGATGATGCCGTTGTCGGCCAGGCATTTTTGAATGGAATCAAGGGCGATGTCCTTGATTCTGTTGTAGACTGGGAGATTGTCGCGATACTGGTCGAGTATCATTTCGCCGTGCATGTCCAGCTTCATTGGCGTTGCTGTTTTTTGTGTTGTTAGCTAACGATGGTCAGCCTCGAAATAATCATAATGCTCTTCGAGCAGAAATCAAACAAATCAAAAACAAATTGTGTGGAATTTCACTTTCTGTCCAAAGATAAGATTTAAAACTCGCGTAAGCTGTCAGACGATGGTGATGATGTTCGAGAACCCGGTGATGTCGAACACTTCTTTGACTTGCGGGTTCATATTGCGCATGACCATTTTGCCGCCACGGGCCATCACGCTTTTCTGTAGGGTGAGGAAAAGGCGCAGGCCTTGCGACGAGGTGTAGGTCATGCCAGTGCAGTCGATGTCGATATCTGGTTTGTCGCCTTGCATAAGAGGGGCGATGTCTTGTTGGAACTGGTCGGCATTGGAGGTGTCGAGACGACCGTCGAGGGTCACCATTGTCTTGGAATCAGCAGTATTAATTTTTATATTCATTTTCGTCTTCGTTTTCGTGGTGTGCCGTCGGCTCGGCCGACAACAAGATTCTGTATATGAAGTTAAAGTTATACAATAGGTTAATATGTCTTTCGGCTATAGTTTTAACGTTAGATTTGAAATTGCAAATATACGAAAAAAATGATTTAGAGGACATAAAAATATCATTATTTTGGATGTTACATGTCTAAATCAATGCTATGATTGGGTTTGCTTACATATATTTCCAGAATATTTTTGCGAAATCACGCCGTGTCTGCCCATTTTATGTATTTATTGTGGGGATGGTTATGAGAAGTATTTGTGTTTTTTTTCATAAGGGCACCTCTAATAATTACTTTTCAAACGGCGAATTAAACGAATTGAACGAATTAATATGTTGCCATTAAGGATTTTGTTTTGCAAACAAAACGCGAACGTTTCGCAAAGCGAGAGAAAAGAAAACTTGTTTGCTTTTCAGAGCCAAAGAAATGTCAACGAAGATAATTAAACGATTATAGAGGTCGCCATAAATAATAATCAAAATTCAAAATTAATTCCTAATCCGCCAGGATATACACCTAATTTGCATTCGTAACCATTGGCAAACAAATGACCTCCGTTTTGGGATAGTTGCACGGCGGATTCCGTGTTTTTCCCGGTTTTTTTGAAAAGCACGATTGCGGGGATGGCAGTCCCGACAGAAACAGTGTAAAACAAAAGCCCTATGGCTGTATTGAATGGCACTGTCAGATCAACAGGACCCTCTCCATCTGTTCTGTAATGGTTTTTGTTATAATCATAGCCTCTGGCCCACGCGATGAAACAAGTTCCGGTGACAAACGATACTCCAGATATGACGGCTAAGGTTTTTGCCCAAAAACAGGAATGGTTGTTTTTGTAGTATCGTGTAGAAGAAAAACCTTGGTTTTTCTCTGGTGAAAAATTGTCGCTTACATTCTCATATAGCAAAGTATGCCCATTGCTGTCAAATTGATGTACATCTATAACATTGACATCAAATCCCTTTGTGTAAAGCAATTCTGTTTTTGCTACAGCAATCGCTTCTTCTATTGTAACTTGCTGACACAACGACCACTTCCAACATAAAATTAATATAATTGCGACTGCTATTTTAGTTTTCATAATTCTTCATTGTTATTAGTTGTCCTGTTGATATAAGAAAATCATTACTTTCTGGATCATATTGGACAGTACCAGTAGCATATACAAAAGAATCGTATGGATTTTCTGGCATTATTGAATCAAATGGCATAGGATACGTTTCTATTAGAACATAAGGATTTGAAAACAGTAAAGAACTATTATGACTGAATTGTATATCTTTTCTGTTTGTCAGAATCCCTCCATGTGGTGCATTCTCCCACGAGTTGTCGAATAACCACCCATACACTTTTAAAGTGTCTCCTTTATGTGCCATACTTTCACCTTTAAGATACTTGAAGTTACACCACACATCTTCGACAGTATTGTAGTCTGTCCACGAGAGCGCATTGCATTCGTGTTTTCTGCATCCGGTGAAGATAATACTCAGCAAAAGGATTGCTATAATTGTCTTGGTTTTCATATTCTTTTACTTTTGTTGTTTCAGTTTGTTGATTTTGTAGGTCGATGATGTGGAAGGCGATAGTCGTAAATACGGGAAAAATGATAGCTTTCTTTTCAGTATGGTGGTTTTTGTGTTTTTGCGAGTGCAAAGTTACGATTTTTTTATTTCTGTTCGTATGCTACGAAAGTATTCTTCTTGATTATCCTGTCAGTTCCTAAGCCGACCGAGCACGCAGTCGCTATAACGCAATTCAGAATATGCTGCCAATATATGCATGCACCGCTGACGGCTCGGCCGCCAGCAGTTAACGTGTTTTGAAATTTAGCTTAGAATACAGAAGCATAGTTGGCATCGCATGATATCTATTGTAGTGTCTCTCCTCTGGCATTAAATCACACTGCTCATTATAATTGTAATATCTGAGAATTCCACATGAGGTCCGGAAACCTATTTGAAGGTCTTTTCCGTTTGGCAACGGGAAGTTCCATCCGATATCGACAATAGGGGCCAGAAAAAAATGAGAGGCTCTCACAACGCCAACTGGGTAATGCGATGTGCTGCTACGATACATCTCGTATGCCAATTCCATACCAGCCCCAAAATATAAATTATATTTGCAATGTTCGATACTGACTGGAATAGCCAAATAGTTTTGGTGGAACTGTCCACCATACAGCCATATATTGTCGTTTTGCTTGAACGTGTTTGAATGCTGGAACGACAAACCGCCTGTCAATCTCCAATAATTCGATATATCTTTGAAAACGCATATATCCACTTCGAATACCGACGAATATCCCTCAGACGGAGACGAAGCGTCAGCAATAAGAAAACTTGGAAAAAAAAGATGCCACCTGTCGTAAGAGTCCACACCAGCCATTAGACCGAAGCTATATCCATGTGACAAGGGGGAGCTGTCTTGTGCAAATGTCCGAAAAGACAAGAACAAGCATAGAATCAGGAAAGGATAACAACGTTTTGTGCTCATTGTTTCTCAAATTTTAGGGATGTCGTTTTGCCTGACTTTTTGATGATTTTTGTTGTGTGTCGCTTAAATATACCATTCTCCATTACGCCAAAGCAGAGCTGTGAACTCGGCGGCAGTCTCAAAATCTTCCAATCCAGGAGACCAGTTCAGATGTGTTGACATTGAAAAGTAGGCCAGTCCTATCAAGTATCCTTTTTTGTTGTATAATGCTTTAGCAATACCGTAGTCGGAACTGAATTGGTCCTTTACAGACAGCAGAAATACGGTTTCGCCATGATAGTTATACGATGAAACGTCAACAATATCAGATTCTTGTTCTTCCACAATTTCGAAAAGAAATGTTGGCACATTTGTTTCTGAATCTTTGCAACTATATGTGGCCAAAGAGCATATAATGATAAATAAAATAATTTTTCTCATTTTTGTTGTTTCAGTTCGTTGATTTGTTTTTGCAGGTCGAGTATGATTATATTTTTTTCATAGCTTATCATATTTCTGTTGAAAAACTTATTGACTGTAATGAACGCAATAAAGGCAGAGTGTGTCGTTTAAATAATCTTCCTCAATATTCAACAATTGTCCTGTAGATAAACCAATGCTTCTTAGAAAATTAGTAGATACAGTCACAGCTTGGTTTTAGTCAATTCTATTCTGTGCTGTCATTTCGGCAGGTACAACCAATAGTGCAAAGACTAGTATTATGTATTTCCTACTTTTCATCGTTGTTAGGGTTTATTGGTTCAAATATAATGTCTTCTTCTCTTAATAGTCTAAAACCATAGACCCAATCGCATTGGCATTCGACAGCATAATGATAAAATATTGCGGTTGCATACACTTTGCAAGGCCTATCATCGGGTATTTCAATTAAAACACTATTGACATATCTTGAAATCTGTGCGAAGTGACTGAATGACTTTTGGCGACCATCCCAAACAAAAGAAGAGTCATCTTTGATATTTATAAAATCATCATCGAACCCTGCTTCTTGATCCAGCCAACCCCAGATCATGACAGTGTCGCCCCAAGCTAAAGTGTGGCGATGTTCAAAAATATAATATGGATCAACGTAATGATTGTTCCATTTCTTTGGAGGACGGTCTGCATAATACAATTTGTCACATGATGTGAGCATCAAAACGGCCGTCATTATTAAAAAGACTCTTGTTTTCATAATTGCTTATTTTTGTTGTTTTTTCAATTCGTTGATTTGTTTCTGCAGGTCGATGATGTAGAGAGTGAGTTCCTCTACTTTCTGCAGCAGCATGGCGTTCATCTGGCCGAGGTCTATGCCTTGCTGTTCCACCTCTGCAGCCGAGGGGATGTCGGGCAGGTGGCGGTGACGTGCGATGTAATAGTGTGCATTTCATAACTTCTCAATCTTTATAATATCTAAAAGCAATTTACAATTGCAACATACCTCATTCCAATCGATGGGCGCGGATATATAGGCTGTCACTTTTGACATACAGGTAGTGTCATACGATGGCCATGGTGCACCATCTGGGAAGTAGATTGGTATGTTATTATCCGGCGTCATTAGTGCATCAGAACATATTGCCAACATATGTGTTAGGCGGTCCTTTTTTATATATCCACATACCTCTATATTTCTATATTTATTAATTATGATTGCGCTGTCGTGACAATCAAAATACGCTTTCAAAGTCTTGACATCATTACACCCATCCCATGAGATTGTCACGCCGGGCTCTGGCCAATGTGACGTTTTACACTCTGTTGGTTTTCTGCATCCGTTGAAGATAATACACAGCAAAATGATTGCTATAATTGCCTTGGTTTTCATAGTTGTTTATTTTGTTGTTTCAGTTTGTTGATTTGTTTCTGCAGGTCGATGATGATTATAGTTTTTTTCATAGCTTATCATATTTCTGTTGAAAAACTTATAGCGTGCATTTTAATTAACCAGGTACATCCGCTGTCATCCATAGGGTCGGATGCTGCACAGAATACTTTTGCGAATATTTTCGTGCCCGCTTTATAGTTTTTTAGCCATTCCATTTGTTCCAACGAACCGAATATTGGACTGTAATGTCTTCCGGGGTGGGCTCTTCCGTCAAAACGGTCATCCGGGTCGTCTGTTATATCAACCACTACAATGCACATTTCCTCACCGTCATCATTTAAAAATCTAACTGGCTTCTCATATAAAGAGCGATAGTATCCAGTGTCGTCTTCCCCCAAAATATATCCGCAAATCAAAACGGTATCGTTTTTGTGAAGTGCCGCTGTTTTAGGATATTTGAAATATTTGTTTACAGCTCGTTCTGTGTTATATTCCGTCCATGAAATCTTGACGTTTTCAGGAGCGTACCCATCGCATTTTGAGCCGCAGTTATACAGGAAAAAACAGCAGATCATTAATATAATTGCCTTGGTTTTCATAGTTGTTTATTTTTGTCGGTTCAGTTCGTCGATTTGTTTCTGAAGGTCGATGATGTGGAAGGAGATAGCTGTAAATACGGGAAAAATGATAGCTTTCTTTTCAGGATGGTGGTTTTAGTGGTTTTGCGAGTGCAAAGTTACGACATTTTTTTCAATTGGCAAAGGGAAATGTTTATTTCGCAAGCAGGGATGCTTGCGTACCATATTGCGTTTTACAAATCGGGAGAAAAGAGAAACGAATTTCGACGGGGCGGTCATTTCTTTGCG
>JAFXAD010000048.1 GCA_017522065.1 Bacteroidales bacterium
ATATCATCTAATTGCACGGCTATAAGGCTTTTCTTTTGATAACACCATTACCCTATCTTTAGCATACTCGCCGCCGCCTTATTATTAACGGGTAACTGTTAATCAAGAATCTTTCGACCGCTCATGATTTGTAATCCGACGCTGCTTAATATAAGGATTTGCAATCCGCAAACACGATTCAATTATATTCTTCAATCCGATGGTTAAAATCCCGTCGCAACAGGCTGCCAGCCAATTTCGCAATAAAACCGCCGCTTTTGCATTAACTCCATAAATACAAACCATTTTGCACCGAAACAGCAACATAACAGACAATCTGAACAGCACCCTCAGCAATACCGAAATCCTCAACTTTGGGCATTTGCAACACATTGATTTTCAACACATGTTTTGTTACAAAAATACCTCATCTTTCACCAGCAAGAAAAAGGGCTCCTGTCGGATTAATCCGCAAAGCGGGAAATTATGCGGAGCTCAACTCACGAGTCCACTGGACTTGATCACAGGTTTTTACTAATTCGTAGCAAGACACTTGTGTCTGTCGGACTGCTCCTCTGCATCGACACGACCCTAAAACGCGACCTTCTCACACAGAGAATATGTGAGTCCGAAATCAATCAGCTCAAGTTCGGCACACGAAGTCTCCTCCTCTTCCAGCTGCGACATATCGAATTCGTCCACATTGCCGTCATAACGATAGCATCGGCACGTCTTACCGCACGACACCGCAAGCAGCGCAGCAGCTATAATCAGCATATATATCTTCTTCGTTTTCATATCTCTTCTCCTGACAACAGAAATTCTCCTATCGCTTTCTCGTCAATGTTCCTATACGAATACGACGACACAACCTCACCGTCTCTCATCAACAGTATCAGCGGAAACGACCCTCGCGTAATCCGCACAAAAACCTCCTTGTCTATCCGTCTCTCTGTGAAACGCTCCGAATGCGACATCTCATAGAACAGCTCATAGCTCTTCTCGTCCACAACCTTCGGAAACACATACATAACCCCTTCCGCTTCGGCTCCGCTACGCGACACTATCGTCGACAGCTTCCACGCCGCCAATCGGCAGTAGCCACACGATGGACTGAAAAAAGCCACAACATGATTGCCTCTCTCCAATCCCATCTCAGACAATTTGTCGACGCTCAGTTCCTCCGCCGCTGTCGTGTCACTAACCTCCACTGGCTTTACCTCTTCTCCACGCACCTGCTGCATGAAAAGCTCCTCGTCGTACGGCTCCCTATCACCCCTATAGAACCAGCTGTCCGGTGGCGTAAGGATGAACGTCGTCACTATAGGCGTCAGAACAAGCGCTGTCACAACGTACCAACGGCCGTAATAACGCATCGAACCAAGCACCCCTACAACTGCCATTACAAGCATCATCACCAGCGCCAACTTGTCTAAAATGTGCAGCGAGTATATCATGTATAACGTCAACAACGCTGCCGTCGCAACATATATCGTCAACACAAGCCACCATCGCGGATACCACTCTCGGTCAGTGTATTTCCACACAAACAACAGCAACAGTATCAACACCGCATTCTTCATGATCGACTGCACTGGATTGAACGGTACAAGTTCCCCAAAACAATGGCAGCTGTCTGTCCGACCGATGACGTGTGCATACACCAGAAATCCAACGAAGCACAGGAGAAACAGCAACGTCGTCACCGTCGTGAACCTATGGAACCGATGCGATATCAGCGCCGCTCCAAGTATCAGCTCCGCGGCTATGAGCAAACGCGACAAATAGAAACAGGCCGTCAATGAAAACAGCCCGAAACTGTATACATATATCTCAAAAACATCTATGGATACAAACTTCGATACCGCCGAAAAAACAAACAGCATTCCGACCAATATCTTCAATACTGAAGCACCGACAACAAGAGCCTTCCGCATATCAAAAAACATTTAGATTCTACATCTGTGCAATCCTCGGTTCGACTACAGCCGCCCCCGACGGATTGAAAAATCATTCCGCAACTTTTGTGGAACTCAAGTCTTCTCTCTCTTATCCCCACAAACTACGGCAACACAGCAACTGTATCGACATCCAACTCGTTGCACTTGACCTTACGTACCGTATATATCACAGGACCCGTGTCTTTTGTCCTGAATGTCATCTCATTGATGTGGTCGCATTTCATCCCGCGATCAACATTCACAACTGCCGTATCGGCTCGCGTCACCGTGTCGGCATTGATAACTATCGTGTAGTTGTCACTTACACAATGGCAGTAACGGCTTTTCTTGCACGCTCCGACTGCAACTATTACAACTACGGCTACTATTATGGCTATAACACTTCTCTTCTTCATAATTGTCCTATTTTATTCGTTTTCAGCTGCTCCATTTCCCGTACCGGTCCCAGCAGCACCATTCTCTGCCGGTCCGAAATAATCCGTACACAACACCGAATCCGTAACGTCGTGCGACGTCACCGAATGCAGGTCATACAGCACGTAGCGCAACTGCTCACACGTGCCTTTGTCTATCTTAATTACTCGTTCGTATGTCTCTCCCATGACAGCACAACGGCATTCGCGCTCTTTCGAACACGACGTGACCGACACCACTGCCAACACTCCTACACAGTACATTAAAATCTTTTTCATTTTGTATTTTATTTATTTTTACTATTTTCTACTACTTTGACTATCGCACTCAAACCTCTTTATACTTTAATCTTTATACTCTAAAACTCTCTTGTTTCGTGTCCGATAATCATTGCAAAAATAACTATTTTTTTGTATTCAACGAAAAAAATTTACAAAACACTACATACCATCAAGCCATCACGCACCCCAATCAGCACATTATCAACCCGTTTATCTTTCGCAACCTTTTCGTTGAATCCATCTATGAGCATTGTGTCCTTGTCATGATATCGCTCCCTGTCCAACACCTTATTGCCCCATAGCACATTGTCAATCAAAACCAGCCCTCCGCGCCTCACATGCGGTACCACCATCTCGTAATACTCCCCCAGACTCCTTTTGTCGGCATCTATAAAGACCATGTCGATTGGGCTCTTCTCCTCCGACAGGTGTTCCGGCAACAGCTTCAGGGCATCGCCTATGTGCAGCCTGACCTTCTCCTCGACTCCGGCCATCTTCAGATGACGTCGTATCGGAACCTCATATTCCTCGTTCACCTCAAAGGTATGAAGCACTCCTCCTTGCTGCATTCCACGAGCTATGCATATCGTTGAGTACGCAACAAACGTGCCTATCTCAACAACATGTGCGGCATTCAACGCCCGGCTCATCATCGTCAGCAAGCATCCCTCTTGCGGACCGCATATCATCTGCGGCTGCGCGGTATGGAGCCCTGCCCACCGCTCGATGGCGTCGAGCACCGAATCGCTCGCACTACTGTGTCCCGCTATATATTCTGCTTCGCTCGTCACTCCTCTATTCCTATAGATTCCGCAATATCTCCTCCAACGTCACCTCGTCCTTTATCAGCACATCGCGCGCTTTCGACCCATTGTATGGGCCTACTATCCCAGCAGCTTCAAGCTGGTCGATAATTCGTCCCGCACGGTTATATCCTAATGACAACTTGCGCTGCAACAGCGAGGTGCTGCCAAACTGCGAAGCTACCACCAGACGCGCTGCATCGTTGAAGAACTCATCTTTCGCCTTGGCATCAAACTCCTTGTTCGGTGCATCGTTCTCGTCGAGGTATTCGGGCAATACAAAGCCTTCGCCATCAGCATATCCGCGCTGGTCACCTATAAACTGCACAAGTTTTTCTATTTCCGGAGTGTCGATAAGCGCACACTGAAGTCGCACCAGGTCTTTGCCTGCCAACGATATCAACATGTCTCCGCGTCCGATAAGTTGCTGTGCACCGCCGGTGTCAAGTATGGTTTTGCTGTCGATGCCGCTGGTGACGCGGAATGCTGCACGTGCCGGGAAGTTGGCCTTGATGGTTCCTGTGATGATGTTGGTTGTAGGACGCTGCGTTGCTATGATAAGGTGTATGCCGACTGCTCGCGCCAACTGCGCCAGTCGGCAGATCGGCAATTCAACCTCCTTGCCGACCGTCATGATAAGGTCGCCAAACTCGTCAATAACAACAACGATATACGGCAGATAACGATGTCCATTTTCCGGATTCAGCATACGTTTGCAGAACTTCTCGTTATATTCTGTTATTTTGCGAACCTTGGCAGCTTTGAGCAGGTCGTAGCGCGTATCCATCTCGATACACAGCGAGTTCAGCGTGCGGACCACCTTCTTCACATCCGTGATTACTGGCTCTCGCTTGTCAGGGTCCTTGCCCAACTCGTCGGGCATCACTGCAAGATAGTGCCGCTCGATTTTGGAATAGAGCGAGAATTCAACCTTCTTTGGATCGATAAGGACCAATTTCAACTCCGACGGATGCTTGGTATAGAGCAGCGACGCAAGCACAGCATTGAGACCCACCGACTTACCAGTACCCGTAGCACCTGCCATCAGCAGGTGTGGCATCTTGGCAAGGTCGGTGACAAAGCACTCGTTGCTGATGGTTTTGCCAAAGGCGATAGGCAGCTCCATTTTGGCTTTGCGGAACTCCTCGCTCTCAAGCATGGTCTTCATAGCAACAATCTGCGGCTTGGCATTGGGAACCTCGATTCCGATGTTGCTTTCGCCCGGTATGGGCGCAATTATACGTATTCCGAGGGCTGCCAACGACAAGGCGATGTCGTTTTCAAGTCCCTGTATCTTGCTGATACGCACACCTCGGGCTGGCTTTATCTTGTAGAGCGTCACCGTAGGTCCCGGCTGGGCCGAAATCTCGGTAACTTCGATACCATAGTCGCGCAGCGTGTCGACAATGCGGTCCTTGTTGGCTACAAGCTCCTCCTTCGACACTTTAACATTCTTCTGCTCCCAGTCCTCAAGCAGTTCGGTGGTAGGCATCTGGAAATCCTTCAAATCCAACTTCGGATCGTATGGCTCGTCGATGCCATAATGCACTCTATAGTCGTCGGGATCATGCTCCGTTTCTTCTACCGGTTCCTCCGAACCACCTGTCGTTCGCATGCTTTCGGGATCGGCAACCGTGAATATCGGCTCGCCCGAGTGTCCCGCCCGTCTGTTCACACGCTCAAACTCATCGTCTATACTGAAAGTGACCTTTTCGTTTTCGTCAACGTTTTCGTTTTCGTCAACGTTTTCGGGCCGCAGGCCGTTTTCATTTTCGTTTCTATTCTCTCCTATCCTGCGACTTACCCTGTCAAGCACTATGTCGTCCAAATGCGAATCGGACTCGAATTCGGCACCTTCGCCTTTATCGTTTACCGGAGTGCTCTCATCGTCATCTTCTTCATCTTCATCGGATTCATCATCGGTGTCGCTTCTGCCTGCACGACCAAACAGCCGTGCAAAAAAGCCCGCTTTCTTCACCTCTTCCTCCTCGTTTTCCTCTTCCTCCTCGTCTTCAACATCGCTGGTGACTTCAGGCGCAACAGCGCTCTCCTGTGGACGTTCTTTCCTTTCTGGCAACGGTATATGCACATGGTGCACCATCACAAGGAACAGTATAGCCAAAAACAGCAGCAGAATAGGCAGTCCTATATGAAGGAAGCCCATCAGCATTCGTGCAAGCTCGGTTCCGACGACTCCCGCCAATGCCGCTCCTACATTATCCTGACTTCCCGATTCGGGATTGGCTATCCAGCCTATTGTAGTGCACAGCCACATAACCCAAAACAATGAAGACCACAGCGTTTTGCGGAACTTGCGGTCGTCATTCCAAAGGTTGCTCCTCGGTGCCTTGCTGGGCTTACGCTCCCTGTTCTTCGATATCAGTCGAAGTCCATAAACGAAAAGCAGGAAACAGAGCCCCATAGAGGCTATGCCAAACGCACCGCTGACTGTCAGCGACGCAATCCACCCGCCAAATGTTCCAAGCCAATTTGTCGTTCGAAGCGGCTCAACACCTCCAACGATGTACGACAGTGTGTAACTGACTATGGCGACAAATGCAAAAACAGCAAGCAGCATATAGAATGCTCCTCGCGTAACAGCAAACTGAGGGGAGACCAGAAAATGTTTCAGGCCTCCCTCTTTGGTGGGTTTCACTTTTTTCTTTTTCTTCGGCATACGCCTTCTATTGATTGGTTATGGCAACCTCTCGGTCCTTGACATCCATGCTATCCCGTATCAGCAAACATACCTGTTTGCATCGATGTGCATATAACACTTATGTCTCAGACACTTGACTCTAAAAGTTGCCTTATGTTTATGGTTTCTTTTGGAGATTTTCCGGACAGTAATCCTTCGGGTAGTCTCGCCTATTCTTCCTGCAGATACTTCAACTCTTCCTGTATCTGCTCAAAGAGGCGTGTGAAATCTTCAGTCGATATGTTCTCATAGCCGCTCGGCAGAAGCATGTCGACCTCTTTCACTTTGCCCTTCTTCACCTCAGTGGCGGTGAGTGTCAGCTGACGGCCCTCGCCAAGATTTATCGAATACTCCATTGCCACACCCTTGATACCGTTGAACATAAGGTTGATATCGGGACCAATCTCGTCACAATACCAAATCACAGTGGCGTGGTCTTCGCCGTCCTCGCCAAATGCATGGATGACAGCTTTCTTGCAGTTCATGCCGGCAATCGTCTTGGTCTCACCAGCAACATATTCAATATAGAAGCCTTCCGTCACAGGAATAGTAAGGCTGTCAATCTCCTGCTGGGTAATCTCGTTGGAGACCAGTATTTTGCTCGAGCCGCTATAGTCCAGCTCTATGTCCTGCTGTGAGAAGTACATCATCAACTGTGAAAGGTCCATGCATACGAACTGCTTGTGACCATCTATCAGCACATTGCTTGCAAACGGATTGTTAAGAAACAGCGCACTGGATGTCAGCACCTTGTTGTCATACACTTTGATTTCTGCAGTGGCTATCTGTTCCGGGACCTGCATGGCCTCTTCGCCTGTCGAAGCAACACTGTATACGATAGTGCCTTTGAATGTGTTCTGTGCAAAAGCACCACTGATTGAAACTATGGCAATTGCTGCCAACATCAATATTCGTTTCATAATTTCTGAATTTGTATTTTAATATTTTCTATTAGTTTGTTTCTTTAATCTATGTCGGATAACGCAGCCGTTTTAAAAATATTTTATAGTTCCGGCTCAATCTGCCACATTTTGTTTGAATTCGACCCTTTGATGAGTATTGTGCAACCCTCAAAGGGATGTTCTCTCAGATACATCACCACGTCGTCGCTTGTGGCAAACCATTTTGTGCCATTGTCGCCATCCGTAAAGCGGAACTCCTCGCCCACAAGGACGATGGCTTCAAAGCCGCAGCTCCGCACCAGGTCGTACAATTCCCGATGCTCACTTCTCGAACCTGCACCCAGCTCCTTCATCTCTCCAAGAATCACCACTTTCCGCTCTGCTTTCATTTTGGCAAAGTTCTCTACAGCAAGCCGCATGCTCGACGGATTGGCATTATAGCAGTCCAGTATCATGTCGTTGTTCTTGCCTTTCTTGTATTGCGACCGGTTGTTGGAGGGCACATATTCCTCTATAGCCGTCTTTATGTCAAACAGTTCCACGTTGAAGTAACGTCCGACACAGACTGCTGCCATTGCATTGTCGAAATTGTAGCCTCCAATCAGCTGCGACTGCACCGTATACACGTTGTCGTCGTCCTCGAAATAGAACTTCATGTATGGATCGGACGACACGAACGAGCCTTTGCATTCGGCCTGTTCGCTGCTGCCGTATGTCACTACTGAAGCCATGGGGAGGTTCACTCCTCGCGGCACAAAATTCTCGCCATATTCGGACGGGACAGCCCCCGGTATCGATGGCACGACACCCGGCAGGACCGATGGACTGCTCGGCAGCTGAGCCATCTTTTCGGCCCGTTCCATCAGTATATCATTGTCGGAATTGACAAATATAACGCCCTCCATTGCAGCCAGATGCTTATACAGTTCCGTCTTCGTCCTTATCACTCCTTTGAACGACCCGAAGCCTTCCAGATGTGCTTTGCCGACATTGGTTATCAGACCGAATTCCGGATTGGCGATCTTGCACAGGAAATCAATCTCTCCCGGGTGATTTGCACCCATTTCCACTATTGCCATCTCTGCATCTGAAGGTATCGAAAGCAACGTAAGGGGCACTCCTATATGGTTATTGAAATTACCTTGCGTGGCCCACGTCCTATAACGTTTCGACAGAACCGCGTTTACAAGTTCCTTTGTCGTGGTCTTGCCGTTGGTTCCGGTAATACCTATAACCGGAATGTCCAAATGGCTACGGTGGTAGCGGGCCAGCTCCTGCAGTGTCTCCAACACGTTAGAGACAAGCATGCAGCGACTGTCGATATTGTAGTCGGCATTGTCGACCACGCAGACCGATGCACCTTGCGACAAGGCCTGAGGCACAAATGTATTGCCGTCGAATTTATCTCCTCTAAGTGCAAAAAAGATACTTCCTTCTTTGACCCTGCGCGAGTCGGTGGTCACGTCACGCGTCCTTAGATATATTTCATATAACTCTTCTATATTCATTGAAAGGTTAAAGGTTATAGGTTAAAGGTTAAAGATTAAAGATTAAAGGTTAAAGGTTAAAGGTTAAAGGTTAAAGATTAAAGAATAAAGGTTAAAGGTTAAAGATCTATATTATGAATTATAAGTTATAGACTTTTCAATTATCAACTTTCTATCCTCTGTATATCAAAAAAGGGTTCTTAGCGAAAGAACCCTTTTTCTGTCGGGGCGAGAAGACTCGAACTTCCGACCCCTTGCACCCCATGCAAGTGCGCTAGCCAACTGCGCCACGCCCCGAACTGATCATTGCATTCGAGTTAACCTTTATTGCCTTTTTCGTTCCTCAAATGCGGGTGCAAAAGTACTACTTTTTGCAATACTGACCAAATTTTTTTTCTATTCGCACGAAAATTTCTTTCATGATTTACGTTAACTACCTAATTAGCACCACCGTTCCTTTCTGTATAATTTGATCGTACGGGTGGGTGATTTTGTGGCAAGAGATGATATATGTGTACACTCCCACTGGGCATTTTTGACCATTTTGACCATTTCCGTCCCATGCTTTTTCCTGGTCGAACGACTCGAAAACAATCTGTCCTCTGCGGTCGTAAATCAGTATATGATATCTCTGCACATCATTCATCTTGACAGCAAATGTGTTGTTGGTGCTCTCCTCTGGCGTAAAGGCGTTGGGTGCCCATACCGTCGAATGGTCCACATAAACGGTAATTGATGTGGTGTCGAAACACTGATACGGATTGTAAGCCCACAAACGGACTGTCACCGAGTCGACATCATCAGGAACCACATACGAGACACGGTCCTCTGTACGCTCTTCGCCGTATGGGAACTCCCACTTGCAGGTCGTAGAGTGCTCACTCAGATTGGTAAATACGGCCTCCATATTGCCCAACGACACTGTCTTCGGCGAGACCTCTCCGCGGGCTACAGGCTGCGGCTCGACAGCCACTGTGGTGGAATTGCTGTTGAAGCACACTCCGTTCGATGCATTGACGGTATAGACCGTTGTACTCGAGGGATTGACTATGATATGGGCATTCGACTCCTGGCCTCCAAGCGACGGATCAGGAGGATTTGCAACCCAATTGAATGTCTCTGCCGTTGTAGTGACTATGATCTCTGCATTCTCACCGCCACAGACACCGCCACCGTCGGTCAGGTTGATTACGGGCATCGTGTCGACAATGATAAGTACCGAATCCTTACCGTAGCACTCGGCTCCGGCCGTCAGACCATATATAACGTACATTGTTGTCGTGTCGGGCGTATATGTATGCGAAGAAGCATCGACAAAGCTGGTCCCGCCATCCCACGAATACTGGTTGCTGCCGCTCGCCGTTATCGTCGTCGACTGTCCTTCGCACACCCTTATCGGCGACGCCGAGACATGGACTTCTGGTAATTGCACGACGACTATGCGTACCGAGTCGACATCCTCCCATATCTGACCATTCCATGTAATGTACGAATAGACCTTATACATCACATCCTCTGTCGGCTGGACATATACTGTATCGTCATACAGTTCAAAAGGCTGCTGCTCGCCATACCTGTACCACACGCAACTGTCTGCACCGCGGATGCCAAGCGTCAGCGGCTCGCCAGCGCAGATGATGGTATCAGGCGATATACGTGCAAAATAGCGCCGTATTCCTATAAGCATTGTGTCCGAACCATAGTTGCCGCACATGTCCTGCACAGAGCACAACCAGCGTGCATCGGGTGAAGTCGGCACCAAGATTGCTTCGGCTGAACTTGGATGTACCTGTCCTGTGGTCAGGTTTGTCCATGTTATAATTCGATTAGGCATTCCGCCTTCTATCACGGCACGAAGCTGGATCTGGGCAGTCATGTTCATCAAGGTGTCACGCTCTATGTGCACCGAAAGCGGGTCGGTGTCAATGATATTGAACTGCACCGAATCCGAGTTGGGGCATCCGTTTTCGGCCGAAAGGACGAACTTCGCATATTCAATCCCCTCTGCTACGTTATCCATATATGGTTGGATCGACAACACAAACGTATCCTGGTTTGCAGGGAAATAAATATACGGATTGACGATGGCAAAGTCCACACCATTGGATGCAGTACCCGAGAAATTGATGTCAATGCGGGTGTTGGACGAAGAGTGATTTGGACGGATCATCTTGATGGAGGCCTCACAACCTTCGTAAAGGTCGCTGGTTGCTGTGGGATTGGCAGTATTGGTAAAATCGAACTGAATAGGATTTGACGTCAAACTGTTAGCCTCGAGAAACACTCCCGAGTCATAGGCTCCATCGCCCAAGTCGGCAATGCACATCTTCAGATGGTATGTCTGGCATGGAACGACCTTAGCCTCTGCAGTAAGTACTGTTGTGAATCCGTCATACTGGATCTGCGTACCGCTCTGATTGTTGACATAATACTGAGAATAGTTCAGATAGCACGGTGTTGCCGTTCCTGCCGATGTACCTCCGTTGACATGGTTGATGGCTATCGGAATTTCCGTACCCGGAATCAGAGCAATGTTTTTGCTGCTATATATGCCACCGTTAGGATTAAGTCCCGTAAGGAAAAATCCGAAAATGTCGTTGTAATTCGAACAAACGAATTCCGGATACTCCTCCGAAGCAAACACATAGCGGAACTTTATCGAGTCGGACAGCGGTACAAAATCGAACTCAAGTACAGCACAATCGTTCACGCTGTTGCCATTTGCAAGGTTTAGCAACTCGGACGATGTTCCTGGCGTACATCCTGACTCCGCACTTGAAGAACCACTCGTGTTGTTCCCTGCTGCCATACTGACACCACCAGTTCCCATAATGATTCCAGATGTAATGCCGAGATTTGTCGGTGTATTTCCCGTCGTAAACGACCCGATAGCATTGCATGTTATTGCTCCCGCCGAGCCGTTGAACTGCACGTTAGTCACTTCAACACCAGTTCCTACAAGCACATTTTGCACCAGCGAGTCAATAGTCCAGTTCGCCGGCAGTGACGAGCCTTGAGTTACCTGAAGCTGGGCTTTTACACTATTGGTACTGAACACTATAAACAGCATGAGCAGCATCGCTGCCATGCTTTTGAATTTCCTCTGTATATTCATAAAAACACTTTTTTTGCAATTGCAAAAATAATACTTTTATTTTGATTTTTATATATAAAAATATTTTAGTCTGTAATTTAACCTTTTTTAACACGCAACAAAGGGCTTGTTTTTTCTTCAGCGGACAAAAACAAACGACATGGTAAGTGACGATACGGCAACAGCCGAAAGCATTGCCGAATCTTCAATATCCTCTTGTCCTTCAGGCGCTCCATTACCTGTCTCAATGTTCGACAACGGCACTCCCTTCGACGAGAGATAGTCGCTAATGGCACGTATGCGCGACTGGTTGACCAGCGTACAAAACGGTATGTCGGCACTTTGGTTGAACGACGACTCGATTGCAATTTTCAGGTTCGGGTTCTCGATAATGAAACGGGCCACAGCATCCATCCGCTTTCTGCCCGCTGCCGACAACTCACTCCCTACCGACGAACTGAACAAATCAGCATATCTGTAAATCTGTCCCACAACAAAAGCATTGAGTGTGACATCATCCATATCTCTGTAGTACAGATTGTTCTCATTCCCGCGCTCGGCCACGTACGGCAGATGGTACTGGAAATGGTCTGGAGCATAGAACTGCAAATCGTAATGCTTGCCAGGTTGCAGATAGACAACATATTCGCCTTTCTTGTCGACATCGACTGTGTATGTGCGGTCATCTTTATCCACGACTTTCACCTTGGCGTCGGCCAATGGGCTTCCGTCCTGTCCTCTGACCGTACCCTGCAGCTGCACGCAATCCAAACGCCCCGAAAAACGGTTCAGGACTTGCTTGCCCTCTGCATCGCGCGAAAACCACCACCCCATTGTGCCATCAGGACTAATAGTCAATCCGATATCATCGCCCGACGAACACATCGGCGCATTCATACTGTAGACCGGGCAACGCCCGATTGGGAACATCCCGACCGTGTCGCCTGTCTGCTCTTGGGCGACAAGACGCGTGGCGTAAATGTCATATCCGCCGTACCCGCCGGCACGACCATTGGAAGAGAAAAGCAGGAAATCGCCATATATGACCGGCGACGCCTCGTCGCCAGCACTGTTGATGCGACCTCCCAAATTCTCAGGATACTGCCATTGACCGTCTTTCCATTCACTGTACCAGAGGTCTCGTCCACCAAAACCCAACGGGCAATTGGATGCAAACACCATCACACGCCCGTCGGTCGAGAATACCGGATGCTCTATAGTGAACGTGAAACCACTCGGCTTCACACGCCTAACGCCATACTTGCCAGGCTTCTTTTCATAATGCTCGAAGAGGTAGCTGTTCCCCTTCGAATCGTGTCTGTTCAGATAGAGCCGTCCCGTCCCGTCATGACTGACGGCATACGTCATTCGCGAATCCGTTTCAAGCAGGACCGTGTCCACCTCCGGGAAACCGGGAACGCCGTCTGTCAGCGTCGACGCAAACAGCTTGCCGCCTGCCGAAAAATGCAAGCGCCCATCAGCATACATCATCTCGTCGGCCTCTGACGGCAGGACAAATTGGGGTATTGTTGAATAATCGATGGAGCGGTTAACGCTGTACTTCTCCACAATCTGCGACGTGGCTGGCAGCGTCATAGCCATCGACAACAGCAAACATATCGAGTATTTTTGTAACATTTTCATCAGATTAGGACAAGTGGCAATATTTCAGACATTTCATTGACATAATGGAACTCGAGTCCAGACAGATATTGCTGATCAATATCCTCCACGTCGCGTCGGTTGTCCTCGCACAGGATTATGTCGCTTATGCCCGCACGTTTGGCGGCAAGTATTTTCTCGCGAATGCCACCCACTGGGGTCACGGCACCTCGCAGCGTGATTTCGCCCGTCATAGCAAAATTGTTGCGCACTTTGCGACCGGTAAAGGCACTTACCATTGCGGTGAACATCGTGACACCTGCCGACGGACCGTCCTTCGGCGTAGCCCCTTCCGGCACGTGTATGTGGATATTGGTGGTTTCGAAAACTGTGTCTTTTATCCCTAACGACGATGCGTTGGCCTTGATATACTCGAACGCAAGTGTAGCCGACTCTTTCATGACGTCGCCCAAGTTGCCGGTCATCGTCAGATTGCCTTTGCCTTTTGAGGTACAGGCTTCGATGAATAGTATTGTGCCTCCGACCTGCGTCCATGCCAATCCGGTAACCACGGCCACTCGCGGTTCCTGTCCGCGACGCTCGCTCTGGTGAATCGGCAGTCCCAGCACCGGACGCAACTCATCCACCTTTATTCTTTTCTCCACTTCTTCCCCACTGGCGGCATGCACCGCCCTGTTGCGTATCATTTTCGCAATCATCTTCTCCAACTGGCGCACTCCCGATTCGCGGGTGTAGTCGTCAATTATATGGCGCAGCACGTCGGACGGGAACGTGAAGTCCGTCCTTTTGAAACCATTCTCTTTGAGTTGTCGTGGAACCAGATAGTTCTTGGCAATCTGGAGTTTTTCTTCCATTATGTAGCCCGGCACATCTATCATCTCCATTCGGTCGATAAGCGCCGGATGTATGTTGGCTGTGCTATTGGCAGTGGCTATGAAGAGGACATTCGAAAGATCGTAATCGACATCGAGATAGTTGTCGTGGAATGCCACATTCTGCTCCGGGTCGAGGACCTCGAGCAATGCCGCCATCGGGTCGCCGCTGAAGTTATTGGCCTGCACCTTGTCAATCTCGTCAAGCACAAAGACCGGATTGCTGACTTTTGCCTTTATCATACCGTTGATGATGCGTCCGGGCATCGAACCGACATACGTGCGGCGGTGGCCTCGTATCTCGGCCTCGTCATGTATTCCGCCGAGTGCAATACGCACATATTCACGCCCCAAAGCTGCAGCAATGGATTTGCCCAACGATGTCTTGCCGGTACCCGGAGGACCAACGAGACACAGCACCGGCGACTTGCGCTGGTCTGTCAGATTGAGCACTGCCATCATCTCCAACACGCGTTCCTTTATCTTCTCGAGTCCGAAATGGTTGCGGTCCAGACAACGGCGTGCCTTCGACATATCGGTATTGAATGTTCCACGCTTGCCCCACGGCAAGTCGAGCATCAGGTGCAAATAGTTGAGCTGCACACTATAGTCGGGCGATGCCTGCGGCGTACGCAGCAGCTTGTCCATCTCGTGCTCGAAATGGGCCGCCACCTCTGCCGACCATGGCATCTTGGCAGCACGGTCGCGCATATTCCTGATTTCAGCATCGTTCGAAGCACCTCCAAGCTCCTCTTGGATAACGTGCATCTGCTGGTTGAGGAAATACTCGCGCTGCTGCTTGTCCATCGTTATCTGGGTCTTCTCTTGTATCTCATGACGCAGACTTTCAATCGACTCCATCGATTTGATATGCGATATCAGCGCCACAATTCGCTCCGAATAAGTAGGCAATTCGAGCAAAGACTGCTTTGCAGCGACATCTATATCAATATGCGAAGCAATGAAGTTTGTCAGCATCCGCAAGCCGCGTATCTCTTTCAGAGTCTTGATTGTTATGTCGTTGGGATTGACCGAACGCAGATACGACGAGTACTTCTTCACAAGTATACGGGCCGACTCCTTCTCTTCCTTCGTCATGTTCTGGACGCTGTCGGCATTCGTAGCCGTAAGACGCACTCCCTTCAGGAATGGCTTGTTCGATACAATATCGCCAAGCTGGAAGCAGCAGCATCCACGCAGTATGCCTATGACCTCGTTGTTCGGCATGTCTATTACCTTTACCACCTGAGCAAGGCATCCCACATCGTACAGGTCGCCTCTGTCCGGCGTATCGTTCAGCTCGTTGCGTTGCGTAACGACTCCTATATAATCACCCTTGTCGGCAGCATAACGAAGCAGTTTGAGCGACATGGTTCTGGTCACATTGATAGGCGTGATAGTTCCGGGAAACAAGACGTTACCCGTCATTGGAAGTATCGGGATTATATCAGGACTCGGAGGATTTGTCTCAAAAAGGAAATCCTCCATATTCGAGCCTTCTGCCATAGGAACAACCTCTATCATCGCAGAACTCAATTTGACCGAGTCCATCACATCCTTGAAAAGTTCGTCAATATACTTATTGTTCATATATATAGTTGTAATTTACATAATAAGCAACCTCCACAATTCGCCTTTTGTTTCTACCAACTCACTGAATAGCACCCACTTTAAATTCCTCACACAACAAATTCCAGAGGTCCCAAATAACACAAAACAATGTGTTTTTACGGCTCATAGTGATAAATGTTTCGCTTTCCGAAAAAAAGTTCTCCCCTCTCCGTCGTCAGAGACAATAAAAAAAGCTCTTACGAGAAGAGCTTTTTCCTAACATTTAACCTAAAACAAACTACTTTTTATTTCTTGTTATATCTCTTGTACTTGCTCATGAACTTGTCGACGCGTCCAGCAGTGTCAACCAGTTTCAGCTTACCAGTGAAGTACGGGTGTGAAGTGTTGGAGATTTCAAGCTTCACAACAGGATATTCGTTACCGTCGGTATAAACAACGGTGTCCTTTGTATTGGCGCAGCTCTTGGTGAGGATCATGTTGTCGTTGGACATGTCTTTGAACACAACAAGTCTGTAGTTCGAGGGATGGATTCCTTTTTTCATTGTCTTGAATATTATGCCGTTTTAAACAGTGGTTTTGTAAACGATTGTTATAAAAAAATTTCTGATTTGAGTTTGCAAAAGTACAAACATTTTCCAAACCTGCAAAAATATTTTCATATCCACCTACAACAAATCATCAAAATCACATAATAACCAACCACTTAAACAAACAAATATTTTTCAATCGCATGCACACAATTATTCCCTTCCGCATCCGTTATTACCTTTGAAATTAGAAAATCAGCCATCACCCGTTCCTATCATGAAGAAAAAAAACTACAGCATACTTTGGATCGATGAGGAGCCAGACAACATAGGCTTCATCGACCAATGCAACAGAATGGATATCGACGTGTTCAAGCACAACAGCTGGGACCGTGCGAAAACGACCCTCGAAAACCGTTTCGACTCCTTCTCCGCCATTGTACTCGATGCCTACTGCGTACTCAATGCCGGCGAACCTGCCGACCCCAACTTTCTATATCAGGTGGTCCGCGAACTGAGCGTGATCTTTGCCCAGCACGAAGAGTCTCTGCCATGGTATGTACTCTCGTCCGGCACCATGCCCGACTTCGACAAGACAATGATCCGCATCGGCATGGGCGAACGTGAGGAAATGGAAAAAGAATGGGGCAGGCTGTACTATCGCAAAAGCAGCGACATCGAAGACCTCTGCAGGTCAATCCGCCACGCCGTAACACTCAAGAAAGACAACAAGGTCCGAAGCCTTTATCACGATGTTTTCGACATAATGGACAAATATTTTCCGCCCGACGCAAAACAGACCATGATGAACATCCTCACTGCGCTGCACTTCCCGGAGGAAAACCGGAACTTCGACGCTGTGCTTTACTACACCCAGCTGCGACGGATTTTGGAACACCTCTTTCGTGCGCTCAACAAGATCGGCATTTTGCCCGATGCCGTCATGGGGCCCTCCGACAGAATCAATCTGGCAAACTCTTCGCTCTACCTGGCTGGTCGCGACGTGTATATCGGACAAGGGAAAAACCTACGCTACGGACGACCGGGACAATACGTTTTCCCGCCCGTCATCTCACAACTTGTGAAGAGCATCCTCTACGTCGCCAACAAGAACTCTCACACCGTCGAACTCGACGCTCAAGGACGCACCATAATACAGGACTATTACAACTCACTGCATTCCAATAATATGCTTTTCGGATATGCCCTGCACCTATGCGATGTCATTATCTGGTTCGGACGCAACGCGTACCGACTTGAAAAACGAAGCAACTAATCGAAATAAGAAATCTGACGCGTAATCACCTGATAAAGATAGCCCTCGGTCGGCGTTACATGGTAGACGTATGCCTGAGTCCAGTTGCCATGTTCATCATAATAATATGTATATAGGAACGCCTGACGAAGGGTGGTAAGGTAGTAGGAACACTTCTCGGCCAGGAATCCATCCGTGTCGTAACGGAATTTGTCAGTACCCTTATATATGGAATTCTCGCCTTCCGAATAGGTGGCATACTGCACATACCCCACATCGTTATATTCATAATTTGTCACAGCCACCTCGCGACCTTTTTCGTCAACGGTAGTCACCGAACGGAGCCTGTTGTCTTTGTCGTACTTGTACAACGTCTTCTCCTCAAGCGAGTCCACAATGCCCAACATGTCGGCAACAATGGTACGGTTTTTCTTGTCGTATTCGTATGTCGTCTGCGACAGCAGTTCGCTATACGGCTCGTGCGTACGAAGATCCTTTACAAGACGGTTCTTCTTGTCGTAAGTGTACACCACTATGATTACAGGGTTACCCACCGTGTCGTAGTATGTGTTTTGAATGAAATAACCATCCTCGTTGAAGTTGTTGCGCACCGGATGTCCGACAATTTTGCCCTGCGGCGTGCGAACCGTAGTCAGCATGGATTTCACCGGGCCCTTTAGGTGTTCCTCTTCTATATCGGGATTGAAGCGCTGGGCACGTGCCAGCCCACTAATAGCCATAAAAATAGCGGCAACAAGAACTATTCTATATTTCATATCGATTAAGCTTTTTCAAAATGCAAAGATACAAACTTTTTTTTAAAATCAGAACTTTAAGTTTTTTTTTAGGCTTCAACACGATTTTTAACTTTATCGCGTTACTATATCGTTTTAGTATTTTTTAGGATTTTTTTTAAGACTATTTGCAACCGCAACCCCTCTATTGCATAAAACGCATAAAACCATGAAAAAACTGAATTTTGCAATACTGCTCATTATCGCCCTGCTCACCGTCAACTGCCAAACCGCCAACGCATCCAAGGCAAAAAAGAAAGAACCCTACAAAGGCTATCGCTTCACCTTTGCAGTTATTGGCGGCAACGACACAGTGATGTATCTGGGCAACTACTACGCCGGCGGAACCTACGCATTCGACACAGCTCGCATCTCATCAAAAGGATTATTTGTTTTCGAAAACAAGGACCGCGTTCTGAAACCCGGACTGTACTTCTTCTCCAACCCGGAAGGCAACTACGTCGAATTTGCCGTCTACAACAACGAAAAACTCGACATGCAGTTTGTCACAGACGTATCAGGCTGGCAAACACACATGAGCGTGAAAGGTTCCAAGGAAAACGAATTGATTTTCAAGTTCCATCAGCTCAACAGAGCACACTACAGGACTCTCGATTCCGCACAGGTAAACATCAAGGACAGCGCAGCTTTGGCAGAATTCAAAAGAAAACTCAACCATAGCCTCGACAGCACCAAATTTGCCTTTATCGAGAACAACCCGAACAGCATGCTCGCACTGCTCATGAACGCCACTCGCGAACCGAGCGTCCCCACCACCGACTCGGCAGGAAACAAACTGACCGACTTCCAACGCTGGGAATACTACATGGACCACTATTTCGACTACACCCGGTTGGACGACGACGCCATGATTCGCACCCCCGAACTGGTCTTCCACAAGCGCCTCGTCAACTATCTGGACGTAGCACTCAAAAACGCACCTCCCGAGACAGTCATCAAATACGTCGACAAACTTATCGAGAAAGCACGCCCCTCGAAGGAAAACTTCCGCTATCTCGTCCATACCATCGCCGAAAAATATCTGCAAAGCAACATAATGAGTTACGATGCTGTCTACGTCCACATGGTCAAGAAATATGTTGCCACCGGAGAATGCGACTGGATGTCGCCCTCCACCATCGACAACAACGTGAAGCGCGCCGAGACCTGGGAGAGACTGCTCATCGGCAAAAAAGCCCCGCAACTGATCATGCGCGACGACAAAGGAAAACTCCACAGCCTCTACGACCTGAACCACAAATACACTCTGCTGATATTCTGGTCACCGACTTGCGGACACTGCAAGACCGTTATCCCAGACCTTTATAACCGCTTCGCACGCTATCGCGAGAAATACGACATCGAAGGCTTCGCAATACTTAGCGAGCCCGACGAATCAACACGCCCCAAATGGCACGAGTTCATCAGGACACACGGCCTCAACTGGATCAACATCGACGGCGGCGAAGCCAACATCGACTGGCGTGAGGTCTACGACATCGAGACCACGCCGCAAATATACCTGCTCGACCGCGACAAAAAAATTATCGCGAAAAAACTCAGCGCAAGCTCTTTCGAAGAAGTAATTAAAGCAATCGAACACATAGATTAATCAATCATGAAAAAAAACTTACCCATCATCTGCTGTGCAGCCCTACTGCTCTCTACAGCATGCAAAAACAACAACGACATGGATAATCCCTTCTTCGGAGAATGGAACACTCCCTACGACATCCCCGACTTCTCCAAAATCAAAACCGAGCACTATATGCCCGCCTTCGAGGAGGGCATCAAACAACAAAAGGCCGAAATCGATGCCATCACCGGCAACGCCGAAGCGCCGACGTTCGCCAACACCATCGAAGCTCTCGAACAGAGCGGCGACCTGCTTAACGAGGTCAGCGCCGTTTTCTTCAATCTGGCTGAATGCATCAACAGCCCCGAAATGGAGAAAATAGCCGAAGAAGCAACGCCTCTCGTCTCCGCGCACAGCGACGACATCATGCTCAACGCCAAGCTCTTCGAACGCGTCAAGGCCGTCTACGACCAACGCGAATCCCTCGGTCTCGATGGCGAGCAGATGCGCCTGGTCGAGGAAACCTACAAGAACTTTGTCCGCAACGGCGCCAACATACCGGCCGACAAACAGGACCGCTTCCGCGAAATCAACAGCCTGCTGGCCTCGCTGACGCTGCGTTTCGGCAACAACGTGCTGAAAGCAACCAACAGCCAGTCGATGACTCTGTCAGAAGAACAAGTGAAAGACCTCGGACTTACCGATGGACAACTGGCAGCAGCCAAAGAAGCCGCCGAAGCCGACACCAACTGCAAAGAAGACTACAAGTTCACGCTCGACATGCCCAGCTGGGAACCTTTCATGCAGAACTGCACTGACCGCAACCTGCGCAAAACACTGTGGGAATACTACGCCAACCGCTGCACCCCCGGCACAGAGACCGACAACAGCACCCTTATCGACAGCATCGTCAACCTGCGCCTTGAGCGTGCCCAGATTCTGGGCTTCGAAAGCCACGCCGCCTACACGCTCGACGACTGTCTGGCCAAGACTCCCGATGCCGTATACCAGTGCCTGATGGACCTCTGGACACCAGCTCTCAACAAAGCCAAACAGGAGCGCGACGAGTACCAGAAGATGCTCGCCAAAGACGAACCCGGCGCCAAACTGCAGCCCTGGGACTGGCGCTACTACTGCGAGAAACTGCGCAAGGAACGCTATGCGCTGAACGACGACGAGATACGCCCCTACTTCCCTCTCGACAAGGTGCGCGAGGGTGCTTTCACCGTTGCCAACAAGCTGTACGGCATCACCTTCCGCGAAAACAACAAGCTGCCCAAGTACCACCCCGAAGCCATAAGCTACGAAGTGCTTGACGGCGACAAGGTTATCGCCATACTCTATATGGACTTCTTCCCGCGCGAAAGCAAACGCAGCGGCGCCTGGATGACCAACTTCCGCGAGCAATATATTGACAAAGACGGCAACAACGTCATACCCATCATCTCGATGGTATGCAACTTCACCAAGCCCACCAAAGACAAACCCTCGCTGCTCAACTTCGACCAGAGCGAGACCCTCTTCCACGAGTTCGGCCACTGCCTGCACGGCATGCTGAGCCAGTGCCACTACCGCTCGCTGAGCGGCACCAACGTGCCCCGCGACTTCGTCGAGATGCCCAGCCAGGTGATGGAGAACTGGTGCCGCCACCCGCAGGTAATGAAGGAATACGCCCGCCACTACAAGACCGGCGAGGCCATCCCCGACAGCCTCATAGCCAAAATCGAAGCCGCCGGCACCTACGGCCAGGGCTTCATCAACACCGAGCTGCTGGCAGCCTCGCTGCTCGACATGGACTACCACAGCATCACCAAACCGACTAAGATAGTGCTGCCCGACTTCGAAGACCAGGCCATGGCCAAAATCGGCCTCATCCCAGAAATCATCAGCCGTTACAAGAGCTGCTACTTCCAGCACATCTTCAGCGGTGGATACTCGGCAGGCTACTACAGCTACACCTGGACCGCCATCCTCGACGCTGACGCATTCGAGGCCTTCCGCGAGAGCGGCGACCTCTACAACCCCGAGCTGGCAAAGAAGTTCCGTTTCCTCCTTTCGCACGGCAACACCATCGACCCGATGAAGATGTACGTCGACTTCCGCGGCAAACAGCCCAGCGTCGAACCCCTCAAACGTAACCGTGGACTGATTTGAACGGAGAACGGAGAACGGGAAACGGAAAACGGAGAACGGAAAACGGATCCAGCTCCAAAATCTTTAACCTTTAAACCCTCAAACCCTTCAACCCTTAAACCCTTATAACCTTTACATAAATGGGAAGAGCATTTGAATACCGCAAAGCAAGAAAACTCAAAAGATGGGGCCACATGGCCCGCACCTTCACCAAAATAGGAAAAGAAATCGAACTTGCCGTCCTCGCAGGCGGTCCAGACCCATCGAGCAACCTCCGACTCCGACTGCTCATGCAGACCGCCAAGAGCGAAAGCATGCCTAAGGAAAATGTCGAACGTGCCATCAAACGTGCCACCGAGAAAGACAAATCGGCATACAAAGAAGTAGTTTACGACGGCAAAGGACCTCACGGCACCGCTTTTGTTGTCGAGACCGCTACCGACAACCCCACCCGCACCGTGGCCAACATCCGCGCCGCTTTTGTGCGCGGCAAAGGCGAACTGGGCACTATGGGAATGAACGACTTCCTCTTCGAACGCAAGTGCAGCTTTGTCGTGGCCTGGCGCGACGACATCGACATGGACGAGCTGGAGCTCGAACTCATCGACTGCGACATCGACGAAGTGTTCCGCGACGAAGACGAGATCATGATCTACGCCGATTTCAAGAACTACGGTCCCATCTCCAAGTATCTCGAGGACAAAGGCTACGAGATCAAGTCGTTCAAATTCGAACGCATACCTCTCACCATGCGTGAACTCTCACCAGAAGAACAGGAAGACGTCAACGGACTCATCGAACGCCTCGAAGCCGACGACGACGTGGTAAACGTTTTTCATAACATGGCGTAAGCCGAGCACAGAGATAGTTCCACTTTCTATGCCGAGGCGAAGCCATGACGACGAATGTCAACATGGCGTAATTTTTCTTTTTAACGCCTCTCGCTGAAGATGCCTTCCCTCCAAACCAACAGGAAGGCATCTTTTTACACATATCGCAACACACTACAAATAAATAAAATACATAAACAAGAAAACTTTTTTTCATAACAAACCGTCTTTTTCAAAAAAAAGTTGTACTTTTGCAGCCGATTTCGACAGAGAAATCATACCGAAAAATGCCGCATTCGTCTAGTGGTCCAGGACAACTGCCTCTCACGCAGTAGATCATCGGTTCGACTCCGATATGCGGTACCAAAGCGATAGAATCAAAAGATTCTGTCGCTTTTTTTTATTTTGTCCTTTAATTCTCCTAAAAATCCTTTCCCCGTGGGCAGAAATCAATAAATCCAATTGAGTTTTTCTTTTGAGTTAATGTTATAATCCTTTGATTATTAGGTAATAGAAATTGAATCTTATTATAAAAAGGCTCAGTATCAGAAAAAAGTTGTATATTTGCACCTGATTTCGACAGAGTATGTCAAGCAATGCGGAAAGCATTTGTATACGGTCCCATTCCGTAAATTTCGCCAAAAATATACCAAGGGACATGATACTGATGCCTTTTTGCTTTTCGTGTATGTATTGGTTATCAGCCTCTACATATCGTAAGCATAGGATAAGGTTCCTGGTTTCTATTTTGGTAAAGGCGTTTGGCGATGCCTACGGAATGGTAGAAACGGCAACACGAGTTCTATGCTTTCCCTGTAATATTAGTTAATCGCCCCACCGTGGACTCAAAGGCGGAAAAACTTGAAGTAGCAATGAAGAAACTACTGCTTTTAATAGCCATAATATGCATGGGTGTGTCTGCCAATGCCCAAAACAGACGGTATTATTGTGAGTTGATAGGAATGTATGAGGACAAAAAAGGATACATATACTACAATGTCGTCATTTCGATTGATGACGTTCCATTCCGTGATTCATTCGGCAAAATAGAACTCAATGGCAATAGATTGGTAAGTAAGGACGGCAGGGCATATTCTTCGGCGATGTCAGCAGTAAACTATATGTCTCAACAAGGTTGGCAACTGTTGCAAGTATATTTTAATTCAATCGTAGGTTCTACCCATTATGTCATGTACAAAGATGCACCTTGTATAGCAAAAGCTGTTGAGAATATTTGGATTGGTAGTGGAATACCCGATTATTATGGTCAATATGAAGAAGTAATACCTCTTGTTGAAGAGATTCGTTGGGCGAGTGAAGCTGAAATAGAAGAATAATAATAAATAATATACTTCAAAATGAAAAACAAATTTTTATTAATGGCAATGATGGGAATGTCCATCTGTGGTATGCTTTGCTCCTGCAAACCGAACAATCAGAAACTCATTGTTGGTAAATGGTATTGTGATGATAACCATTGCGAAATTCAGTGGGTTGAATTTAAACCAGACGGCATTCTCATAGATGCCGACGGCGGTGCTTATGAGTATAAAATCAGTGAAGACGACCTTATTGTTTCGAATAATGCGGGTTCAAGAGCATTAAAGATTGTTGAACTTACTAAACAGCATCTTATGCTGCAAAGGGAAAGCATTATTATGCGTTTTGGCAAAGAAAATGCCGATTGCAATGTTAGTATAGATTATGCTGAAAGCGAAGAAATAGATACCACGTCTGTTGCTGACGAATACGATGTGGAAGAAGCCATGTATGACGGTGAGGAGAGTAACGAAACTATTAGTGAAGAGTATTTTGACAACGGTAATGTTAGGAAGAAAACAATCTATAGAAATGGTCTAAAATACAAAACCACTGAGTATTTTGAGAATGGAAAAGTGTATGAGGAAATGGTATTTGACAAAAATGGAGATTATTTCGGGGATTGGAGAAGATATGGACCTGATTTGGATGGACATGGGTATTATTTGATTTTCGAAAGCAAAATAGATGCGAATGGAAATGGTTATGAATGGTATAGATATGATGAAAGCCGAAGAAGGGCAACAAATTTCAGTTTTAAAACGACTTATGTAAATCACCGTCCGGTCTCAGAAGTTTGTTCTGAACTTGTTAATGGAGAGTGGCGAGAGGTTTACTATTAACCGATTATTCAATAATATGAAAGGTAAATCTTTAGTATCTGTTATCGCGGTAATCTTCATTCTTGGAGCGATCGGCATCCTCCTCAAAAACATAATCCCTGATTTGGGGGATATGGGCGAGGAGGGCTGGATGTGGCTCCTGGGTGTTCTCGGTGTGTTGCTCGCCATAATCGCTCTGGTTGTTAGAGGCAACTCCAGCGAAGAAAAGTCCTCTGATGATGAAGTTGAACCCTCGGAGGAGCTGAAATTGAAACACACCGAGTTTAAACTACAAGAACTTCGCAAAAACGGTATTCTCTCTGAGACTGAATACCAACAAAAGTTAAGCGATGCCCGATTGAAGTCAGGAGGTTACAAAAAGACTGTCGAGAATCTGAAAGCCCTCTTGGATGCTGGACTGCTCACCAAGGAGGAATATGACAAGAAAGCCAATGAAGCCTATGAGAGGAGCAAAAATACGCCTTCTACTGACGAGCCTATTACATCCAACGACCCAGCTGATAAGGTGGCTCGACTCATGGAACTGAGGGAAGCTGAGCTTATCACACAACAGGAGTTTGAAGAACAAATGAGCAAAATATAAAGCCATGACCGACGAGCAAATCAACCAGTTATTCGAACTTAAACAAAAACTTGACTCTGGACAAATAACACAGGAAGAGTTCGATGTCCAAAAAAAGGTCATCTTTAGAACTGACAACTCTTCGGAGGTAGAGAAATACAATAACCCTACCCACGAAAACAAAAAGTGGATTAGGGTATTATTATTGTCGCTCCTTGGACTGGGTGCATTCATTGCGATTTGTATCTGGATT
This sequence comes from Bacteroidales bacterium, assembly GCA_017522065.1. Taxonomy (GTDB): domain Bacteria; phylum Bacteroidota; class Bacteroidia; order Bacteroidales; family P3; genus Colimorpha. The sequence goes on from JAFXAD010000048.1 coordinate 25,779, forward strand.
CAGTCTACGAGTAACAAAAGACCAGATCCTGTTCCTATGGGGTTGACTGATATTAACCCTATAGAGGAACACGCCCAGCAACCATTCGATGAGTCTAGTTCAGTGACAATAGAACCTAAAACTCCTCATTATAACACTGGAAACTGGACTAAAGAGAACTTCATTAATGAGTATGGGGAGGATACGTATGAACCTCAATTCAAGTTGCATCTTTATGTAGAAAACACCACGACACATAAGGATTACGACTTGTACGTCATTTACAAACCCAATGAGTACTTTGAGCTGAATGGGATGGATGAATATTGGGGATATAACAAACTAAAAGTTCGCAATGACAACACCGGTTCTGAGGTTGCTATAAGTTACAAAACATACACCAGAAAGCATACTCAAAACTATATTCGGATAGAACAAAAAAAATCAATATCGCAGTTTTTTGAATTACTTGAAGATGGGGAGTTTACGATGCTTCTTAATGATAATGATGTTTGCCACGTCAATAGTAGGTCTACTGGATTGTCTGAGAGTTTGCTGAAGTATAAAGTTTATGACCCACATATTCCTGTCACAAGTTTTGGCTCCGATGGTATAAAATACTTGGAACACTATGCTAAGGCTTGGAAGCAGTTTGTAATAAAGAATTATGGAAGTGATGCAATCATTAACCACGATTCAATATTTGGGGCTTATGGTCTATTATACTTCGATGATGACAATGTTCCGGATTTGTATATTAATTATTCTTTACACTCTGAATATAAAGGAGACAAGTTGATTTTCTGCTACAAGAACGGGACAATTCAAATGTATGATTTAAAGGGCGACTTCATTCCTGGTGATATGGAATATATACCCCGAAAATCGATATTATCCGTTGCTACAGAAGACTTGGGTGAGACAGAACGGATAATATGGCAGGTTGAAAACAATAAGGCCAAAGAGCTGGTTTCATTCTATAGCAATATTGATGGGGGCTTCTCTATTTATTACAAAGATACTGTCGGAACAGAAACATCTGAGGAAAAATTTAATAGTGAACTCTATAGATTGTTCTACTCAAAAGGAGAAGCATGGTCTTTCCCTGGTAGACCGATAGGGGTGTTGTCAGACTATGTGAGAAGGATGAAATAATGGCCTTTTGACAAAATAACAAGGCAGTACCAATTATCTGATACTGCCTTTTTTATTGAAATGAGCAATAATTGTATATATGCATTTTTGCTCTCTCATTGAAGTAAAGCATGGACATACTACTTAACGAGAAACCCACTTCCCATATGAAAACTATGCTAACTCTACTTTTAAATCAAAGTGGTCTAAGAAATCCTCAAATTCTACGTTCTTAATTCTACTGATATGGTTCTCCTTGGCGAGTTTACGCCATCTGTATAAGAACAAGGAATTTATGTCTTCTCTAATGACATACCGTCCTTCAAATTGTGTCAAGTCGGCGTATGTGCCTGTCTGATATTCATCTCCCAAGATGATCCATTCGTCTAACTGGAAAATGCTACTTTTGTTTCCTCTGTAGAGCTGTGGATCTTCATACCATTTCCCATATTCTCGGTACACTCTCATTTCGATAAGTTTGTGCTCTAAATGGGTTACTTCAACTCTTACTGTATCTTTTCCCAACCAGCAATATCCTCGGCATCATTATTACAATAAAGCACAGGTGGGGTTGTGGGGTCTGGTATTATGGTTTTCAATCTCCATATCTGCTCCATGTCATCCATAAAGTTGTTCGACAATAGTTCGGTTATGGGTACCAAAGCGACAGAATTAAACGATTCTGTCGCTTTTTTCTATAGATATTCGCTAATCGTCTCCACAAAGGATCCTATACCAACCTCCTTTTGTGTCAATTACATCCATTGGAGAGCCCATATACAACCGATTTGCTGTGTCCTTAAATGCAATCCAATAGAAATCTCTATCGTTTGTAGGATATACTACGTCTAAAGGTTCCGGCACAACTATATAGGGTTCATTGGGTCTAAAAACAATTACTTTCAGCAAAGAATCCAGCGCGGACTCAAAATCGCAACCAATTGTCGCCTCGTATTTAATATATCCGGCACCAAAACAATATATTCTTTTGGAATCGTCATTTCTTTCACAAGCAGCATAAAGTACAGTTGTGGCTATGAATAACAAAATGGCCTTTTTCATCTTATTTGTATTAGTTCATAACGTTGTTGTGGATTTGGCCACATTCACAGTGCAAAGGTACACATAAATTCCCAAAACGCAGGTGTTTTTTTCAAAAGACTTTGAGATTTCTCGAATTGTTTTAGTATTTTTGCAGTCTGGCATAGAAATATTAAGTTTTGTAATTATTTTGCAAAATTACTAAATTTCAGTAGGTAACCTCCAAAAATTCGTTTAATTCGTGTTTTGTTTGCAAAACAAATTTATAAATATCAATTCGTTTAATTCGTACAATTGCTCATTGCATTTTCTTTATTCATTATGTATTCGCAGGCATACCACGCCGTTTTAAATAATTATTAGAGGTGCTCAGTAATATATGCAAGTTTTCATGCCATTTTTTTTTCAAAAATTAACTCCCGAAACTTGAAGGAGTTTATTATGTAGCCATTCAAGGTTTCTGCAAACATTACAAAAATAAAATCATAATCTAAATTTATTCCTAAATGAAAAAAGTAATCATTATTGCACTGCTTATATGTTTTATGGCTTCTGGATGCGACAGCCCTTTCTCGTGTGATCCTGACCATGAAGTAGATTTTGTCATATATAAATACAACACAGGAGAGCAATATCGTGACAATGTAATGCTTTGGACTTACTGGGGAGATACCATACCTATTTCAAAAAAACGTAGACACCATTTTCACAATGGTTATTCTCATTATCCTTATCTTGGAGCAGATGACACAATGGACTACTATATCTTATCTCTCACATACGACGAGATTGACACGATGAATGATGAATGGAAAAAACATTATCGAGATTACATCATTCCAAATGTCAGTGTATCTGAAATGTATAGAGTTTATATATGCCCCTGTAAAAGACACGAATGTTATTATAAGCTATTCCCATTCTGCACTGAAGACTCAAACAACAGCATTAAATGGGATTTTTTCACAATTGATACGACAAAAATAAACCAAATGATTGACAATGGAACTCTTTGGCAATATTTCAATCGAATTATTTGAGGTAACCTCCAAAAATTCGTTTAATTCGTGTTTTGTTTGCAAAACAAATTTCTAAATATCAATTCGTTTTATTAGTACAATTGCTCATTGCATTTTCTTTATTCATTATGTATTCGCAGGCATACCACGCCGTTTTAAATAATTATTAGAGGTAACCTTGAAAAAAACATCACTCCACAGGCATCTTTTTTAAGCCTTAACATCAAAACCACATTTTACATCAATCAAAACTCATCCCAAATGACAATCAAGCCATACCTGCACGAGGTTAAATACTACGAATGCGACCGCATGGGCATCACACACCACAGCAACTACATACGCTTCATGGAAGAGGCACGGGTCGACTGGATGGACCAGCTGGACTACGGTTTCGACCGCATGGAAGCCGAGGGGGTGGTTTCGCCCGTTGTCGCTGTCGAATGCCACTACAAGCACACCACCACCTTCAAAGACATCATCGAAATAAAAGTCTCAGTGGCCGAGACCTCACCGCTCAAGATTACTTTCGCCTACACGATGAGCGTCGCCGGCAAGACCGTTTGCACAGCCACCAGCACTCATTGTTTCCTCGAAAACGGACGTCCGGTATCACTCGAGAAACGATTTCCTGAGTTGTTCGCAAACATCCAGAATCTCGACAAGTAACACATCTCCACCCCCCCCAAAAAAGGGCCACCACAGGTGGCAGAGCGCATCGCCCGGGAAGAAGGGAGTGGGCGCAAGCCATCCAGTCGCTGAGGCCGGAATACAAACTGGACTTGATGCTGGACATCAAGGGGATGGCAAGGTCTACGTACTACTACGGCGTGAAGGAACGCAGTGACAAGTACGAGGAGACGCGCAAGGCGATAAGCCGCATATACCAGGCCAACCGCGGACGCTACGGATACCGCCGCATAACCATGGCCCTCGAAGAGGAGGGGATACACATGAACCACAAGACCGTGCAGAAACTGATGAAGGAAATGGGGCTGAAAGGGGTCCGGAAAAGACGCGCCTACCACTCCTACAAGGGAGAGGTGGGACGCATCGCCCCAAACGTGCTGCAACGCGACTTCACAGCCGGGGCTCCAAAGGAGAAATGGGCCACCGACGTGTCGCAGATCACCATCGGCGACAGCAAATGCTACCTCTCGCCGATACTGGACCTCTTCAACGGCGAGGTGGTCAGCTACACCATATCCGACAGCCCCAACCTGAAGATGGTCACCGACATGCTGCGCAAGGCATTCCGCAGGGAAAAGAACCTCAAGGGGCTGCTGCTGCACTCCGACCAAGGGTGGCACTACCAGCACACCCAGTACCAACACATGCTGAAAGACAAAGGCATTGTGCAGAGCATGTCCCGCAAGGGCAACTGTCTCGACAACTCCGTCATGGAGAACTTCTTCGGCCTGATGAAGAACGAACTGCTCTATGTCAACCGCTTCGACAGCATGGACGATTTCAAACGTCAGCTGGCCGACTATATCGACTACTACAACAACAAACGCATCAAACTGAAACTAAAAATGAGTCCGGTACAATACCGAAC
>JAFXAD010000049.1 GCA_017522065.1 Bacteroidales bacterium
CGTTTAATTCGCGTTTTGTTTGCAAAACAAATTTCTAAATATCAATTCGTTTAATTCGTACAATTGCTCATTGCATTTTCTTTATTCATTATGTATTCGCAGGCATACCACGCCGTTTTAAATAATTATTAGAGGTGCTCTGTTAGTTAAAACGTTCTTACATAATAGGTATAGATTGCCTTGCCCTTTGGCGACATGTCGAGCAGCGTGTTGCGCACCGACTCCTGCAGCGACTCGTTGCGTTTGCCCGGACGAGTCACCGACTCCCATGAGAAGTTCGCGTTGATGTCGCCGAAGTTTGGCGTGCATTCAGCAATAACGATGTCGATACGCACTAAGCGGCATGCGCTGATAGCGTCGGCCGACTTGAAGTTGGGGTGGAATGTCACGCCCAGCTCAGTTTCGGCAGGGTTATCCTTCAAGGTGTTGGCAAAGAGGGTTCCGTCGAGTGTCATCACTTCGGGCAACTCGGGGGTGGGTTTGGCAACATACTGCCACTCTTTTTTCAGAGTGCCGTCATTGTTATAGTAAGTGTAGACATCAGCCTCATTGTCGTCGGCCAGGACCTTGTTGCCGCTGGCATCGGTGGTCATTTTCGGGGTGAGGGCGGCAGCCTTGCGCGTTTTGGAATAAAACTCGAAGTCCTCAGTCACGTCGGTCACACGGACATCGAGCTTGTCGATAGTATAGGCCGTCACCTTGCTCATATCCAGATAAAGATTGCGGAACAGATGAGTGAATGGTTTTGGCACACCCTGTTCCATCAGTGCAGTAGCGTTCTTGTATATATCCGACCACGGCTGCAGGCAGGGATAGTACTCGTAGCGACAGTCGGAAGCGTTGATATAGTTTGGTTTGTCGACAACACAGACAATATCCTGACCATTCTCATCGTAGTAGTTGCCACCCTGGTCGACCGAAGGATATTTGGTCGAGAAGGCAAAGTTGTCGGCGGAAAGGGTGTAGGTAGTGTAGCTGTATCCGCGATCCTGCCAAGCCTTTTCGACAAGGCCTTTTATTTCGTTGGCTGGAGTATTGAACACAATGAAGTACAGATGTTTGTCTTTTTTCTTTTCCTTGAAGTTGGTGATGAAGAAATCGATCGTGTTGCCCTTCTTGAGCCATTCGGTGAAATACTTCTTCTCGAAGTTCTCGAACTGTTCCTTACGGTCGGCAGTGTATTCCTCGCAGTCGGAAACGAGTATGGCTTCTTCCGAACCTCCGGTTATGCGTTTGAAGGTTTCCTCGATTGGAGCCATGATTTCAGAGGAATATGACTTAGGATCAGTCACCTTGTTGAAAAGCTGCGTCGTGGAATAGTCCAGCTCCGTGATTTCGTTACCACCCAGTTTGTACCACTTGACCTCGCCGGTCAGACGCTGGGTAAGATAGTTGAGCATCTGTGCGTTGTCGCCCTGCGTGAAGGCATTGACCATGCCGTTCGAGAAGTCGATATAGACACTTTTTGCCTTCGAAGGGTTGCCATAGTCCTGGCAATCTTTCATTTGGTATGCCTCAATGTTCTCGGCAGTGTAGACATCTTCGCCGGTTGAGCCGCAAGAGGCGACAAAGGCGGCTGCGGAAACGCAAAGGGCAAGGCCCAAGAATAAATTTTTACGGATCATAATGTTATATAATTTCAAATTATTATTCAAAAAATATTTTGACGATTATGTGCTGACAATAGTGTTTCCATTATCACACCGGCTATCTTACTAATCATTTACAGACACTTATGCCAAAACAAACATAACCATCATAACTTTGTATTACACTGCAAAATTACACATTTTCTTGAAATATAAAACAAAATTCACATAAATTTTTAAAAACCAAAATCAAATAGATACGCTGCCATACTTGTTGCGTTACTTATCATGAATGTGAAACACAACAAGATTATTGGCTCCATCCATTTTCTTCGATATCAGAACCGACAAAATGCAAATGTCGATTCTTATTCTGACACCACCAACCCGGCTCTAATCGAATACATGAACCTCTATAAAATCCCAGCCTACTCGCGACGCTGGTTTGTGTACGAGCTTTTCATCGGCTACCCCTTCTTCATGGCTGGTCGCAACAAACTCCCTGACGGTTCTATAAAGTTTTCACCCTATCCTCTACACCCTATCCTTCGATAGCTCTATTATCGCTAAAATGTCGAATGTAAAATGTAAAAACAACATCATTCCTACAATAACGAAAATAATAATATACAGATAATCAACTTCAATATATTTTGCCACAGCCGTTTCTATTAACAGTGAAGTAAGACGGGGCTGCCACGCACATGGCTCCTCCACGCGTGCCACTGGCACTTGTGCCATTTATTGGCAAAACGTGCAAGCACGTATATTATAAAACTAAAAAACAGTAATTTAAATACAACTCACAATAAATATTAACATCCTCGCGGTAAACTTTTTTTATGGAAATCGTACTACGGAGCTAATCAGAGTTTCCTCTTTCACGTTTCTCTACACGGCTGACAACCATGCGTGAGAACTCGTAGAGGAGGTAGAGGGGGGCAGCGACGAGGGTCATCGTGAAGATATCGGTCGACGGGGTGATGAAGGCGGCAAGGATGAGAACTACGACCACCGCAATCTTGCGGTAGCGACGGAGCAGGCTCGACTTGAGGACTCCAATCCGGGCAAAGAAATAGGCCACAACCGGCATCTCGAACACTAATCCCATGGCGAGCATCATGCCGATGAAGGTGCTGATGTAGGAATTGAGCGATATCTGGTTGACTATGCGGTCACTGACCTGATAATTGCCAAGAAAATTGAACGTGAGCGGAAAAATAAGAAAGTATGCCAACGCAAGCCCCAAAAAGAACTGGAAGAAAAAGGCCGCTACCGCAGCCACGGCGGGTTTGCGCTCCTTGGCATAGAGGGCCGGCGAGACGAAGAACCACAGTTCGGTGACCAAATAGGGCAGCGCCAGCACGAGCGCCACATAGAACGACATGCTGATATGCGTCATCAACTGTGAAGAGAGATTGATGTTTATCATCTCTATTTCAGTAACGTGAGGGCATAACCCTGATATACCGATTGCATCGCCCAGCCTGCACATGGCACGGTAGGTGACGAAATCGGGGCGGCACGGCTGGAAGACTATCCCGTCGAAAACAAATCCTTTGAAACAGAACACACCGACGGCAAGAACGGCGACCACGGCGAGACATCTTATCAGCATCCACCGCATGACCTCTACGTGTTCCCAAAATGTCTTTACGGGCATTATTGTGTTGGTTGTTTGATTTTTGGAGGATTCTTGTGCATGATTTCCTGCATCATCTCAACCGACTTCTGATTGCTGGTCTTGCTCTCGAATCGCGGCATTGTGGAGATGACCATGAAAACAGCAAAACCAATGAGAATGATGCCCACCGATTTGTTGAAGGCTTTGAGGAAACGATAGGTGATGATATTCTGAAGGAGCGATGCAAGCTTGCATTTGAGGATGTCCATGCTGAGTGTCGCAAAGAGCACTCCGGCGAAGAAAAGGTAACGCTGACCCAACGATATCTCACCCTCGCCAAACACCAGGATTGTCACCATCGTCGACCAATAAATCCAGATGAGGGGATTGAAAAAGTTGAGTGTTAGACCATGGAGATAGACGTTCAGGCGAGACGGAATCTGCACATTGCGGAAATTGATGCGGTCGTTCTCGCTAACCTCGGCAGTGTGGCGCGTCTTGAGGAACATAGTGTAGAATCCAAAACCTGCCACAACTCCCGCCCCAGCATAGCGCACCCAACGCGTGTTCAGAATGGCCAGCATATCGTCGATGGGTATATTGCGCGAAATCAGCAACAACAATGTTACAATGAGTATATCGCTCGTACTTACTCCATAGGTAAAGGGCACTGCATTGCGGAAACCGTAATGGACACTCGTCTGGATCTGCGAGAAGAACGCAGGTCCGAAACTGAAGAAGAGCGATAGGGCTACGCCCCCCAATATACCCAATAAGAATAGTCCCATATCGACAGCTGGTAATGGATAAAGGTTATAGGTTATAGGTTATAGGTTAAAGGTTATAGGTTATAGGTTAAAGATTTTTTTGCCGGTTTAGGATACACACACTGTTTATATCGTTACAACTTATTATTTATTCATTTATTAAAATTCTATTAACGGCAAAAGACTTTCTTTATTGCACACAAGACGAAAAAATCAACTCTTCAAGTTTTTTATTTCGCAAACAGGGATACCTGCGTACTCAGAAATCGAAAAGCATTACACCTCATAACTGCCACATAGCACTTCATTTATGGTAACCTCTAAAATTTGTTTAATTCGCGTTTTGTTAGCAAAACAAATTTCTAAATATCAATTCGTTTAATTCGTACAATTGCTCATTGCATTTTCTTTATTCATTTTGTATTCGCAGGCATACCACGCCGTTTTAAATAATTATTAGAGGTGCTCTTATAACACTTTTTTAGTATCTTTGCACCTTGAGAAGTAATTTTTAATTTTCAGAAACAAATTGAACGAAAACGAAATAGTAAGCGAAGAGGTTCTTGAGGCCATGGGAATTAGCCGCCCCGCCTACGAGGAGATACAGACCCTCGTTGGCCGTCTGCCATCCATCGACGAGCTAAGCACGCTGCTGGCAATGTGGCGCAGTCAGGGGAACGGCCAAAGTTTGCTGACTTGGCTGAAAGGACAGCCCCACAGCACAGAACGCCACGACTACATCGAGAGCGAACATGAACCGCAGAGCAGAGAGGTCCGCGAACCACGTGTGCGTGAATGCATCGAGATTGCACGGTCGCTGTTTGGACACAACGAGACGGAAAACCTCGCCATAACGAAAATAGACGAACACGTGGACACGGTGCACCGAGGCGATGCCATATACATGGTTGGCGACGTGTCGGAATTTTTTGTGGATTCAGAATACGGACGGAGGTTCCTGCACCTCGTGCCTGCTCCTGTCGAAATGGACGACGACGAGACTATGGAATACATATCCATGATATTGCAGAGCTTGGAAGACAACGGAACGATATTCAGGCATGTGCCTATCGGTACAGGCGGACTGTTCGGCACACTGCTGCAATGCATAGGCTCTGCTGGCAGAGGGTTCGACATACTCAGTTGCCGAGAGGTGAGGCTCGATGCGTTCCTTTTCGGCGAACACGGCGGGCGCTACCTGGCTATACTCAACGAACCGAACGAAGACTTTTTCCTACAGAAGCTGACGGAAGCACGCCTGAACTGCTGCTTTCTCGGTCGCGTCACGAAAAACCGCGTCCTGGTCGACGATATGGACTTCGGCAAGGTCGATATCTACCTATAAAACGTACCCCCCTAACCCATCAAACCCATAAAACCCATAAAGCATCTTCAAAAAAAACGGCGGTCCTTGCGGATCGTCGTTTTTTCACATATTCCGAGCCATCTGACGTGCAGGGTCGAAACCCTGTCACAAATCTTAGCGGCGTTTCTCTTTGATACGAGCCTTCTTACCTGTAAGATTGCGGAGATAGAAGATTCTTGCTCTGCGGACGGCACCATGCTTGTTGACATCGATTTGCTCGATGAAAGGGGAAGCAATGGGGAAAATTCTTTCCACACCGACACCGTTGGTAATCTTACGAACAGTAAAGGTTTTAGTAGATCCACTTCCGGAAAGCTGCAGGACCACACCCTGGAAATTCTGGATACGCTCCTTGTTACCTTCCTTGATTTTGTAATGGACAGTGATGGTATCTCCGGCCTTGAATTCGGGGAACTGTTTCTGTTCGACCAAATTTTCTACATATTGCATTATTTCTGTTTTTCCCATGACTTAGATAGATTTTACAGGTTAAACATTACTTTACCATCTTGACAACAGCTGCGAAAGCCTCCGGGTTGTTCATAGCCAGGTCGGCAAGAACTTTGCGGTTGAGTTCGATGTTGTTCTTATGGAGTTGTCCCATGAAAACAGAGTAGGAAATTCCGTTGATGCGGCAACCGGCGTTGATACGGTTGATCCACAGGGCGCGGAACTCTCTTTTCTTGTTTTTACGGTCGCGATAGGCGTAGGTCTGGCCTTTTTCCCATTTGTTTTTGGCTACTGTCCAAACGTTTTTACCTCTACCCCAATAGCCCTTTGTACGGTTGAGGATTTTTTTTCTGCGTGCTCTTGAAGCAACTGCATTGACTGATCTTGGCATAGTTTTTTAATTTTTTTTCATTTCAGCGGCGGAATAGCGAAATTCCTTTCGGTGCCCCGCAGTCCGCTCTTTGGTGCTGTAAATAATGGTTAATTACTCCTTGCCTGGCGCCATGGACTCACGTCGGGCGTCCGGCATAAACGATTACATACCGCTCGAAAGGATCATACGTTTGACACGCTTTTCGTCATCGCGGCTCACCAGGGTGGTGTGGTCGAGATTGCGTTTCTGTGTAGTCTCCTTCTTGGTCAGGATATGACTGTGATAGGCATGCTTTCTTTTGATTTTACCCGTGCCGGTGAAAGCGAAACGCTTCTTGGCACTTGCTTTACTCTTTAATTTAGGCATTACTTTACTGTTTTTTAGTTAAAAAGTTTAGGTCACTATATTAGATGACTGGAAATGTGTCTATTTCTTGGGCGCGATGAGCATCATCATGCGCTTGCCTTCGAGTTTAGGCATCTGCTCGGGCTTGCCGTATTCGAGCAAAGCCTCTGCGAATTTGAGCAGCTGTGCTTCACCCTGCTCCTTGTATAGGATCGAGCGTCCTTTGAAGAAGATGTCGACCTTGACCTTGTTGCCTTCCTTGAGGAAACGGATGGCATGGTTCAGCTTGAAGTCGAAATCATGGTCGTCGGTTTGCGGACTGAGGCGGATTTCCTTGATAACCACCTTGCTCGATTTGGCCTTCATCTCCTTTTGCTTTTTCTTCTGTTCGTAGTTGAACTTCTGGTAGTCGATGATTTTGCAAACCGGCGGTTGGGCATTGGGCGAGATTTCGACGAGGTCGAGTCCCTGGTCGTAAGCCAGACGCAGGGCATCGCGGATGTCCATAATGGTTGGTTCCATACCTTCACCGACAACGCGCACGGCAGGAGCGGTGATACGGTCGTTGATGCGATGGTCCGGTTCTTTCTTGACTGGACCGCGGTTAGGCCCGCGGTTGGGTTGAGGTTTTAATGGTGCTGCCAAATTTTAAAAAATTGAATTTGTAAATTGAATATTTAGTGACAATTATTAAATAACGTATAAACGATATTTCTTTACTTAATCTGCAAAAATTATTTTATCGTATTAATTCTACTTGTCTATCATCACTTTTGCAATCTCGTCGTTGATGAGGGTCGCAAAGGCGTCGGGAGTCATGCTTCCGAGGTCGCCAGCACCCTGACGGCGTACTGAGATGGTTCCTTCGCTAACCTCCTTCTCGCCGAGGATGAGCATAAAGGGATACTTGCCCAGTTCGGCGTCACGGATTTTGCGGCCGATTTTCTCGCTGCGTTCGTCGATAGTGCCGCGGAGGTCCATATCTTCGAGACGTGCGAGCATCTGGCGGGCATCGTCGACGTATTTCTCGCTGACGGGCAGGATGATGAACTGCTCGGGAGTGAGCCAGAGCGGGAATTTGCCGCCAGTGTGTTCTATAAGGACTGCACAGAAGCGTTCCATCGAGCCGAAGGGGGCGCGGTGGATCATGACCGGGCGATGTTTCTGGTTGTCGCTACCGATGTATTCGAGTTCAAAGCGTTCGGGCAGGTTGTAGTCGACCTGGATGGTACCAAGCTGCCAACGGCGTCCGATTGCGTCCTTGACCATGAAGTCAAGCTTGGGACCGTAGAATGCGGCCTCGCCGTATTCGACCTTTGCGGTGAGGTTTTTCTCCTTGCAGGCTTCGACAATAGCGGCTTCGGCTTTTGCCCAGTTCTCGTCGCTGCCGACATATTTGGTTTTGTCGTTAGGATCGCGGAGCGAAATCTGTGCCTCGAAATTCTCAAAACTGAGGGCTTTGAATATGATTTCGATGATTTCCATCACCTTGATGAATTCATCCTTTACCTGGTCGGGGCGGCAGAAGATGTGGGCATCGTCCTGCGTGAACGAACGAACGCGGGTGAGACCATGCAGCTCGCCGCTTTGCTCGTAGCGGTATACTGTACCGAATTCGGCTATGCGGAGCGGGAGGTCCTTATACGAATGAGGCTCGTTCTTGAAGATCATGCAGTGGTGCGGGCAGTTCATCGGCTTGAGGAGGTATTCCTCGCCTTCTTCGGGAGTCGTGATTGGACGGAAGCTGTCGGCGCCATAGTGATCCCAGTGGCCAGAAGTGACGTAGAGTTGTTTGCCACCGATATGGGGGGTCATAACCTGCTTGTAGCCATAGCGCTTCTGAATCTTGGACAGGAAAGCCTGCAGACGCAGACGGAGGTCGGTGCCCTTGGGAAGCCAGATGGGAAGGCCTTTGCCTACAGTGTCGCTGAACATGAAGAGACCGAGTTCCTTGCCGAGTTTGCGGTGGTCGCGTTTCTTGGCTTCTTCGAGCATGAGCAGGTATTCGTCGAGTTCTTTCTTCTTCGGGAAGGAGATTGCGTAGACACGTGTCAGCTGCGGGCGGTGCTCGTCGCCACGCCAGTAAGCGCCAGCGAGGTTGATGAGCTTGATGGCCTTGATGGGACTGAAGTCAACAAGGTGCGGACCGCGGCAGAGGTCGGTGAACGTACCGCTGTCGTAGAAGCTGATTTCGCCGTCGTTGAGTTCGCTGATGCGCTCAAGCTTGTATTCGTCACCTTTCTTGGTGAAGAAGTCGATGGCCTCGGCCTTGCTGACTTCGCGACGGGTGATGGGCGTCTTTGCTTGGACCAGTTCCATCATTTTCTTCTCGATTTTCGGGAAGTCCTCGCTCGAGATTTCGTATTTGCCGAAATCGATATCATAGTAAAAACCATTTTCGATGGCAGGTCCAAAACCGAACTTGATGCCCGGATAGAGCTGTTCGAGTGCAGTGGCCAGAAGGTGAGCCGACGTGTGCCAGAACGTATCCTTGCCTTCTGCGTCGTTCCAAGTAAGGAGCTGAACGGTGGCATCGTTGTCGATATGGCGATAGAGTTCGATGACCTTATCGTTAACTTTAGCCGACAGCACATTGCGTGCTAATCCTTCACTAATGCTCTTGGCAATTTCGAGTGGCGTTACGCCCTTTTCGTATTGGCGGACCGAACCGTCGGGGAAGGTTATGTTTATCATTTTTTCAGACTTTCTATTCTATAATATAGTGTTTTTCAATATTCGCAGTTATTTCATAACAAACACGTACAAAAGAAGATACGGCATTTTTAAATCCTCTTTCGCACACATTTGCAAATTGCAAAGATATAAAAAATATTTGGAATACAAATTTTTATTGTTCAGTTGAGTTGTTTTATAAATATTGCTGCCGGCAACACAATAATCTGCACCGGTAATGCGTTTTCGGGAAAATACTCATTTATTATATGAAAAACACTATTGGCAGGACCCTAACTATCATTCTGGCGGCAACGGCCATAATATCAGCATGCAACCGGCATGCTGGCAGTGACGAACTTCGTCTTCAGACCCTGTCCGACTCGGGACTATATATATGCTATGCCAACTCGTCGTTTGGTGCTGACACCTTCTGCGTGAAACGTTCCTACACGATGGCGTGGCCAAAAAATGCACCTGACGAACTGAAACGCGAAATCATTCGCCTGGCATTTGGCGACAACACGGCAAATTTCAATCGTGCTTCGGACAATTTTCTCGAGGACTTGATGCTCTTCGACGACGACACGCTGACGCGATCCATTCGCGTCGATGCGTTCAATGCCGATGCCGATTGGATGAGCTATATGCACGTTTCGTCAGAATGCACCAACGACAGCGGCCTTTACTGTTTCCATATCGCATACGAAAACTATATGCGCTACGCCGCCCACGGCATGTACGGGTCGCACTACGTGACATACGACACTGACAACAAAAGAATTGTACGCCTCTGCGACCTGGTCGACACGTCGAAGTTGGAGCCCGTCATCCAAAAGGCTATCGAGGACCTCCCCGTCAACGGCGATGTGCTATGCAATGTGTACGGCCCCGACATCCCTATGACCGACAATTTCCTCATCGACAGCACTCGCAAATGCATAATGCTCGTTTACCAGCCATACGACATCGCAAGCTACGCCAATGGCATACAGACCGTTGTGCTCCCCATCGACTGGCTGTCGAAACAAATCGAGTTGACACCCTACGCAAAGGAAATATTCGGAATTTAAGATTTAAAACAGTCTCCAAATAATAATGTAACCGCTTCGTACGTTATACAACATATAATATCACCCAGACAACTATCACATCCAACAACAATAAAAGCACTATAAAATGGCAATGATTAAGACGCCCGTGAAGGGAATGCCCGAGCAGATGCCCGCCGACATGGAGATTCGCGAGTATGCTCTGAACATGATTAAGGAAACCTACGGAAAATTCGGCTTTTCGCTGATAGAGACCCCCATGATTGAGCATATCGAAAACCTGACGAACAAACAGGGCGGCGAGAATGAGTCGCTAATATTCAAAATCCTGAAACGAGGCGACAAACTGAAAGAGGCCGACAGCCAGGACGAGCTGTGCGACAGCGGTCTGCGCTACGACCTGACGGTACCTTTGAGCCGCTTCTTCGTCAACAACATGAACCTGCTCCCCTACCCTTTCAAAGCCATGCAGCTGGGCAGCTCGTTCCGCGCCGACAAGCCGCAGAAGGGACGTTTCCGCCAATTCACGCAGTGCGACATCGACATCATTGGCGACGGCAGCAACCTGGCCGAGATTGAATTGATATCCGCCACCGCCGAGATGCTGCACCGTCTGGGCATGGGCAACTTCAAAATCCGCGTCAACGACCGCCGCATCCTCAAGGCTATGTCGGCCGCCTGCGGCTTCGCTGCCGACAAGTTCGATGAGATATGCATAGTGCTCGACAAACTGGACAAAATCGGCGTCGATGGTGTTGCCGACCTGCTGCGCAAGATGGAACTCGCCGAAGATGGCATCGCAAAATACAGCGCAATGCTGGCCGACGGAACCGACTACGACCTCTGCAAAGGCTTTGCCGACAAGCACATTGGCGAAAGTTTAGACAGCTCAATTGCCGAGAATATGGACACCATCATCAGCTGCGTACGCGCCCTGATAGAGGGTCGCGGCACGATTGTGTTCGACCCCTCGCTGGTCCGCGGCATGGGCTACTACACAGGTCCTATATTCGAAATCGAGCTGATTGACAAGAAGAACTACTCCTTCTCGATTGCCGGCGGCGGACGCTACGACGAAATGATCGGCAAATTCAGCGACGGCAAGATTCAGGCTCCGGCCTGCGGCTTCTCGATAGGGTTCGAACGCATCGTCACCATTCTGAAGGACAAGGGTTTCAAGCCCGAAAGAAAATATGAGTCGGTAGCCTACCTGCTGCGTCCCGGTCTGGCGGCCGACCGCGTCCGCGAGGTCATCGTCGAAGTCAACCGCCTTCGCGACGAGGGCAACCGCGTCCTCATCAGCCCCAAAGCCAAGAACGTCAAAGCCCAGATCGAAAAGCTCGAAGAGTACGGCTACACACGAATTGTGAAGGTCGAGGAGTGAGAGTTTTTTTCGGATTGGCAAAAGTTTTTTTGCCAATCCGTTATTTATTTGTAATTTTGCAAACCAGAAAAACGTTATAAGCCAACTCATATTTGAGTTTCGGAACAACGAGGAAAACCACACCTTGAACAAATAGCATTAAGGATATGAGCACCGAGACTATGACCAAAATTATTGCCGAGTATTTCAAGACCCAGCCAGTCTTGAGAGCATGGCTTTTTGGCTCGTATGCTCGTGGCGAGGAGAATCCTGACAGCGATGTCGACTTGCTTGTCGAGTTGGACGAGAGTCAACGAATAGGGCTGCGTTTTTTTGGAATGTATATGGACTTGAAGGAATTGCTTGGCAGAGAGGTGGATCTTGTCGCCGACGGATGCCTGATGCCTTTTGCCGAAGAGACGGCAAACCGTGACAAACTGTTGATTTATGAGAGAGGTCGCGCGTGATAGAGAAAGGCTGATTCACATCAAAGAAGCAATCAGCAGGATTAATCGCTACATAGCCGATATCGACTTGGAGCATTTGCTCGACGATGATATGCGATACTATGCTGTGGTTAAGAATATTGAAATTATCGGGGAAGCGGCCAATATGCTGACCGACAAATTCAAGTCAACACATCAGACAACGCCCTGGAAAATGATTATCGGTATGCGCAATTATATCATTCACGAGTATTTTCAGGTAAAATTCGGCGTTGTCAAAGAAGTTCTGACCCTTGATTTGCCCGAACTGGAAAAACAAATCGACGCTTACTTGATGGAATAATTGTTCCCGGTTTTAAATCAACATTTTGCCATACTATTTATGAACTGGTAAAAATATTATTTGCCAGTCCGTAATTTTTGTGTACTTTTGCATCGTCGTTTCACCCGAAGCCGAAGCGGGGTAAAGAGGTGGGGATTACGCCCACTCCAATACTCGCTAAAGCAGACAGGAGCAGCGACAGGACATATAAAAGAGACGTGTAACAGCGTTTATCTGCGGCGAATAAGAATCTCGCAAATTCTCAACATGATACCGCAATAGCGCAATGTTCCTCGTCCACAGGTTTGGCGTATAGTATACTTTCTATATACCAATATGCGTGGGCTTCGGCATTGCTTATTCTGTATCAGGGGCAATGCGAGAGCCTTTATTCGCGGGATAAGCAAAGTGGCAGATTCCCGCGCTTTTTTTATGTTTTCAGTACAACTATTAAAGACCTGCATTTCGGGAATCGTGCGGGATAACAAAATTAATGAATCAAAGATGGAAAAATTGATTTTTAATATAAAGGAACATAGGAAGAGCCCTGAGTGGCCATTCTTCAATGAACGAGTCCACTATTTCAAAGAAATAACCAGCAAAGAAATGTCTATTAAAAGACTGCAAGAGATATTAGAAGCAGATCAACCTTACAACATAGTTGACGTGATTCTGTCAAAGAATATAAATGCCTCGACAGAAAACATTATTTCGAAATCGTACAAGGTGAAGAAAATGAAAAATTGTTTTAATGCAAATGGCGAACAGTTGTATGCTTGGATGTATAAACTTAACAATGGGGAGTTCAAGAATATTGAATTTGGAACAATCCAAGAATTTGAAACTATAGTATCAAAAAATATAACCATTAAAATAAGTGAATTATGAAACGTTTATTATCAATTTTCATTGCCATTACAGCATTTGTGCAAATATCGCAAGCCCAACACTATGATTTCTCCGCAACCGTCCCAAGCGGACAAACACTATACTTTAGGTATTCTACAAATGGAAAAGTTATAGTTACACCTCCCAATACTAATACTTATCCCTATCACTATAGTGGAGGACCAGCGGGTAATCTAGTAATTCCGGGATCTATATTTTATAATGGATTTAATTGGGAAATTGATTATATTGACGATAAAGCTTTTTATGATTGTGTCAGATTAACATCGGTGGTTATTTCCGACAGTATAACTTCCATTGGTGTACAAGCATTCGAGAGCTGTGGCGGTTTGGCCTCAGTTGTTATAGGGAATGGCGTTACTAGTATTGGCGGATATGCCTTTTATAACTGTTCCGGATTGACTTCCACGATTTATAATGGAACAATCGCACAATGGTGTAACATTTCATTTGGTAATGGTTCGTCTAATCCTATATGCTACTCTCTTGGTCTAACAATTGGTGATACAGTAATCACAAATCTTGTAATTCCCGATAGTGTGACAGAAATCAAGCCTTATGCTTTCTATAATTGCGACAGCTTCAGATCGCTCAAAATACCCGATTGCGTCACCAATATTGGAGTGTCGGCATTCCTAGGATGTAACCATCTCACAAATATTACTCTGGGAAGTGGATTGCAAACAATTGGTGAAAATGCATTTAGAGGATGTGACCATCTCACAAATATTACTCTGGGAAGTGGATTGCAGACAATTGGTGAAAACGCCTTTGGAGGATGTACGCAGGTGGTGCGAATAAAATCTTATTCTACGGAGGCACCAACTGTGCAGAGCAATACTTTCAGTGACTTGAGTGACAACGTTATTGTCAATGTTCCATGCGGTAGCGGTTCTATCTATGAAAATGCAGCCTATTGGTTCCGATTTGATATTCAGGAGGATTTGATGTACTCTTTCTCCGTCACATCAGGCAATCCATCACAAGGTACAGTACAGATAATCAAGCAACCGACTTGTGATGATGCAGAGGCTGTGGTAAAAGCGAATGCTTATCACAACTACCATTTTGTAAGGTGGAGCGATGGAAATACTGATAGCCTTCGTTATATCGTGGTGATACAAGACACGGCAATTCAAGCAGAGTTTGCCGAAGGTAGTGGAACAGAAGGTATTGATAATATTGAGTATGATGCTATCCAGATTTATTCCAAAGACGGACGAATTTTTGTTGTAGTGGACAATCATCCGCATGATGAGTTCCGTGTGTTTGATGTTATGGGTAGGGAAGTTTTTTGTACCACACAGGGAGATGAGACTCCGCAATTCCCGGTAGGAGTCTATTTTGTCAAGCTGAAAGGCTTGCCAGCCCGCAAGGTGGTGGTGATACAATAGACCTCAATCATAAATTGAAACAAAAGAAAGAGTATATCTCCAGTGTTGGGAGATATACTCTTCTTATATCATAACAAATCAAATGTTGTACGCCTTGGCGATATTGATCACACCTTCAGGCACTTCCAAGCGTTCCTCGTCCGACAGGGTCATGATGACACCTGAATGCAGGGCAAATTTTTGCCAACTTCTTTTGATACTGGCAAAAGATTTCTTTTGCTGCCAGCGAAAGAAATCTTTTGCTGCCAGCGAAAGAAATTATACTAAACAACACACCTTTTTGGTGTTGGCAGATTGTTTTTTTTAAATGATAATCAAGTCCTCAAGTTTTACTTTGGGAATGTAGTGGATGCCGTCGCGTCGGTAGTAGGCGTGGGGGTCGGATTCCTTAATGGGGACCAGCTCGAAGCGCTCGGCACCCTTGCCGACGCAGAGCACCGCAACGGGGTCGCAGGGGAGATTGAAGGCCTCTTTCAGTTTCGCCTTGTTGAAGGCGCCGACAATAAGGGTGTTCAATCCCATCTCTACAGCTCGCAACGACATAGCTTCGAGCGACATACCGAGGTCGATAAGCGCCAGTTTGTCGTCGCCATTCAACGAACAGACAATGATGAAGGCCTCGGGTTCGGTACCGGGGAATGGCAAATGGAGCTCCGGCAGAGCAGCTCCCATCTTGATGTTTTCAAGCACTTGCTGCGACTCTTCGCCCTGTGTCACCAGCCGGAACCGCAGCACCTGACGGTTGCAGCCGGAGCCCAGTTTTGTGTTGACCGAGACAATCTGCTCCAATTCCTGACGTTTGACGACATACTCTTTTTTGTAGCCGCGCGTTGAGCGGTTCTTTGTCAACAGTTCGTCGATGGTATGCCCTACCCTCTTGGTTACTTTCTTCGTTCCAAAGACTTCGTCATATCGTTTTTCCAAATAATTGTCTGCCATCGAATTTATATTTAGTGAATTATTATTACGGATTGCAAATCCTTATATTAACTTGCGTCGGATTGCAAATCCGCCGCAACAAAGCAGCAACGAGCGCAAATCCGCCGCAACTGTGTGCCCTACCCTCTTGGTGACTTTCTTCGTTCCGAAGACCTCGTTATATCTATTTTCCAAATAATTGTCTGCCATCGATTTCTATTTATTTATGCTGTCAAATACGTCTGGCATTTCTGCCAAACTCCCGATGAATTGTACATCTAACGTTCATTTTCAGAAAATATTGTATTTTTGCAGTCCAATTACATGCAGATTTACACTCAACAGCAATGCTCCGAAAAACAATCATAGCGTTATTCTGTTTATTAACAATCCTCTTCACGACAGCTGAAGCACAGAGCACGTATACCATGCCTCACTTAGGCACAGACACAATGTATCTGACCGGAGGACTATGCATGACCATTCTCGACCCCGGCGGCGAAGGGCAGTACGAAAACAACGAAGACTCGTACCTGTACATCATTTCTGACACTTGGTTTTATATGCAGGTCGACTACATGTTAGGCGTGCAGAGCGATGGGAAGGACTGGGTAAAGATATATTACGACACCATTATGAGTCCTAACCAGTTGTTAGACTCATTGACTGGAAACGGCAGCAAATCGTATGGAAGCGGGCGATATCGCACCGTCATTCATTTCCACAGCAACAGCTATAGTTGTTACGATGGTTTCCGCATAAGGATACGGTATGAAAACACTATATACAACTGGTCCTACACGCCACAGACCTCCAGCAGCGTACAACTCAGTTGGAACGACTACAATGAGTCCAACAGCGGATGGACCGTATACTACTGGTGGGATGCCGACAGCGTGCTGTCCTTGCAATCCACGACAAAATCGGCCACGATAAGCGATATGCGCAACGACACGTGGTATGCCTACTACATCGTCAACAATGACTACTATTGCCAAAATCATACAATTAAAAACATGTGTGCCTTAACGGACACGGCCTCATCTGTCCTGATGGCTTCGGCAGGCATCACCACACGCGACACGCTTGACGACATTCGATGCTACTCCCTTCAAGGTCCATCGGGCAATGGCAGCACCAACCTTTACTATCCTACAACAAATGCCTACTACATTTTCAACAAAGGCCACGGAGTCTATTTAGACGGTCAGGTCGCCTGTACAACCAACGTCAACGTCTCGACAAGCACCACTTTACATTGGCTAAATGTAGCCGGTATAGACGTATATACCAATATAAGCAATGGTCATTTTAGCGGTTATTTTCCCGAAGGATGGGTATACATGCAATACCGCAACTACTCACGAGGAAACTTCGCAGTACGATATGAGAACGGCAGCGTAGTGGTACCCGACACCAGCGGAGTAACCGCCAGCGGCGCCACCATCAGCTGGACGGACAGCACCGGCGCTTCCTCGTGGCGATTCCGATATCGCAGCAGCGAAGAGGAATGGCAAGAACTGACGACCTCTACCCCATCGGTGACACTCACGGGTTTGGATGCCGCCACGCAGTATGAGTACAGTATTGAAGGACTGGGCGATGTGCTGCCTTGTCTGGTACCAGAGCCCCATGCCTTCATCACTGCAGGGATGCCGGACGACACCATCATTATGCCTTTCCGCACCAAGAACGACACCATACGCCTCGAACCAGGCAGATGCTACACTCTACTCGACGCCGGGGGCAACCAACGGTATTTCGACAACGACTACTCCAAACTGGTACTTATGGCCCCTGCAGGCTGCCGGATGGTGATAGACGGTAAATGCCGCCTGGCGAGCAACGACATACTGTACATTATAGGCAACGCGCTGATAAAAACATACAAAACTTTCGACGCGGTGAACTTCACGACCGAAGGCAACAGAGCCTCCATCGCTTTCGAGTCGAACAAAGAGCTGTCGTCGAACGGCTTCGTGCTGCATATACGCCTCACCGACACCCTGCACACTGTCGACAGCCTCATGGCGACCGGAATAAGCCAGACGTCGGCCACGATAAGCTGGAGCGACACCGTCACAACGTCATGGACTCTCTACTACGGCGACAGCGAGTCCGCAATGGACTCCATAACCACCACACAGCGACAGGTACTACTTTCAGGCCTGCAGCCATCAACACAGTACATCTACAGCGTTGTCAGCAACCTTCATGGAGGCGGATGCATGGCCGAGAGCAAACACGAACGAAAGTCCTTCATCACACAAGGGTTGGACAGCACCATCCGACTGATGTCCTACCGAGGCAACGACACCGTAGAGATAATACCTGGGCAATGCCTGTGCATATACGATGCCGGAGGCCCAACGCACAACTACTTCGACAGCGACAGTTCCACACTGCTCGTATACAGCGACCAGTATTTCTATATCGACGGAATGTGGACACTTGATCCTCAGCAAACCGGCGATGCCGACGACTTGCTCAGCTGCAGAGGGGCAAAGTGGGGCTACAACTACAACAAACAACAACACATATTCACCAACTGTGCGAACACGGTCATTAACGGTCAAAGCAAGAAGAGCATGGCGCTGAAATTTGAGAGCAACTACCGCAACAACAACCAAGGCTATCGGCTGGATGTAGTGTGGAACACGATAGGTGTGGGCAGCGTCAACTTCAGCAATATTACCGAAACGACGGCTCGCATCAGCTGGACCCAGACAGGCAGTTCTCCTCAGACAATCGTATGGTACGGTCCCAGCGGAAGCGCCCTCACACCAATAGTAGCCACAACAAATCCATTCACGCTCAGTGGACTGCAGCCGAACACGCTGTACGATGTCCGCATTGGCGGCGACAGCGTAGTTTGCCATGCATCGAGGACATACAGTTTCACAACCGCACAGGCAATCGGCCCGAACGACATCGTGATGCCGACGCACGGAATCGACACCCTCACGATCAATCACGGCGACTGCTACACAATCCTTGACCCAGGTGGATACGGAAACTACTTTTCCTCCGACACTTCAGTCATCGTGTTACAGACAGCCACAGGCGAAGGGCTATACTATTCAATACAATGGGATCTTGACGACGAACTCTATGTCTCCGACGGACCGAACGGCTATGAGATCCGACTTTACCAATATCCATACAGCCGGCAAATGTGGGTGCCCAGCGGCGTAGTGAAGCTGCGATTCCAGTCGAACGAAGCAATTCAGAGTAGCGGTTTCGTTATGAAAGTCTATTCGGCATCGACAGTTTACGGACCCAACTACCAGAATATGACCGACACGTCGGTGACCATCACCTGGCAAGACACCAGCAGCGCTACCTCTTGGCAGTTCCGATACGGGCCAACCATTGATTCAATGACCACAGTGACGACAACGCAAAAACAGTACCACCTGACAGGCCTGAGACGAAACAAGCAGTACTATTACCGCATCTACAACTCGGACGAGGACCTCACGTCAGGATGCTTTCTCGACAACACCTTCGGTATCATCATGCCCTGCGATTCAGACCTGCTGATTGTGCCTTACATCAGTTCCGGTGCATTGACGTGCAACAACTTACCATTATATTATTCAACAACAAAGACCATCTCGGCAAAAACCTGCCACCATTTGCTTGACGACGGGTCGACGGATCGGATGTTCCAGAAAGGCGACAACACTTATAACATCATTGTCCCAGATGCACAAAGTGTTACCGTAAAGGGGCACTACGAATTAGGGACCTCCAAATTCTATGTCTACAGCACCCCCAGCAATACTGGGAGCTATTTCAGCGGAACGGGGTATATCGAGAAGAACGTCAACAACAGTTTCTACATCAAAACAAACTATGGAGGAGGTGATGACGACTATGGATTCGATTTGGATCTACAATACAACTATCAGGCAACCAATATCACAATCGCATGGGACAGTGCCGACTCTGCCGTAGTGACATGGGTCGACACCTCCAGCATCCAGTGGATGGTGACCTACGGGCCTGCCGAAAAGCTGCTCGACACCATCTTCACAGACCAACCCAGAGCTGTGCTGACAGGCTTACGCCTCAACCAACAGTATGTGGTATACATCATCGGGACCTCCCCGTTGGAACACAGCTGCAAACAGCATATCTCTACAAAATCGTCGTTTCTTACTGTCACCGACAGCTCTCTATTGGTGGTACCATATAAACATCCTTTGCAGGTAACACTCGACCCAAGTATCTGCTACACGATAACTGACCACAGTCCAGAATACGATTATTTCTATGACGACAATAGATCACAATCCACTTCTAACACATTCAGAATCATCGCGCCAGATGACGTTTTGATGACCATAAAAGGATGGTTTCATCTAAAAGACAGTTACCTACTCTACTACAGAAACGAGTCGAACATTCAAAAAACGGTATGGGCTCCTATGAACGACGATAATTATACTTTGGCCAATATAAAAGAATTCCAAATTCTGCCCAATGTAGGGGTCGACACCCTTGTTGATGCCGGTTTCGAGTTGTATGTCAGCTACTCTACCATTACCAACATCCAAACCTCGCTCGAGACCGACACTACCTGCCGCCTGACGTGGAAGGACGTGAGCGACGCCACGCTGTGGAAAGTATATTACGGCATGAGCCTCAACCAGATGGATTCGGTAGTGACCGACAGACCCGTTGCTCACCTCTACGGTCTGGAATACGGCATGCACTACACCGTGTTCATCACCAGCAACGCCAGCTCGCTCAACTGCATGGACACCGCATGGTTTGAGTTCTGCTCCGGCAACCGCGATTGCCTCGACTACACCGACATAACCAGTTGTTTTGCCACAACATACTATGGTACATTCACCTCGCCACGCTATTGGCAAGGGTTGATAGACTATGGTGCCGACAGCATCTACTCTCGGCACACCGTGATTACCGATACCAACGCGACCGACCCCCGTACCGGCGGTATGCTTCGCTGCGTGCCAACCTTTGCAGGACATACAAACTCAATACGCTTAGGCAACTGGAACATCGGGGCAGAAGCGGAATCG
Source organism: Bacteroidales bacterium (assembly GCA_017522065.1). GTDB lineage: Bacteria > Bacteroidota > Bacteroidia > Bacteroidales > P3 > Colimorpha. The sequence continues at coordinate 20,646 of JAFXAD010000049.1, forward strand.
ATGCAATACAGTTACCGCGTCGACACCACCCGCTCCGAAGCTATGTTGCTACGATATGCTGTAGTGCTGGAAAATCCCGGTCACATTCCCGCTCACCAGCCTCGCTTCCGCTTCGAAATCACCGACGAACGGGGCAACCAGCTGGACCAGTTATGCTATTCGGCCGATTTTGTGTCGAGTGAGAGTCTTGGGTGGAATTCATATTCATACGACACCAACTACGTGCTTTGGAAAGACTGGACCCCTGTAGGAGTGAACTTGCAGAACCTACACGGCCAACGCATAAACGTAAACCTCACGACTTACGACTGTCAGGAGTCGGGGCATTTCGGATACGCCTATTACACTTTGGAATGCGGCACCAAAGACATTCTTGCCACCAACTGCGGAGAGGTTCACGAAAACACGTTCATAGCTCCCGAAGGATTTACATACCAATGGTTTAACATCGACAGCACCGATGTGGTTTTGTCAACCGGCAGGACATTCACATCGGACCAGAACGGGACATACAAATGCCGTGCCTATTTCCCGGGAGCTATTGGCAATTCGAACTGCTATTTCGAGAAAACCGTCGTCGTCGGCGATGCATATCCATACGCCAACTTTGAATATGAGGTGATTGACACTAACGACTGCTTGGTAGCGATACAGTTCTACAACCGCAGCATCGTCACCTCCGATTCGCTCCACACCATGCCTACAGCCATGGAATGCGGCAGCAGATATTGGGATTTCGGCGACGGTAGCACAAGCTACGACAAGCACCCGATGCACTATTTCGAGCCAGGATGGTATGACGTGACCCTGTCGGCCATGGTGGGTGCCGATTCCAACACATGCACACACGACACAACAATCCGCATATTTGTGCCAAGTCCCTGCATTATTTACGACTCGATCGACACAGCCATCTGTCAAGGCGACACTCTTTGGATAAGAGAAACACCATTGACAACCTCGTGCGACACTATTGTCCGCGACGACTATCGGGCCGACAGCATCATGGCAACAGTAGTCAAACTTGTTGTACACCCTGTGTTCGACACCATGCTATATGGCAGTATGTGCGACGAGGATCCTTACACATTTTTCGACTTCAACGAGAATGCAGCAGGCGACTACATACATCATTTCCAATCAATCTTTGGTTGCGACAGCATCTATAGGCTCAACCTTGTCTACAGCACCCGATACGATACCACTCTTGTGGTGCGAGCATGCGACAACACGGGCTACAGCTATCGCGACACAATCCTTTACGAGACAGGCATCTTTATAGACAGTCTCATGTCTGTCGGCAACTGTGACAGCGTTGTGACTATCAATCTGACTATCGACACGAGCTATCATCTAACCACTTTCGACACCATCTGCCACGGCGACACCATACTGTTCTACGGAGAACAGTTTTTCTACATCACAGACTATAACCACATCGACAGCACCACGGCAGGATGCGACAGCAACGAGTACCTGAACCTCTGGGTCAATCCACGATACTCGTCTTTCGACACCGTACATCTATGCAGCTACGAGACCTATACGTATCGTGGTCAAGAGTATAGTGCATCGTACGACATACTCGATTCGTTGATGACAACGCGGAATTGCGACAGCGTCATACACATCGCGTTACGGCTACACGACAGCACGTTCCGTGCCGATGCCGTCATCAGCAACGATTCGGCAATATGGCTGCGCGGCGACACCCTCTTTGCAGGGTGTACCCCGATGAAAGTATGGTTTCAGGATTTGTCTGTAAATGCCAGTAGCGTGACTTGGTTGTTCGGTGACGACGAATCTTCGGACAACAGACATGACATACACGTCTATCCCGACAGCGGAATATACTCCGTCACACTGATCGCACAAAGTATTGCAGGATGCTACGATACAGTTACGATGAACGATGCAATACAAGTGTTCCAGAGGCATAAGGCCGATTTCTCGTGGACTCCCGAATCACCGTCAATGAAAGACGCCACCGTCCGTTTCATAAACCTCACCGATCCTCCAGACACGCTGAGTCCCTATGTATGGTACATCTTCCCAGCTGATGCCGATACGACAGACGAGCCCTCCGATTCCGTCAAGGCTTTCGAAATCACATGGAAATGGGAGGAAGAGGACTATTCTACCGACTACAGACAATACGTTGTGCTTGCCTCATGGCGTAGCTTCGAGACATTGAAACAGGATACCTTGGTTTGCCTCGACACATCACGCCACTGGGTTCTTATTGCCAACATCTATCTCCAGTTCCCGAACAGTGTAACCCCTAATGGCGACGGCGTCAACGACACCTGGAGCATCGTCAACCTTGCCGAACTGGGATACTATCCCACAAACAGGCTGCGAATTTATGACCGATGGGGCAGATTGGTATACCACCGCCAGAACATAAGCACCAGCGACGAAGCATGGGATCCTAACGACTGCGACTGTCCGGATGGAACCTACTTCTTCCGTTTCGACGCTCAAGGCGAATACGGTTTTGTAAACCACAATGGAGTTATTGAAGTAATACGATAAGGGGCATGATGTTCAGTCAGCCTTCCTGCCACAATACATACGGCATACGCCGAAAAAGAACTTGCGCTGCTCTGCCCTGAGGCCGACGGCCTCAAGCTTCTGCAGCATCGCTTCGCCTTTGGGAAATCGCTCTATCGAATTGGGCAGGTAGGTGTAGGCCTCGCGGTTGCCGGCAATGCGCGAACCGAGCCAAGGAATAATACGGCGGGTATAGAGATTGTAGAATGGCCTGACCAGAGCGCTGTCGGGCGTGGACATCTCAAGAATCACCATTCGTCCGCCCGACTTTAATACACGTGCCATTTCGGCCAGTCCCTTATCCAGGTGGACGAAGTTGCGAATGCCAAAAGCCGAAGTGACAGCATCGAACGTGGCGTCGTCGAATGGCAAAGCCTCGGCATTGGCGAGTTGAAAGTTGGCTTCCGCGGTCTTCCTGCGGGCAATGGCAAGCATCTCTTCGCTGAGGTCGATGCCGGTCACTGAACAGCCCTGTTTGGCAAGGCTTATAGCCATATCGCCAGTGCCACAGGCCACGTCCAGGGTTAATGCGTTAGTGCGTGAATGCGTTAATGCGTTAGTGGCTGACGCGGTCTTCCTTCGGGCTGTCTTGAGTGCCTCTTTGGCGGCACGCCGACGCCACAGACGGTCCATCCCCGCGGTCATAATATGGTTCAGGCGGTCGTAGTTCGTCGCTATCTTGTCGAAGTCGTAAGCCATCAGCATCTTGAATTTAACAGGCCAAACAACAAAGGCATAACACCGCTGTACAACACCGCCAACACAAAAGTCGTGATTACCAAAAGCGGCAACATCGGGTCAAGGTTCCTACCTTCGCGTGTCCATACACCATACAGGTGCCAGACAAAGAAGGGAACCGTAATGCAGCAAGCAACAATCTGAACAAGAGCGACTGATGCAAGAAAGAAACTTGCGACACCCAGCACAATCAAAAAAGTATGGTATATCCGCGCGTTGCGAACGCCAATGCAAAGCGGTATCGTTCGACGAATACCCTTATCGCTTTGTATGTCACGGATATTATTGACATTCAGCACTGCGACACTCAGCAGTCCCACTCCCACAGCGGGCAGCAGAAGCCAGCGTTCGCAATCCAAAGTGCCAACCACAACATAGTAGCTGCCGAGAACGCTAACCAGACCGAAAAAGATAAACACGAACAAATCGCCCCATCCACGATAACCGTAAGGGGACTTGCCAAGGGTGTAGTGTGTGGCGGCCCAGATAGCGGCAGCGCCCAAAAGAAGCAGCCACCACGGGGAACCTGACACCAGAACCATCGCCAGACCACTTAAGCAGCAGAACACTACCATACCATTGATGGCGCGCCACATCTGCTTCTCAGTCAGTCCGCCGTCGGTCATACTATAGTTGGGTCCTTCCCTGCCCTCGCCGTCCACGCCGCTCAGGTGGTCGCCCATCTCGTTGCTGAGATTGGAGAGCACCTGCAGAGCGCAGCCAGTAACCATAACCAGCAGAAGCGACCATACACTGCCGCCATTGCCCATAGCCAAAAAGCCTCCGCACACTACCCCCGCCAGCGACAGGGGCAGCGTGCGGAGACGCATAGAGTTGATCAGAGCCTTAACCGTGCTCATCCCTTCAAATCCACTTTAATCTGCAATTCGTCAAGCTGCGCATCGGAGATTGGCGACGGCGAACCCGACATCACATCGCGACCCGAATTGTTCTTCGGGAAAGCGATGAAGTCGCGGATCGAGTCGGCGCCACCGAAGAGCGAGCAGAGACGGTCGAAACCGAAGGCAAGACCGGCGTGCGGCGGAGCGCCGTAGGTGAAGGCATCCATCAGGAAGCCGAACTGGGCAGCGGCCTGCTCGTCGGTGAAGCCCAGCGTGTGGAACATCTTGTTCTGCAGCGTGCGATCGTGGATACGGATCGAGCCGCCACCCACCTCGACGCCGTTCATCACGATGTCGTAGGCATTGGCGCGGATATCGCCCCAACGCGACGGGTCGTCGAGTAGAGGCTCATCCTCGGGTTTCGGAGCCGTAAAAGGATGGTGCATAGCGTAGTAGCGCTGCGTCTCGTCGTCCCATTCCAAAAGCGGGAAGTCGATAACCCACAGCGGAGCGAAGACCTCGGGATTGCGTAGACCCAGCTGCTGACCCATCTCGAGACGCAGAGCGCAGAGCTGCACGCGCGTCTTCATTGCCGGTCCACAGAGGATAAGCATCAGATCGCCAGGTTTGGCGCCGAACTTCTCGGCGATGGCCTTCTGGTCGTCCTGAGTGTAGAACTTGTCGACCGAGCTCTTGAACGTGCCGTCGGCGTTGTATTTTATGTAGACCATTCCGCCGGCGCCCACCTGCGGACGCTTGACGAAGTCGGTCAGCGCATCGAGCTGCTTGCGAGTGTATTCGGCGCAACCTTCGGCACAAATACCAACGACGAGTTCGGCATTGTCGAACAGGCCGAAGCCCTTGCCCTTGGCCACATCGTTCAGCTCCACAAACTCCATACCGAAACGAATGTCGGGCTTGTCGCTGCCATAGCGGCGCATAGCGTCGTGCCAGGTGATGCGCGGGAAGGGACCGAAATAGAGACCCTTCACCTCGTGGAAGAGGTGCTTGGCCAAACCTTCAAAGGTCTGAAGCACATCCTCCTGCTCCACGAACGACATCTCGCAGTCGATCTGCGTGAACTCCGGCTGGCGGTCGGCACGCAAGTCCTCATCGCGGAAACAGCGCACAATCTGGAAATAGCGGTCCATACCGGCCACCATAAGCAGCTGCTTGTACTGCTGTGGGCTCTGCGGCAGGGCATAGAACTCGCCAGGATTCATTCGGCTCGGAACGACGAAGTCGCGGGCGCCTTCGGGAGTCGACTTGATAAGCATCGGGGTCTCGATTTCAAGGAAATCGAGATTGCTCAAGTAGTTGCGCACCAGCATAGCCATACGATGACGCAGTTCCAGGTTACGGCGCACCGGATTGCGGCGAATGTCGAGGTAACGGTAACGCATACGCAGGTCATCACCTCCATCCGACTGGTCTTCTATTGTAAAGGGTGGAGTCTTGGCAGCGTTAAGGATATTGAGTTCCTTAACGTCTATTTCTATTTCGCCCGTAGGTATCTTATTGTTCTTTGAGGCACGTTCGATGACGGTGCCTTTGATTTGTATGACATATTCACGACCCAATTTGCGAGCCTGCTCACAAAGGTCGGCATTAGTCTCCATATTGAAGGCCAACTGTGTGATGCCGTAACGGTCACGCAGGTCGACAAAAGTCATTCCTCCAAGGTCGCGGCTACGCTGCACCCAACCGGCAAGTGTAACCACTTGGCCGACATTGGAAATATTTAATTCACCACAAGTGTTTGTACGATACATATATATAATATTTCGATGATTATTTTCAGAATTGCAAAAATAAGAAAAAAAATGTTGCGGAGGACTATTAAAACTAAGAAAATGCACACTCTATTCAAAGCAAAGGGGTGCCGATCCTTGCGGTTCAGCACCCCTTTGGGGTATCGTGACGGATGCATTCTGAGCATCCGCAACAGACATGTTGTTACTCAGCCTTGGGCTCTTCAGCTGCGGGAGCTTCAGCAACAGGGGCCTCAGCAGCAGGAGCTGCCTCTTCAGCCTTCTTGCTACCACGTCCACGACGTGTGCTCTTAGCTTTCTTTGCCTTAGGCTCTTTCAGCATATTCTCGTTGTAGTCAACCAGTTCGATGATAGCCATCTCAGAGTTGTCACCCTTGCGGATACCGGTTTTAAGGATGCGGGTGTAACCACCGGGGCGATTGGCGATCTTCTGCGACACTTCGCGGAAAAGCTCATTGACAGCCTCTTTACTGTGAAGATAACTGAAAACGATACGGCGGTTATGGGTCGAATCCTCTTTCGAGCGATTGATCAGCGGTTCAACATATACTCTTAATGCTTTGGCTTTTGCCAAAGTAGTTTCCACTCTCTTATGCATGATTAAAGACGTGGCCATATTGGACATCATCGCAATTCTGTGCGAATGTGTTCTTGACAAATGATTTACTTTGCAACCGTGTCTCATAATTGTTATTCTTTATCTAATTTATACTTTGAAATGTTCATGCCGAAATCCAGATTTTTCGAAGCAACAAGGTTTTCGAGTTCGATAAGGGATTTCTTACCGAAATTTCTGAATTTAAGCAAATCAGCTTTATTGTAAGAAACCAGGTCTCCAAGAGTCTCTACCTCGGCAGCCTTAAGGCAGTTGAGAGCACGGACAGAGAGATCAAGGTCTATAAGCTTGGTCTTAAGCAACTGACGGATATGGAGGGTATTCTCGTCGAATTCTTCGACAACCTGTTTAGGCTCGAGTTCGAGAGAGATGCGCTCGTCGCTGAAGAGCATGAAATGCTGGATCAGGATGGTTGCAGCCTCTTTCAGGGCCTCTTTAGGATGTATTGAGCCATCTGTCTGGATGTCAAAGGTCAGTTTCTCGTAGTCGGTCTTCTGTTCCACACGGTAATCGTCAACGCTGTACTGGACGTTTTTGATAGGCGTATGGATAGAGTCAATAGCAATAACTCCGATAGGGTCACCGGGCTTTTTGTTCTCGTCCGAGGGGACATAGCCACGACCTTTTTCGATGTTGAGTTCGATGTTCAGAGTTGTGGTAGGTTCCATGTGGCAAATCTCGAGATCGGGGTTCAGCACCTGGAATCCTTGCAGAAACTCATTAAGATCACCGGCCTTGAGGACGTTTTTCTCTTTAACCTCAAAACTGATTTTCTCCGAGTCGGTATCTTCCACCTGGCGGCGGAAGCGTACCTGTTTAAGGTTGAGGATGATGTCAGTCATATCCTCTACCACTCCAGGAAGAGAGGAGAACTCATGGTCGACACCTTCGATACGCACGGAAGTGATTGCGAAGCCTTCAAGTGATGAAAGAAGCACGCGGCGCAGTGCGTTTCCGATGGTGATGCCATAGCCAGGCTCAAGAGGACGGAATTCAAATATTCCTCTGAAATCGTCAGCTTCAAGCATGACGACCTTGTCTGGTTGTTGAAAAGCTAAAATAGACATTTACTGGTTCCTTTCTAATCTTGTTTCTAAAAAAGTTATGAGTTTCTCCTTACAGACTATTATTTGGAGTAGAGTTCAACGATAAGCTGTTCGTTGATGTTCTCGGGAATGTCGGCACGCTGTGGGTAGTTCATAAACTTGCCTGCCATTGCGTTACCGTCCCACTCAAGCCAAGGATAGTTGTTGGAGCGCGAAGCCAAGGAGTCGGTGATTACCTCGAGCGATTTGGAACGTTCGCGGACAGAAACAATATCTCCCTCTTTTAAGGAATAGGAAGGAACGTTAACCACGACACCGTTGACGGTGATGTGGCGATGAGACACAAGCTGGCGAGCCTGCGCACGGCTGCGGGCGATACCAAGACGGTACACTACGTTGTCGAGGCGGGACTCGATAAGCTGAAGGAGGACCTCGCCGGTGATGCCACCGCGACGTGATGCTTCTTCATATATTTTTACAAACTGGCGTTCAAGAATGCCATAGGTGTACTTCGCTTTCTGCTTTTCTTGCAGCTGGATTCCGTATTCGGAGATTTTGCCACGGCGCTTGTTCTGACCGTGCATACCAGGAGCATAAGGTTTTCTTTCGTAGTTCTTGTCAGGACCGTAGATAGGTTCGTGGAACTTTCTTGCGATTTTGGTTTTAGGACCTGTATATCTTGCCATTTTATTTTATTGTTTTAAAGGTTTGAAAAGGTTGAGAAGGATGAAAAGGCTTTAACCTTTAAGCCATACAACCAACAAAACATTACACACGGCGACGTTTTGGGGGACGGCAACCATTATGCGGAAGCGGTGTAATGTCGACGATTTCTGTGACCTCAATACCACAGCCGTTGATTGCACGGATTGCAGATTCACGTCCTGAACCAGGTCCTTTGACGAAGACCTTAACTTTTCTTAGGCCCAAATCATAAGCAACTTTACCGCAATCTTCCGCAGCCATTTGTGCAGCATACGGAGTGTTTTTCTTCGATCCGCGGAAGCCCATTTTTCCAGCTGACGACCAAGAAATCACTTGTCCGGCATTATTTGTCAACGATACAATGACGTTGTTGAAGGATGCAAAAATGCATGCTCTTCCTTGAGGTTCAACTTTTACGACTCTTTTTTTGGTCGGTTTAGAAGTTTTTGCCATAATTTTTACTTACTTGCTTGATTTTACATTCTTTTACGGTTGCTACTACAACCGTCAGCCACTCATTTACTTGGTAGCTTTCTTCTTGTTAGCGATAGTTTTCTTCTTACCCTTACGTGTACGGGCGTTGTTCTTGGTGCTCTGGCCGCGCAACGGAAGTCCCAGACGGTGACGGATACCGCGGTAGCAACCGATGTCCATGAGACGCTTGATGTTCATCTGAACTTCAGAACGAAGAGCTCCCTCAACCTTGTACTCATCATTGATGATGGTACGCAGCGTGTTCTGCTCGTCATCAGTCCAATCCTGAACTTTCTTGTTCTCATCGATACCGGCCTTAGCCAGAATTTCAGAAGCAAGGCTTCTTCCGATTCCGTAGATATAGGTCAGACCTATAACGCCTCGTTTGTTTTTGGGTAAGTCAATACCTGCAATTCTTGCCATAAATTAATAATTCTTTTTTTGTTAATTAACCCTGTCTTTGTTTGAATTTTGGGTTTTTCTTGTTGATTACATAAACGACCCCTTTGCGGCGAACGACTTTGCATTCGGGGGATCTTTTCTTTACAGAAACTCTTACTTTCATTGTATTGATAATTAATCTGTTTTCTTCTTATTTGTGTCGATAGGTAATTCTGCCCTTGGTGAGGTCATATGGTGACATCTCTATCTGGACTTTGTCGCCGGGAAGAATCTTGATATAATGCATACGCATTTTACCAGAAATATGGGCGATAATCACATGACCATTTTCCAACTCTACGCGGAACATTGCATTACCGAGCGATTCCACCACTGTACCATCCAATTGAATTGATGCTTGTTTTGCCATATATTTTCACCTATGTTTACTGTTTGACTTCAATAATGTCGAATGACGAGAGAATTTCGGGACCTTCGGCCGTGATTGCGACGGTGTGTTCGAAATGTGCAGCCGGTTTCCCGTCCTTGGTCCTGCATGTCCATCCATCGGTATTGGAAAACTTAACGTTTTTTGACCCCATAGTAATCATCGGTTCAATAGCGATAACCATTCCTTCCTTTATAAGGGCACCTGTTCCTTTGACACCATAGTTGGGGACATTGGGCGACTCATGCATCTTGAATCCGACGCCGTGACCGCACAGTTCGCGGACAACGCCATATCCGTTCTTCTCGGCATGTGCCTGAACAGCATGACCGATATCGCCGATACGGTTGCCAGGTCTGGCTTTGTTGATGCCGAGGAAAAGGCATTCTCGCGTGACTGTCAGCAAGCGCTGCATTTCGGGAGTTATCTCTCCTACGGCAAATGTGTAGGCCGAATCCCCAACGTAGCCGTCAAGTTCAACGACGCAATCGACAGAAACATTATCACCTTCCTGAATGAAAAGGTTTCCGGGTATTCCGTGAACAACGACATCGTTGACCGAAATGCAAAGAGCAGCGGGGAAACCCTCGTAACCCTTGCATAAAGGTATACCTCCGTTGTCGCGTATAAACTGTTCGCCGATCTGGTCGAGGAACTGCGTCGTAACGCCCGGACGTATATGGCGACCCACCTCTGCCAGCGTTTGGCTGACGAGGAGGGCTGCCTTACGGATAAGTTCTATTTCTTCTTTCGTCTTAAGAACAATCATTAACTACGTTTTTTTTATGCCTGAATTGACATAGATGTACGTCCCTTGATGCGCCCAGTCTTGGTCAGACCGTCATAGTGTCGCATCAGCAAGTGGCTCTCAATCTGCTGCAGGGTGTCGAGAATGACACCAACCATGATCAGAAGCGAGGTGCCGCCATAGAACTGTGCGAACTGAGTGTTGACACCGAAAAGGCGGATGATAGCTGGGAGTATTGCGACGATGGCGAGGAAGAAAGAACCCGGGAGAGTGACTTTAGAAAGAATCTCTTCCAGATACTCGGCAGTCTTCTTTCCGGGTTTCACACCGGGGATAAAGCCACCGTTCTTCTTCATATCTTCAGCCATCTGGTTAGGATTGATGGCGATAGCAGTGTAGAAATAGGTGAACAGGATCACCAGGATTGCAAACACCACATTATACCAGAATCCGTTGTAGTCAGCAAAAGCCATAGCAAACTTCGAAGGAGTGTCGTTGTTGAAACCCATTATAGTGATGGGGATAAACATGATTGCCTGAGCGAAGATGATAGGCATAACACCAGCAGCATTGACCTTGATAGGGATATACTGACGGACGCCGCCATACTGTTTGTTTCCAACGATACGTTTAGCATACTGCACCGGGATACGGCGAGTGCCCTGTACCAGAAGAATGACAAGCAGGATGACTGCAAGAAGGACAACAATTTCAAAGAGGAACATTACAAGTCCGCCACTCTCGGTCAGACGAGCCATGAACTCGGCTGCAAGAGCGAATGGCAGACGGGCAATGATACCAACCATAATGAGGAGAGAAATACCGTTGCCAACACCCTTGTCGGTGATACGTTCGCCCATCCACATCACGAAAAGCGTACCGCAGATGAGGATGATGATGCTGGAGACCCAGAAGAAAGTGGAGGGACCAGTACCGTCGAAAGGATGGAGAGCCGTAGTAGAGCCCTGGAGCTGGTACATCATGTTGGTGATGTAGGCAGGTGCCTGGAAGCCTGTGATTGCCACAGTAAGGATACGTGTAATCTGGTTCATTTTTCTACGACCACTCTCTCCGTCGCGCTGCAATTTCTGGAAATAAGGTACAACCATCACAAACAACTGTATCACGATTGATGCAGTGATGTAAGGCATGATTCCCAATGCGAAAATGGAAGCGTTGGAGAAAGCGCCACCCGAGAACATATTCAACAGTCCCAACAAGCCCTCAGAGCCCTGTTTCTGCAGGGCACCGAGTTGCGAGGGGTCGACACCGGGGAGGACGACATAGGAACCTATACGATAAACGAGTACCAAGCCAAGGGTATAGAGTATTCTCTTACGCAGGTCCTCTATCGACCAAATGTTTTTGAGTGTCTGGATAAATCTCTTCATTGTTTAGCTAATGAGTTAGTTTTATTTTTCGATTACGGTTGCGACGCCACCTTTGTCTTCGATTGCCTTCTTGGCAGTAGCGGAGAAAGCGTGAGCGGTCACATTGACAGCCTTGGACAGTTCACCGCGGCCAAGGATTTTGATTTTATCCTTCGAAGAGATGAGACCGTTCTGTTTGAACACCTCGACATTGAAGTCGGTGATGTTCTTGTTTTCTGCAAGGCTGTTGAGCAGGTCGATGTTGATGCCTACATATTCGACGCGATTGAAGTTCTTGAATCCGAACTTCGGAACACGACGATAGAGAGGCATCTGACCGCCTTCGTAACCAATCTTAGCATGGTAGCCCGAGCGAGACTTTGCACCCTTGTTACCACGGGTAGCGGTACCACCTTTACCGGAGCCAGCGCCACGGCCGATACGTTTGGAGTGCTTAATGGAACCTTCTGCGGGTTTGAGATTGCTTAAGTTCATTATATTATTCCTTTCTAATTTACAGAGTTACAGATTAGATTTCTTCGACAGTGAGCAAGTGCTTCACTTTGTTGATCATACCAAGGATCTGAGGAGTAGCCACGACTTCGCGAGTGTGGTTGATTTTTCTCAGACCGAGAGCCTCAAGAGTTCTTTTCTGGTCAGCCGGACGACCGATCTTACTTCTGACTTGTTTTATTCTCAATTTCTTTTCTGCCATAATTTCAGTCTCCTATAATTAACCGTTAAAGACTTTGTCGAGAGAGATACCTCTAAGTTGGGCAACCATATAAGGATCCTTCATTTGGAGGAGAGCATTGATGGTAGCCTTGACAACGCTGTGAGGATTCGATGAACCTTTGCACTTTGCAAGCACATCCTTCACGCCGACGCTTTCGAGGACAGCACGCATAGCACCACCGGCGATAACACCGGTACCGGGAGCTGCGGGTTTGAGGAAGACGCGGGCGCCACTGTATTTACCAGTCTGCTCGTGGGGAATGGTACCTTTAAGGACAGGGACCTTGATGAGGTTTTTCTTAGCATCGTCGACACCCTTCTGGATAGCTGCCTGGACTTCCTTAGCTTTTCCGAGTCCGTATCCGACAACGCCGTTTTCGTTTCCTATTACGACAATAGCAGAGAAACTGAAAGTTCTACCGCCCTTGGTAACCTTGGTTACGCGATTGATTGCGACAAGACGATCTTTGAATTCGATTTCGCTTGATTTTACTCTTTTTACGTTTACTTCTGCCATATCTTATTAGAATTTTAAGCCGCCTTCACGGGCTGCGTCAGCTAACGATTTTACACGACCGTGGTAGAGATAACCGTTGCGGTCGAAAACCACGGAATTAATACCGGCAGCGAGGGCACGTTCAGCAACGAGTTTGCCGACTTTTGCTGCCATTTCACTTTTCGTACCACCCTTTTCGACAGTCTTCTCGAGGGACGAGGCTGCGGTCAGTGTTACGCCTTTGACATCGTCAATAACCTGTGCGTAGATTTCCTTGTTGCTTCTGAAGACAGACAGGCGCGGTTTCTCGGCGGTTCCGGAGACCTTGTGACGAATTCTGTATTTGATTTTTGTTCTTCTTATATCTTTTTTTGTTGCCATAATAATCTTATGTTTTTGTTGATGTGTTGGGTGTTGTTCTATCTTTTAACAGCTCTCAACCGTTCAACTTTTATTTAGCAGCAGCTTTACCAGCCTTCTTACGGATAACCTCACCCTGGAAGCGGATACCTTTGCCCTTGTAAGGTTCAGGTTTGCGGAGTGAGCGGATTTTTGCTGCGGCCTGGCCCAATACTTGTTTATCGATCGAGGTCATCGTGATGATGGGGTTTTTACCTTTTTCGGTGACTGTCTCGACTTTGATTTCGGGAGCGAGTTCGAAGAAAATCTTGTGAGAGTAGCCGAGGTCCATTTCCATGACCTGGCCGTTAGCTTGGACTTTGTATCCTACGCCGATAACTTCCTGAACCACTTTGAAACCTTCGGAAACGCCCTTAACCATATTGGCAGCAAGAGCGCGATAGAGACCATGCAGAGCCTTGTGTTCTTTGGAGTCGGAAGGACGTGAAAAATGGATTTCGCCATCCTCGACATTCATGGTAATAGCAGGATTGACCTTTTGGGTGAGCTGTCCGAGAGGACCTTTAACGGTGAGTACGTTGTCGTCCGACATCGAGACTTCGACTCCTTTGGGCAGTTTGATAGGTAATTTACCAATTCTTGACATTTCTTTTTCTCCTCTCTTTTATTAGCTTACATAACACAAAACTTCGCCGCCGACATTGAGGTCGCGGGCTTCCTTGTCGGTCATAAGTCCCTTGGAGGTAGAGATGATTGCAATACCGAGTCCGTTGAGGACGCGGGGCATATTTTCGACAGAGACATATTTTCTGAGGCCGGGGCTCGAAACGCGTTTCAGTTCCGAGATAGCGGACATCTTGGTTACGGGGTGATATTTAAGGGCGACCTTGATTGACTGGTTGGGCTGGCCTTCGTTCTCGAACTTATAGTTGAGGATGTAGCCTTTTTCAAACAGAATCTTGGTGATTTCCTTCTTCAAATTCGATGCAGGGATTTCGACGACTCTGTGCTTTGCCATGATAGCGTTTCTCATTCGAGTCAGATAGTCTGCAATAGGATCTGTTACTGTAGCCATTTACTTTCTTTTTTTCAGTCCTGTAGTATTGGTTTTTCCAACTTGCGGGGCTGTTGTTATACAATTTAAATTACCAACTTGCTTTTTTTACGCCAGGGATAAGACCGTTGACTGCCATTTCGCGGAAGTTGATACGCGAGATACCGAACTGACGCATGTATCCTTTCGGACGACCGGTAAGTTTGCAACGGTTGTGCAGACGAATCGGGCAGGAGTTTTTCGGGAGTTTCTGAAGAGCTATGACAGCTTTTTCGACCTCTTCGGGTTCGCCTTTACGTACAATTTCCTTGAGAGCGGCACGTTTGGCAGCGTACTGGGCTACCATTCTTTCTCTTTTGCGTTCTCTTGCTTTAATTGATTCTTTTGCCATTTATATTCTTATTTTTGCTGATTCTTAAATGGTAAACCAAACTGTTTGAGCAGTGACATGGCTTCCTTGTCGGTTTTTGCCGAGGTGACGAAAGTGATGTCCATACCCTGGATGCGGTCGATCTTGTCGATGTCGATTTCAGGGAAGATGATCTGCTCGGCGATGCCAAAGGTGTAGTTACCTTTACCGTCGAAACCCTTGTCGTTGATTCCGCGGAAGTCGCGGATACGGGGGATGGAGGCGGTGACGAGACGCTCGAGGAACTCGTACATACGCTCACCACGGAGGGTCACGCGGACTCCGATAGGCATACCGCGGCGCAGTTTGAAGTTAGAGATATCTTTCTTTGATTTGGTAGGTACAGCTTTCTGTCCGGCGATGAGAGTCATTTCCTCGACACCTTTGTCGATGACCTTCTTGTCGGCGATAGCGGCCTTACCCAAGCCCTGGTTGAGGGTGATTTTCAGCAAGCGAGGGCACTGCATGACGGTCTTGTACTGATATTCGTTCATCAGTGCAGGCTTGATTTCCTCGTTGTATTTGGTTTTTAAAGACGGAATGTATGCCATTACTTGATTTCCTCCCCTGTTTTTTTAGAATAACGAACTATTTTACCTGTTTTTTCGTCAATTCTACGGCCAATCCTGGTAGGAGTTTTTCCTTCGACTACCATGAGATTGGAGATGTGAATAGGAGCCTCCACGTCAACGATACCGCCCTGAGTGTTTTTTGCGTTGGGCTTGGTATGTTTTTTATTGACGTTCACACCTTCGACGATGGCGCGGTTCTTTTCGGGAATGACCTTAAGCACCTTGGCGATCTTGCCTTTGTCGTCGCCAGCGATGACCTGGACCATGTCCCCTTTTTTAACGTGCAATTTCATTTCTTTCTTATTGGTTTATTTTTGCGAATGACACAAAATGTTTTACAATACTTCGGGAGCCAGAGAGACAATCTTCATGAATTGTTTTTCGCGGAGTTCGCGAGCCACGGGTCCAAAGATACGTGTTCCACGCAGTTCGTCAGCAGCGGTGAGGAGAACGCAAGCGTTGTCATCAAAACGTATATAGGAGCCATCGTTGCGACGGATTTCCTTTTTTGTGCGGACCACGACTGCCTTAGAGACAGCGCCCTTTTTAATGTTGCCCGACGGGAGGGCATCCTTGATAGCGACGACGATAGTATCGCCAATGGAGGCATAGCGTTTTTTGGTACCTCCGAGGACGCGGATACAGAGTGCGCTTTTTGCGCCGCTGTTATCGGCAACAGTCATTCTAGTTTCTTGTTGTATCATGATTACTTAGCTCTTTCAATTATTTCTACTAATCTCCAACATTTGTTCTTGCTGAGAGGACGCGTTTCCATAATCCTGACAGTATCTCCAATGTTGCATTCATTTTTTTCATCGTGAGCCATAAATTTGGTAGACTTCTTGACGAACTTGCCATATTTAGGGTGTTTCACCTTGCGTTCAACGAGTACTACGATGGATTTTTCCATCTTATTGCTCACGACGACGCCGATTCTTTCTTTTCTTAAATTTCTTTCCATCTTCAGAACTGGATTTATTGCTTTTATTTCTGCTCTTCAAGTTCGCGTTTGCGGAGCTCAGTAAGGCAGCGTGCAATGTTTTTTCTACTTTCTTTAATTTTGTTAGGATTCTCGATGGGTGAAACAGCGTGGTTCAGCAGCATCTTCTGATACAGTGCTCTTTCGTTGTCCAAACGTTCCTTAACTTCAGCGGTTGAAAGCTCTTTTAATACTAATTGGTTTTTCATTTCTTCTTATTTGTGTTAAGCTTCTTCAATATAGTCTCTTCTCACAACGAATTTGGTTGTGATAGGGAGTTTTTGAGCGGCGAGACGGAGAGCTTCCTTAGCCACGTCCATAGGCACACCTTCGCATTCGAAGAGCATAGTGCCGGGCATGACGCGTGCCACAAAGTATTCAGGGGCACCTTTACCTTTACCCATACGGACCTCGTTAGGTTTTTTGGTGATAGGTTTGTCTGGGAAGATGCGGATCCAAATCTGACCCTCACGTTTCATATGACGTGTTACCGCTTGACGTGCAGCCTCTATTTGACGTCCTGTGATGAAACAGGTTTCAAGGGATTTGATGCCGAAAGTACCGAAAGCCAGTTCGTGGCCACGGAAAGCATTGCCCTTAATTTTACCTTTTTGCTGCTTTCTGTATCTTGTTTTCTTCGGTTGTAACATTGTTACTTCTTTTTAAAGTGACTATCCGTTGCCGGGGGGTGAATCCTGGGAAGTGGATATCCGGCGTTAGAGAATCTTACTTGGAATTATTATTTCTATTGTTATTTCTTTTGCGAGGGCCTGAAGCAGGGCGGCCCATTCCGACAGGGCGTTTGTTGTCGCGAGCGGCCTGACCACCGACGGTGGAGGGGACGAGTTCGCGTTTGCCATAGACGACGCCACGGCAGATCCAAACCTTTACGCCCATACGTCCGTAAGCTGTGTGAGCCTCAGCGAGAGCGTAGTCGATGTCGGCACGCAGTGTGTGGAGAG
Source organism: Bacteroidales bacterium (assembly GCA_017522065.1). Taxonomy (GTDB): domain Bacteria; phylum Bacteroidota; class Bacteroidia; order Bacteroidales; family P3; genus Colimorpha. The sequence continues at coordinate 37,906 of JAFXAD010000049.1, forward strand.
GTGTACGGCCTTCTTTGTAGTGCTCGGTACGAGACATTTCAGCGCCGCCGATACGTCCGGAGATGGAGACCTTGATACCTTCAGCACCGATTCTCATAGTGGAAACGATGGCCGATTTGATAGCGCGACGATACTGGACGCGGCCTTCGATTTGCTTTGCGATGTTTTGAGCGACGAGGACGGCATCGAGTTCGGGGCGTTTCACCTCGGTAATGTTGATCTGGACATCCTTGCCAGTGAGTTTCTTCAATTCCTCTTTAAGTTTGTCAACTTCTGAGCCGGACTTGCCGATAATCATACCCGGACGAGCGGTATTGATGGTAACGGTGAGGAGTTTCAGGGTTCTTTCGATGTAGATTTTCGAAATGCCGGCTTTGGCGAGACGAGCGTTGAGGTATTTACGAATCTTATTGTCCTCGACAAGTTTCTGCTCGAATTTTCTTCCGCCATACCAATTAGAGTCCCATCCACGGATGATACCTAATCTGTTTCCAATTGGGTTAGTTTTTTGTCCCATTCTTGAAATTCTTCTTATTGATTACTAATTATTCTTCTGTTTGTGTGTTAGAAGCCTTGGGGGTTTCGTCTACACGGCTACCGATGACCATGGTGATGTGGTTGCTACGTTTGCGGATTCTGTAGCCACGTCCCTGGGGAGCAGTGCGCATACGTTTCATTGTACGGCCTTCGTCAACCATAATCGATTTGACATAGAGTTGGCTGTCTTCGATGCGTTTGCCTTCGTTCTTAGCCTGCCAGTTGGCGACAGCAGAGAGGAGGAGCTTGCGCATTTTGGGTGCCGATTCTCTCGGGTTGTACTGGAGTATGGCGAGAGCTTTGTCGACATCGACTCCACGGATGAGGTCGGCGACAAGGCGGGTCTTACGCGGGGAAGTCGGATTGTTCATCAGCTTAGCCACATAGAAAGTCTTGTTGGCTTCTTTACGTGCTTCTGCACTGTTATGTTTTCTACGTCCCATTATTCTTTTTACGTTTTAGGATATCGGGAAGATATCACAATATTATTTTTTTCCTTTATCTTTAGATCCGGCGTGGCCACGGAAGATGCGCGTGGGGGCGAATTCTCCGAGTTTGTGTCCAACCATGTTTTCGGTCACGTAGACGGGGATGAACTTGTTGCCGTTGTGGACAGCTATTGTCTGACCGACGAAATCGGGAGAAATCATAGAAGCTCTTGACCAGGTCTTGATAGTGACTTTTTTGTTGGACTGTTGTGCTTCGATAACTCTTTTTTCGAGTTTATGGAAGATGTACGGACCTTTCTTTAATGAACGACTCATCTTATTGTTTCTTTAATCGTTATTATTTCTTTCTTCTTTCAAGTATGAACTTGCTCGACTGTTTCTTGGGAGCGCGAGTCTTGTAACCCTTAGCCGGGATACCCTTACGCGAACGAGGATGTCCGCCGGTCTGACGGCCTTCACCACCACCCATCGGGTGATCAACAGGGTTCATGACAACACCACGGTTACGCGGGCGGCGTCCAAGGTGACGGTTGCGTCCGGCTTTACCTCCGACTTCAAGGTTGTGTTCGGGATTGGAGACGACTCCGACGGTGGCACGGCAGCTCTGGAGGATCATGCGCATTTCGCCCGAAGGCATTTTGATAATGGCATATTTGTCATCGCGCGACATGAGCTGAGCGTAAGCACCAGCAGAACGGACCATCTTGGCACCCTGACCAGGACGAAGTTCGATGTTGTGGATTAAAGTACCGAAAGGAATTTCGGCGAGAGTCAGTGTATTACCGATTTCAGGGGCAATACCCTTACCCGACATTACGGTTTGACCAACCTTGAGGCCTTGGGGGCAAAGGATGTAGCGTTTTTCGCCGTCTGCATAGCACACGAGAGCGATACGGGAGCTACGGTTGGGGTCGTATTCGATAGTTTTTACCGTTGCGGGGATACCGTCTTTGTCGCGTTTGAAGTCGACAAAACGATAAAGTTGTTTATGGCCACCGCCGATATAGCGCATGGTCATCTTTCCCTGGTTGTTACGGCCGCCTGATTTGCGCAGACCGAAAACGAGGCTTTTTTCAGGTCTTGTTGCAGTGATATCGTCGTTGGTGACGACGATTTTGTGGCGCTGACCTGGTGTTGTAGGTTTAATTTTCTTTAAAGCCATTTCTTTTCTTTTAATGTTCTCTTATCAGTGGAACTTACTATTAAATAATTTATTAAATACTGCTATAGAAATCGATAGCGTTGTCTGGGGCGAGGGTTACGATAGCCTTCTTGAAAGCATTGGTACGACCCTGGAGGAATCCAGCCTTAGTGTAGCGGGATTTTGACTTGCCCGAGTAGTTCATGGTGTTGACGTCGACAACCTTGACGTTATAGAACTGCTCAACAGCCTTCTTGATTTCAATTTTGTTGGCGCGCTTGTCAACGACGAAACCGTAACGGTTGCAAGCCGGTTTAGGCTGAATACCCTTATTGCGCTGTATTTTGTTCAGCTTGGGTTCAGCGGCGGCCTCTGTAAGGCGAGTCATTTTTTCGCTGATAAGCGGTTTTACTATGATATTCATTTGTTAAAAATTCTTAATCGTTCTTAATGCAGAGCCTATTTCGTAGCCAAAACGCGGTTGATTTCAGAAATCGAACCCTCTGAAATGACAACATTAGAGGCGTTAACAATGTCATAAGTGTTTAATTGTGACACGTTTACAACCTTCACGTTTTTAAGGTTACGAGCAGACAAAAATACAAAATTATTTTGATTCTCAACAACAAAAAGTGATTTTTTGTCATTGACATTAAGTTTGTTCAGAACCTCGATCATGCTCTTTGTCTTAGGAGCGTCGAAGCTGAAGTTTTCGACAACTGTGAGAGCATTGTCGGTGACCTTGTAGCTGAGAGCCGAACGGCGAGCGAGGCGTTTCACCTTGACGTTCAGTTTAAAGCGGTAGTCACGCGGTTTAGGTCCGAAGATACGGCCACCACCGACAAAGACGGGGCTCTTGATATCGCCTGAACGAGCGCCACCGGTGCCCTTCTGGCGTTTCAGTTTGCGAGTGCTGTGAGCGATTTCGGAGCGTTCTTTGCTCTTATGAGTGCCCTGACGCTGGTCTGCAAGGAATTGTTTGCAGTCGAGATAAATAGCGTGGTCGTTGGGCTGTTCCATTGCGAAGATAGAATCGTCGAGACTGATGGTTCTACCGGTTTCGCTTCCGTTGATGTTATAGACTTTTAACTCCATCTTTCCAGTTTTAAAATTGAACCTTTGGGTCCCGGTACAGAACCTTTAACAATCATTAAATTCTTTTCAGCGATAATCTTGACAACCTGAAGGTTTTGGACTTTGACGCGATGGTTGCCGGTTTGGCCAGCCATGCGCATTCCCTTGAAGATACGCGAGGGGTAGGATGATGCACCTATCGAACCAGGAGCGCGGAGGCGGTCATGCTGACCGTGAGTAAGATCTCCAACACCGCCGAATCCGTGTCTCTTGACGACGCCCTGGAAACCTTTACCTTTGGAGGTTCCGACAACGTCAACAAATTCGCCTTCCTGGAAGACTTCGACTGTCAATACTTCGCCATATTTTTTCTTGTGGCCTTCTTCGAAACGGCTGAATTCAGCGAGATAGCGTTTCGGTGTGGTACCGGCCTTTGCGAAATGGCCTTTCATAGGCTTGGTGGTATGCGATTCTTTCTTTTCACCAAAAGCCAACTGAATGGCTTCATAACCATCTTTTTCGATAGTTCTTACTTGTGTTACGACACAAGGACCAGCTTCAATAACTGTGCACGGAATCTGCTTTCCGTCGGCATCAAAAAGACTGGTCATTCCGATTTTTTTACCTAATAATCCTGACATTGATTTTTTTGATGGATTAGTTGTTTTTAAATATCAGCATACATACAGCATAGCTGCATTGGCATTGGCTGACGTGATTCAGACTTTGATTTCTACTTCAACACCGCTGGGGAGTTCGAGCTTCATGAGAGCGTCGATGGTTTTGGTACGATCGTTGATTTCGATGTCCATCAGACGTTTGTAGGAGCTGAGTTCAAACTGCTCACGCGACTTCTTGTTGACAAACGTGGAGCGGTTTACGGTAAAAATCTTTTTGTTTGTCGGCAGTGGGATAGGACCATTGACGACAGCGCCCGTCATTTTAACGGTCTTTACGATCTTTTCGGCCGACTTGTCGACGAGATTGTGATCGTAAGATTTGAGTTTGATTCTAATTCTTTGACTCACGGTTTTTTAGTTTAGAGATCTTTATGAATAATTGTATTTGCTTTTCAGAATAGCGTCTTGTTGTTCGCGCGACACCTCGGCGTAGTGTGAGAATTCCATTGTGGAGTTAGCGCGACCGGAGGTGATGGTGCGGAGCGAGGTGACATAGCCGAACATCTGTTCGAGAGGCACCTTGGCGTGGATTGCCTGGACACCGACTTTGGCAGTGATGTTCTCGAGCATGCCACGGCGACGGTTAAGGTCGCCAGTCACATCACCGACATAGGCATCAGGTGTCAGAACCTCGAGTTTCATGATAGGTTCGAGCAGTACCGGAGCTGCCTTGCGGCAAGCGTTCTTGAAACCGATTTTTGCACAGACCTCGAAAGAGAGCTGGTCGGAGTCGACCGGGTGGAACGAACCGTCGATAACACGGACCTTGAGACTGTCGAGAGGATAACCTGCAAGTACACCATTGAGCATGGCTTCCTTGAATCCCTTTTCGATTGCAGGCATGTACTCCTTGGGGATGTTTCCGCCTTTGACCTCGTTGACGAACTGCAGACCTTTGACGTCGTCGTCTGCAGGGCCCAGTTCGAAGAGGATGTCGGCGAACTTACCTTTTCCACCAGTTTGCTTCTTGTATATCTCATGGTGTTGAACGGTCTGTGTGATAGCCTCTTTGTAGGCCACTTCAGGACGGCCTTGGTTGACTTCGACGCCGAATTCGCGACGGAGTCGGTCCATGATGATATCCAGATGGAGTTCGCCCATACCGCTGATGATAGTCTGACCAGAAACCTCGTCAGTCTTCACGCGGAAAGTCGGGTCCTCCTCAGCAAGCTTCATCAGAGCGTTGGTCAGCTTATCCATGTCGGCCTGAGTGTGAGGTTCGACAGCGATGCTGATAACCGGCTCGGGGAATTTCATGGATTCAAGGATGATTGGATGATGCTCATCGCAGAGAGTGTGTCCTGTCTTGATATCCTTGAAGCCCACAGCTGCTCCAATATCGCCAGCCTCGATACGGTCGAGCGGGTTCTGTTTGTTGGAATGCATCTGCATGATGCGGGAGATGCGTTCCTTTTTGCCGGTATTGGCATTATAGACATAAGAGCCAGACTCGAGGGAACCGGAGTAGACACGGAAGAAGCAGAGACGTCCGACATAGGGGTCGGTTGCAATCTTGAATGCCAAAGCAGAGAAAGGAGCCTTGACATCGATTTTACGGGTTTCTTCCTTTCCGGTTTTCGGGTTAATGCCCTCGACGTCTTTCATATCAAGCGGCGAAGGGAGGAAAGCAGCCACAGCGTCGAGGAGCGACTGAACCCCCTTGTTCTTGAATGCGGAACCGCACATCACCGGAGTGATTTTCATTGCCAAAGTAGCCTTACGGATTTCGGCGATGATTTCATCTTCAGTAATGGAGTCAGGGTCATCAAAGAACTTCATCATAAGTTCCTCGTTTTCCTCTGCGACGCCCTCGATCAGTTTCTGGCGGTATTCGGCGACGACATCTTTGAGGTCGTCAGGCATCGGCACTTCATAGAATTTGGAGCCGTTCGAAGCCTCGTCCCAGATGAGAGCCTTGTTTGTAATCAGGTTGACGACACCTTTATAGAGGTCTTCCTGTCCAATCGGGATTTCGATAGGAATAGGATTGGCACCAAGGCGTTCTTTGATCTGATTGACTACCGAGAAGAAGTCGGCACCGGCGCGGTCCATTTTATTGACGAAAGCGATACGCGGGACCTTGTATTTGTCGGCCTGGCGCCATACAGTTTCGGACTGAGGTTCGACGCCACCCACGGCGCAGAAAATTGCAATTGCACCGTCGAGGACACGGAGCGAACGTTCCACTTCGACAGTGAAGTCTACGTGACCCGGTGTGTCTATAATATTGTATTTATAGCGATTATTCTTCCAATCCCAATAGACGGTGGTAGCGGCGGAAGTAATGGTGATACCACGTTCCTGTTCCTGAACCATCCAGTCCATCGTAGCGGAGCCCTCGTGGGTTTCGCCCAACTTGTAGTTCTTGCCCGTATAGAACAAGATACGCTCAGTCGTTGTGGTTTTACCCGCATCGATATGCGCCATTATTCCAATGTTTCTTGTAAAATGTAGGTCGGACATGAGACTATGTTGTTTTTTTGGATTAATAAATAAAGAATAATACTATATATAATACAGATGACAGTTTTAGAATCTGAAGTGCGAGAAAGCCTTGTTAGCTTCAGCCATACGGTGGATATCCTCTTTGCGCTTGAATGCGGCACCTTCTTCCTTGTAAGCGGCCTGGATTTCAGCGGCGAGTTTGAGAGCCATGGTCTTTTCGCTGCGTTTGCGCGAGAAAGAGATAAGGTTCTTCATACCGATAGACTGTTTGCGCTCGGGGCGGATTTCGGTAGGCACCTGGAAAGTGGCGCCACCGATGCGGCGGCTCTTAACCTCGACAGAGGGGGTAATGTTAGCGAGAGCCTTTTTCCAGACTTCGAGGCCGTCCTCTTTAGTACGGTCAGCGACAACATCGATTGCCTCGTAGAAAATCTTGTAGGCAATAGTTTTTTTGCCACCCATCATAAGGTTGTTGACAAACTTGGTGACGAGGACATCGTTATATTTGGGATCCGGAAGGATTATTCTCTTTTTTGGTTTTGCTTTTCTCATTTCTTTATCAAGCTAAAAACTTATTTTACAAACTATTTATTTAGCGGCTTGTTTTGGGCGCTTTGCTCCGTATTTGGAGCGGCGCTGACGGCGGCCGTCTACTCCGGAGGTGTCGAGTGCACCGCGGATGATGTGATAGCGAACGCCGGGGAGGTCTTTGACACGACCGCCGCGGATCATAACGATGGAGTGCTCCTGGAGGTTGTGGCCTTCGCCGGGGATGTAGGCGTTGACTTCCTTCTGGTTGGTCAGACGGACACGGGCCACTTTACGCATAGCCGAGTTAGGTTTCTTAGGTGTGGTGGTGTACACACGGGTGCAAACGCCACGACGTTGCGGACAAGAGTCTAATGCAGGAGACTTGCTTTTGTACTCCATTTTCTGACGTCCTTTGCGAACTAATTGCTGAATTGTTGGCATTGTTTCTTTTTAATATTATTATTTCAAAATTAATGTTTTCCGTTTACATAAGCAGGCATAGTCTGCCCACAAATTGGAGTGCAAAATTACGACCATTTTTGCTACTGGCAAAATGTTTGCATTCACAAAACACTTAAAAAAAGTTAAAATTTCTTGGCGATATTCATAAACAACAATTTACAATTTTCATTTTCGTCATAAATATCACTTCTGTCCAGATTAAAATTCATTTTATTTTTGAGTCGGAAAGTATCGTTTATGAGATTTCAGGTCATTTTATCAACACATGTTAATAACTTTTCTTTTCAACTATAGGTTACCTCTAATAATATTTTTTAACGGCGTGGTATGCCTGCGAATACATAATGAATAAAGAAAATGCAATGAGCAATTGTACGAATTAAACGAATTGATATTTAGAAATTTGTTTTGCAAACAAAACACGAACGTTTCGCAAAGCGAGAGAAAAGAAAACTTGTTTGCTTTTCCGAGCCAAAGAAATGTCAACGAAGATAATTAAACGAATTTTTGGAGGTTACCTATAGAAAAAACAGAAACACATACAAACGAAACAAAAACATAGTATAACGAAGCAATTCAAAATTAGCCATTGTCAAAACTATTTTTTCGTTTATTTGCAGAAGTCAAGACCGAACACAAGCACACATATATACTTATTTCTCAACAGGTAAAGCAACAGAGCATTTTCAATAACACCACACAATAAAACAAATCTAAAATCATATAAATCAATTTATGATAATTCCAATGATAGATACATTCCTGACAACCTGCAAATATACATCTGCAATCAAAAGGAAACTCTAAAGAGTTTATAAATACGATTTTAAACATATTTATTACATTCACACATATAAAACATTAGTGTATTTACAATATTTGCAATAAGACAACAAAAAGACAATTTTTTTTTCAAAAATCAACACCGAAGTGCAACACTGGAAGAAATTATTTTTTTGATATTCATATTGGGAATCAAAATTTTTCCTATATTTGCAATAGATAAAAAAACGAAAATTTTATTTTTATCACAGATAATCAACAAAAAAAAGCAACATGAAACAATTATTCACATGCATAATTTGGGTATGCATTATAGGATTAGCCTCAGCACAGTCTTTTATTGAAAACATTGGTTCCACAAACAGTAAAATAAAAATCCTCGAAGCTCAGGAACTGCTTATAGCTGGAGAGATGGACGGATTGATTATTGGAGTGAATACGAACTACAAAAGATTGAATTTCTGCATGCAGGCTATAGCCATCGATGAGAATTCAAATATTGTTCGCAACTTGGACATTCCCGGTACAAAAAACGACAGTCCGCTTGCTGCAAATTTGTATGATGGAAAAATCTACATCTTAAGCAAACGGTTTGAAACATTCTCAACTTCATACACATACATGCGCTATGTTATCGACGCAGAGACAATGACGCTTATAGGAGAGCCCACCGAGGTGCTGGAAATCACGAGTAAATCCACCAGCGCCAACTACAGTTGGAGCGCCAGTTCGAAAGACGGAAGTCTGACCGCAATTATAAACATCTCGACGACTCCAAAGGGAGAAAAGTATGAGGCAACCGAAATACTTTTTGATGAAGAGATGAATATAGAATGGCAGCGAGACTACCCGATATATTCACTTTCAAGCATGTTTGTAACAGACGATGGCGAAATAGTCACCATAGGACGCTCGAAAGGGAAAGGGCCCCATACACTATATTTCAGCGTCCTTAATGAAAACGATATTCAATATCTGTCGAAACAGACAAAACTATACGTATACGATACCTACATAGTAAGTTACAAAGACAGTCGTATTCTCGTCATGGGATTAGGCACTACAACAGACAGCAAAAACGACAAAGAGATCAATTACTTCGGAATGTCAGTAAATGTCGAAACCGAAGAGTCAGAAATACATTATAAAGGTTTTGACAACACCGACAACAACATTTTCTTCGACACCAAGATCGGCAAGAGTGCCAAGCCTCTAACCATCAACCAGATTTCCCTTAACAAATGTATAGCAACAGAATATGGGGCTGTAGGCACAATACAGAACTATCTTTACAAATCAAGTATTGGGATATTGGTATTCGCATTGGACAACCACGGGAACATAATATGGAATCGAGACATCCGATTCAATATGAAAAGAAGTAATGGCGAAGTACGTTCCGGATTTACCATTGCGGCAAAAGGAAGTAACGTATATCTTACGATGTCCGAAGACCCCAAAAGCCCCAAGCAATACACTATCGAAGAACCCTCCAGAAAGACCAATACCTCCATAGGGGCAAAAGCCTTGTCGACATACAAAATCGATGCTGAAGGGAATATCAGCAAGAGCATGGAACCCTTGTCGAAACCAGCCATTCTCGACAGAAGGCTCATAAAAGTCGGAGACAAACATATAGGATTCTTGACTAACCAATCGGGAGCAGCCATAATAAAATTCAATTATTAGTGCGCACCTGACAATTCAGAATATCTACAAACTTAATATAAGACATATATGAAACGTACAACATTACTACTTTTATTTGTCTCTGTACTAATGATGGCAGGGGCTCAAAACAAGACCTATTCTGTTGGAGCTTTAAACAAGAAATTCAATTATGCAGAAGCAAGCAACATGATTATCTTGGGTCAGCAGGACGGATTGACAATTGGAGTCACAAACAGATACACTGGAGTCTTAAAAAACTATTTCAAGAAAGAACTCAAAGTTGTGGCAATTGACGAGAACACAAACATAGTCCGCAGTATCGAAATCCCCGAGACCAAAGACTGCTATATTCAGACAGCTACATATTACGACGGGAAGGTATATATACTTGCGAGCCACCGAGAAAAGCACAGCACCTACTACGACCGCTATGTTGTAGACGCAACGACGATGCAAACCATTGGCGAGAAGAAAAACATCTATACCTATACCAGCGAGCGCAAGGACGACAGCTATCAATGGGTTTCGCAATCGCCCAACGGGACACTTGCCGCCCTGGTTCACATAACCACCAACCGCAAAAGCGACAAATTCGAAGCCGTAGAAATTCTGCTTGACGAAGAGATGAACATCGAATGGCAGCGAGACTACCCGATATACGCACTGAGCAACATGATGGTGACCGACGATGGCGAGATAATCACGCTCGGCTATTCAGGTCAAAAAGCCGGCACAAAAAGTCGGATAAGCATCAGTGTCATCAGCGAATCGAACGCCTATGACCTCCGCGAGGAGACGACGGTCACGATTTGGGACATTCGCCTTGCCGGCTACAAGAATGGGAAAATACTCGGTATGGGCTTAGGACTCAATGCCTCCGACAAAAACGAAATAAACTATTTCGGGATTTCGGCCGACATCAAATCACAGGCAATCAATATAGGCTACCAGTCGTTGACTGACAACGACAAGTGCGTCTACAACAATATAGATTATGGGAAAAGAACGCGCAATGTCAATATCGATGCACTGCGACTCAGACATTGCCAGTTAACTGGAACTGGTGCCGTTGCAACACTGACGAACAGTTGGATTGTTGAGACTTGTAACCAGAACGGAGGATGCTCGATAAAATCATATTGCGAAGGAATAATTATTTTCGGCATAGACGATAACGGCAATATCATTTGGCATCACGGAATACGCAAATCGATGAAGCAGAACGGTTATCCGACAATGATGTCAGAAGCCGTATGCGTTGAGGGCGACGATGTGTATCTCATTCAGTCAGAGAGTCCCAAATGGCCAACTTCCTATTCCGTCAGCAAACGAGTAAAGACCCAGAAGATGAACACTGGAACAAAAGTTTTGGCCAAATACCACATCAATGCCGACGGAGAGATTGAGAAGAGCGTGGAAGCCATCGAAAAAAGTGCATCATTTGACAGCAATACCTATAAAACCGACAGCAAGCACATTGGCTTCCTTCTCAACTCGAGCGGTGCCTCGATAGTAAACATAAGACTATAGCACAAAAAAGAGGTTAAAAAAACTTTCATTCATGTGCCCCACACTGGCGGGGCACATTATTCCATACAATCGATATCCATGAAACGAATAGGATCAGTCATATTCTTACTGTTTGCCATTGTCGGCAGTGAGCGAGTTTTTTCACAGAATTCCACACCGATGTTCAACGGCATCCATGTCGAGGGACAAGTACCCGCCGACCTGCGCAAGAGTCTTGAAGAGCTCTATATGGAAGACAAGCAGCGCGTACGCGACTATAGCGACGGCAAGTTGCCCAACAGGGACAAGGTGCTCACATCATCCTACTACATCAACAGGCTCATGGCGAGCGGCAAGATTCTGTATGGCGATCCCATAACCCAGATGCTGAACAGTATTGCTGACACCCTGCTCGCTGGCTATCCCGACCTGAGAAGCGAATTGCGAATCTATAGTGTCAAATCGACGGAAGTGAATGCCTTCACCACGGGGCAAGGCATGATATTCGTCAACCTTGGACTTGTGGCACAAGTAGAGGACGAGGCCCAACTGGCATTTGTGCTAAGCCATGAGATTGTACACTATCTGCGCAAACACAGTCTCGAAACAATTACTCGAAAGCAAAGCACCAAAGACACCACCGGAGATCAGCTCAACAAATTCCTGCGCTATCATAGTCGTTCGCACCAGATGGAGAACGAAGCCGACAGCATAGGCATTGCAATGTTCTATGCCAACAGTCCCTACGACAAGCGCGTAACGGAAGGATTCTTTGACGTGTTGCAGTACGGCTACCTGCCATTTGACGAAGTGACCTTCGACACAACGATGTACAATACCGAACACTTCAAGCTGTCGAACGGATCCTTTTTGGAGAGTGTGGATCCCATATCTGCGCGCGATGACTACAACGACAGTTTGTCGACACATCCCAACCTACTGAAGCGCCGGACGGCGACCTCGCGTCAGATGTCGTCCATGACCGGTGGGAAAAAATATGTTGTTACCGACAAAAACCGATTCCGCGACCTTCAGACATTGGCACGAATGCAATGCATACGCCAAGACCTTACCATAGCTGAGTACGCGTCGGCATACTACAACTGCTACGTAATGCTGCGTCAGCAGCCCGACAACAAATATCTGAGACTGGCACAGGCACAAGCCCTCTATGGAGCCGCGAAATACCGCAACTACGCTGCCGCGTCGAGCGTGAGCGACTACCGCAACAAAGAAGGCGAGGTGCAGCAGGCATATCACTTCATGCGCAAAAGCAACGCTAACGAATTGTGCATTACCGCCATACGCGAGATTTGGAAAGCGCACATGCAGATGCCCGACGAACCAAGGCTGACCGCGATGGCCACCGACCTGATGAGCGACCTGAGCAAAAGATACAAATTCAAGCCCGACCAATTCTCGGCCACACTCGACACTGCAAAAACAGAGGAGAGCAGCAGTCGGGAAGAAAACAACAAGTACTCGAACGTAAAACGCCGCCGCAACCAGCAGAAGAGACAAGAGTCACTGCGCTATGCCTTCATGGACCTTATGCAGAAAGACCCGACTTTTGAGTCCACACTGAAAGAAGCGATGCAGAACAACAAAGAGGAAAAGAAAAGCATCGGTCAAGGCAAATCGTTCGTATACGCACCCACATATTACGTGTTCAACGAGTCGAGCGGCGAACTGAAAATCAGAAAGTCGGACAATGGCGAACGGACACTGACCGAAGACGTCAAAGCAGTAAATGCCAAAAACGGCATCGGAACGGTAGACTTCTCCGACGAAGCAATGCGCTCCCACAGCGATGCAAAATTCTACAACGACTTTCTGACCATGAACGAATGGGCTAACGAATACTGGCAAAGCCGCGGGAAGGTGCCAATGATTTTCTGCAGCCAACCTGAAATGGACGAGATGAACCAGCGTTACGGAACAGACAAGCTCTCGCTTGAAACCGTTTTGAATGCCGAGAACTGCAAGAATCACATATTCCAAAACGGAGCGTTCAGCTTATTATTATTTGTGGTTGCATTGCCTGAAAGTATATATAGCCTACTGACTGCCAACCAGACAACAGCCATACAGACCACGCTTGTCGACACCCGCGACGGTTCGACGCTGAGCAATAGCAATGCCCTTATGTATCGCGACGACACCCGCGCCAACGTTCGCAGCCAAGCATACGCCACCCTGAACAAGAGCCTGCACCCCGGCAAAGTGCCTGGATATATGGGTAAAAAGCTAATTGTTGAAGGATCGGCAGGATTGAGTTTCCCGTTTTTGAACCACATTTTCCGCGACAAGACCGACGATATTGCATGGCGTTTTGGAGGCGGGCTGGAATTCACCGTCGGCGAACAATCGTCAATAGCCTTGAATGCCGATTGGGGCAACACCACGTTCGACATTGCAAATGAAAACGGCACAGTACAAGCCAAAATCATGATGGCGAACCTTACATATCGGCGTTATTTCGGCGACAATATTGCACCGCAGGGTCCTTATTTCGGGATAGGAGCAGGAGTCAGCCGACTGAACCTCAAGGCGAACTCTGGTACCGGACTTGTATGCCTTAAATCCGAATACACGAAGCCCTCACTGCAGCTTGAGTTTGGCCACAACACCATAATCTCCGACTTCATAGTCCTGAACTTCGGGGTGAAATACAATGCCACCATTGCCAATCCTGTGAATAGTATAGGCTACGAACCGTGGGACACGGCATCAACCAACAGGACCGACGCCGAGCGGTCGATGAATGCCAACCTGTGGATATACAATCTCATATCGCTGCATATAGGCATCGGACTGCTTCCATTCTGACACGCTGTGCAGCGCTACACGAACCGAAAGTAAAAATAATTCGGTTTACAATAAAAGGATAAACCTTGCGTTTTAGTGAGCAATGGAAAACGAGAAAAACAGCAAAAACGCAACGATATACATTATCCTTGCATTGGTCATGGGGGCCATAGTCGGAATAACCGGTTCGACTATGGCATACAGAAAGCACATCTCACAGATTGCATCTGCGACTGTCACTACCGACACAAAACTTGGTGCCATCTGGAGCCTGGTCGACAACTATTATGTCGACCCGATCGATGCCGATTCTGTGATGGACCGGGTCTATGAGTCAATTCTCTCGACCCTTGATCCCCACAGCAGCTACATGTCTAAAGAAGTGTTCACGAAAGAGCAGGAGGTGCTGAGGGGCAACTTTGAAGGAATCGGTATTATTATACGTCCTGTGAGCGACACGATATGCGTTGCGCAGGTCATACCCGAAGGACCGTCCGAGCGAGCCGGGCTAATGGCAGGCGACCGTATACTGAGCGTAGACGGGATTACTGTAGCCGGAGTCAAGATGCCGTCGGACAGCGTAATATCGATGCTCCGAGGCCCTCGCAAAAGCGTAGCCGACATCCAGATTCTACGCCTGAGCGACAAAAAGACACACCGATTCAAAATTGTACGCGACATCATCAAAAGTCCCAGCCTTACATACAGCGGCATGCTCGACAAGCAGACAGGCTACATCAGGCTTAACCGTTTTGGAGAGACCACCTACGACGAATTCCGCGAAGCGACCATGCAACTGAAGCGGGAAGGAATGAAGCGCATGGTGCTCGATTTGCGCAACAATGGGGGTGGCACACTGAGTTCGGCTATCGACATTTGCGACGAACTGCTTCCCGGACGCGAGCTCATAGTATACACCAAAGGACAGCACCAACGACGCAAAGACGCACACTCGACGCCCGGCGGACTATTCTGTAAAGGAGACCTCGTGGTGATGATCGACGAATTCTCTGCATCGGCGAGCGAAATTGTTGCCGGCGCAATCCAAGACAACGACCGAGGCATTATCGTTGGACGACGTTCATTTGGCAAAGGGCTGGTTCAGCAGCAGTTTCCCCTACCCGACCAATCGGCGGTGATGCTCACCATAGCACGCTACTACACCCCTTCCGGACGCTGCATACAACGTCCCTACGACAGAGGAACCGACGAATACTACTCCGACTTTGTACAGCAAGTAATGAACGAATACAACGGCGATTCGCTTCTGTCGCAAATAAACGACTCAACGCCATACCATACATCCAAAGGTCGCATCGTCTATGGCGGTGGCGGCATAATGCCCGACAAAATCATCCGCTACAAGACCGACACCAACATAGTATATTACAACAAGTTGCTCAACAACAGCATAATCAACAACTACGTATTCGACCACGTATCACGCAAAGGCGGCGAGATAAAATCGCACTATGCCGACGAGAAAGAGTTTTTGGACAACTACACCGTCAGCGACGACATGCTGGGCGAGCTCTTCGAGCTTGCAGACAAGAAAGGCATACGTCGCAACGACAAGAGCATAAAACTGTTCCGCGAAGAGATACGCACACGCATCAAAGCGGAAATTGGCGATATGCTGTATGGCAGCAACACCTTCTACAAACTCATACTTCCCTACGACCCGGAAATAGAAGACGCCTTAAAGGAAATCACGAAACAGCATAACTGAAAACGAATTGGACAATGAAACGCATAACGTTACTCATACTGACATTTTTTGTCGCCGCCAACATCATGGCACAGAACGCCTCGATCAGCGGAAAACTTTCTATCGAAAAACCAAGCAGCATCATAGCCAGTTTAACGCACGTTGTCGGCAACCAGGTGCTCCCCGTCGACTCCGTACAACTTGACAAGAAGGGGAAATTCAGTTTCTCACTGAAAGTGGAGCAGCCATCGCTCTATCTTTTAACCTTTTCGGGGATGGAGAAAAACATCGTCCATATCATGATGGAGCCAAACGACGAAGTGAGCATCGATGTGCGGAAGGACAAAGAGCTCAACTTCCTTGAAATTGTCGAATCGAAAGGCTCAAACAACGTGCAACTGTACAAAGAGTTCAACAACATACTCTACAAATATGCCAAACAAATCAGCGGTCTGAATGCCGAGTATATGTCGCCCAACACCAGCAACGACCGCAAACAAGCCCTCGGTGCCGAGATGCAGCAAATACAGATATCGCAGAATATAGATGTAAGCAAACTGTTGAGCAGCAATACCGGAGTACTGATGAGTGCATTCATAGCAACCTATTTCGACAACAGTATAGAGACCTACATCGAACTGTACGAGAGCATCGACAACGCCCTCAAAGTCAAATATGCCGACAACCAGTTTGTGCAATATATAGAATCGCGCATAAAGAGCAGCCTGACGCCCGGTCGGATGGCGCCAGAGATAGCCATGAAAGACCCCGACGGCAAAGAGCGCAAGCTCAGCGACCTCAGAGGCAGTATAGTGATGATAGACTTTTGGGCATCGTGGTGCCGTCCGTGCCGGATGGAGAACCCGAATGTTGTAAAGCTCTATCACAAATATCACAGCAAAGGATTTGAGATATACAGCGTTTCGCTCGACAAGAACCGTGCCGACTGGGTCCGAGCCATCAGCCAGGACGGGCTTGAGTGGCCCAATCATGTCAGCGACCTGAACGGATGGACCTCGAGCGGAGGTGCTGCGTACGGCATCATGTCGGTGCCCAGCACCGTTTTGGTGGACCGGGAGGGAAGAATCATTGCCCGCAATCTGCGAGGACAAGAGTTAGCAAACAAGTTGAAAGAGATTTTCGGAGAATAAACAACATTGCGAATGTACACATACAAATATCCTCGTCCGGCTGTGACTGCCGACATAATGGTATTCGACACCAAATACAAGAACATACTTCTTATACTTCGCGGGAACGACCCCTTCAAAAACTGCTGGGCATTTCCCGGTGGCTTTTTCGACATGGAAGACCGCGACATAGAGCATACCGCAGCACGCGAATTAGAAGAAGAAACCGGGCTGAGCGGCATTCCGCTGCACGAGTTCTGTGTAGCCTCGCGTGAAGGACGCGACCCGCGAGGACGCACCGTCACCATTGTGTTTGAGGCGGCTGTAAACCCTGCCGACGTCAATCCCCAAGGGGGCGACGATGCCAGCGAAGCGCGTTGGTTCCCACTCTCGGGCCTTCCTCCACTGGCATTTGACCACAGCGAGATATTGGAGAAGTGGATAAAAAGGAATATCAAATAAAAGAACAATAAAAGGAATAATACTTCGTTCTAAAACCAGAACAACAATAAGACATAACAATGAGCTCGATTACTAAAACAATGATAGAAATGGCGTTAAGCCATGTTGACGACCCCGATTTGGGTAAAAGCCTCACCCAACTGGGAATGATAGAGAACATTGCCATTGACGGTATGAAAGTGTCGTTCGACCTGGTGCTGACCACCCCGGCATGCCCCATGAAGTCGAAAATGAAAGAAGACTGTATCAATGCAATACATGAATATGTAGACCGCAACGCCGAGGTAGAAGTCAACCTCACATCGCGCAAAGTAGAGCAGCCCAAGCCCGAAGAGATGTTTCCGAACATCAAGAACACCATACTCGTAGCCAGCGGCAAAGGCGGTGTGGGCAAAAGCACCGTAGCCGTGAACCTTGCTGTATCCCTCGCCAAAACAGGTGCAAAAGTAGGTCTCATCGATGCCGACATATACGGGCCATCGATTCCCATCATGTTCAACATAACAGAAAACGACATCTATGGCGAAAAGCATGGAGACAAGACCTACATGACCCCCATAATGAAATACGGCGTCAAGCTGATGTCGGTAGGATTCCTTGTCGACCCCGACAAAGCCATGGTATGGCGTGGCCCAATGGCCAGCGGAGCATTGAAACAGCTGCTTACCGAGACTTGGTGGGACGAGATAGACTACCTCGTTGTCGATATGCCTCCCGGAACGGGCGACATACAGCTGACCATAGCGCAGACCCTCCCCGTAAGCGGAGCCATCATAGTCAGCACGCCGCAGAATGTGGCACTTGCCGACGTTGTACGCGGAGTCGAAATGTTTCAGAACCCCAACATCAACATCCCCGTCCTGGGCTTTGTCGAGAACATGGCATGGTTCACCCCTGCCGAGCTGCCCAACAACAAATACTATATCTTCGGCAAAGAAGGATGCAGCAAGCTCTCAAAAGAGATGGACATTCCGCTGCTTGGGCAGATACCCTTGGTGCAAAGCATAGCAGAGAGCGGCGACAACGGCAAACCCATAGCCCTTTGGAGCGACAACCCCACCCCAGAGAGCGAAGCCTTCGACCTCTTGGCAGAAAACACTATCAAAGAAATCTGCAAACTACAGAAATAAACAGCATTCCATACAACAAATATCTTATAGACAATGACTGACGAACAGAAATCAATCATCGAAAAGAAAGTACAGAACGCACTGAGCCAGATACGCCCATACCTGCAACAGGACGGAGGCGATGTAGAATACGTCGACATGACAAACGAAGGCGTAGTAATGGTCCACCTGCAAGGTCACTGCGGCACATGCCCGCACGCCATGCAGACCCTGAAGCAAGGCATCGAGACAGCCATCAAACGCGTCATTCCCGAGGTAAAAAGTGTAGAAAGGGTATAAATATGGTATATACAAAGACGGGAGACAAAGGCACCACGTCGCTCGTTGGCGGACGCCGAGTCAAGAAGTGCGACCAACGAGTGGAAGCCTACGGAAGCGTAGACGAGCTCAATTCGCACATAGGGTTGCTTGCGACAATGCTTCAGAACAAGTCGGTCGAACTGGATATAGCTTTCGACATACGCGAGCAGTTCGAAGAGCTACACAACCAGCTCAAGCAGACCCAGAACCGGCTATTTGTCGTACAGACACTCCTGGCCACCGAAGACCAAGCCACATACAGCAAACTGCCCCAAATCGACGATAGCGACATCAGCGCAATGGAGAATTGGATCGACACTATCGAAAGCCGCCTGCCAAAGCTTGACAGTTTTGTCATAGCCGGAGGCAGCGTCGAATCGGCGCAAGCGCATGTGGCACGTACCGTGTGTCGCAGAGCCGAACGGGAAATCGTGCGTCTGTGCGAGACCGAGGCCGTAGAAGAAAAAATAACAAAATTCATCAATCGCACATCCGACTATCTATTTGTCCTATCGCGTTTTATACTAATCTTAGAAAACAAGAGAGAAATTTTTTGGAGTGCCAAATAATAATTGATACAATACTACGTTAAGAGGAAAGTAATTTGCAAATCAATTTACATAACATACACATATTTAGGTATTTAAACGAAAAGGTAAAAAAGTCAGAACTATGTATTGGACACTTGAATTGGCATCGAAATTAGAAGACGCCCCATGGCCGGCAACAAAAGACGAATTGATAGACTATGCACAGCGTACGGGAGCCCCAATGGAAGTGATCGAAAACCTGCAGGAGATTGAAGATGAAGGCGATCCCTACGACAGCATTGAAGACATCTGGCCCGACTATCCGACAAAAGAAGATTTCTTTTTCCAAGAAGATGAATATTAATAACATTGATACTCATCGCTACAGCAAAAAGGACAGGGAAACACCCGTCCTTTTTTGCTAATAAGCATCCAATCACCAACATCAAACAAACACATGTCAACCATAACGCTAATAGGTTCAGGCAACGTGGCAACCCATCTGGCCAAAGCCCTCTACGGTGCCGGACATCAGATACTGCAAATCTGGTCGCGCGAATACGACCACGCCGAAGCCTTGGCCAACCAAGTATTTGCCGAGCCGATAAATCGTCTAAACCTATTGTATCCGACAGCCGATTTCTACATACTGGCAGTGACCGACGATGCCCTTTTCGACTTGGCTCTCGACCTCAAGTTGCGAGATGCCGTCGTGCTGCACACCGCGGGCTCTGTATCGCTCAAGGTGCTTCAACCCATCAGCCGCAAACACGGAGTAATCTGGTCACCCCAGACCTTTATACGTGATGTGACGATGGACTATGCCGAGTTGCCATTCTGCATCGAAGCCTCCCTGCCTGAAGTCGAAAACTCGATAAGGGAGTTGCTCAGTCCAGTGTCAAAACACATATATCATGTCGACACAGAGCAGCGGCAATGGCTACACCTGGCAGCCGTCATGACCAACAACTTCGGCAACGCCATCAATGCATTGGCACAGGATATTCTGAAACAGCACGATATACCATTCGAAATACTGCATCCGCTAATCAGCATGACTGCAGAGAAGATAAAGCAAGGCGGACTGTGGCAACAGCAGACAGGTCCTGCGCGCCGACGCGACCAGAGGACCATCGACAACCAACGGCGTCTGATTGCTGACGACGAGAAACTTCTGCAGCTCTACGACCTCCTTACTGAAACGATACAAAACAAAACGATGAAAAAATGCTAACCGACACCCATTCACATATCTATGCCGAAGAATTCGACGCCGATCGTGACGAAGTCATCGCACGTGCCGAAGGAGCAGGAGTCGGGCTTATATTGTTGCCTGCCATCGATAGTGAAAGCTACGACCGGCAGGAGGCATTGGCAGCGAGCCGTCCCGACCTGTTCCGGCAAATGATGGGCCTTCATCCGACATCGGTAGGTGCCGACAACGAGGAGGCGCTACAGACAGTGCGGCAAAAGCTGTTTGCCAACAGTCAAAAGTATATAGGCATCGGGGAAATAGGACTTGATTTTTATTGGGACACGACCTATCGCGAGCAGCAGGTTGCCGTCCTTGAGCAACAGATACGCTGGGCCGAAGAGTTACGGAAACCCATAGTGCTTCATCTGCGCAGTGGCAAAGCGGGCGACAGCGTCGACGATGCCTATAGAGCTGTTTTCCAAATTCTGGAGAACCACGCCGACACACGCGGCATCATGCACTGTTTCAGCGGCACCCTTGACGACGCCCGTCGCGCCGTGGAGATGGGATTCATGCTTGGAATCGGTGGAACCGTCACCTACAAGAAGTCAACACTTCCCGACATCGTCAGGGAGATACCACTCGACCATCTGTTGCTTGAGACCGACGCCCCCTATCTGGCTCCAGTGCCCTATCGCGGCAGACGTAATGAGAGTGCCTACGTAGCAGTTGTTGCTGACAAGGTGGCCGAGGTGAAAGGCATTGCCACCGACGAAGTGGCCGAAGCAACCACCCTGAACGCGAAACGACTATTCGGGCTCTGACCGTAACAACAAAAAAGAGAAGGCCGTTACGACGGCCTTCTCTTTTTTTTGGAGTACTTATAAAAGGTCAACGTTTGGTAGAAACGATGAGGAAGTCGGTATTCGACCAGAATGCGTTGACATCCTTAATGACAAGTTGCTTGGCCAGTTTGGAATCGGATTCGTCGTAGACGATTTCGTATGAATCCTTCGGGTGCGAAGAGACGATACGTACTTTACGCAGATTGATGTCGATAGTGGTCACCTTGGTTTTGTCGATAAGGTTGAAGTTCTTGACATTGACGTTGTTTGTAGCATGCTGCGATTTGAACAGCAGGCCGCCGTCTTTGCTGACGATACCTTTAGCCTTCAGGTCGTCGTAGTTGCCGACAACATAGTAAGCCTTGTGCGACTGGTCGGCGAGGTAAGCCATTTCCTCCTGTTGCTGAGCAATGCGGGCGTCTTTTTCCTGATTAGACTGAGTCAGTTCGTTGACGTTCGACGAGAGTTTTTTGATAGTTTCCTTGCTGATGGTGAGTTCGTTCATCAAGCTGTTGATCTGCGTTTCCTGCTCGGCCATGCGTGCGTTGAGGCTTTCGACAAATTCCTGCAGCTTGGTGTTCTCTGCGCCGAGAGTGGCTATTTTGCTGTTGAGGTTAGCAATCTTCGACTTGTTTTGAGCCATCATGTTTTCGATGACAGCCAGCTGGTCGGTAACCTGGTTCTTGACACTTGCATTTTTCTCGGGGTGTTGCTGGCGCAGATTAGAAATCTGGCTATAGCGTGAGGAGATTTCCGTAAGGTTGTTTTCGATTTCGCTGAGAGTTTCGAACAGAGCGTCGATTTCGCCGTCTTTCTGGTCGATGACAGACTGCAGAGAGTCGGCACGTTCGGTAGCGGCATTGAGTTTGGCCTCATTGCCTGCACAAGAGGCAAGGATTAACGAGGCAGCCGACAAACATAAAAGGAATAGTTTCTTCATGGTTATATTATGATTTGATGATTAATAATTTTCAGAATTCAATCAAATTACCCGTTACAAATCAGTCTATTGCGCAAAAATACAATTCATCGTGACAGTTTGTAACCAAATGCAAATATATTCAAAAAAAGCAAAACAGCAGAAAAAGGAATAGATAAAAAGCAAAAACTTCGTTGAAATTTTTCTCAAACAGAACAAAAATTAGTATATTTGCTTGCCGGATTTTTTCAAAAACAAGGCTATAATTCATTTATTAACACACCATTATAGAGTATTTTATTATATTACAATATGTCAAAAGAGATTAAATTCAGTTTAGTATATCGTGACATGTGGCAGTCGTCAGGCAAATATCAGCCAAGAGTGGACCAGCTGACAAAGATAGCCCCTGTCATTGTCTCCATGGGTTGTTTTGACCGCATCGAGACCAACGGAGGAGCCTTCGAGCAGGTGAATCTGATGTATGGCGAGAATCCGAACAAGGCCGTCCGTGCATGGACCAAGGAGTTCAACAAGGCAGGCATACAGACCCACATGCTCGAGCGCGCCCTCAACGGTCTGCGCATGTATGGGGTGCCGAAGGATGTGCGCCAACTGATGCCCAAGGTGAAGAAAGCGCAGGGTGTTGACATCATGCGTTCGTTCTGCGGTCTTAATGATCCTCGCAACTTGGAGCTCTCGGTCAAATACGCCAAAGAAGCAGGCATGATAAGCCAAGCGGCACTCAGCATAACCCATTCGCCGGTGCATACCGTTGAATACTACATGGGTATCGTCGACAAACTGGTAGAATTCGGTGCCGACGAGATAGCACTGAAAGACATGGCCGGAGTGGGTCGTCCTGCCACGCTGGGCCGTCTTGTGAAAGAGATAAAGACAAAATATCCGCACATTATAGTACAATACCACGGCCACACCGGCCCTGGCCTGTCGATGGCTTCGACCCTTATGGTGGCACAAGCCGGTGCCGACGTTATCGACTGCGCCATGGAACCCCTGTCGTGGGGTATGGTCCACCCCGATGTCATTTCGGTACAGGCCATGCTGAAAGATGCCGGATTCCTGGTCAAAGACATCAACATGGATGCCTATATGGAGGCCCGCAAGCTGACGCAGGAGTTCATCGACGACTTCCTTGGTCTCTATATCAATCCCGCCAACCGCATCAGCTCGTCGCTGCTTGTGGGTTGTGGACTGCCGGGAGGCATGATGGGCTCGATGATGAGCGACCTGAAGGGTGTGCACGGTGCCATCAACATGGCACTCAAGAAGAGCGGCAAACCCGAAGTAAGCTTCGAGGAGCTCACCGTTCAGTTGTTCCAAGAGGTAGAACACATCTGGCCCATGCTTGGCTATCCCCCATTGGTTACGCCATTCAGCCAATACACGAAAAATATCGCCGTCATGAACCTGCTCTCGATGGCACAAGGCAAGCCCCGATTCAGCCAGATTGACAAAGACAGCTGGAACATGATTCTCGGCAAGGCCGGCAAGCTGCCTGGACCTTTGGCCCCTGAGATTGTGGAGCTGGCCAAACAGCAGGGACTGGAGTTCTACGACGGTGTTCCGCAAGATGCCTATCCCGATGCCCTTCCCGAATACATCAAAGAGATGGAAGAAAACGGCTGGGACCGTGGCGAAGACGACGAAGAGCTTTTCGAGTTGGCCATGCACGACCGCCAGTATCGCGACTACAAGAGCGGCGTAGCCAAAGACCGTTTCTACAAGGAAATCGAGAAACTTCGCGCCGAAAAAGCGTCCGCATCCAACGCCCCCGCCGCCGAGCCAGGCACCATGCCCAACTACATGAAAGAGCGTTACCGCAATGCCACTCCCATCGTTGCGACAGCGACGGGTCAGATACTTTGGGAAATAGACTTCGACGACAAGTCGGTAGCCCCTGCTCCGGGACGCGAATACAAGCAAGGCGACACCTTCTGCACCATCCAGGCCAGCTACGCCATGATGCCCGTCATGCTGACCGTTGGCGGACGCCTTGCCGACACCTGCGTAGCCCAGGGTGCAATGGTGAAGAAAGGCGACGTCATAGGCTGGATTGAGCCAACAGAAACCACCAAATAACAAAATAATTTGCACAATTAAAAAACATTGAGTAATTTTGCTGTTTGATATGCATAGGAAATACCCCACATATCAAACGGCAAAATTATTAGAAAACAAATAAATACACAGATATGGATCCACTAAGTCCTTTTGCATTAATCATCGGCGCAATCTTTGTCAACAACGTTGTGCTGGCCCAGTTTTTAGGAATCTGTCCGTTCCTTGGAGTATCAAAAGATGTGAAAAGCTCGTTGGGAATGGGAGGAGCAGTTCTGTTTGTGATGTTGCTTGCAACGCTGGTAACCTATCTTATTTACAAATATCTGCTCATGCCCTTCAATTTAGTGTATCTGCAAACAATAGCCTACATCCTCGTGATAGCAGGATTGGTGCAGATGGTAGAGATTGTGCTGAAGAAGATTGCTCCAGCGCTATACCAGACACTTGGAGTGTTCCTGCCGCTTATCACAACCAACTGTGCAGTTCTTGGAGTTGCCATTCTGGTTATACAGAAAGAGATGAACCTCCTGCAGAGCATCATCTATGCAGGCAGTATAGCAATAGGATTCACGCTTGCATTGGTTATCTTTGCCGGCATACGTGAGCAGATGGAACTTACCGGGGTGCCCAAAGGCATGAAAGGCGTGCCCATCGCACTGGTAACTGCCGGCATACTGGCAATGGCATTCATGGGCTTTGGCGGCATAGTTCCCACACCCTGACAAAAGAGAGGCAAAATTGTTAAAAAACAATAGTCAACGGCATAGAAAAAGGGATGCCTTGACAAGAAAATCAGAATGTTAAATAATACGTAACATTCTGATTTTTAATTTACAAAACATCTATTAAGATTTTTTAAACTTTTTTTTTCATGTACGTATCAAATTTGTAGTACTTTTGCCACTTGAAAATAAACCGAAAACAACATTAATAATAACCAATTTAAATTTAAAACAAAATGAAGAAAGTATTTTTTGCATTAGCAGTTGTCGCTATGTTTTCATTCGTAGCTTGCAACGGTAACGCCGCTGCCGAGGACACCACCGCAGCTCAGGAAACCGAAATGGTTCAGGACGCCGCTGAAGAAATCGTCGACGAGTCCGCCGAAGCTGTTGAAGGCATGGCTGAAGAAGCCGCTACTGAGGCTCAGGAAGTTGTTGCTGAATAAGTATTAACTCCTCGCTGCAATAGCAAACGGAAATATTTCCGCGAAAGAGAAAAGGCTGCACAAATGCAGCCTTTTTCATTAAATAAGCATACCTAAACACATACAAGATAATGAACAACAAATACTGCATAATAATGGCTGGTGGTATAGGAAGCCGCTTTTGGCCACTGAGCAAGAACAACTACCCCAAACAGTTCCTTGACATATTGGGGACCGGCAAGAGTTTTATCCGCAGCACTTTTGAGCGTTTCCTGCCGATTGTGCCTGCCGAGAACTTTCTTGTTGTCACCAATGCCGCGTACAAAGAAGCCGTATTGGACCATATCCCGGAACTGAAGCCCGACCAGGTGCTGTGCGAGCCCATGCGCCGCAACACAGCCCCCTGCATAGCTTACGCCAGCTATCGCATCAAGTCGCAATGTCCAGAAGCTGTTGTAGCCGTCACACCGGCCGACCATCTGGTGCTTAACGAGTCCACATTCCAGAAAACGATTTCCACAGGTTTCGACTTCGTAAGCCAGGAAAGCAACAGTGAGGCGCTGCTTACGATAGGCATCAAGCCGAGCCGTCCCGAGACAGGCTACGGGTACATAGAATTGCCCGAAGGCAAGATGAAAGAGGGTGTTGTCACGCCAATCAGAGGATTCAAGGAGAAACCCGACATAGAGAGAGCGAAAACCTTCCTTGCTGCAGGCAACTACCTATGGAACTCGGGCATATTCATCTGGTCGCTCAAAGGCATACTGAAAGCCTTCCACAGCTATCTTCCCGAAATGTCAAAACTGTTCGACGAAGGGTCAGACGTGTACGGCACCGCAGCCGAGCAGGAGTTTATAAACCGCAAGTTTGCCGAATGCGAGAATATCTCGATCGACTACGGAGTTATGGAGCGTGCCGAGCGGCGATACACCATTCCCGCCGAGTTCGGATGGAGCGACATAGGCACATGGGGATCGCTATACACCCATGCAGAGAAAGACGAGATGGGCAATGCCTGCAAAGGCAAGACCATAGTCACCGCTACACGGAACAGCATAGTCAATATAGAAGATGGCGTAGAGGCCATCGTCGAAGGACTGGACGGCTATCTTGTAGCCTACCGCGACCGTTCGCTTCTGGTGTGCCGTTTGTCGGACGAGCAGCACATAAAGGAATGGGTTGAAAAACTATAAAAAAAGGCGGCCCCAATGCCGCCTTTTTTTGTTTAGAAATCAATTCAAGTACAACTTGATCCGTACATTCCTGACATTTATGCACTGAGTGCATCGGGCGAAATTCAGGATATTCCGAATGACCCTTTCAGAAGGTTGTACCGTGCATGCAGATTCCGAAGATGTATTTGTGCCTACGGACCGGCGGTCCTGATTGAAATCGTACTCCTGCATCATAAGCACTTGTTTAAATTGAACAATATGTTGATTACCCCTATTGTAAGCAATCATTTACGCTATAGAAACAGAGAAAGACGTTTTTTATTGTACGGAAGACGTTTTTTAACATTTTTATTTTTGATGGCGTTAGGTTCACAACATATCGAATTGAACGCTCAGGAACGTTATCGATTGGTTTTCTGGAATGTAGAAAACCTGTTTGATATATGGGACGACAGCGTAAGCAATGACGATGCATTTACACCCACAGGTGAGAACCACTGGAATTCGGCAAGATACAAGAGCAAAACCGACAACATATACAAAACTATTGTAGCAATAGGAGGCGATATGCAACAAGAGTTTAATATGCCACTATTGATAGGCATGGCCGAAGTGGAGAATGACAAAGTGCTGCGCGATTTGTGCAAGGGAACACCACTGCGCCGTCTTGGATACGCCTACGTACATTTCGACTCGCCAGACCGTCGCGGAATAGACAATGCACTGCTGTACAGAGAGAAGAATTTCAATCCCTTTTGGACACAAACCATAGGTGTCAGCGACAGTGCAGCAGGCTTTTTCACGCGCGACATACTGCTTGTAGAAGGGAGCACCCCCACGGGCGACACCATCATAGTGCTCGTCAACCATTTCCCTTCCCGACGCGGAGGGGCCGAAGCCGACCGACAGCGACGGAGAGTGGCGCAAACACTACGGCATACGATGGATACACTTATAGACCACCATCCGTGCACCGCTATAGTAGTGATGGGCGATTTCAATGCCACACCCGAAGATCCTGCCATCTCAAAAGAATTGATGAGCGGCGAGGGCTACGTCAATCTGAGCGAGAAGACAGAACCAGGCATAGGCTCATACAAATACCAAGGCGAATGGTCGTGCATAGACCAAATAATCGTGTCTAAAAGTGTCCTTCTCCCCTCCCCTTGCGTGCGACTGACGGTCGCAGATGAGGTTCCGCATATATTCCAGCATCAATCACTGCTTGAAGCCGACGAGAAATACATGGGCAGCAAGCCAAAGCGCACATACATCGCAATGAAGTACCACGGAGGCGTCAGCGACCATCTTCCAACATATATAGACCTTGTGAGGGGAGAATAACAAAACCGGCCTTGCTATAAGGCCGGATATATTATAGGTTGCAGCCGTGCTGCCTGTTAGAATTCAAGATACATGTTGTGTTCCTTAGCCAGACGGCGCAGGTTGATGATAGCGTAGCGCATACGTCCAAGAGCAGTATTGATGCTTACGCCGGTACGCTCGGCAATTTCTTTGAAATCCATTTTCCCATAATGGCGCATGATGACGACGCGACGCTGTTCGGGAGGGAGCATTTTGACAAGTTTGCGGATATTGGAGCTTGTCTGCTTGCGTATGATTTGTTTCTCGACATTTTCATCGTGAAGCTTCAGCGTGTCGACCACATCGCAGTCGGGTCTGTTGGGCACGATAGGCATTTTTCCGAGGCGGCGGAAATAGTCGACAATCAGGTTGTGGGCAATGCGCATCACCCAGTGGATGAATTTGTTTTCATCCTTGTAGTAGCCTGAGTTGATGGTATAGATTACCTTATAGAAAGTGTCTTGGAAAATATCGTCGGCAATATCCTTGTCCTTGACGACGGAAAAAATGTAGCCATAGACCTTGCTTTGATAGCGTGCCAGCAAGGTTTCGAAGCATGAATAATCACCTTCTTTGTAACCTAAAATCAGCTCATTGTCAGTGAGTGTGCAAGTTGTTACGTCCATAATAACCTCCTAAAGTTTTGGTTTACAAATAACTGATAATTCTGTTCGATATGACTTGGTTTTAGTTAGACTTAGATTTCAAATTGCAAAAATACGAACTTTATTTAAAACGGACAAAAATCTACGTATTTTTTTTAGATTTAGTATGTGCAAATGTTAATTTATTGTGTTAAAACCCAAAAAATTATGTTAAAAAATAATTTTAACAGGACAACAAATTGATTATTCGTTTTCTGCCTTCAAAAACATTTCAGTCACAATATCAGTTTTGGAATTCAAATCCAACATTCCGTCAATCCAATGGATATCGACACCGTTGCGTTCCATGCGGCGGAACCATGTCATCTGCCGTTTAGAGAAGCGGCGGATGTCGGTATAGAGATTCTGGTACATTTGCTCGTAGGAGTAGTCTTCGGTGAGGTAGCGAGCGATGTGTTTGTATTCCAGTCCGTATTTCAGGAGACGTTCTTTGGGTACGCCGAGGCGGAGAAGCCGTTCGACCTCTTCGACCATGCCATCCTCGAGACGCTGTCGGAGTCTGATGCCAATACGTTCGACTACGACATCGCGCGGAAAGGATACACCCACGACGAAGTGTTCCATTTCAGGCAAACGTGTGAAAGCATCGGGATTTTTCTGTTTAAATTCCTGGATTTCGAGTGCCCGGACGAGGCGTTCGCGCGTTTCGGTATCGGTGTGGTTGTGGAGTTTGACAAGCGAGGCGAGACGTGCAGTAAGCTCCTCGTCGCTGCATTGCTGCAGTTGCTTTCTGTAGGCCTCGTCGACCGGAGCGTCGGGCAACTGGTAACCACGGACAACAGATTCGATATACATGCCCGTTCCGCCGCAGAGTATGGCACGGTGTCCACGGCCAACGATAGCATTGTATGCCTGTATGAAATCGTTCTGGAACTGGTAGAGGTTATATTCCTCGCCGGCATTGCGTATATCGATCAGATGGGCGGCAATGGTGCGATGCGGGAGTTTGTATTCGTCGATGTCTTTGCCCGTACCGATATCCATGCCCCTGAACACCTGACGCGAGTCGGCACTGATTATTTCGGCGTCAATGCGGTCAGCAACGGCTACAGCCAAAGCGGTCTTGCCGCATGCCGTGGGGCCTAAGATGGTGAGAAGCATCGATGTTGGTGTCAATCGTCGAACGACAGTTTGCCACGCTGCTTGTCGAACTGATAGCTACCGAAACGGCTGAGTCCCTCGCGGTTGATGATGAACTTGTAGTCCACACCCTTGACCACAACGACTTCGACATTGAAGAGGTGCTTCTGTCCGATTTGCATTTCCTTGAAGATTACGGTAGTCTTGTCGAGGATATTGCCATCCGGGTCGAAGGCATTGTCACGGTCGGGGAAGTCCTCTTTGTTGATACGACGCTGGTAGAGGAAGTTCATAGCCTCTTCCCATGAGATAGCGATAGGCTCAGCATAGCGTTCGTCGATAAGCATCGGCATCATAGAGCCGTTGACGATGCACTCGATCTCGCCCTTGGCAGAGGAAATCATAGTTGCGGGGATAGTGCCCTCGTCATGTATGATTTCGGGTTTATAGTCGCTCTCAGGTATAGGAGTGTTGACGAGGTCGATGACTTTGCCGTCCTCGGTGCGTTTGACAGTCGGGGTATCGGAAGCGAGGTTATTGATGAGCTTTTTGGAGACGTAGTCGGTACGAAGAATCAGGAACTCCAGACGGCGGTTGAGGAGGTGTGCTGCTTCCTGACGGCCTTTGTCGTTCATGTGGTTAATGTAGTCGCAGTCGAGGGTTGTGCCTTCAGAGAAGGAGTATGGTTTGCCATCAACGCGGACAGTGATGTTGCGGTCGAGAGTGCGCGGGACACGTTCTGCATAGCCTTTAGCCACGAGACGTTCAGGTTCAATGCCACGCGAGATGAGATAGTCGACTACCGACTGGGCGCGGCGTTGCGAGAGAGTGTCGTTTGTAAGTCCGAGGAAGGGGCGGCAGTCGGTATGGGCGCGCAGCTCGACAACGATATTGGGGTTGTTGACCATCACGAGATAGAGGTCCATAAGCGAGTCCATGAACTCCTCTTTGAGGTCCCATTTGGCGAGGTCGTAGCGGATTTCGGGCAGGACGACAGGCTGTTTGGGCACCGGATCGAGGCGGAAATCGTGGACGATGTCCTTATCGGTATTGTAGCCACAAGTGCTTTCAGAGCCTTCGATTGAGAAATAGTCGACCTTCGAGACATACATCTTGTAGACAACGTTGCGCATGATCTGGTCCTGTCCGAAGCGGTAGAAACCCTGTTTATTGGTATAGGTCTCATATTCCTTGCCATCGGAGCCGACGATGCGGACTTTGGCATGTTCGACGAGCTGCATGGATTTTTCGTCACGAATAGTACCCTCAATGCTATAAAGCAGAGGGGGCAGTTCGAAATAGTAGAGGTCGTCGTTGATAGGCGGCACCTTCTTGCCCTTCTTGTCGGTTTTTTTGTTGTGCGGGTCGTTGAAGGGACGGTTTGATGAGAAGTATCCGCGTTCCATCATGTAGTGGTGATCGCCCGGATAGTAGACGATGCTCATTTCGTCGTACGACGAGTTGATGGGGATGCCGAGGTTTTCGGGAGTAGCCCATTTGCGTCCGTTTTTGGCGGTGCGGAAAATATCGAGACCGCCCACGCCAGGCAGACCATTGGAGGAAAAGTAGAGCGTCGAGTCGTTACGCAAGGTGGGGAAGACTTCGCGTCCGGCGCTGTTGACGATATTGCCGAGGTTGACGGGAGTACCGAATTCTTCATCGACCGACTTGCGCGAAACCATCCAGAGGTCATAGTCGCCATATCCATTAGGCA
Source organism: Bacteroidales bacterium (assembly GCA_017522065.1). Classification (GTDB taxonomy): domain Bacteria; phylum Bacteroidota; class Bacteroidia; order Bacteroidales; family P3; genus Colimorpha. The sequence goes on from JAFXAD010000049.1 coordinate 69,446, forward strand.
TGTCTGACGAGAAGTACATAGTCAGCTGGTCGTGCGTAAGTGTCGGGTAAAGATAGTTGTACGTTGTGTCGCCGAGGTTAATCTTGATTGGCTCGGACCATTCGCCATTGGCTTCGGCGTCGTCGTTTTTGCTGCCTTTTCCTTTGCGTCCGGGTTTATTGTCGAGCGAGGCGCCACCTTTTCTGGAATAGTATACGTAGCAGCCCTGGGTCTCGTGTTCGCGGCTGTCGCAGCGCGAGAAGTAGATCTCATTGCCGTCGGGCGAGAACCAGGCCTCACCTTCGTTGACAGGGGAATTGATGACACCACTCTTTTCGAAGAGGTCGGGGTTGTCGCTCCAGTTGCCCTTACGGTCTTGGAAGACGGTATAGAAGTCAGAGAAAGCCTGACCGGTCCAAGCATCGTGTTTGTCTTTTTCGCCATCACCGAAGCGGGAGGAGGTGAAAATCAGGCGAGAGGTATCGTCGCCCATGAAACGCGGGGCCCAATCGTTGAAATCGGTCGACCACTTTTCGAGTTTGACGATATTGTGGCGAGTACGATTCATAAAGAGCTGGTTGACATAGATAATAGAAGCCTTACGTTGCTGGGCCAGTTTGTCGTCGGGTACCAGTTCAAGGTATTTGGCATAGTATTCGTCAGCCTCGTCAAACTTGTTTTCGAAGCGGTACATCTCAGCCATATAGTAGTACAGCTTTGGTTCGGTAGTGTAGTACTTTTGGTTGATGAGGCGTTTGTATACACGTTCGGCCTTGGGGAAATTGTTCATGAGTCGGTAGCACTCGCCCATCTGGAAATAGCAGCGGTTCTTTTCGGCCTTGTTTGAGGAGATTTTGTTGTATGCTTCCTCATATTTTTCGAGAGCAGCGATATACTGTTTCTGGTTGAAAAGGTCGTCGGCTTTTTGTGCGAGACTTTTGGTCTGGGCGAAGCTCACAGAGGCGAAAAACAAGGATACTGCGAGCAGCAAAAGACTTTTTTTGAACGTTTTCATATTTGTACGAATACTGTTTATTCTATTTTAATCATATCACATACAGTACATTAGAATTCATTTTCATGAAATTCCAATGCACCGAATCAATTTGCTAAAATACATATTTTTTTTGATTTATAAACAAAAAGTTTCAAGTGGGATTTGGAATTCAAAACTTTTGTTTAAAAATAAGGAGGCTTCCCTTGCGGGGAGCCTCCTTGAAAGGTGGTTAGAGTTACGATATAACGAAGTCGATTTTTGGGGGATTTTCCTTTTTGCGGGATTTTCCTTTTTCGGGATTACGGTATTACGGTATTACGGTATTTTCCTTTGCGGGATTACGGTATTACGTGATTACGGTATTTCCTTTTTTTTGTTTTCGTTTTCGTTATCGTTTTTGTTTAGAATTTTATTTCACAACGAGTTTCTTGACCATGTTGAGGCCTTCGCCGTTGATGCGGACGAAGTAAGCACCCTGGGCCAGACCGTTGACCTCCATGCGCTTGGTGCAGTCGCCTTCGCATGACATGCTGTCGCTCTTGACGATGCGGCCGTTCATGTCGACGATGGTGATGCTGACCTCACCGTTGACGCCGCTGAGGGCGATGGTGGTGGCATCGGTTGTCGGGTTGGGATAGATGCTTACGTTCATGCCGTCGGC
>JAFXAD010000050.1 GCA_017522065.1 Bacteroidales bacterium
GCACGACATGCTGTCGCTCTTGACGATGCGGCCGTTCATGTCGACGATGGTGATGCTGACCTCACCGTTGACGCCGCTGAGGGCGATGGTGGTGGCATCGGTTGTCGGGTTGGGATAGATGCTTACGTTCATGCCGTCGGCAGTGTTGATGCCTTCGGGATCGGTCTCGAAGGTCTGCTTGGTCGAGGCGTTGCTCTCGATGCCGGTCTCGCATACTGCATAGACATAGACATCGTAGGTTTCGCCGCTCTCAAGGCCGGTCAGTGTTGTGGTGGTTCCGGTGACAGGTATTGCGGCAATCTCGTTGCCGGTACCGAAGCCTTCGTAGCCATAGGTCACGCGGTAGCTCTGTGCAGTGCCGGTCCAGCTGACAACAGCGGTGTGGGCTGTCACGTTGCTGACGGTGACGCCGGTCGGAACTTCGCACATGGCGGTGTGGAAGGTGACGGTGTTGCTGACGCCGCTTTCGAGCATTTCAGCACCGCAGAGGGCCATAACCTCGGCGTTGTAGTCAACATCCGAAGCGAGACCGCCGACGGTAGCCGGGTTGCTGTTGACATCGTAGGTGGTGTCGAATGCAGTGTTCCAGACGTGGATGCGCCAGTTGGTCTCCTCGCCGTTAGCAGTCCAGCCGAGGGTCACGGTAGTGTAGCCAGTAGCCTGGACAGCGAGTTCTGTCGGGTCGAAGCAAGGCAGGCTGTCAGTTGTGAATGAACCTATAGTCCAGTTGCTGATGAGACCTTCGGTGCTGTCGCAGATAGCGCGGACGCGGTACTGATACTGCGTTGCGGGCTGCAGTCCGGTGAAGGTGTAGGTAGGTGTCGAGATGAGCTGATCGGCAGCGTCGTCGAACGAAGCGGCGGAGGCGAGTTTCAGACCCACCTCAAAGTTCTGAGCCTGCGAGACGATGCTGACGGTAGCCTCGTTGTAGGAGACAGCGGTCACGTTGGTATTGGGAGATGGACAGAAAGCACCTGTCGAGGTCACATTGATGTCGTCGATACCGCAGCTGTAGAAGCTGGCGTTGTGGTACCACTTGAAGGCCAGACGGCCCGAGGTAGCAGTAACGGTGTCGAAGCTGACGGAGTCGAACGTCACGGTGGTGGTCGATTCGATAGTCTTGACCGGCACGAAGGTGGCGGCGAAATCGGAACCTGTAACGTAGCCGACGTAGAGCGTGCTACCGTTGGTGGCATTCTCCATCTTGTACCAGAAGGTCATGCTGAGCGTGCTGAGCGGTTGCTCGAAAGGAGGCAGAGCGACGATCTTGGTGTCGCCGTAAGCGGCCGTTCCCGAAGTCATCGTGAGAGCATTGGGATTGCTGTGCGGATACCAGTAGCTGCCGCTGCCGGTGATGTGCGGGAAGTAAGCCGCATTGGTACCGTTGCTGTAACCATCCCAGCAGATAGGCAGAACGCCTGCGGTGCTGTAGGTAGAGCCGTTATAGGCGTCGAAGTTCTCGCTGTAGGGCAGCGGAGTTGTCAGACATTCGGTGCCGCCGATGAGAGCTGCCGACCAGATGGCGGTATCGCCAACGGCGCAAACAGGACGTACATAGAACTGGTAGACCGAAGAGGGCGTGAGACCATTCACGGTGTAGGGGTGGCTGTTGGTGGTAACCAAAGTACCAGTACCATGAGCGAATCCCGGCTCGCCATATTCGATCTGATATTCAGTAGCGGGAGTGACATCGACCCAGTCGATGGTGATGCTGTTGGTCGAAGCCGAGTCAACCTCCATAGCCATCACAGGAGCGCACGAGGGCACATAGTCGACAACGATGTCGTCGATGAAGTGGGTGCTATAGTAGGTAGTTGTCGACGTGGTGTAGTAGTTGCGGAAAGCGATGGTGCGGCTGTTGCCGGTATAGGAGGCGAAGTATACGGTGTAGTCGACATGGGTCGAAGTGGGCGACGTAATCGTCTGTACCGGCACGAAGGTAGTACCCTCCATGACGCCGACCTCAAGACCGTAGTAGGCAGAGGTGGTGTACTCCGAGAAGGTCAGCTGCAGACTGTCGAGCGATGTCGGCATAGGCGGCAGCATGTGGTAGCCGTTGCCATAGATACGGTAGCTGTAGCTGCCGCTGTTGGCATAGGTGCTGCTGTAGTATATCTGCGGCAGGTAGGAACCAGTCTGGTAGGTCGATGTACCCGTCATGATGCTGCTCCAGCAGGGAACGAAGACACCCGTAGCTGCAGTGGTGCTTGTGGTGTAGCTGTCGAAGTCCTCGCTGTAGGGCAGGGAGACGGGATCGCAGAAGGTGGTCACCGTGATGACGCGTGCACGTCCGGTGTCACCGACGGCGCAGAAGGGACGTACCTCGAAAGTATACTCGGTGTTGGATGTCAGACCGTTGATAGTATACGGGTTGGTATTGGCGACAACTTGAGTGGTGCCGTCGTCGATGAGCCACTGGCTTTCGCTGCCACCGTTGGTCCAAGCGAGCGTCACGCTGTTGTTGGTGATGTTGGTAGCATGGAGGTCGTTGACGCGCGGGCAGGTGGGTATGTACTCAACCTCCACGTCGTCGATGTAGTGGTAGCTGTATCCGTATGTCGGGTGCGAGTTGCGGAAGGCGATGATGCGGCTGTTGCCATGATAGTTGTTGAAGGTCACCGTCACTTCGGTGTGGTTGCCAGAGGTGTAGGTGATATTCTGGATAGGAACGAACATCGAGCCTTCCATCACGCCCACTTCGAGTTCGTAGGCGTCGGTCGTCTTATAGGTATTGAAGGTAATCTGCAAGCTGTCGAGCGTTGTCGGCATAGGCGGCAGCATGTGGACGCCAACGCCGTAGAAGCGGTAGCAGTAGTTGTCGCTGTTGGCGTAGGTGGTGCTGTAGTAGACCTGCGGATAGTAGCTTGATGTCTGATTGGCCGAGGGACCTGTGAGGATGAAGTCCCAGCAGTCGGCCTGGATACCAGAGGCAGCCGTTGTGCTTGTCGTGTAGCTGTCGAAGTTCTCGATGTAGGGCAGGCTGACGGCGTTGCACGGTGTCGTGAAGCTGTAGGCTACGGTGTCGCAGTTGCCCCAAACGTAGACGTCGTATTCCGTTTCAGGCGTGAGGCCCGTAAGGGTTACGTTGCGCACCGAGGTGGTAACCTGCGTACCGGTGCCGGGAGTGAAACCGTGGAGACCGTACTCGACGGTATAACCGGCCGAGTTGCTGCGGTTCCAGACAATGGTAGCCTCGTTGCCGACAAGCATATCGGCATGGACGTTCTGCGGAGGTATACATGCAGGAGCTACATCGATTGTGAGGTCATCGATATAATGCTCGGATGTAGTACCCGAACCGGTGTTGTAGTTCATTAGGGCCAGACGGGTAGCTGTGCCAGTGTAGTCAACCATGTAGCTCGTCACATCGTAGATGTTCTGGTTGGGCATGAAGATAATGGTATCGTAAGGCACGAAGGTGCTGGCGAAACCAGTGTTGACATGAGCAACCGTACCGACGATGAGGCCGTTGGTCTGCGGAGCGACGTTGTACTCGTGGAAGTTGAGCATCAGCGTATTCAGCGGCACACCCATCTCGGGCAGGACGACGACACCGTTCTCATTCATATAATATGCATGTTGCGGCGAGGAGGCGTAACCCGAAGTGGTGGTGTAGGCTATATAGGCCTGCGAGTTGGGGTTCTCAACAACCCAGCAGTTGGGCTCGTAGCCTGCTGCCGATGTACCGGCGGGCATGATGTTCTCGAAGTTCATCACGTATGGCAGCGTCGTGTAGGGCGCACAGTCGGTGGTGAACTCGACGTATGCTGCTGCAGGCGAGGTGGCATTGATAAGACCACAGGTGCTGTAGATATAGGCATCGTAGGTAGTGCTGTGGTTCAGAGCATTGATAGTTGCGGGAGTACCGCTGACCATCAGGGTGTCGCCCTGTCCCGGAGCAAAGCCGTGAGGACCGTAGACGATGAAGTAGCTCGTGGCGTTCTCGCCTTCGGTAGTCCAGCTGATGGTAGCACTGGTGGCGGTAGCAGTAGCCGTGACGTCCGAAGCGGGAGTACAAGCGGGTATCAGTTCGACAACGATGTCGTCGATGAAGCTGTAGTTGTCGCTGAAGGCATCCCAGAAGCAGATGCGTGCATGCTCGTAGGCAGCAGGTATGTCAGCGAAGGAGTAGGTGATGTTGACGGTGTTGTTGACCGGGTCGATGTCCGAACGGACAACGGTGTCGAGCACATGCATGGTCTGGATAGGCATGGTGGCGTCGTCGATGACTCCGAAGAGCAGACGGGCACCCGTGCCGCCCTGGGTGAGCTTGTAGCGGATCTGGCATTCGCTCAGCAAGGTGTCAACCTCAGGAAGTATCACGTATCCTCCGTAGTACAGGAAGCAAAGCATATTGTTCTCGTCGCCGGTGAGCGATGTGATGTAAGGATACTCACGGTCGGCATTGGCGGCATTGGTAAGGCCGGTGACCCAGCAGTTGCGGGTATAGTGACCATAGTCGCATGCCTGGAAGTCTTCCATCAACGGCAGGCTGACAGCGCCGCAGAGGGTGCTGATCTGTGTCGTACCGCTCATGGTCTGTCCGCCACAGGTGTAGCTTACGCGGGCCTCGCCGAGGAATCCGGCACCGAGACCGCCGATAGTGGCACTGCCGGTAGTGTTGCCGGTGGCGACGCTGGTCCAGTTGAATTCACCGTTGGCACGATAGTAGATATCGTAGCTGGTGCCCTGAGCGGCGTTCCAGGTGATGTCGACATGGTCACTGTAGGTAGCCGACTGCATCACGATAGGCATCGAGCAGGGATTGGGCTCACAGTTGGCGTTGCCGAAGACGATGTAGGCGCGATAGTAGTCGCGAGCCGAGGTGCCTGAGGGCGATGCGGGATTGACGTTGGCGGTACCATAGTAGCGCAGTGCACGGTAGATGGAGCTGAAGTTGCTGCATGCCCAGTAGCAGTTGCCCGACTGTGCAACTCCCGTATTGTCGTCGATAGCGACAACGAGGTTGCTGCCGGGAGTCAGGACGAAGGTCGAGTCGAGCTTGAGGCTGATCCAGCCGAAACCGCTAAGGCGACCGCTGTATACCTGCGTCAGGTTCGACAGAGGCACAACGTCGCTCGTGGCGCCGAACTCGTTGAGCGAGGTGTGACCGAGATAGACGGTGATGTCGCGATCCTCATAGTCGTAGCCTCTCTGGTAGAAAGCAATCGAGCTTATGCTGTCGATGCCGGCGAGTTCGCTGGCCAGGTAAATCTGCTGCGTGTAGCTGTAGGCCTGTGTTGCGTAGAAGGGCTGTGCCGAATAGTTGGTAGAATAATCGCCCACGGTGTCCATCTGGCAGATGGTGGTGGTAGCGAAGCCGGTGTTGGTTTCGCCCAGCGTGCTGTTGCAGAGCGTGGTGACGCTATATGAATAGGTGGTAGCCTCCTCGAGGTTGGTGAAGAGGTAGTAGGTATTGTTGACAGTGTCAGTAACTACCACATTGTCTGTGCCGAACGGGGTATTGGTGCACTTACGCAGGGTGACGATGTAGCCCGAGGCAGCATTGCCTACGGTGGGTGCTGTCCAACTGATACCGAAGGTGTTGTAGTCCGTTCCACCGAGCGTCAGGTTCTCGACGGGGCTGCAGTCAGAAGCAGTGGTGGCGGTCATCATTTGCGGACGGCTCTCCTCGTCGCCGCAGTTGCCTGCAATCCAGATCCAGTAGTCGGTACCGGGTGTGAGACCGGTGATGGTGTAGCTGTTGCCAGTGGTTACAGAAGCACTCTGAGCGTGGCTGTAGCTGTTGTCGGTGCTCCAGTAGATGTTGACACCCGAGAGGGTCGAGCCTGCCGTGGTGTCGAACCAGGTCACCTGAATGCTGTTGTGGTCGACGGTGCCGATATTGGCAACGGGCGACGGACAGCTGGTGTTGCGCCACACCTCGATATCGTCAAGATACTGGTAGCTGTAGTAGGTGCTTGCCGACGTGTAGACGTTGCGGAAAGCTATGTAGCGACCTGTGCCGGTATAGCTGCTGAAGTCAATTTCATGATATTCGGGGACAGAAGTACCGCTGTTGGTAATCTGCATCACGGTATCGAAGGTGCTTCCGTCGTTGGGGTCGCTCATAAGGCCCACATACATCAGGTAGCTGGTGTTCGACTGACGTACCCAGAATCCCATTGTGACAGAGTCGGCGGGGCAGGGCAGCTGCGGCAGCGTATGGTAACCTACACCATACAGACGCATACTGTAGTTACCGCTGTGGCTGTATGTGCCTGCGGTGCTGTAGTAGTAGAGTTGCGGCAGGTAGCTACCAGTCTGGTAGGCGGCGGTGCCGGTCATGTAGTTGTTCCAGCAGGGCACCATGACGCCGGTAGCAGCGGTAGTGCTATTGGTGTAACCCTCGAAGTCCTCGGCATATGGCAACGACAAATAGGGATCACATGCCGTACGGGCAGTGATGCTCCATACATTGCTGCTATCGTCGGCAGCGCAAAGGGCGCGTACCTCGAAGGTGTATGCCGTATTGGTGTTCAAGCCGCTGACGGTGATGTTCGGTGTATTGGTCACATAGTAGTGGGTGCCGTCGGTGACGCTCCACGACGACTCGGTGCTGCCAGCAGTCCAGCTCAGGCTGACGCTGCTAATCGAATTAGAATCGACAACAAGGTCGGTCACGTGCGGACAGCTGGGTATGACATCAAGTGTGAAGTCGTCGGTATATGCATACCACGAAGTGGTGGGCCTGTTGGCACGCAACGCAACGTAGCTGCCTTGGCCAGTATAGCTGCTGAGTTTCGACTCATAGAGACTCCAGTCGGTGCTGCCGACAGTCACGGTGACGGTGTCGACATACTCGAAAGTGCTTACATCGTCAGGATCGCTCATGACGCCGACGTAGAACACGGGAGCGTAGCTGGTGCTCGTAGGTTTAGCCCAGAAGGAAACCATAAGGCTGTTGATGGGGTTGACGTTGGTATCGACAACCGGCAGGACGAGGATTTCATAGTCGCCGTAGGTTCCTGTAGTGGTGGTAAGATACCAGTACAGTCCGCGACTGCCGCTGTGGGCAGCAGAAGCATAGACGTAAGGATAGCCCATATAGCTGGTGCCGTTGTTGAGGTGGCGCCAGCAGGGGATGTCGGGATGACCTGACGAGGAGCCTGTTGCGAGGTCTTCGAAACCGTAGCTGTAAGGAATCGTCATTGCCGAGCACTCCGTGCTGGCACTGACAATGCTGCTGTATACGGTAGCGTCGTCGTCGTCGCACTCGAAGCTGACGCGCAGCTCATAGTCGCTGCCCGGGATGAGACCGCCGAAGCTGTAACTCGTCTCGCTAACGCCCGTGGCGGCAACGGTCCAGTTACTCTCGCCCTCAATGCGATAAGAAAGATCCCACTCGCTCTCGTCGTAACCCGGAATCCAGGATATGGAGATAGTGTCGCTGCCAGCGTATGTCACATTGGCAACGGGAGCTGCGCAGATGGCCGACACGGAGCATTCGCCCTGATAGAAATGGATGGCAGCGCGATAGCTGTATGTCGAGGAAGCAGTGCCGCTATTGTAGTCAGCCAACGTGAAGGGATTGCTGTCCTTGTAGTGGTAGCGAGCAGTGTTGGCAGCCGACACATAGTAGCCCGTCAGACCCGTCGAGGTGGTCTGCGATCCGCCCGACTGGTTCATGAAGGTAGTGATGATAATGCTGCTCGTGCCGTCCCAATTGAATGTGCTGGTGAAGTCGTAGTGCTGCCAGCCGGAGGTGTTCATCGGGTGCAGAGCCGGTCCATAGACCTGAGTCATCTGGTTCGGGTCCTCCATAGTAGAGGTGCTTATCGATGTTGTCGACGTGTTGCCGATGAAGATCGTGAACTCCTTGTTGTATGAGGTGCAGCCCGTGAAGCCGAGGTCGATACCGGTGATGGGACCAGGCGTGAGGCCTGCGGCTGTCAGTTCGGCAGCGGTATAGATTGTCTGGTAGGCAGTATTGCCGTACGCACTGTATGCCAAGCATCCAGTTTGGCCAGAAGTGGAGTTACTGAACTGTATTGTGTCGACGGTCGACGAGTCGAGCTCAAGGCATTCGAACGGAGCTGTGCTGAACTCGATGCTGTCCATCGGGCCGTAGTCGCCACTACAGTCGGCCATAACGTAAGCCTTGTAGGCCGTACTGGCATTGAGGCCATTCAGCACAGCCATCTGGTCGCTGACGTTGAGCGTTGTCGGATTGCTACCGCCAATGCTGTCGTAAACAATCTCGAAGCCGTCAGGCTCGCCATAGCCGTCCAAATAGCTCCAGGTGAGCATAGCGTTGCCCACGGTGGCCTGCACATCAAGGTCAGCGATAGGCGGGCAGTTTGGCATCTCTTCAATGGTGATGTCGTCAACAGCGGCATACCAAGCCGAGCCGGTCACCACACCACGCAAGGCAATGACGTTGCCATAACCTGCAAACGTCGACATCGGGACTACAAATTCATTATAAATAGTGTTGGCGCCGACAGTAACAGTCTCTATAGGCTGGAAGGAAGCGATGCTGTCGGCATCGGTCATCACGCCAACCTCGAAGACGGGGCTGTAGGAGGTACTGGTAGCTTTAGTCCAGAAACGCACCTGCAGGGCATTCATATTATATATATTAGTGTCGACCGGAGGCAAAGCCACATACTGATAGGCACCGGCAGTGGTCGGGCAGTACCAGTAAAGGCCGCGTGTGCCGCTGTTACAGTACGTTGCCGAACTGCTTACATAGGGATAGTACGACGTTGTGCTGTTGGCACGCGTCAGGCAGTTGACGAAATCGGCGCTACTTGTCGAGCCCGTTTCGGCACCCTCGAAGTTCATCGTGTAGGGCAGCACGTTAATATCGGCACACAACGTGTTGGCAGTGAACGTCTCGGCAAAAGTAGTGTCGCTGCCGCAGACGCTCTGTATTTCGATGTCGTAGGTAGTACCCGGAACGAGGCCGCTGAGCGTAAAGGCATTCGAGACTGCCACCTCGCTGCTCATGTTACCGCCGGCAGGACCGTAGGTCACGATATAGCTGTCGGCGCTTCCCGTCCAGCTCAGCTCGAGGCTGTTCTCCGTAGCCTGCACAAGGGTGATGTCGCTCGGACGCACGCACGATGGAATCTCGTAGCAGATATCAAACTTGGTGTTCACCCTGCTATAGGTTCGTGTGAAGGTAATATTGCTCGTCGAAGTGCTGCTGCGGTAACCATAGAAGCTGCTGTAGTCGGGCGATGTAGACGTATAGTAGAATGTACCGTTGGCGCTGGGGTTGCCGGGACGGTAGTAATAGATCATCAAGTTCGAGTCTGGAGCATAGGCAAACGGCGTATCGAAGGGAATGTACACCCATTCGCCTGCTGTGGAGCGGAGCGTGTCGTCGAACACCAGAGTCATATCGTCGAGCATGCCGACGGTATCCGATGCACCAGTGAACTGTGTTTTAGCAGTTTTGGCGATATAGACACGCAGAGGAGTCACACTCGCCGTGCTTCCGGCATGAAGGCTGATGCCGTTGATGGTACCTGCACCTTCGAGACCGAGATTGATGAGTTCCTCAGCTTGGAAAATATTGGCACTGTGGCCCAAAGGATAGGTAGTGTAATTATATGTCATATACATATAGCTCGAACTGGTTCCGTTACTCACAGCCTCGTTGATGTTAGCAAAACCGTCGCCACAGTTGCGCAATGTGGAGAAGCTGTGCTCGGCGGTAGGAAGCGACATGTCGCCACCACCGCAGTCGGAAACGATTCGATAGTAGTATGTCGTCAGTGGAAGCAGGTTACCTATAACGGTGAAAGTGTCTGTTTCCGTAGTATAGTTGGCCGTAGCAACATCAATATTGGGAGTAGCGCTGACATAAACGCGATAGCTGTTGGCATTGCCATCCGGACTGTTCCAGTTCAGCTGTGCTTCATCGTGTGTAATATTGTTGACAAACAAGCCAACGGGTTTGCGGCATGTGACAACGGGACGAGTGAAACTATAGTATCGGTAAGAGTCGAACCAGGTATTGGCAGCATTGGTAGAGGAAGAACCATTAGAGAAGGCAGTAGCCGTATTGGTGGCAGCATCGATAGTCCAGCCATCGCTGGCATCAACGCAGAGTCCGCACTGGTGTGCCACTGCAGGCGGCACGACAGTGCTGTCAGGAAATACAATCTCTATATCGCCATTGGCAAAGAGGTGCACCTGCCATTGGTAGAGATTGTTGCGAGTATCGGAGTTGTAGGTTCCCGTGCAGAACTCGACAACGAGCATGTCGTTGCCATTGGCATCGACGGTTGTCAGAGCTTTCACATAGTGGGAGTTGGCCACACCGTAGCCATCACATCCGAAGGCATTGATCTTCGGATTGTTAGTAGAAGCAGCGGTTGCACTGAAAGGCGTGCCATAGTTAGTGGTACCCGTCACAGTGGAACCCAGTCGCAGGTTGCCGTCGGTGTTGACGGAATACTGCGTGTAGACCTGCTCCCCAAAGGGGAAGGAAAACCCGATAGACTGGACTGTTGAAGCCAGACCATCGTTCCCAGAGGGAGTCAGGATCTGCGTAGCGCTCGTCATACTGATCCATTTGGTAGCATCGGTACCTGTGGCGAACGTGTATTCCGACAGATCTTGAGCCAACGAAACTCTGGGGATTGTAATAGCCACTATCGCAGCCATCACAGTCAGAAACTTGTAGAATCGTTTCATAAGCCGTTTTCTTAATTAAAAATGATTAATAAATTATTTAATATATATAATGAATTTGAATTAACAAACGACGTTTTTGCTCCCCCTTCACTCCACCTTCACATCCTTTCATTTCCAACCAACGCACTCATAATTAAACAATTCATATCTATTCAGCACACAAAAAGACAATGGCAAATTTAGGAAAATAATCCCATCTATGCAAGCAACAAAGAATATTTAACACTTTTTTCACAAAAAGAAAAGGGCTAAAGCCTCCACTTCCCGTTTCCCGCTCAAAAAAAGTAGCATCAAACAATTTTTCGCTTTCATTCTCGTTATCGTAGCGAAGGCCTCTCGTTTTCTCAGCAGGCCCATTAAAACTTTTCAACCCTTTTAACCCTTTAACCCCAAATCCATGCACAACATATCCCATATCAACGACAACCTCCTCTACGTCGGCGCCAGCGACCGCCGACTCTCCCTGTTCGAAAACACCTACCCCATCCCCCGCGGCGTCAGCTACAACAGCTATATACTGTTGGATGACAAAACCGTCCTCTTCGACACCACCGATGCCTCTGTCGCATCGCAGTTCTTTGAAAACGTCGCCGCAGCCCTCGCGGGCCGCCCACTCGACTACGTCGTCGTCCACCACATGGAGCCCGACCATGCCGCCACGCTGATGGACCTCCTGCTGCGCCACCCCGAGGCTACGGTGGTCACCACTGCCAAAGCAGCACAGATGATGGAGCAGTTCTTCGGCACCAAGCCCGCACAGCTGATGACCGTCAAAGAGGGCGACACCATCAGCACCGGCACCCACACGCTGGTCTTCACCATGGCTCCCATGGTGCACTGGCCCGAGGTGATGATGACCTACGACAGCACCGCGAAGGTCCTCTTCTCCGCCGACGCCTTCGGCACCTTCGGTGCCCTCAGCGGCAACCTCTTCGCCGACCAGATGGACTTCGAGCATGAGTGGATCAGCGACGCCCGCCGCTACTACATCAACATCGTTGGCAAATACGGCATGCAGGTGCAAAATGTGCTCAAGAAAGCCGCCACACTCGACATCCAGATGATATGCCCGCTGCACGGACCCGTGTGGAGAGAAAATCTCGGTTGGTTTATCGGCAAGCACGACGTGTGGAGCAAGTATGAGCCAGAAGAGAAGGCCGTGGTCATCATCTATGGCAGCATCTATGGCCACACCGAAGCCGCCGCCCTGCGACTTGGCACACTGCTCAGCGAGCGTGGCGTGCGTGGCATCAAGGCCTACGACGCCAGCCACACACATGTCAGCAAACTGGTAGCCGAATGCTTCCGCGCCAGCCATATCGTCCTCGCCTCCAGCACCTACAACAACGGCCTCTTCACACCCATCGAAAACCTCCTCGCCGACCTCAAGGCCCACGCATGGCAGCGCCGCACCGTCGCCATCATCGAGAACGGCAGCTGGGCACCACAGGCCGCCAAACTCATGCGTGCCGAGCTGGAGCAGATGAAGGACATCACCATCCTCGGCGAGCCCATCACCCTCAAGAGCGCCGCCACCCCCGCCCAAGAAGAACAACTCGCCACCCTCGCCGACGCGATTGTGAGTACTTTATAGAAGTGAAGGTGGAGTGAGAGGGGAGTGAGAATGGAGTGAGAGGGACAATACCTTATGGTAACCTCTAAAAATTCGTTTAATTCGCGTTTTGTTTGCAAAACAAATTTCTAAATATCAATTCGTTTAATTAGTACAATTCGCCGTTTTAAATAATTATTAGAGGTGCTCTTATTTGTGTAAATAAAATAGACGACAATGGAATATGGGTTTCAACGTGTAATTGCATGGCAAAAAGCACATGAGTTCGTTTTGCTGATTTACAGGATATCCAAGCATTTCCCCGACGATGAAAGGTATGGCTTGACGTCACAGTTGAGACGTGCAGCAGTGTCAATAGAAGCAAACATAGCAGAAGGTTATAGAAAGATAAGCCGAGCCGACAAATTACGTTTCCTTAATATCGCGCAGGGGAGCCTTGAGGAATGTCGAGACTACCATATCCTCACAAAAGACTTGGGCTATATCAGCGAAGAAGAATACGAACAGATAAGGGTCTCTCTATTGATGGCCAGCAAATTCCTCAATGCCTACTGTGAAGGCATTAGAAACAATAACGCAATGAAAAACGACCCATTATAAAAAGAAAAACAGTAAATAAAATAAGTAGTTAACAAGAGTATTAAACAAGAGTAGTATAAGATGTAAATAAGTAGCATATATATAAGTAGCATATATATAAAGTTAAGATGTAAATAAAAAGAATAGAAAAACATTTGTCCCCCTCACTCCTCCATCACTCCCCCATCACTCCCCCATCACTCCCCATTCACTCCCCTTTCACCCCCCCTAAAAAAAAGACCCATGCTCGACAACAAAGCCCTCTTCACCATCGGCTACGGCCTCTATGTCCTCGTCGCCCGTCAGGGCGACAAGGACAATGCCTGCATCATCAACGTGGCCCAGCAGGTCAGCAGCGACCCGCTGCAGCTGATGATATGCGTCAACAAGCAGAACCTCACGCACGACATGGTGCTGCGCACGCTGAAATTCAATCTCTGTCCCCTCTGCGAGGAGGCCACCATGAAGCCTTTCCAGCACTTCGGCTTCCAGAGCGGCCGCGATGTCGACAAGTTCGCCGGCTGCGAGCAGGAGCTGCGCACGGAGAACGGACTGCTGTACCTGCCGCGGTTCATCAACGCGGTCATCAGCTGTGTGGTCACCAAGAGCATCGACCTCGGCAGCCACACCATGTTTATCGCCATGCCACTGGAGGCCCGCGTCCTCAGCGACAGCCCGTCGATCACCTACGCCTACTACCAGCAGCACATCAAGCCTCCTTCTGGTACGCAGGCATCCCTGCCTGCGGATGGTGGTAAAAAGAAGTGGGTCTGCGAAGTGTGCGGCTACGTATATGAAGGCGACGAGCTGCCTGCCGACTTCGTCTGCCCCTGGTGCAAGCACCCCGCCAGCGACTTCAAGCTGGTGGAATAGCCAATATTGTCTCTTTTAAAAGTCAATTATTGCTGTATTTTGATAGAAAAAAGATACAATTTATACACAAAAACGACTTTTATTTATAACATTTTGTATATTAGTATTTTTGCTGCATGAATGATTATTCGAAAAAGGCAGTTTATATCTGGCAACATGCAAGTTGGCTACATTTTATATGGAGCAAAAAAGGTCACAGCGTTATGGATGGATTCTTTTTTGCACTGCCCGTTGTCGTGCTGATGCTTGTGGGATGCAACGGCAATAGCACGGGCAATGGCGTGCTGCTGGAGGGTTTCCCGACCCGGCAGCAGACCACGGAGTACACCTGCGGCTGTGTGGCGGCGCAGATGGTGATGCAATATTACCACGTCGACAACGAGAGCGAGCATGCCCTCGCCACCAAAATGCACACCCACGTCGACAGCCACACCCCCGATGCACAGCCGGGCAGCGCCGTGCAATGGACCGACTACGGCACCAGCGTGGAGGAGGTATACCGCTACTTTGAAGGCCGCGGGGATTTCGACATCGTGGCATCGAGCTTCCGTCCGGACAGTTGCCCGGCATTGCTCACCGACACTGCCCTCGTGGGCATTCAGGCCGTAGGCAACGCCGCGCAGACCTTCGCCGACTACGGCGAGGCGGCGCGCTTCTTCCGTCAGCAGCTGGAGGCGGGACAGCCCATCATGGTGTGCTGGAACTTCTGGGGTGGCCACTGGACCGTCTGCATCGGCTACGACGACCGCGGCACTACCGACACCTACGACGACGACCTACTTACCATGGCCGACCCCTGCGACATCACCGACGGGCAGGCCGACGGTTACACGCAGGTAGGCCTCGTGGCTTTCTTCTACGACTGGTTCTGCACCATGACACCCAAGCCCTGGCAGCTGCAGCCCTACATAGTGGTGACACCGAAATAAAAATATTTTTTGCTGAATAAGAAAATAGTTGTACTTTTGCAGTCGAATAAAATAACCCTTAAAACAGTAATAAAATGGATAAATACACATGCGACATCTGCGGCTATGTCTATGACCCCGCCGCCGGCGACCCCGAACATGGCATCGCCCCCGGAACGAAGTTTGAAGACCTCCCCGCTGACTGGGTATGCCCCCTCTGCGGCGTAGGCAAGGATGACTTCAGCAAACAATAACTGGTCTTTTTAGCAGGCAGGGATGCCCGCGTAGCAAGAATAGACCTCTTTAACCCATTAAACCATTTACAAAATTATGCTCAACAAGAAAGTTGCCGACCTGCTCAACGAGCAGATCAATAAGGAGCTCTACAGCGCCTACCTCTATCTGGACATGAACAACTATTTCGACAAGCGCGGTCTCAACGGCTTCGCCAACTGGTACATGATCCAAGCTCAAGAAGAGCGTGACCACGCCATGCTCATCTACAAGTACATGCAGAACAACGACTGTCCCATCACCCTGAACGCTATTGCCAAGCCCGACAAGGTGTACAAGAAGGACATGGACGTGCTGAAAGCCGGTCTGGAGCACGAGGAGTATGTCACCGCCTCGATCCACACCATCTATGACGCTGCCTACAAGGTGAAGGATTTCCGCACCATGCAGTTCCTTGACTGGTTCGTCAAAGAACAGGGCGAAGAGGAGACCAACGCACGCGACATGATCACCAAGATGGAGCTGTTTGGAAGCGACGCCAAAAGTCTCTACATGCTGAACCAGGAACTCGCCGCACGCACCTACAGTGCTCCCAGCCTGGTGCTCGACTAAAAGGCACAAGAATCCGAATCAAAATGTGTGTGTGACCAATCACACACACTTTTTTTATAATGATTTATGGAAAATACCGTGAGCAACGAACATTTTGAGGTCGTCTACAAGACCACCGTAAGCATAATACTTCTGGAATTGATGCGCATTGGCTTTATCGCCCTTTTGGGATATGCTATATTTTCAGTTGATGAACTTTGGGTACAGATATTACTTGGGTTTATGATAGTGGCACTGGCCGTGGATTGCCTACGGATATTGAAACACACAAAGGACAGCATTGTCGTCACTCCGCACAGCCTTGTCCTCACCAATCTTTACACCAAAACCAAGCACGGGAAATGGCATACCACAAAAACTGTCGATATCCCTTGGAACATAATTGCAGACATTGCCCCCGATTTGGAAGTTTTTAATTCCGCAGGCAGTTTCGTTCCACATAAAACAACATTAGTCAGATTGCGCAACGGGACACTCTGTTGTATCGAAGACGACTACTACGACGTCTTCTTCCTGACTCGTAAACTAAAAGCGTTCTGGAAGGAATTCGGCAAAAAAAAGTGACTCCTAAAAAAATTATTTCTTCATTTCATAAAATACTAGTATTTTTGCATCCTGAATCCAAACGAATTTATTAATCATTAAAAACTAAAATCCAATGAGCAAAAAGTTTATCTGCCCTGTATGCGGTTACGTCTACGAGGGTGACGAGATGCCCGAGAAATGCCCCATCTGCGGACAACCCATGAAAGAAATGACCGAGGACAACAAGACCTGGGCTGCCGAACACATAGTAGGTGTCGCCAAGGACGCACCCGAGGATATCAAACAGGAACTCCGCCACAATTTCGAAGGCGAATGTAAAGAGGTGGGAATGTACCTCGCCATGAGCCGTGTGGCTCACCGCGAAGGCTATCCCGAAATCGGTCTCTACTGGGAGAAAGCAGCCCTCGAAGAGGCTGAACACGCCGCCAAGTTCGCCGAACTGCTCGGCGAAGTGCTGACCGACAGCACCAAGGAGAACCTCCGCGTTCGCGTTGAGGCCGAATACGGTGCCACCGCCGGCAAGACCGATCTCGCAAAACGTGCCAAAGCCCTCAACCTCGACGCCATCCACGACACCGTCCACGAGATGGCTCGCGACGAAGCACGCCACGGCAAAGCCCTCGAAGGCCTCCTGAAACGCTACTTCGGATAGAGGTTAAAGATTAAAGGTTAAAGGTTAAAGGTTAAAGATTATAGGTTAAAGGTTAAAGATTATAGGTTAAAGGTTAGAGATTATAGACTTTGGTTTCTCAACCCATCAAACCCATTAAACCCATCAAACCCATTAAACCCATCAAACCCACCTAACCCTTCAACCCTTCAACCCTCTAACCCTCTAACCCTCAACAAAAAAAGGTGCCCATGCGGGCACCTTTTTTTTATCCATAAAGGATTATTTGTTAGCGGATGACGACCACACGTTTGGTCTGGACTCCGTCGACCTTGATCAGATAGACGCCCGAAGCGGGAACGCTATAGACCTCGGTCTCGGCAGCAGTAGCAGTGTGGTTGAGCATACGACCGTTGATGTCGAAGAGGTAGACCTCGCGACCTTCAGCACCATTGAGGACGATGTTGCCCTCCTTGCTGTAGGCATTGACATTGACCTCGTCGGCATTCTCGATGCCCTGGGTCGACTTGAAGTTCACAGTGATGGTCATCGTGAAGCCAAGCATATCCTCGGTAACAGGGAGAGGCTCGGTGGTGAATTCAAGGTCGTACATGGTCTCTTCCTGTACAGTCATACCCATGTAGGAGATGCTCATCGTTACGCTCTCGAAAGCATAGCCCTCGTTGGGGGTAACGGTGAAGTTGACAACGTCGCCGGCATTGTAGGTGTAGGTGCCGGGAGCAGGTGTCATCGTACCCATAGTGGCATCGTTGACAGCGGTAACCAACGTGAAGGCATCGCTGCTGTTGGTGTCGGCAACGAAGTTGATGGTCAGCGACATCGTCATTCCGAGGAAGTCATCGGCGTAGAGCGGCTCCTGTGCCATTGCCATTGCGTAGAGGCCAGGAAGAGTTGTGTCCATAATGGTCATACCCATAAAGCTCATCGACATATCCACGCTACCGATGGTGTAGCCCTCGGCGGCGGTGAAGTCAAAGAGGATGCTGTCGCCGGCAACATAGGTGTAGGTGCCGGGAGCAGGAGTGATGGTACCCATCGTGGCGTCGTTGACGGCGGTGATGAGGGTGAACACCTCGTCAGGAGTACCAGTGGTGTCAATGCCAAAAACAGCCGTGAGGGTGATAGTAGCACCCATATCGGCAAAGCTCTGTGGAATGGTTCCGACATTGATCGGGTTGGCGAACTCTGAATCGTAAGAATACAGCGTGTCGCTCTGGGCTACGGTGCCGTTCATGGCGATTTCAAGAATCCAAGCTTCGAGCGCATAGCCGTTGTTGGCAACAGCCTCGGCCTGGACAGCGCTACCCACGTATGCAGTGTAGGTGCCCGGAGCAGGTATGGTAGTACCCATTGTGGCATTGTTGACAGCGTAGGTGACAGTGGTGCTGTCGGGGTTGCCGGCCTCAAAGAGGGCGGTGAAGGTCACGCTGCCGGTCGACATAAACAGGCTGGCGGGGAACTGTACCGTGATGTAGTCGGCATCAAGAGTGTCGTTGTTGACACCATCGGTGGTGTAGACCCAACCGGTAAAGTGGTAGCCGCTGTTGGGGACGCCAGCAAGCTGGACGGTCTCGGTCTCGGCATACTGGTAGGTGCCGGGAGCGGGGTTGGTGGTACCCATCGTGGCATCCATCGTGGCGACGGTGACGGTCAGAGTGTCGGGTGCAGGAGGCACATAGGTGCCCTGATAGAGCTCGATGTCGTCGATGAGCAGGTAGTTCATATCGTAGTCCACGTGGTGGAAAGCGACGTAGACGCTCTGTCCGGCATAGGCTGTGAGGTCGATGGACTGCTGGGTCCAGCTGCCTGCAGCAGCAGTGCTGGGACGTGCGGTGATGGTGAAGGAAGCGGTGTCGGCCGTGGTGGTCGAAATCATAACGCTGTAGCTGTCAGCATAGTTGGCATTGGCAGCCTCCCACCAGCTGAAGGTGAGGCTGTCGCCAGCAGCGACGGTAGGCAGAACGAATTTGGGCGAAATGAGCCATGCATTGGCATGCATTGCACTGTTGTTCCAGCTCCACGACGAGGCAACCATTGAGCCACCATGAGGAGCAACATTAGACATGCCTGCAAGGTTGGTAGTGTACCATGCTACGCCGTCGGCACTGCCGTTGACGGTGGTCCAGCAACCAAGGCCGGGCTCGAAACCGTAGTTGTAAGGCAGAGTGGTGATGTCGGGACAGTCGAATTCGGTGGTGGCATTGACGGTGGCCATTGCCGAGCTGTCGTCGCTACCGCAAAGTGCAACAACGCCGAAGGTGTAGACCGTACCAGCGGTAAGTCCGCTGAAGGTGTAGGTGTTGGCGGTAACGTTGGCAACATAGGTGCTGCCGTTGTAGATGCTATAGCTGGAGGCATTGCCGGTCCAGCTGATGGTAACGCTGGTCTCGGTGACGGCATCAACGCTGACGACGGGCATTACACAGCTCGGACAAGCATCGTTGAGAGTATAGAAGACTGCACCGCTGGTAAGGGTGCTGGCGTCGGTAACTGTGTAGGCTACGTTGTTGCCACCATCGATGATGTCGAAGCCGGCTTCATCGTCATAGATGCTGCCGCTGGTCCAACTGAAGGTTATAGGCATGCCGCTGCAGACGGTAACCTGGAAGGTGTCGAAGATAGGTGTGTCGCTCACGCCCTGGCTAGCCATATTGATGGTGCCCATAATCACACCGTTTTGACTAATATTGAGGGTCGAGTTATCCCAACCGTCGCCATAGCCGTCGGTGGCGGCAATGGTAATCTGGCAGGTATTCTCGCACTCGGTCATGGCTGCGATGGTGACGGTGTCGGACACCGAGTTGCCGCAGTCGACAACAACGCCAAAGGTGTATGCAGTGCCGGCGGTAAGACCGCTGACGGTAGCTGTAGTGGTAGTTGAGGTGGCGACGACGCTGCCGTCAGCCATATCGAGAACGGTGAAGTTGGTAGCATCGCTTGTCCAGCTCAGGTAGACATTGGTGGTGCTGACGCTGTCGACGGTGAGGGCTGTGACGGGTGCACAGTAGTCACCTGTGAAGGGATTGAGAACAACGCTATCGATGGCAACTCCGTAGCCGTATCCGTCGGTCATCTCGAATGCTACCTGATAGGTAGTGGCGGGGAGCATGACGTTGTCGACAGTCCATGAGGAGATTTCGTTGGTATATTCAGCTACCATGTTCCATGCGGTGGTATCGGAGGTGCGGTAGTAGACGCGCAATTCGTCCTGGTCGCCGCTCCAAGCGCGCTGGATGTGGGCGAAGACAAGCTGTGCGCCGTTGGCTCCGTCGAGGTCGAGAGCAGGAGAGATGAGCTTGGTGACATTGCCGGTGCTGCTGTGCTGAATCTTGGCATTGGTGCTGCCGCTGTAGGAACCGGTCGAAGCGCTGTAGTCACCGGTGGCGATGACCCAGTTGCCGGGGCCGTCGGTGGACCAGCATGCTACAGTGCCGCTGGTGGCCTCGAAGTCCTCGGTGAAGGGCAGGGTAACGGCGGTGCAGGCGGTGTTGAAGCTGATGGTGACGATGTCGCTCTCGTCGCTGCCGCAGTTGGCGGCTACGCCGAAGGTGTAAGCTGTCATTGGATCGAGGGCATAGAGCGTAACAGTGGTGTCGGTAGTATACTGATAGACGCTGGTGTCGCTCATATCATATATAGTATATCCGTCGGCATTGCCAATCCAGTTGAGGGTAGCATCAGTAGTGGTGATGTCGCTAACGGTCAGTCCGCTGACGGGCACACAGTTGGGGACAGCCTCGACGGTGACGTCGTCGACATACCAGTACCACGACGTGCTACCGGCATTGTGGCGCATTGCCATACGGGCTCCCATCGGGGCGTTGGTGAAGTAGACGGTCTTCTCGGTATAGGCGCTGAAGTCGCTATAGGTGAAGTTTGCCATCTCGACAAAGGTGCTTGCGTCGTTGGCATCGGTAACATAGCCTACCGAGAAAGTACCGCAGTTGGTGTTAGTAAAGCTCTCGGGACGGGTCCAGAAACGGATCTGGAGGTCACTGATATCGTCGCTAAATTCGGGCAACACAACGAGGTTGCTCGTTGAACCGCTGAAACGCAGATATTTGCTGCCACCGTGGGTATTGCTCGTCGAACTCATGACGTTGGCGCTTCCAGTACCGACCTTGTTCCAACAGAGGGGTGCTGCATCGGTAGGCATATCTTCGAAGTCCCAAGTATAGGGAGCGGTGTAGGTGGCACAAGAGGTGCGAACGCTGAGAGTTGCAATAGAGGCCACATCGCCGCCGCCACAGTCGGCAGCAACACCGTATGTATACAGAGTGTTTGCATCAAGATTGCTGATAGTATAGGTGGTGCCGCTGATTGCAGAGGCAACAACGGTAGTGTCAGCCATATTATATATGGTATAGGTGGCGCTGCTGTTGACATCGTCGCTCCAGGTGAGAGTCAGTCCGGTACTGGTAACCGATGTAGCTGCCAAGTTGATAACAGGAAAGCAGGTAGGTGCCTCGGTGAAGGTGGTCTTCGGAAGGAAACTGGTGTAGTTGGGGGTGGACATCGACGAGTAGGTCGATCCTATATTGTCCATTCCGTAGCAACCTTGGTTGCTGCTGCCAAACCAGTTGCCGGTAGCACCGGTGGTGAGGATCTCGACAATGAGGTTGCCACCATTGTAGGTATAAGGTGTGGTGAAATCAAAAGAGAATACTCCGCTGGTCACAACAAGGTTGCCTGCATATACGGTATCGAGTGCAACGGTGCTGAAACCCGACGAGAGGTCAGTCTCGGTTGTTTCGCCAATCAGAATGTACCACGTCGAAGCGGTCAAAGTTTTGGAAGCAGTAGCATTTTGATGGTAGAATGTAATGGAACCCAGTGTGGAGCCATTCATCGATGTCAGAAGCGATGCGGGGTACAGCATCTGAGCCTCATGAACACCAGAACCATCGCAATTGTAGAAGTCGAGAGGTACCATAGCATGTACAGCTGTGCTGTCAGCCACAGTCCACGAGGTCTGTGCATTCGATGCAAATGGCAGTGCAAACATTGCCATAAGCACGAAAAAACGTAAAAACTTTTGCATGATGTTTTGTGTTTTGGTTAATAAAAAATTGAATATTAGATAAATAATCTTTTTCATGTTTTTTTACAGAAAAGCAAAATTACTCAAAAAGCACGATATTTACATACAGTTAACGCTTTTTAACCAACATAACGACTCTGCGGACATTCCAGAACCACGACGGTACTCGATTTGAAGTCATCTATGTCCACACAAAACGGAAAACAAAAAAGTCTCCCTCAACAGGAGACTTCATTTTTGTCTGTGACCCTGCTGCGATTCGAACGCAGGACCTACTGCTTAGAAGGCAGTTGCTCTATCCAGCTGAGCTACGGGGCCAGTGTCGGGATGCCCAGATTCGAACTGGGGGTCTCCTGCTCCCAAAGCAGGCGCGATAACCGGACTACGCTACATCCCGAGGATTTCTCATTAAAAAAACGCCTCATTCAGGGGCGTTTTGCGGAGAAGGGGGGATTCGAACCCCCGGTACCCTAATCGAGTACGACAGTTTAGCAAACTGTTGGTTTCAGCCACTCACCCACCTCTCCAGGTAGTTGAGAGTCGAACATCAGGAAGGAAGTATTGCACCTCCCAAATTTCTACTCCAAACTGCTTTAGAAATCGGCTGCAAAAGTACTAACTTTTTACAACCTGACAAAATTTTTTTTTCTTTTGTGGCAAAATATGAAGAATTTTATTTCTTCTTGGCTTGATTTGCAACACTTTCCATCTTGCGACGAATTTCGTCTTGGTCGCCCAAAAAGAACTCTTTCTGCAGCTTCATTACGTCGTCAAACTGGAAAATATAGGGTACTGCTGTCGGTATGTTGAACTTGATTATCTCGTCGTTCGTCATGCCGCGCAACTCCTTCACTATGCCACGCAAACTGTTGCCATGGGCAACAACGAGCACTGTGTCATATCTGTCGAACGAAGGAAGGATGACTTCCTTGTAGTATGGCATCAGGCGGGCAATAGTGTCCTTGAGGCTTTCGGTAAGCGGTATCTCGCTGTCGGTGAGTTCGGCATAGCGCGGATCCATACGCGGACTGCGCTCGTCGTGAAGGTCTAATGCCGGAGGCTGCACGTCGAAACTGCGGCGCCAGAGGAGCACCTGCTCGTCGCCATACTTCTTGGCGGTGTCGGCTTTGTTCAGACCCTGTATGGCTCCGTAGCTCTTCTCGTTCAGTCGCCAGCTCTTCTCGACGGGAAGCCAGTCCATATCCATAGCCTCAAGCACTTGGTTCAGGGTGCGCACAGCACGTTTAAGGTAGGAGGTGTAGCACATCTGAGGACGATAGCCCTCAGCCTTGAGTAGTTTTCCGGCCTCGTATGCTTCCTTGCGACCGGCCTCGGTCAGGTCGACATCCGTCCATCCGGTAAAGAGGTTCAACTTGTTCCATTCACTTTCGCCATGACGAACCAAAATCAATGTTTTCATATCTTATATCAAACGTTTTTCTATATTAGACAGTTCTTTACAATTATATTCGGACGATCCCGTTTCAATCCTTGGGTTTCAATATCTTCTCCTCTTTCTTAAGGAATATGTTTTCGTTGAAACGTCCCCTGTAAGCCATTATGCACATCACCACACCGAGCACGATGAACGGTATGCTGAGCCATTGGCCCATATCGAGTGCCATTCCTTTCTCGAAGGCTACTTGCTCCTCCTTCACAAACTCGATGAGGAAACGCGCACCGAACAGCGCTATCAGCCACCAGCCGAACAGGGCTCCCGGTCGCAACTTTCCGTCCTTGCGGCAGTATACCACAAAGCTGACAATGAAAATCAACAGGTAGGAGAGCGACTCGTAGAGCTGCGTCGGGTGCTTCGGTACGGTCTCGTGATTGCGTTCGAAGACTATTCCCCACGGCAGCGTGGTCTCGACACCATAAATCTCACTGTTGAAGAGGTTGCCCAGACGGATGAAAGCACCTCCAAGGGCTATGATGATAACAAGACGGTCGACAACCCACACAGGATTGATTCGATGCTTGCGGTAGAACAGCCAAAGGGCTATAATGATTCCTATAGCAGCACCGTGGCTTGCAAGACCTTCGTAGCCCGTGAAGTGCCAGCCATCGGCATTCTTGCCGAACGGGAGGAACATCTCGATCCAGTGTTCACCCGTCAGGTAGTAGCCCGGCTCGTAGAAGAGGCAGTGCCCCAATCGTGCTCCGGCAAGGACAGCAACGAAGATGTATATCAGCAACGAGTCGAGGTATTTCTGGTCGACCCCCTCGCGCTTGAACATGTACTTGGACAGGATGATATAGCCAAGCAGAAAAGCGAAGAGGAAGCCGAGCGAATACCAGCGCAGCCCGAATCCGCCGATGTGGAAGATCACGGGGTCCACGTTCCAGTGTATCACATTTAGCATTGTTGTAACGGTTTTATTTTATAATGATTAAAATATGTAACGGCTGATTCTCAACAAACACCCACTTTAACCTTTAAACTTTAAACTTTAAACTTTACTTGGCATAGTTCACGGCACGAGTCTCCCTGATCACCGTCACTTTGATCTGGCCTGGATAGGTCATCTCGCTCTGTATCTGGCGCGACAGGTCGTAGCTGAGCTTGTTGGCTTCGATATCGCTGACCTTCTCGGCACCGACGATCACACGCAACTCGCGACCAGCCTGGATTGCATAGGTCTTCACTACTCCAGGATAGGACATAGCCATCTCCTCGAGTTTGTTCAGACGGTTGATATAGGCTTCGACAACCTCACGACGGGCACCGGGACGGGCACCGCTAATGGCGTCGCACACCTGGATGATGGGGGCGATGAGACTGGTCATCTCAACCTCGTCGTGGTGGGCACCGATGGCGTTGCAGACATCAGGATGTTCCTTATATTTCTCTGCAAGGTGCATACCGAGTATTGCATGCGGCAGGTCGGGCTCGTTCTCGGGCACTTTACCGATATCGTGCAGCAGTCCGGCACGTTTGGCCAGTTTCGGATTCAGACCCAGTTCCGAAGCCATCGTAGCAGCAAGATTGGCCACTTCGCGGCTGTGCTGCAAGAGGTTCTGTCCATAGGACGAACGATATTTCATTCGGCCGACCATGCGCATGAGCTCATGGTTCATGTTATTAATACCCAGGTCGATGCAGGTACGTTTTCCAACCTCGACAATTTCCTGTTCTATCTGCTTGCGGGTTTTGGCGACGACCTCCTCGATACGCGCGGGGTGTATGCGGCCGTCGGTCACCAGCTTGTGCAGCGATAGGCGGGCGATCTCGCGACGGATTGGGTCGAAGCCCGAGAGGATTATTGCGTCGGGCGAATCGTCGATGATGACTTCTATGCCAGTCAACGACTCCAGAGTGCGGATATTGCGGCCTTCACGACCGATGATGCGACCCTTGACCTCTTCGTTCTCGAGGTTGAAGACACTCACAGTGTTCTCGATGGCATGTTCCGTTGCCGTGCGCTGAATGGACTCGATGACGATTTTCTTGGCTTGCTCGTTGGCGGTCATCTTGGCCTCTTCGACGATGTCCATTATTGTGTTCGAGGCTTCGGCCTTAGCATCGTCAGTCATCATCTCGACCAGATGCTGTTTGGCCTCGTCGGCAGTCATTCCTGCTATATGCTCCAATTTCTCAACACTCTGCTTGTAGATTTTTTCTGTCTCGGCCTTTCGCTTGTTAAGCACCTCTATCTGGTTGTTGAGGTTGTCGCTTGCCGACTTCAGCTCGTTGCTCTTCTTCTGCAGTTCTTCAACTTTCTGTGCCAAAGTCTGTTCACGCTGTTTGAGTTTCTGTTCTGCTGCCTGTATCTTACCATTGCGCTCGCTGACCTGCTTGTCGTATTCGCTCTTCATCTGCAGGTATTTCTCCTTGGCTTGCAGTATTTTGTCTTTTTTAATCACTTCGCCTTTCTCTTCGGCGTCTTTAAGCACTTGCTGGCTCTTGCTCAACAGCTTGTTTCTGAGAACCGTGGTGGTAGCTGCAATTCCTGCTCCTGCGCCAACCACAATCCCGATGATAATCATCAATATATTCATAGTTGTTCTAAAAAAATTTGTTTTGTGGAATGCGCCTGCATCGTCCGGGATTGCCTGTCGGCTACACATCTGTAAGCAAAAAAACCTGCACCGTGTACCCTCCGAGAGTTATTGGTAAACTCTGAACAGAAAGGATTTGAGCGCCGGGTGTCTCAGCCGTTTTTGCCTTTGCACCCCATGATTCCGGAGGCTCCATGGGGCAGGCGACCTACCCACCTGCGAGCAGACTCGGTTTGTAAATAGTGTTGAGTTTACAAACTGTTTCGGGTCGGGTGCAGGTTATCGTCCAACAGGGTGTCGATTTCGGTCAGTTGCTTGACCAATTCATTATCTTTATATTGCAGACTGTTTTGAGTCTTGAACAACTCGGTGACTTGTGCCAGTGCAACCATTGCAAGCAGGTCCTGATTGTCACGATGGCCATATTGCTTTTTGAAGATACGCGCCTGCGAATCAATAAGAGCAGCAGCGTCGCGCAAACACTTCTCATCACTGGCTGGAATAGTCAGTTTGTAACTACGTTCCAATATGTTAACTGTCGCCGATACTTTCTCCACTTTCAGTCTACTTTTGTCAATAACATCAGACTTTTGTCAATATTCCGGATCATTTGATTGATCTTGAGCTTTATTTCTGCCGAATCGCCTTTCTGAACAAGCGTATTCCTAAGTTTAAGTATATTGGTTTCTTCTTTTAATTGGTTTATCTTTTCTTCTTGGTTTTTAATGGTTTCTTTTAGTTCTTCGTTGGCCTCTGTCGATTTCAGCAACTCGCGACGCAGGCTTTCGTTTTCCTGTATCAGCTGGCGGATCTTGTAGTTGATGCCACTAAGGGTTGTCTCAAAATCGAACATCGTTCCAAATTTTTTTCACAAGCCACTGAAAACGTTCCCCTTCTTTTTGGTTTTTATCTTCAACGCTTGTGTGTTAACAAATTGCAAAAATACAACTATTTTTTTTATTTGTTAACATATTTTGAGCAATAATTTAACAAAAATATTATATTGCGTTTATTATCAGATTATTTCATATTGAGCGTATGACCCATTCGTTCCTGCTTGGTCTTAAGATAACGCTCATTGTAGCGGTTGGGTTCTATCACTATCGGAAGTGTCTCCACTATCTCCAGTCCATAGCCTTCCAGTCCGCTGCGCTTCACGGGATTGTTCGTTATCAGGCGCATCTTGTTGACGCCAAGGTCGCGTAGTATTTGTGCTCCAATGCCATAGTCGCGTTCATCGGCCTTGAAGCCCAGTTTAAGGTTGGCGTCGACAGTGTCCAAGCCTTGTTCCTGAAGGTGGTATGCACGCAGTTTGTTGACAAGACCTATGCCCCTACCCTCTTGACTCATATAGAGTATCAGGCCTTTGCCTTCCTTTTCGACCATCTGCATTGCCTTGTGCAGCTGGTGTCCGCAGTCGCATTTGCAGGACCCGAAGATATCGCCTGTGGCGCAGCTGGAATGGACCCTGACCATAATGGGTTCGCCATCGTTCCACTCACCTTTCTTGAGTGCCAGATGAGTTGCACCGTTGTCGAGCTGCGTGTAGGCGATGAGCTGGAAGGTGCCCCATTCCGTCGGCAGGAAGACCTCTTCCTCCTTGCGGATCATCGTCTCGTGAGCAATGCGATAGGAGATCAAATCCTTGATAGTCACGATTTTTAGACCGAACTTTTTGGCCACTTCCTGAAGCTGCGGCATACGAGCCATCGTGCCGTCGTCGTTGATAATCTCTATCAGTGCGGCGCAGGGTCTGAGACCTGCGAGACGGGCGAGGTCGACAGCGGCCTCAGTGTGTCCGGCTCTTACCAGCACACCACCGTTGCGGGCCCGCAAAGGATTGACATGACCGGGGCGACCGAGGTCGTCGGCCTTAGTATCGGGATTTGCAAGGGCCTTGATTGTCATCGCCCTGTCGTGCATGCTGACACCCGTTGTGCAGCCGTTGCCAAGCAGGTCTACAGTCACCGTGAAGGGGGTGCCCAGAAGCGAAGTATTGTCGTGGACTTGCATGTCGAGGTTCAGCTCATGGCAACGATCTTCGGTAAGAGGTGTGCAAAGCACTCCGCGACCGTTCTTGAGCATGAAATTCACCTTATCGGGGGTTATTTTTTCTGCAGCGATAATGAAATCGCCCTCGTTTTCACGGTCCTCGTCGTCAACCACAATTACAAACTTACCCTCTCTAAAATCCTCTATTGCTTCTTCTATAGTATTGAGTTTAAATTCCATAAGTTAAAAATAGCGGTATTATATATTAAAGTATCAAACGTGCAAAGATACGACAAAAAAGCCGTATGTGTGAATTTTTTTTCGCAGACCATTTTTTGTTTCATTTTTTTGTATTTTTGCAAATTGAAAACAATGACAACTATGAAACGCGGAAAACAGATCTGTAAGCAGCTAAAGGCTGTACGTCAACGTATTGCCGACGAAAACGGCATTCCGTTCTCTGTCAGGGAGTGTACCCATAAGGGCGACTGCCGCGGCACCTGTCCGCGATGCGAGGCCGAGGTGCGCTATCTCGAGCAGGCTCTTGCACAGCGCATTTCGTTGGGCAAGGCGGCGACGGTGGCCGGACTGACGCTTTCGCTTACCGCGTGCGGCGGTAGTGGCGAGCCGACGCTACAGGTCGATACGCCTGCGCAGGGCGTTGCTCCGGTTTTTTTTCTACGACACTGTTGCCGCCGATACGTCGTCGGTGTCGGATTCGTCTGACGATATGGTTGTTACGGGTATGGAAGGCGATGCCTTTGTGGCGGATGGTTTCCCTGACCGGGATAGCAATGCCGATGCTGCCCCGGCGCCGCCGAGTGGCGACGAACTAATTCCCATAGAGGGGGAGGTCGAGGACGATGATATGATTCTTGGTATGATAAATGAGACTCCCGCAGTCTTCCCCGGTGGCGAAGAGGCTCTATATAAGTTTTTGGGCGACAATATTGTGCACCCAAAAGAGCACGGCTGTTCTGTCGTCAAAGGTACTGTTGTTGTCGTTTTCGACATCGAGAAGGATGGTTCGATTACCAATGCCCGTATTTTGCGCGACATCGGTGAGGGCTACGGCGAGGCTGTCCTTAAGGTCGTCAACGCAATGCCGAAGTGGAAACCCGGCGAGGTGGACGGCAAGCCTGTGCGGCAGCAGTTTTCGCTGCCCGTCCAGTTCAATCTGGATTAAGAACAAACAAAAAGCGCTTCTTTCGCAAGAAGCGCTTACGTTTTTTGACCGTTGTCAGCTGTGGCTCTGGTCTCGGGGGTTCCACTGCAGGGTCGTATTCACAAACGAAAAGGACACGAACCGTTTCCTTAATAATCACTTGTGTTTGAAAGTCAAAACACAAATCAGGGTCATAATTGAAAAAAGGTAACCTCTAAAATCGTTTAATTCGCGTTTTGCTTGCAAAACAAAATCCTTAATGGCAACATATTAATTCGCTCAATTCGTTTAATTCGCCGTTTAAAAAATAATTATTAGAGGTGCCCAAAAATCATTTGTGCTCTTTGTAGTAGGTCAGGCCAAGCCGAACATTTTCGATGACGGCGTTCGACGAGTATGTGGCACCGGAGACGACATCGACTTTCACGCCAAGGGCATCATCCACCTTCATTCCGTTCCAGCGTTCCAGCATGCCTCCGTCGGTCATGCGCTTGAAGAATCCAGGCGTTTCAGCGTTTTCTAATGCTTCAACTTTGACAATCACGTCATCTTTGATGGTTATGACCAAAGGCGTAGGACCGTTGAAGCCCTTCACTCCTGTCGAAAGTGTGGTGGTATCTATCGTATAGAGACCGCGTTTCTTTGTCATCACTCCGTCGGTACTCGAGCAGCAGATGAACATAATGGCCACACCAATCAGGGTTATAAGTTTAAGTTTCATGTTTTTATAGTTGTAATTAGATTTGAAATAATGTATGCAAGGATTGTTATTTTTTTGATTTCCCTCTGCTTCGCACTGTCAGAGCGACGACCAGGACCGAGAGCATCGTGACGACAGCAAAAGTGGCAATAAAATCGATCAAGCGCATCGACACGGGGAAGGCGTCGACAACGGCATTGGCTCCAAGCTTCACAATACCGAACTGCTGTTGCAGCACACAGACAACGAAT
Organism: Bacteroidales bacterium; assembly: GCA_017522065.1. Lineage (GTDB taxonomy): Bacteria > Bacteroidota > Bacteroidia > Bacteroidales > P3 > Colimorpha. The sequence goes on from JAFXAD010000050.1 coordinate 29,755, forward strand.
CCCAACACGAGACCCGCAACGCACCCGACAAGTGCTATCATAACGCCTTCGGCAAAGAACACCCGGCGGATGTCCTTGCTTGTCATTCCCATTGAACGCAACGTAAAGACATCGCGTCCCTTATTGATTATCAGCAGCGAGAGTGAGGCTATAAGATTCAGTGTCGATATCAGTACAATGAGCGAGAGAATGAGGAAGACACCAAGTCGCTCAGAACGAAATATCTTATAATACAATGGCTTCTGCTCGTAACGGTCCTTTACGCTAAAGTCCTCGCCCAACAGGGCGCGCAACTCGCGTTTGCACTCTCTGAGGGTGCTACTCTTGCTGTCGGTGAGGCTTACAGCGAGGGAGGTCACCTCGTCGTCTGCATAGTCCATCAAATTGCGGACGAAATCGATGTCTGTGACAACATATTGATTGTCGATTTCTTCTTGAATGCTGAAAGTTCCTGCAGGCAGAGCATAGCCGTTATTAAAAGCTTCGTCGATTGTGAAGCCTATGGAAGAGGTGCCTCGTTTAGGGATGTGTACCGCCACGGGGACGTTGGTCATCGAGTTGACTCCCATACGCACCATGATGTTCCACCCGAAGAGCAGATAGTACTGCTCGCCATAGTCGGTCTGTTCTTTGAGGATATACTCGCCATCGGCCAAGAGGGTGTCCAGTCCGCAGCTGTGGCCGTAGCCGGCATCGACACCGCGCAGCTGGACGATAGCTTCAGCCTGTCGAAGGGTGAGCCAGGCATTCTCTTCTGCAATTTCCGACACCGCAGCAACGCCTTCTACGCGTTTCAAGGCCTCATAGTCTATCGACGACGTGCGGAATGTCTTGCCTTCAACGGGCTCTACCAACAGTTCCGGATCGAACACGTTGAAAAGGGTTTGCGTCAACTCGCCAATGCCATTGTAGACCGACATCACGACAACAAGAGCCAACGTGCTCACGGTGATTCCTATAAGCGAAATCCACGATATGACGTTTATCACCGTCTTCTCTTTGCGCGAGAAGAGGTAACGGCGTGCTATGAAGGTTCTTATGTCGAATTTGCCTAATGTCATTTACTAATAGCCACTTGCTGGCGCAACCGTATATCCCGGGTCAGTTTTTAAGAAGGTTTTCGATATTCTCTATATAGTCGAGGGTGTCGTCGAGATAGAACTGCAGCTCGGGTATGATGCGGAGCTGCTTGCCCTCTCTGATGCCCAAACGTCGACGGATGTCGGCAGCATTGGTCAATATGGCATCAATGACAGTCTGCTTTGTGGCCGGCTCGCCGCTCTCGGGCATCGTGCCTAAGGGGTATATGCTTGCGTAGACGCGAGCAATCGAAAGGTCGGAAGTCACACGCACTCGGGTTATGGTGATGAGCGAGTTACCTATTTTGGATTTCATCTCTTTCAGGAAGATGTCACCCAAATCCTGCTGGATGAGTCTTGATATCTTATTTTGTCGGGTTGAGTCCATTTTTAGGGTCTTTTGGATGAACGAAGAAGATTAGAATCTGATACCGATACGTACCGGTACAAAGCAGGCCTGCTGCATGTATGCAAACGCAACTTCAGCATAGACACTCAGGTAGTTGCGTTCCATATTGCGATATTCGTAACGGAAAAACCAGTTGAGGCCTGTCGAGAGCTCGAAGTAGGGCGAGAGGGTGTTGCCATAAGCCCCATTGCTCATCAGATAGCTTGCGCCTCCACGCAGTCCTACCATCGGTGCCCACTCCACATCGAGCGGACGATAGTCAAGGTCGACAAAAGCCATCGGGCAATGCATTCCTGCTCCGAAATTGAAATCTTTCATGTCGGACGGCAAAGCCACAAAGTTGTAGCCCAAGCCAATACCGACAAAAAAGTCCTGGCGAATGTTCACGCCGTTGATGATGTTGGCGCCAACAGCATGCTGCAGGTTGTCTATATAGTAGCCACTCGGACCCTCTTTTCCGAAGTTCATGACAAACGGCATATAGCCGAGTTCGCCTTTGAACATGTACTCCACCTCGGAACGGTCCTGACGGAACTGCCCGTATACAGGCATCAAGGCTATTACAGCCATCAACATTAATATTATTCTTTTCATATTTACGTATTTATATTTTTTCGTGTTGTCTATCCGTGAGACGGGTGTTCTGAAATCTTTAAACCCTATCCATTTATTTAGTTCTCAATTTGATTTTATGATTCTTGCTATAAAGATATTGTATATCACCAACAGTACAAGCAGGAGCAGCAGCGCACTCACCCATAGCGACACCGGGCCGCCCTCGATGTGGAACACCGTGTCGAGCCGCCCGACGTACAGATGCCTTACCCACGCCGACAACAGTGCAGCCATCGCCACCACAACGACCGTCACGCCACTGATAACCCTATGGTAGTAGCGTGCAATCTGGGCTGGCGTGTAGCCAATGTTGTACAGATTCACAAACAGGCTTCTGTTCTTGTGGACAATAAGGTTCATGCTCATAATGATTAGCACCGCCGAAAGCACCACGATAATCAATGCAGTGACCACAACAAAGAGCATCGCCAGCTTAAAGAAGAATGTGAGCTTGCTCGCTTCCAGTTCGTTCTGGTTGATATTCAATCCTGTTGCCTCAAAGTATTGTGGTATACGCTCGTCTGTGGCATCGGCAAACTCGACCAGCAAGCGGCTGCTGCGCTCCTTGCCGCCAGTGCCGAACTCGACATTGGCCCACTGCAGGAACGATTCGGGGACGAGTATCGAGTTGATTTTACCCGACAGTCCCACTATGCGGCTGTTATACACCTGATGGCGACCATTTCCGCTGACATAAATATTGAAAGTCACCTGCGACAACATGGCCTCCGACACCACCGGCAACGACTGGCTCTCGGCAAAACCGAAATTGTAGAGACTCAGATAATCTTCCGGTATGACGATGGGCAGAAAGCCGTTGGCCGAATCCCATACCCAGTCCTCACTTTTCACATCGAGGTATTCATCCGGCACACTCTCAAAGAAAAGATCCGTGCTCAGTTTCTGACCATTGAAACTGATTGCGGCACTCGCAGCGAACGACGCACTGCCAAACGGAGCAACATCCTTGACAAATTCTTGGGCACGAAGTTTCTCCAATTCTTTCTCGCCAAAATATATCTTCTCTTTGTCTGCTGTTTTGAACATTGTTATGTTCTTCGACACCGTGACGGTATGGGCCTTGAAAACGTCGGTCTGCTCGGTAAGTACAGGCCGGATGTCCCGCCATATCTGGACAGCCAAAAGTGCTATCGTGGCTCCTACCAGGAGTGTGATGGCATAGCCGACCAACTGTATAGGTTCCATTGTCTTGCGTTGCAGTTTTCGGATCACGGCTCTTCTATTTTTTCAAAGATTCATAACTTTATCGAATTCAAATTGATCGACAGGGTCTAACGCAGTGACGATCAGCCCGGCGTGCTGGCGCTCAACCTCGCCTGCAACGAGCGACGCCATGCGGTGGGCATTCTCGTTGTCGACATGGCTAAACGGTTCGTCGAGCAACAGGAAACGGAACGGCTGACAGAGCGATCGCACCGCAGCCACACGCTGTCGCTGACCCAGCGAAAGGGTGGCAACAGGCTGATTGAGCTTTTCGGACGGCAACAACGCCATCAGCATCGATTCTATCTCGCTTTCGCTCTTGAAGTCCGTCAGGCGGTTCTTGAGCTGGACGTTCTCCAGGGCTGTCAGTTCTGGGAAGAGGCAGAGATCCTGAAACATATAGCTCATCTGGCGCACTTTGAAATCGCGCGAACTTTGCAGCACAACGCCTCCTCCATCCTCTCTTATTGCAATATCGCCGACGTAGGCATTGCTTATCCCATATATGAAGTTGAGCAGCGACGACTTGCCGTGCCCGCTCTTGGCGCTGACCATATACTGCATTCCCTGCTCGAAACGCACAAGGGATTGCATGTATATGTCGGAACCGGACACCTCCGATTCCGACATATAGCACGGTCTTATATTTCTAAGTTCTATCTCCAATATCAATCCTCCCACAACGACTCGTCGGGATCCTCATCGAAATCGTCGTCGACGTAGTATTCTTCCTCGTATACAGGACATTCGTCTCCACCGCCTATCTGTTCCGTCAGGTTGCCGAGTTCGACGAGGTTGTTGTCGATGAAGTGGAGTGTCGACAGAAGGCTGTTTTCCTTCTTGTCTTTAATGTATAGATAACTCTCGACTCCTGTGTCGCTGGTGTTGTAAAGTTCAAAACTTTCGAAGTAGTTGCCGAGCAGCTTGGTGACGTTCTGCGGAATGAGCTTCACCACAGCCTGCGGGTAGGTGTTGACATCCAGGTTGGCATACATGTAGAAAAAATTCTTGGCCTTTGAAGCAATGGAGCCGTCGATGCCCTTGCCGAATCCGCCACCGATAAACTTGGTCACAGCGTCCTGGCTATTGGTGATGTAGAGATACTTGTCGGTCTTGGCTACATATATTTCTATGCCTGACCCTACATTGGCGTAGTAGTAACCGTCGCGGGCTTCCATGCCGGCAGCATCGATAATCTGCTGCACTGTGGCTGCATCGCTGATGTCGGCAACGATGGCCATAAGCGGCATGACGGTGGTCTGCTCGTTCTCGACCAAGTCGAAGATACTGAAGGCAACACTGCCCTTGAGGGCTCTGATGATGTCCAACAGGCTTTTGTCACCCACCAAGGGCTCGTTGAAGTCGACATCTTCTATGTTCATGCCTGCATACATATCGGCGGCTTTGGCAGCATTCATGGCAAACGAGAAGAAGAGGTAGCTCTTCTCGGGCAGCATCTTCAACAGGTCGCTGTTGAACTTTTGGTAGTAATCCTTATACTTTTTTGTGTTGAAACCCTGGCTTGTCATCTCGCTGCGGAATGCACCTTTGTCGAAATAGAGGTTCCAGGCCACCGACATATTCTTCATGTCGTCCAAATACTCCTTCGGCAATCCAGTCTCATCCAATGCGTTGCCGCCCATCCGTTCGGCGAAATTTATCATGGAACCATAGTCTGCCCAGATGCTCATCTCGCTGCGGTTACGCCAATAGTCGGCAAACTTCTTGTTGCCAGCCATGCTTCCGTCTTTCTTCAGATTCATCGTCGACGAGAGGTCGTTCCCGAATGTTGTGGTCAACACTGCCACTTCCTTATTATACAGGATGGTTCCGAAATCGGTAGTGGCTTTGTTATAGCCATTCATCTCCTCGAACACCAATTCGTCGCCCTCTTCGGCCGTCTCGCGAAGGAATTTCTCGAAACGCGACTTTTTGTGCATGGCAGCAATCACGGCAAATCCCATATCCTGTGTAACGTATACGGCGACATCTTTCCGCAGGTCGAGTCCCGTCTCGGTGGGATCGTCGATTATTTTGTCGATCAGTTCGGCCATTTCAGGATTCTCATGGCGCAGCTCCTGCAGACCGAGTTTGACGAACGAGATGTTCTCGATGTTCTTGACATCGGCCTTTTTCATCAGGTCGCCAACATTGATGTCGGCCACGAGAAACGAATTGGACGGAATGTAGGCTGCCATATCGGGGCCTTTCGAGCAAGCGGCCAGCAGCACTACGGCGGCCAGCAGCATCACTATTCTGTGCATTAGATTGTGTTTCATTACAATTTGTTTTATGTGTCTATGATTGTGTTTTGTTGCCTTTTTTCCTGTATTTTTCACTTAACGGAAAAAATATATTTTTATTGTCTGCTATTTTCCGAACATCACCTTCTCGCTGTTGAACATGCGCGTGAGGACGAAGACGGCGATGGCGGTATATGCGATATTGGCGACGACGGTGATGCCTACGGCGGCGGGCTTGAGGTCGAACGAGAATATCGACGCCATCGACTGCACACTGTTGTAGAACGGGATGAGGTAGGCTGTCAGCGACTCGGGAGCGTCGCCGCCCAGCATCGGCGTGAAGCCAATGAACATCACAAGCAGCATCAGCGGCAGCACCAGCGTACCGGCCGACTTGACATCCTTGGCCAGTGCCGACAGGATGGAGATGCAGCTGACAAGTACCAGCACCGTACTAATTAACACGCAGAGAATCAGCATATAGTCGCCCGTCGTATAGGGAATTGCAAAATCAATATCCACGCCGTCGCCTTTCAGCATCCGGGGCAGCGACAGGATGATGCCGAGGAAGCTCGACAGGCCGCTGAGCATAGCGAAAGTCGACAGACTCAGTATCTTGCCGATGGCCAGCTCGCTGCGCTTCATTGGCGTCACCAGCAGGGTGGCTATGGTGCCGCGCTCTTTCTCGCCGGCGATGGCGGTGGGCGCCACGGCCATACAGCCCGAGAAGAGCAACATCATCAGCAGCATCGGGAACAGCTGGCCAAGAATCTCGCCCAGCGAGTCGTCCTCGTCGGCCATATCGAAAGTCTCTTCTTCGTCAGGACTTTGGCTTTTGGCATTGATATCGAACATATTGTTGCGGCTGTTTTCCCAATCTTCGAGGTACGTCTTGACCGTCTGGTAGGCCAGCTCCGAGTTGTCGGAATTGGAGTTGTGATATATCTTCACATTCGGCGCCATCTCGCCGCCCATCGGGTCGTAGGCTGCTATGAGGCTGTCGAAGTGGGGCGGGAAATTGACGTAAATCAAACTTTTCTCCTTGTCGGCCAAGCTGTCGCCAATAAGGGCCACGGCGTTGAAGCCTTCGGTAACAAGCTGGAATGGGATCGAGTCGAAGTCGCCCCGCATGCTCTCGGGCATGTTGTCGACATAGACCGTCGTGGGGCCCTCGTTGTCGTCCTGATGGCTCTTGCCGATATTCTCACCCATCAGCGAATAGACAATAAAAATCAGCAGACCCGGCATAATCACTGCGGTGAACAGCAGCGAGCGGTCGCCGAAAAAACGCGCAAACTCCTTGCGGACAATGGTCCACACATTACCTTGCTTTCTCATTCCTCACCTCCTTTCTGTGTTTTGTAGATTTCGAAAAAACGGTCCTCGAGGCTCATCCCGTCGCGGATGGCGTCGAGGGTGTCGCAATGCGTCATCCGTCCGTCAATGATGATGCCTACGCGGTCGCACAGCTTCTCTACGAGGCTGAAAATGTGGGTCGAAAGGATGATGGTCTTGCCCTGCTGACGCATCTCGGCCAGAAAGTCGGTCACGGTACGCGCCGTAAGAACGTCGAGTCCGTTGGTGGGCTCGTCGAAGATGATGATGTCGGGATTGTGCGCCAGCGAGATGACGATGCTGGCCTTCTGCTTCATACCCGTCGACAGGTTCTGCACCTTGACCTCGGCAAACTTGTCGATGCCGAAGCGTTCGAACATCATCCGCTTGCGCTCGGCGGCCTCGGCCTCCGGCACGCCGTGCAGGCGGGCGAAGAAGTCGAACAGGTAGTTGGGCGTGAAGAAGTCCTCGAGCTTCAGCTCACTGGTGAGGAAGGCTATGCGCGACCGCACCTCTTCTTCCTCGTTAACAACGCTGTAGCCATCCAGCACAGCATCTCCTGCATCGGGCTTGATGAGCGTGGCCAGGATGCGCAGTGTCGTCGTTTTGCCGGCACCGTTCGGACCCAGCAGACCGAATATTTCACCGCGGTTGGCGGTGAAGCTCAGATTGTCCACAGCTACCTTCTTGCGTAGCGTGGTGCGTTCAATCTTCTGTTGTTTCTTTGAGAGCGTGAAGGTCTTCGATATGCCTTCCACGCGAAGAATTTCATCCATATTATTTTACTTTAAATTTAATCGTGTTTTGGGGAGTCTCCCGCTCGCAAGCGAGCAAAATCATGGAAATCTGACTTATTATTGGAAATGGTTTCCGACTGGCGTCGGAAATAAATAATATTGCCTGTGTTTTTCTGTTATTTTTCGTGCTTGGGACTTCTTATCTATCTAATAGACGTTTATAGGGTTCAAAACCTTACAGCTGGCTGTTGTTTTTCTTCGCTTCGCGGTATTCGTCCACAATCATTATTATGACCCAGGCGAAGAGAAGCAGCAACGTAATCGCCAGAAAGACATACATCAGCGCCTCCGTCCACGGCCGCTGCCACAGGTTGTTGCAGTAGTCGAACAGGCCGTACAGTTCGAAGCAGAACGTGATGATAGGCCACCAGACCAGGCGCGTGCGGCGTATGTCGCTGGTGCGCTCGTCCTTGCACCACTTCAGGCGGCCGTCGACCAGCTTGAAGCCCCACTTGTAGTTCTTCATATTGGGCATCCATGTGATGAACATTCCGCCAGCCAGAATCGCCAGCGAGTAGAACAGGTAGCCTACAAAGAAGCCAACACCTTGCGACTTTATCTGCATAGCCATCAATATGTTGCCGGCCACGACAACCATCACCGCCAGCGCGCTACCGACCAGTCCTATAGTTTTTTTGCTCTCTATTGTCATAAGGCTTCTCCTTTCTTACGTTGGCGGGCGGAACTGACGATTCCAATAATGAATCCACTGAAAACCGGTACAGCAACAGCGATGCTGCTTATCACATTGAACGACAGCAGCCAAAACGTATCGGGCCATATCAACCCGAATGCAAACAGCGGCACTATCAGCGAGAACGACCATCCCGAGATGCCCATCTGCAAGGCCTGCAGCCCTTCGTTGTCGCGCCGCATCTTGCGCGTCTCGCGAACAAAACGGCCCTTGCGCAACTTCAGCACTTTATACTCCTCCCCCGACTCGGCACTACGCAGCGTCATCCAGTCGGCCTCCAGACACACCACGCCGACAAACAAAGAAATACAGAACACATAGGCGAACAACTTGACATTCTCGCCCCTTATACCGATGAAGCCCAGCAAAGCGCCCACCAGGTAGTTAAGCATTGCCAACACTGCCAGCATGATGGTCGCGATTCTTATTTTATTCATTGCTGTCTCCCTCCTTCCTGGGCGCACTCGAAGCCTCGCCCCTACGGTTGGCGCTCTTCGGATGCCGCTTGGCCTTCTTGAGGGCTTCAGACAAAATCCACTCTATCTGACCGTTGGTGCTGCGGAACTCGTCCGCAGCCCAACGCTCGATAGCATCGTAGACCTCACTGTCCACCCGAAGTGCAAAGGTTTTCTTCATAGTTTAATAAATAGAACCAGTATTGATAACTGGCGAAGCGCTCTCGTCGGCGCAGAGGACGACGAGCAGGTTACTTACCATCGTGGCTTTCTTTTCTTCGTCGAGCTGCACCACTTCGCGCTCGCTCAGCTTGTTGAGGGCAAGCTCGACCATCGACACGGCACCTTCAACAATCTTCTCGCGGGCCGAGATGATGGCGTCGGCCTGTTGGCGGCGCAGCATCACGCTGGCAATTTCGGCAGCGTAGGCCAGATAATTGATGCGGGCCTCGACAATCTCGATGCCGGCGATGCTGAGACGTCTGCGCAACTCGTCCTCAAGCTGGTTGTTGATCTCCTCGGCACCGCTGCGCAGGGTCAGCTCGGTGCTGTTGTGGTCGATGTTGTCATAGGCATAGTGGCCAGCCACCTTGCGCAGGGCGGCGTCGCTCTGCACGTGCACGAAGCTGTCGTAGCCCTTCAGCTGCTGCTGGTTGGACTGCTGAGCTTGCTCGCCGTGCTGTGCCGACGACGTCAGCGTATCCACATCGATGTCGAACACAGCCTTGTAGGTGTCGGCGACCTTCCACACCAGAACCAGTCCGATCATAATCGGGTTGCCGTTCTTGTCGTTGACCTTGATGGGCGGCACGTCCATATTGCGTGCGCGCAGCGATATGCGACGCTTGGCATAGAACGGGTTGATCCAGAAGAAACCATTCTGACGCACCGTTCCACTGTAACGGCCGAAGAAGGTCAGCACGCGACTCTGGTTGGGCTGGATAATCATAAAGCCGACGCAGTGCAGGATATAGACAAATAACATCACCACTCCCGTCATTATTGGCAAAAGTATCATCGCTGTAGGCTCGCCGTCCGAACGGACCATCCCGTCAAAACCTGACTCCCAGACGATAAGGAGCACTGTTCCTACCAGCAATGCAATGTTAATCAACAGGTGGAAAAAGCCGTTGTTCTTGGCTTTCATTTGTTTGTCAAATTCTTTTGTTTCCATTGATTTAATCTAATTAACTGTTAATGATTTAAATATTTACAAAATTTGATTTGATATTATTTTGATATCACTTTGCAAAATTACAAACATTTTTTTAACCACCAAATTTTTTTCAAAAAAAAAGAGATTATGAAAGGAAAAACAAAGAATGAGATTATCGTATTTCACTGGTTTAAGACACATTAATTAAGGGAGTAAATCCACAAGATCTCGCTCGCTTGCGAGCAGGAGGTTTTGAACGTGAATGACCATAAATGACCGTGAATGCCCGTAAATATTTTTTTAGTTTAAACAGGAATTACCAGGAATTGGACAGGAATTATCAGAAATATTTTTTTTAACGACATGAACAACAACATAACAACAGCAAATAATAATAGCCATAAATCCGCTCGCGCCAGCGAGCGTTATAATTTATAAGATCTATAGATTTCGCGAGGCGGGACGCCGAGCAGGAGAAAAAAAATCCACAAGATCTACAAGATCTCGCTCGCGCCAGCGAGCAGGAGGTTTTAAACGTGAATGACCATAAATGACCGTGAATACCCGTAAATTTTTAAAAACAGGAATTACCAGGAATTGGACAGAAATTATCATAAATAAATTTTTTAACGACAAGAAGCAGCAACACAACAACAGCAAATAATAATAGCCATAAATCCGCTCGCGTCGCGAGCGTTATAATCTACAAGATCTATATATTTCGCGAGGCGGGACGCCGAGCAGGAGAAAAAAAAAGAAAAATCCACAAGATCCACAAGATCTCGCTCGCTTGCGAGCAGGAGAAAAAAATCAACAAGATCTACAAGATCTCGCTCGCGCCAGCGAGCAGGAAAAAGATTTACAAGATTTACAAGATTTCGCGAGGCGGGACGCCGAGCAGGAGAAAATTTCCAAAATAAGTGTGAAAAAATATTTTTTTGTATTTTTGCATCTTCAAACAAAGATATTTTTATAAATTACAAACATTAAATAATATGAAAATCAGCAGACTGTTCACAGCAGCCCTCATTGTTGCCGCCATGTCGGCGGTCAACATTTCGCAGGCCTGCACCAATTTCCTTTTCACCAAGGGTGCCACCAAGGACGGCTCGACGATGATCACCTACGCCGCCGACAGCCACGTGCTTTACGGCGAACTCTACTATCGCAAGGCCGCTACCTACCCCGCCGGCTCGATGTTCCAAGTCGTCGACTGGGACAGCGGCAAACCCCTGATCAAGATTCCGCAAGTCGCCCTGACCTACAGCGTTGTGGGCAACATCAACGAGTTCCAGCTGGCCATCGGCGAGACCACCTACGGCGGCCGCGAAGAGCTGGCCAACGAGATTGAGGGCGGCATCGACTACGGCTCGCTCATCTACCTCACCCTGCAGCGCGCCCGCAACGCCCGCGAGGCCATCCAGGTGCTGGCAGGTTTCCTCCAGGACTATCCCTACCACAGCGAGGGCGAGAGCTTCAGCATCTGCGACCCCAACGAGGTGTGGATCTTCGAACTCATCGGCAAGCGTCCCGGCCTGACCAAGGCTGACCTGTCGAAGAAACTGAAATACACCTACACCGACGGCGCCGTGTGGGTTGCCCGCCGCATCCCCGACGGCTACGTCAGCGGCCACGCCAACCAGGCCCGCATCACCCAGTTCCCCCAGGAACCCAAGAAGTTCGCCAAGGCCAAAGGCAAAGGTCTGCACACCGCCATCAGCAGCAAGCACCTCGACTATCTCTTTGAGCCCGAAGTCGAATGCGTCTACAGCCACGATGTCATCACCTTCGCACGCGCCTGCGGCTGGTACAACGGCACCGATGCCGACTTCAGCTTCACCGACACCTATGCTCCGCTGACTTTCAGCGGTATCCGTGGTTGCGACGCCCGTGTCTACGCTATGTTCCGCCGCGTCAACGCCAGCATGAAAAAATATGAGAAATATGCTATGGGCGATGCCACTGCCGAGCGCATGCCACTGTGGATCAAGCCCGACCATAAGGTCGACGTCAAGGAAGTTATGGACCTGATGCGCGACCACTACGAGGGCACCGCTATGGATATGACCCAGGATGTGGGTGCCGGTCCCTTCGCCTGCCCCTACCGCTGGCGTCCTATGGGCTTCAAGGTCGACGGCAAGGAATACGTCCACGAGCGCGCCACCTCGACCCAGCAGACCGGCTTCAGCTTCGTGGCCCAGTGCCGCAGCTGGCTGCCCCGCAAGGTGGGCGGCATCATCTGGTTCGGTGTCGACGACACCTATAGCACCGTCTACTGCCCGATGTATTGTGGCATCACCGACATCCCGCTGTGCTTCCGCGAGGGCAACGGCGATATGCTGACCTACAGCCCCACGTCGGCCTTCTGGCTCTTCAACCGCGTCACCAACTTCGTCTACAGCCGCTACAAGGATATGATTGTCGACCTGCAGAAGGTGCAGACCGACCTCGAGGAAGGTTTCATCACCGATGTCGAGAAGTTCGACAACCGTGCCAAGAACGCCACCGAGAACGAGATGGCCACCCTGCTCAACGACTTCAGCGGCCGCCAGGCCAAGAAAATGATGGACGAGTGGACCAAGCTCGACCAGTACCTGCTCGTCAAATACATCGACGGCAACGTCAAGAAGGAAGAGAACGGCAAGTTCAAACGCACCGAATGGGGCGGCTGCGCTATGCCCAACCAGCCCGAATATCCGCAGTGGTTCTATCGCCAGATAGTCAAAGACCACGGCAACATCATCGAGGTGAAGTAACGTTTTAACGTTAACTTTAACCTTAACGTTAACTTCAGATACAATATCAACGTGCCAATAGATAACATACGTTGATGATGGAATCGAACAGGGTAGCTTAAAAATAAGTTGCCCTGTTTTTTTCATATCATTCAAAACAATGTGGCATTGCTCCCAAAAGTGTCAACTTTTTTCAGGTTAAGACATTACGGGCATTCACGTTCAAAATCTCCTGCTCGGTGTCCCGCCTCACGAAATCCATAGATCTTATAGATTATTACGCTCGCGTCGCGAGCGAATTAATGGCTATTATTATTTGATGATATTATGTCGTTAAAAATATATTCATGATAATTCCTGACCAATTCCTGGTAATTCCTGTTTAAACAATAAAATATTTTCGGGCATTCACGGGCATTCACGGGCATTCACGTTCAAAATCTCCTGCTCGCAAGCGAGCGAGATCTTGTAGATCTTGTGGATTCTTTCTTTTTTTTTACTGCTCGGCGTCCCGCCTCACGAAATCTATAGATCTTATAGATTATAACGCTCGCGTCGCGAGCGAATTGCTGATAATTATTATGTTGCAGGTTTTTTTAAAAATTGCTGATAATTGCTGTTCAATTGCTGGTAATTGCTGTTTAAAAAAATATTTATGATAATTCCTGGCCAATTTCTGGTAATTCCTGTTTAAACTAAAAAATATTTTTGGGCATTCACGGGCATTCACGTTCAAAAACTCCTGCTCGTAGTGCGAGCAAATTGAATAATTCTTTAAAAACAATAATTCAATCGCTTTGGCGTTAGTATGAGTGCTTTAATGTGAGTGCACATTATTTCGTTTGTATCTTTTGTTGATTTTAAACCCTTAACACATGAAATACAAAATCCTTATTGTCATAGCATTATTGTGCGGATGGAACGCCACGAAGGCCTGCACCAACTTCATCTGCAGCCGTGGCGCATCGGTCGACGGCTCGACGATGATCACCTACGCTGCCGACAGCCATACGCGCTACGGCCAGCTGCGCTACCACCGCGGCGGCGACCACCAGCCGGGCGAGACCGTGAAGCTCTACAACTACGGCAGCCTGAAGTTCCAGATCGAGATTCCGCAGGTGGCACATACCTACAATGTGGTGGGCTTCATCAACGAGAAGCAGCTGGCCATCGGCGAGACCACCTGGGGCGGCATCAGCCCCCTCGACAAGGGCAACGCCGAGGGCATCGACTACGGCAACCTCATCTACCTGGCTCTGCAGCGTGCCGCCAACTGCCGCGAAGCCATCAAGGTGATGGCCGAACTGGTGGAGACCTACGGCTATGCCGACGGCGGCGAGAGCTTCTCGATGGCCGACCCCAAGGAGGTATGGATTTTCGAAATCACCAGCAAAGGTAGCGAGAAGGGTGCCGTCTGGGTGGCGCGCCGTGTGCCCGAAGGCTACGTCTGCGGCCACGCCAATCAAGCCCGCATCACCACCTTCCCCCAGATGCGAAAGGAGTCGAACCTCAGCATCGACAGCCGCAACCTCAAGCACATCTTCAAGCCCGAGGTGGAATGCGTCTATGCCGGCGATGTCATCAAATTCGCCAAGGCCCACAACATCGCCGCATACGCCGGCCAGTCCAAGCACACTGACGCCGACTTCAGCTTTGCCGACACCTACAACCCTCTTACCTTCAGCGGTCTGCGTGCCTGCGAAGCACGTGTCTACGCTATGTTCAACCGCGTGAACAGCAATATGAAGCAGTACGAGGCTTTCGCCATGGGCGACAAGACTGCCAAACGCCTGCCGCTGTGGATTGAGCCCGACCGCAAACTAAGCGTCCACGATGTCATGGAGCTGATGCGCGACCACTACGAGGGCACTCCGATGGATATGAGCGGCGACGTCGGTGCCGGCCCGTTCCACTGCCCCTACCGCTGGCGCCCGATGGACTTTGAGGTCGACGGCAAGAAATATGTCCACGAACGCGCCATATCGACGCAGCAGACGGGCTTCAGTTTCGTGGCACAATGCCGCTCGTGGCTGCCCGACAAGCTGGGCGGCATCATCTGGTTTGGCGTCGACGACACCTACAGCACCGTCTATTGCCCAATGTTCTGCGGCATCACCCAGGTACCCATCTGCTTTGAAGAGGGCAACGGCTCGATGAGCCAATACAGCGAGACATCGGCCTTCTGGCTCTTCAACCGCGTCAGCAATTTCTGCTACCTGCGCTATGACTCGATGATTGTCGACGTGCGCCGCGTGCAGGGCGAGCTCGAAAGCGACTTCATCCATATTGCCGACCAGGTCAGCCGCCAGTACGAGAACTACGACGACGCCCGCCTCGTGGCATCGCTCAACAAGACCAGCAACCGCTGCGCCGACCAGATGATGCGCCGCTGGAAAGAGCTTGACCAGTTGCTGCTGATGAAATATATCGACGGCAACATCAAGACCGTCGAAAACGGCCGCATCAAGACCACGCCCACCGGTGTCGTCACAAGCATCAAGCAGCCCCCCTATCCCGAATGGTTCTACCGCCAGATTGTCGACGACCACGGCGAAGTGATACGGGAGTTCTAACTTCGTACGAAGACGAAAACGAAGACGAAAACGAAGACGAAAACGAAGACGAAAAAAAGACGAAAACGAAAAAAACCGTGTACGAAGAACAACAATGAAGAAGACCTTTCTGATAGTCACACTGATACTCTCCTCTATATTCCTCACCTCGTCAAGCGTCTCGCACCACAAACCGCGTTTCGAAGACCTCTACGAGTGCTATGTCATCTCCGATGCCGAAGTCTCTTACTACGACAACCCCGACGAATTCGAGCAAATAGACTACGAAGAACTCCTCGACATTGTCCGCCACGCACGCTACAAACCGGTCGCCTTCGAACGAGCATGGCTGATAAACCTCTACGACGACGAAGGAATCCGATACAATCTGTCCGTCAGCCGCTCCTGCCGCTTTGTGCGTGTCGATGCCAACAGTTTCCAACTCTCACGGCGCGCCGCCCGACATCTGGAACACCTACTTCCCAAATAAGCTGGTACGTAAATGGTACGCAAGCATCCTTGCTTGCAAAAATAACTGGTACGCATGAGCAAAACTGCCATTGGACGTTTTGCTCTGCATGCGTACCATTTCAAAAACTTTTCTGTATATTTGTAGTTTTTTTGCATCTCGTTACGTTTATTATATTTGCACTTGGTTAATAAAAACATTTGTTTGTGAGGCATCCTCTTTATTGCTCATACATAAGGGATGCCACACGAACACTTTTTTTACGAAATAATTAATACATTAATATATGAACACTCGCAGATTCAAAAAAAAACTCAGTAAGACTCCATTTCGAACAATGATTGTCATTGCTGCACTTTTGCTTTTCAACTTTTCCGCTTCGGCACAGGGATGGTACGCTACGGCTCCATACTCGACATCGTTCGAAGACGCGACCGACAACGGTGCCTGGATTCTCCTGAACGGCAGTTCAACTGACAGCACGAGTTTCAACATCTGGACTCTCGGTCAGGCCACCAACAACACTACAGGAGGCTCCAGCTCGCTCTACATCAGCGACTCGATAGGTGGCGATTATTTCTACAACGACACCATTACGTCGACAGCCATTGCCTACCGCAACCTCACGCTCGACGCTGGCCTGTACAGCATCGCTTTCGACTGGTTCGCAAACGGAGAGGCTGATTACGACTATCTGCTCGCCGCTCTGGTTCCGGAGAGCGACACCACTGTCCTTGCCGGAGGCCTCTACCTGCCTGACGGTGTCAGCCGCTGGGGATTGCCCGACGGATGGATCAACCTCGGAGGCCAAAGCCCAAGCATAGCCCTCAGCACCTCGCCACAGTGGAACCGGCAGAACTCTTACGCCAACGTTCCCATTTCCGGCAACTACAAACTGATATTCATCTGGACCAACGATGCTTCCGACGGTAGCAACCCTCCGGCAGCCATCGACAACATAGCACTCCGACAGATATTCTGCCTCGCCCCGACGTCACTCACCGCGACCCAGGTCGTTCATAGCATCACACTGCAGTGGACCTCCAACGGCAACGAAGACGAATGGATTGTCAGCTCGGACGACACCACCTTTACCACCAACACCACAAGCTGCACATTCACCGACCTGCAGCCCTACACTCAATACTCGTTCTCGGTCCGCTCGGTGTGTGACGACGGCGACACCAGCTTGCCTGCCACCATCAACGCCACTACTGGTTTCGAAGTGCCTTTCGTCGAAAACTTCGACGCTCTCTATTCTTTCCCCGCAGGATGGAGCTACACTCTGACAGGCGATTCAGCCTATAGCACCGACTACTATGCTCCTCAAATCACATCTTTCGGTGATGGCAATGCCCTGCGTCTGCGCGGCTTCGGCTATGTCACACTTCCCGTCACCGACGCGCGTATCGACACTCTGCAGATGACCTTCACCCATGAGGTCGCAGCAGCCTCACGCCCTCTCGCTGTAGGAATCATGAATGGCTCTACCTTTGTGCCTGTCGACACCATCGACGACCCAGCAGGCACCCACCGCCACACCATCTACTTCCTGAACTATAACGCTGGCGGCAACAATATCGCTTTCCGCAACTTCTGCGACGATACTGAAGTCGACTACGCAACACATTATATCGACAACATCTCTGTAGAATACCTTCCCTCCTGCTTCCCGGTCCAGAACGTGACCGCCGTGGCCGACTCGACTTCGGCAACGGTTTCGTGGACGCCCCTCTTCGGCGGCAATGAGTGGATAGCCGAAATCTACAGAGTTGGCGACTCTGTCGCTACGGCACAAAGCATCTGCACCACGACGACTGCCACTTTCAGCAACCTTCTTCCCAACACCGACTACATTGCCTCCGTGCGACGCATCTGCGGCGAGAACGACACCAGCGAGGCTCGGACCGCTTCGTTCAACACCCTCTGCGCAGCAGTAACGGTACAGGAACTTCCATACATCTATGGCTTCGAGGACGGCGACGGTGTCGGACGCTGCTGGAGTGCATACGCCAACACCGTCTACAACACGCCTTCGTCATCATGGGGCAACGCTCACAGCGGCATTTCGTCTTATAATCTCTCTTCGAGCGATTCCAACTGGTCCTACGTCGTTCTGCCCCTCTTCGCCACGAACCCCAACACCCTCATGGTCAGCCTGTACGCTCGGGCCAACGCTGGCGGCAACCAACTTGTCTTCGGCGTTATGGACGACCCCGAGGACTACACCACGTTTACCGCTGTCGACACCATGGTTTTCACCAACACCTACGACCTCTACGAGATTCCTCTCACCAACTATAGCGGCACCGGACGCTTCATTGCCCTCCTCTGCGATTCAGGCTCGAATCAGAGCATCTACATCGACGATGTCACCGTCGAACTCACGCCCGCTTGCAGCCGCATCCGCGACCTCGAGGTGCCGGCAGTAACGGCAGGTGCAGCATTTATGCGTTGGAACAACGGACGTGTAGGCAACTACATCGGTGCTCAAATCCAATACCGCGACACCCTCTCCGACTCCTGGGAGACATACAACACCAACAGCCACGACTACTTAGCCACAGGCCTCTACTACAACACCACCTACGAGCTGCGCATTGCCGCATGCTGCGAAGGCGATGAATTGTCGAATGTTGTGACCACACACTTCACCACCAAACTGACGGGCTGTAACGGCATCGACAGCACTTCGCTCTGGAATGACACCATCAGTGGTTTTTCGGCTTCCAACCACTTCGAAGTACCAGTCCACAACTGGCATCCCTACTCCTTCAGCGAACAGCTCTACACCGCTGCCGAACTCGACACCATAGGCTCCATCAGCGCCATCTCGTTCTTCTACGTAGCCGACACACTCCCGATGACAGCCAAGGACAGCTGCTTCATCTACATGGGACTCACCGACCGCACCTCCATCAGCTACAGCGACTTCATCCATCCCAACGACCTTACCCTCGTCTATAGCGGCCCGCTCAACTGCACGGCCGGATGGAACACCTTCGCTTTCAACGAGGGCTTCATCAACTACGACGGACGCAGCAGTCTCGTCGTTGCCGTGGTCGACTATTCGGGCGACAACCACGACGAGGCCTACCGTTTCCGCTGCCACGACGCTTCGGGCAAAACCGTAAGCATGTACAGCGACGAGTACACCTTCGAAAACTATATGCTCATGGAGCAATACAACTACCCCTACCGCAACGACGCAATATTCCAATTCTCCGAATGTGCCTTCGAAAGCGAATGCTTCCCGCCTATGGTCTCCATCAACCAAATCGAGGCCACATCAGCTTCCTTCACCCTCATTCCCGGTGCTAACGAGGAGCAATGGAGCATCTATGTACGCGCTATCGGCGACTCGGCATTCACTCTTTTCAGCGAAACGACACTCTATAACTTTACCATAAACAACCTCCTCCCCTCCACTTCCTACACTATCCGCATTGTGGGCGACTGTGACGACCAGCCCTATTCCGATGTCATCTTCACCACCAAATGTCTGGCCCAAGCCGTACCCTACACCGAGGACTTCGCCGGATGGCCCGTGGGTGCATCTCCTATCGTACCCTCCTGCTGGACAAAATTCAACCCCCTCGGACCCAACATGCCCTACATCTACCCCTGGAACGTTCAGGGACGAAGCTCGGTCCTCTACCTCTTCTCGAACGCCAGCTCTTATAGCCTGGTGGCCCTGCCCGAATTCGAACCGGCCATCGACTCGCTGCAAATCAGCTTCTACATGCTGCGCGAATACAACAGCAGCAGTAACAATAATTATGAGCACCAACTGCAGCTCGGCATCATGACCGATGTCGACGACATCGAAAGTTTCTTCCCACTCGACACCATCATCCTCGACGAGGTCAACTCGTGGCAATTCCTCGAATTGCCGCTCAACAGCCTTGCCGAAGACACCACACTCACTGCCGACCAATTCGAGGCTTTGCGCCACGGACGCATCACGCTCCTCTCACCCGACAGCGTCTACAGCTACCCCTACATCGACGACATCAAGGTCGACTACATCCCACGCTGCAAGCGTCCTACCGGCCTGGCCAAGAACACGTCACTCAGCACCGCCGACTCGCTGGTTCTTACTTGGGACAACAACAACGAAGAGGGACTCGGATGGATGCTCTACATCAATGACACTTCCTATCTTGCAACGACCAACACTATCGCCATTGGCGGACTCAACCCCGGAATGGTCTACAACGTCAGCCTCCGCAAAATCTGCGGTGAATATACCGACGACAACACCCTCATCTGGAGCGACACCAGCGAAGCTGTCGAAATACAGGTCCGCACCTCTTGCGGCATCATCAAATACTCGCCCTGGGTCGAGGGCTTCGAACTTCTCTCTCCCGGCAATGCATTCTCCTCCTCTTTTGCTCCCTGCTGGCTCCGCATCAACGAAGCCTCCAACTACTACGGCATACCCTACGTCTCCGACGAAAACGGATACTACAGCGACTGCCACACGGGTGAACGCGGCCTCAACTGGAGCGCCGAACTCAGCCCGCTCGCTGCCAACGAGATAATTATCGCTACACCTGTCATCGACACCGCAGCCCTGCCTATCAACACTCTGCAAATGAGCTTCTGGGCTCGCTCCGCCAGCGGAACGCAGAACCCGATGTTCAAAATCGGCGTCATCAACGACGGCGACACGTCAGGCTCTTCGTTCGTTGGCGTCGACACCATTACCATCAATGGCATCACCTCATGGCGCAAATATACCGTCTACTTCAGCGAATATGACGCTGACGGAAACCGCATCGCCATCAAGACCGACCGCCCCGACGAAGACTGGGAAGCCAGCATCGACGACATCGAAATCATGATTATGCCTCTCTGCCCGCCAGTCACTGGCATCACGGCAACCGGCATCGACACCAACTCCATAACCCTTACCTGGACCGACCACGGCAACGCCAATTCGTGGGATGTCGAATACGGTCCTCACGGCTTCGAACAGGGACAAGGCACCTTCGTCTATGCCACCTCGTCGACCTTCACAATCACAGGCCTCGCCACGTCGACTAAATACGACTTCTTCGTCCGCCCCGTATGCGACGAGACAGGCGACTGGGCCATGGCCACCTTCACCACTGCCGACCCATACTTCGAACTGCCTTTCCTCTGCTCGTTCAACGATGAGGCTCAAAACGGCAAGTGGAACTTCAGCAGCGGCAGCCACCAGAACGCCTGGTACATAGGCAGCGCTCTCGGCAACGGCGACAACAGTTCGCTCTACATCTCGCAAGACGGCGGCACCACCAATACCTACAACCGCGATGTCACCGGCATCAGCTACGCCTTCGTCAACCTCGCTCTCCCCGATACC
Organism: Bacteroidales bacterium; assembly: GCA_017522065.1. GTDB lineage: Bacteria > Bacteroidota > Bacteroidia > Bacteroidales > P3 > Colimorpha. The sequence continues at coordinate 50,868 of JAFXAD010000050.1, forward strand.
GGCAACTACAACTACCGCTTCGACTGGCGCAGCAACGGTCAGGCTGGCTACGACTTCCTGCGCGTGGCCCTTGCTCCCATCAGCTTTGCTCCCGAAGGCGGCACATACGCCCCCAACGGGTTCACCGCAACCTCGCTCCCGCTCGAATGGATTGCCCTCGACGGCGGAAGCCAGCTGGCAGGCGACACCTCGCAATGGACTACTATCGAAAGCGAGGCACACATCACCTCGCCGGGTATCTACCGACTCATCTTCTGCTGGTACAACCACGCTATAGCTTTCGGACACGACAACCCGGCAGCCATCGACAACGTCATCTTCCGCCACACCTCGTGCCAGACCCCGTCCAACCTGAACTGCACTGCCTACGACGACAGCATCTATGTCTCGTGGACCTCGAATGGCGACGAGACGGCATGGATCGTCTCCTGCCAGGACACTTCGATAGTGGCATACGACACCAACTGCATGCTTACAGGCCTCACCGCCAACACTCAGTACACCGTCAGCGTGCGCGCCTTCTGCTTCGTTGGCGACACCAGCATGGCAGTCTCCACTCCTGTCCACACTACCTGCAACCCCATCGTGCTGCCCTATAGCGACAACTTCGACAGCTACACCACCTCGCAGGGCTCCAATGGCTTTACCGACTACCTCCCCGAATGCTGGCTCTACCAGACCCTCGGCAATGACGGCACCCGCAACCCGCAGCTCTACTACGGTTCCGGTTCTGCCAACAGTGGCAACTACAGCATGTTCATGGGTCGTGAGGCTTACCTCGCCCTGCCTCCCACTCCGCTGCCGCTCAACCGCGTGCAAGTAACCTTCTACCACAAAGTGAACAACTCCGACTTCGGCATCCAGATCGGCGTACTCGAAGGCAACACCTTCGTCCCGATAGAATCGATCAGCGACCCCGAAGGACAATACGTATCGCATACCGTATCGTTCCAGAACTACACAGGCAGCAGCCGCATCATCGCCTTCCACAACACCAATCCCATGGACGGAATTGGCGCACCCAACTTCATCGACGACCTCCTCATCGAAGAGCTGCCCGACTGCATGCCGGTAACGGGCATCACCTCACCCTCGCAGTCTACCACAAGCCTCAATATCGACTGGACCGATGTGACCACCGCCCTCGATTGGGAAATCGAATACGGACCCGCAGGCTTCACTCAGGGCGAAGGCACTACCATCACGGCTACTTCCCATCCTGTCAACATTACCGGTCTCGACACGCTGTCAACCTACGACTTCTACGTGCGTGCCCACTGCAGCGACACTGGCTATAGCGACTGGAGCGCTCCCGTACAGCTCAGCACCACCTTCTGCGAGGATGCTCTGAGCTTCTCGACAGGCAGCGGCAACGGAACCAGCTACTATATCCCTGTAAGCACCTTCTACGAATACTCGCTCACCGAATTCATCATCGACTCTGCCGAGCTGGCTGGCATAGGCAACATTTCCGCCATCGCCTTCTTCTACAACCACACCGACTCGCTCAACGTCAAGAACGACGTCACCATCTGGTTCCAGCCAACGACACGCACCTCCTTCGCCAACGTCAACAGCATCCTCTCGCTCGACACGAATATCGCCACTCGCGTCTACAGCGGACGTCTCGATGCCACCAAGGGATGGAACTACTATAATTTAGAGAACGAATATGTGTGGGACGGCGTGCGTGGCATCTGCGTCTTCATGATTGACAACTCCGGAGCCTCTACCACCTCGTCATTCACCTTCCGCACAGCTTCCTGCAGCGGCAAGAAGACTGTCAGCTACTGCAGCGGCACCGCGGCCATCAACCCATTCAACCCAACGTCGGGCTTCTCGGGCAACCGCAACAACTATAACTATCGCCCGGCAATGCAACTCATCTCCTGCGGCGCAGCCAACTGCCCCGAGCCTGTCTACCTCACCGCTTCGAACATCAGTTTCGACACCGCCGTCATCTCGTGGCGCGGCATGTCCACGACCTACGAAGTGGCCTTCAAGGAGGCAAGCGAAACCGATTGGCCCGAAGCCGTTACGGTGACCACCACGGGCAACCTTGGCAACTACCACCTCACCGGGCTCGAGGAGCAGACCACCTACGCCTTCCGCGTACGCCAACTCTGCTTTACCGGAGTGATGTCCGAATGGGCTGAAGCCACCTTCACTACGGCAATAAGACCCTGCATGGCCCCAACCGGTCTCGACACACTGAGCGTAGGCTACGACCAAGTGGTCATCGACTGGACTCCCAACAACCCGCAGTCGCAATACTACATCCGCCTCAGCCACGGCAACAACCAAGAGACCTTTGTCGTCACCTCGCACCCCTACACTCTTACCGGACTGACCGACAACTTCACCTACTCCGTCGCCGTTGCCGACAGCTGCCTGACGAGTGGAACGGTTTCTGACTTCACTCCTGCCATCAGCTTTACCACACGCTATTGCCAACCCGTCTCGAACGTGGAGGTCTCCAACATCACAGCGACCTCGGCCAACGTCACATGGACCGGCAACGGCAACTCCTACGCCATCGAGTACGGCGAAGGCAACTTCAGCGAGGGTACAGGCACCACCGTCTCCAACATCACGGGCAACAGCTATACCATCAACGGACTCCAGAAGAATACCGAATACTCTGTCTATGTGCGCAAAAACTGCACCGCCACAGCCCATAGCCTCTGGAGCCAGCGCAAAGTCTTCACCACAACCAACGAAGGCATTATGACGCTCGACTCACAACACACAACGTTGTCACTCTACCCCAACCCGGCAAACGGACACACCACACTGACCCTCAGCGGTATCGAAGGCACCTGCCAGGTCAACATTGTCGACCTCAATGGACGCACACTCTATAGCACCAAACTCGACGGATGCTACGAACAGTGCACCACCCGCATCGACCTCGGAACGATCCCCTCAGGAACCTACTTTGTACAGGTCGCAGGCAAAAACGCCAACATCGTCCGTAAGCTGATAGTGAAATAATAAACCCATCAAACCCATTTCAAGGTCAACGTTAAGGTTCACAAAAAAACTTTTTGGGCATTCGGATATTTTATGTAATTTTGTTGCTCGTTTACAATTGCATCAAACAACAATAAAATATTGTAATTATGTATACTAAGTTTCAAGAACACCTCAAGAAAGAACTGGCTGACATCGAAGCCGCCGGCCTTTACAAAAATGAACGCATAATCGAAAGCCCCCAGGGTGCTGAAATCATGGTAAAAGGCAAGAAGTGCCTCAACTTCTGCGCCAACAACTACCTCGGCCTCGCCGACAACCCCGAACTCATCAAGGCTGCCAAGGCCGGCATGGATGCCCGTGGCTTTGGTATGGCATCGGTCCGCTTCATCTGCGGCTGCCAGGACCTCCACAAGCAACTTGAGAAGAAGATTGCCGAATTCTTCGGAACCGAGGACACCATCCTCTACGCTGCCTGCTTCGACGCCAACGGCGGTGTCTTCGAACCTCTGCTCACCGAAGAGGATGCCATCATCAGCGACGCCCTCAACCACGCCTCGATCATCGACGGTGTACGCCTCTGCAAGGCTCAGCGCTACCGCTACGCCAACGCTGACATGGCCGACCTCGAAGAGCAACTCAAGGCCGCTCAGAAGAACCGCTTCCGCATCATCGTCACCGACGGTGTCTTCTCGATGGACGGCAACGTCTGCCCGCTCGACAAAATCTATGAGCTCGCCAACAAGTACGACGCCATGGTTATGGTCGACGAGAGCCACTCGGCAGGTGTGGTCGGCAAGACCGGTCGCGGTGTGACCGAACGCTACAACCTGCGCGGCAAAATCGAGATCCTCACCGGCACATTAGGAAAAGCCTTCGGCGGCGCCATGGGCGGTTTCACCACCGGCAAGAAGGAAATCATCGACATGCTCCGTCAGCGCAGCCGTCCGTATCTGTTCTCCAACTCGATGGCTCCCGGCCTCGTGGCCGCCGGCATCCGCATGTTCGAACTCATGAGCGAGACCAACGCCCTGCAAGACAAGCTGCACGAGAACACCGACTACTTCCTGCGCCGCATGAAGGAAGAAGGCTTCGACTGCAAGCCCAGCGAGAGCGCCATCTGCGCCGTTATGATCTACGACGCTGCCAAGAGCCAGCAGTATGCTGCCAAGATGCAGGAAGAAGGCATCTTCGTCACCGGATTCTACTATCCCGTCGTGCCGAAAGGCCAGGCCCGCATCCGCGTCCAGATCAGCGCTGCCCACGAGCACGAGCACCTCGACAAGTGCATCGAGGCCTTCAAGAAAGTCCGCAAAGAGATTGAAGGCTAAATAAGCGAGAGCAGAGTCAAGCTTGCTTGAACTATGCCGAGCGAAGAAGACCTCGCGGAATGCAAGGCTAAATGAGCGAGGGCAGAATCAAGCTTGCTTGAACTCTGCCGAGCGAAGAAGACCTCGCGGAACGCAAGGTTGCTAAGCAACATTACTTTGTATCAAAGAAAGGGAGTCCACGTGGGCTCCCTTTCTTTATTGTTAAAATCCATCAATGAGGGATTATTTCGAGTACAATATCGATTGCGCCGACGACTGTTTTTTTTTCGGATTGCAAATCCTTATATTAAGCAGCGTCGGATTGCAAATCCGCCGCAACGGGTTGCTTCCAAAAAAAATTTTGCTATATTAAATAAAACGCGTATCTCTGCATTATGCTATATGGCATAACGCTGAATAGTATAATTATACAATGTTTATAATTAGGCATTTGCATTAACATTATATAAAAATATTTGTCCAATCCAAAAAAAATTTATATTTTTGCACTGAAAAAAATACTACAAAATGAATCCTTTCAGCTATGGCACCATTGTAAGAGGTGATGCTTTCTTCGACCGCGTTAAAGAGACGGATTTGCTGACCTCCACGCTTGCAGACGGCAATAATGTCGTTCTGTTCGCTCCGCGCAGATATGGTAAAACGTCGCTTGTCTTTCGAGTTATTGACCGCTTGGAAGAACAGGGTATTTCTTGCCTGTATATCGACCTAATGTCGGCATTTTCATTGGAGCGTTTAGCAGAACTGATGATTGATGCAGCCCAAAAGAAACAGACAAAAATAGAAAACTTCGCACAAAACTTGACCCAATGGGTGAAAAGAATCCGTCCGACACTTGAATTCGGTGTTGACGGATCTCCAAAATTGTCTATAGACTTTTCCGAAAGCCATATCTCACAAAATACCCTTTCCCAAGTGTTCAATATCCCGGAGCAATTGGCAAAGCGTCAGGGCCACGTGGTCGTAGTGATGGATGAATTTCAAGAGATAACACGCTTCGGCAAAGAGGGTGTTGAAGGGCTGTTGCGTTCAGTCATTCAACAGCAGCAAGGGGTCAGCTACCTCTTTCTTGGTAGCAAAACGCACATGATGTCGCAGATGTTTGAGAATAAGAAGCGCCCTTTTTTCAATACAGGCTTACACGTACAAATTGGTCCACTGCCCGAGGACGAAACCATAGATTTTTTGCAAAAACGTTTCACGAAGGAGAATATCTCGCTTGGAGACGACGAAGCAAAGTATTTGATTCAATGTGCCGCGGAGATACCCTATTATATCCAGCTTCTGGCTTCCTTCGTCTGGCAGCGCACAATAACAAAGAAGAAGCGCATCACGATGGAAGACATCGACAACAGTGTGCAGGATATCATCGCCCTCAAAGGCGACTTCTATTTTGAACAGTTCAACCGTTACGCTGCAGGGCAGAAACAACTGATGAGGGCTTTAGCAAAAAGCGGGGAGCACATTTTTTCCAACGAATATGTCCGCAAGAACAAACTCAACACGCCATCTTCGGTGCAGAAAAACATCATGACACTGCTTGAAGACGGCATCGCGGACAAAACTGGCAGTACCTATTTCATCAGCGACCCGTTCTTCCGCCGATATCTGCAAGGACTATAGTACCATTGTGAGTCGTGATAAATGTACAACTACATGATTTTTTTCGGAACGAAAATCCTTACATTAATCAACATCGAATTGCAAATCCGCCGCTACGAGCTGCAAACTCTACACAACGGGGCCTCAGCCAAAATTGGCAGCACCCTCAACGCAATAATTGCAGAAGATGCACGTTGTAGTTGAAAACAAAAAATAAAAACAATATGAAACGAGTAAATACCTATCTTTTGATTACCGCGCTGCTGATGATTGTTTTGGGCGTGGTGTGCATACTGAATCCTGTCGACATATTCAACTCCATGTCATGGCTCGTCGGACTGCTGATACTCTGCACCGGTGTCACGGCTCTGTTCTTCGGAGTACGCGCCCAGCGCTACCTCCCTAACGCAGGCTCCACAACCCTGCTGGCTGTGTTCCAGATCGTTGTAGGTCTAATGATGTTGGGCAGCAACTACCTCGCTGCCACCGCCATCGTCGCCGTCTTCGCCCTCTGGGTCATGTTCGAAGGCATCTCGTTGGCAGTACTCTCGTTCGACTACAAACGGTCGGGCTACGAGCGTTGGTGGATAATGCTTATCCTCGGCTCGTGCAGCCTCATTCTCGGCTTCCTCGCTTTGCGCAACCCCGAAGAGGTCAAAGTCCTTATGGGCGTACTGCTCGGCATCGGCATCTTCGCCAACGGCATCGAGCGCATCGTCGCTTTCTCGGCACTGAAGCGCATCGGAAATACGATACGCGACATAAAGGAAAGCCGCGACGCCATCAATATCGACGACCTCCAAAACAGATAATTCCACCGTACTTAGTACGAAAACTCCTTATTTATTCCGATAAAAAAACAGGCTCCGTCCTTGGTGGGACGGAGCCTTCAAATACATCTTCTTATTTTGTAAGCACATCTTGATAACGGAGTGGGGGCGGTTTTATTTTGCATGCCTGCAATTTTTTTTGTGATTTGACGTTTAGTTTTCAAAATTTCATCCGATTTCATCTTCGTTTTCATGCGAAGTTCTCATTTTTAATTCTCATTTTTCAATGCCCCGCATAATCCCAATTCTTATAATAGCGTTTCTCCTACAAGCCTGTGCCAAGCAAGGAATGCCCTCGGGTGGCCCAAAAGACACCGCACCGCCTAAAGTCCTGGCTGTGACCCCAGAAAACAAAACAACCAACTTCAACGCCACAGGCTTCTCCATCTCTTTCGACGAATATGTGGTCCTCAAAGATGCCGAAAACAACATCCTGGTATCGCCTCCGCTGAAGAACAAGCCCGAATACCGCACCAAAGGCAAGAGCATCGTCGTGCGTCTCGCCGACTCCATGCAGAGCAACACGACATATATCTTCCAGTTCAACAATGCTATAGCCGATTTCAACGAAGGCAACCTCATCGAATCGTATAGCTACGTCCTTTCCACCGGCTCATTCATCGACAGCATGTCGATATCCGGCAAAGTCCGCGATGCCCAACTGCAGAAACCGCGCGAAGAAACAATCTCGGTGTGGCTCTTCACAAAAGAACAGCACGCCACCCTGCTGCAGTCGCTCAACGACACATCGGCCAAGCCGCCAACACCATCCTACGCCACTCGATGCAACAAGGACGGTTCGTTCGCATTCAACTACATACGCCCTGGCATCTACCACATCGTTGCTCTCGTCGACGACGACAAGAACATGCAGATAGGTCTTTCCGAGTCTGTGGCATTCATCGACAGCACCGTCATTGCAGTGCCGATGAAGAAGGCCGACTCGACATCGGCCGACTCGTCTCTCGCCGCCCGACCCATCGACACAAGCCAGGTCACGACCACCGTGCTCAACATATTCACTCCGGCAACCGAACGGCAGCGACTCACCAGCAGCAATTTCACAGCCGCTGGCAAAGTGCGAATCACATCGCTACAGTCTCTCGAGAAGCCGCAAATCGTCTCACCGAACGAAGAAATATTCTGGCACATCAACGACAACCGCGACACCATCACACTATGGACTCTTCGCGAAAAGTGCGACTCGCTGTCGCTCATGGTCAGCGACCCAACAGGCATCAACGACACCCTACGACTGCGCTGGAGACCCAAAAAAGGCAAAACCGGTCCTTCGCTCGAAAGCATGCAGATAGACAAGACCGGAATGAAACTCTCGACAACAAAGCTGCACTATTTCGACACGCTCGCCCTGCTCTTCTCCAACCCCATCAACCCCTCAAGATGCCTTTCCGACTCTACGGTGACCGTTTTGCGGCTCAAAGACTCATCTCTCTTCAAATGCAACACCGTCTGCGATAGCGGTCAGATGAAAATCATCATCGCAGGCCACTTCCAGCAAGGCGAGAATTACACGCTCCGCATCCCCGCCGGCACCTTCCACGACATATACGGCAACGCCAACGATTCGCTTTCTGCAACAATCAACGTCTCAAAAGCCGAAGAATACGGGAACCTCAACCTGACCGTCGACAACAGCAGCAACGACGCGATCATCGTCGAGCTCTTGGACGAGAACAACAAAGTGAGCCAGCGAAAAACCCTGACAGGCAACGGCAAACTGGAGTTCCCGCACCTCAAGCCGGCCAAGTACCGCATCCGTGCCACCATCGACTCCAACAATAACGGCAAGTGGGACACCGGCAATTTCGGCAAGCAACAGCAGCCCGAACGTGTCGTCTTCCACCCTCAGACGCTCGACATTCGTGCCAACTGGGACTTCAACGAAACCCTGACAATTAAATAAAACACACCGCATTATATATCTTTTCAACTATCATATCCTCCCATGCTAAAACGCTCTCTTCTTTCCGGACTTTTCTGGGTTTTACTGGCCAACCTGCTGGTGAAGCCCTTTTGGATTCTCGGCATAGAAGTGGGCGTACAGAATGCCGTTGGCGAAGAGATGTACGGCTTCTACTACGCCATCCTCAGCCTTTCGTTCATTCTCAACATTCTGCTCGACCTCGGCATCACCAATTTCAACACACGCAACATAGCACAGAACCCGAAGCTGATATCCAAACATCTGTCGGGACTGCTCACAATCAAACTGCTTCTTTTTGCTCTCTACCTGGTAGTTGCCTTCTCTGTCGGCGCTCTGCTCGGCTACGGCTCCCGACAGTTTCGCCTTTTGGCTTGGGTATGCCTCAACCAGTTCCTCAACTCGCTGATTCTCTATCTCCGCAGTAATTTTGAAGGACTGCTGCTTTTCAAGTGGGACAGCCTGCTCAGCGTCCTGGATCGATTGCTGATGATTGTCATCTGCGTCTTTCTGCTTTGGTGTCCAATGGGGCAAGGACCCTTCCGCATCGAGTGGTTTGTCGGTGCACAGACGGCAGCCTACATCGCCACAGCACTCCTGGCGCTTGCTGTGCTTATAAGAAAAACAGGACTGAAGCGACTTACGTGGAACCGAGCCTTCTCACTGGCAATCATACGCAAAAGCCTCCCCTTCGCTCTCTTGGTGCTCCTCATGGCTTCCTACAACCGCATCGACCCCGTCATGCTTCAGCTGCTTTCGCCAGCAGACGCTGCCGACCACAACGTGGGCATCTACGCCGGCGCTTTCCGTCTCCTCGATGCTCTTACCATGATTGCCTACCTTGTCTCCGTTCCGCTACTGCCTATTTTCTCAAAATTGACAAAAAGCCAAGTCGTTCCGTCCAGCGCGAGCAACGACAGCGAACTCTCGTCAATCACCATCATGATGTTCTCTATGATGATGGTCTTTTCCATCACCGCCGCCTGCACGCTGTCGGCACTTTCCGAACCTCTGATGCAGCTGCTCTACAACAACCATATCGACGAGTATAGCAACGTGTTCAGCATACTGATATTCTGCATAATACCCATATCCACAACCTATGTCTTCGGCACACTTCTGACTGCCGCCGGACGGTTGCGCCAACTGAACATCTTTGCCGCAGGTTCTCTCATAGCCAACATCCTTATCAACCTCTTTTGCATACCGCGGTGGGGAGCCGAAGGAAGTGCCTTCGCTGCACTTGGCGCTCAATGCCTAATGGCAACAGCACAGGTCGCAGCGGCAGTCAAGCATTTCAAAATGAGAATTTCACCTTCGTACATACTAAAACTCGCATTTTTTACGTTATCCGTGATAGCAATGTCGTTCTGCACTCCACACATCAGTTGGTGGATAGCGCTTGTGGTCATCGCCACAGCGTCCATCGGAATGGCAATGCTATTGAAACTCATAAACATAAAGGAAATAATAAAAGAACTTAAACAATGAAGAAAGCATACGTATTCCCCGGTCAGGGAGCCCAATTTGTGGGAATGGGCAAAGACCTCTATGACGGAAACAAACAGTGCCGCGACATGTTCGAAACTGCTAACGACATCATCGGTTTCCGCATCACCGACCTGATGTTTGCCGGCACACCCGAGGACCTCAAGCAGACAAAGGTCACTCAGCCTGCCATCTTCCTCCACTCCACAATCCTGGCCGCCTATATGGGCGACAACTTCCAGCCCGACATGGTCGGTGGTCACTCGCTGGGCGAATTTTCAGCTCTTGTGGCTGCCAAAGCCATGAGCTTCGAAGACGGTCTGCGTCTCGTCATTGCACGTGCCAACGCCATGCAGAAATGCTGCGAGGCACACCCCTCGACCATGGCCGCCGTCCTTAAACTCGACGACAAAACCGTCGAAGACATCTGCGCCTCCATCACAGGCGAAGTCGTTGTCGCAGCCAACTACAACTGCCCGGGTCAGCTGGTCATCAGCGGCACCGTCGAAGGCGTCAACCAAGCCTGCGAAAAGGTGAAAGAAGCCAAAGGACGCGCACTGCCCCTGGCTGTAGGCGGAGCATTCCATTCGCCTCTTATGGAGCCGGCACGCGTCGAACTGAGCGCTGCCATCGAGAAGACCACCTTCCACCAGCCCATCTGCCCCTGCTACCAGAACGTCTGCGCCCTCCCCGTCACCAACCCCGACGAAATCAAGGCCAACCTCAACAAGCAGCTCACCGCACCAGTACGCTGGACGGCAACAGTACAGAACATGCTGAAAGACGGCGCAGAAGAATTTATCGAAGTCGGCCCCGGCACCGCACTGCAAGGCATGATCAAACGCGTCGACGCCAACGCCAACGCCCACTCCGCCCAAATCTAAAAAAAATAACGAATTCACGAAATACCGTAATCCCGTAATCCCGAAATAACGTAATACCGAAATTACGAAATAACGAAAAAACTAAAAAACGAAAAAAAAAAGAAAAAGAACTCCCCAAATACCCTCACATAATGGAATCATACAGAAAACTGACCCGCAGCACAACCGACCGCCGTATCGCCGGCGTGTGCGGCGGACTCGCCAAATATCTCAACGTCGACCCGACGGTTATCAGGATAATATTCCTGATTGCACTGATATGCGGCTGTCTGGGCGGTATAGCCTACCTGATAATCTGGATTGCCGCTCCCGAAGACAACATGTTGCACGAATAGAAAACGGTATACGCAAAAAGCAATTTAAACTACACCCAATGAACCTATTAGGAATCATAGGCGGACAAGAACTGCTGATCATTCTCCTTGTAGTACTTGTACTCTTTGGCGGCAAAAAAATTCCGGAACTCATGCGTGGTCTCGGAAAAGGCGTCAAAGAATACAAAAATGCCGTCAACAACGTCGATAACGAATTGAAAGACTCGACGCAGCACGACGAGCATACAGAGGAGAAGAAAAACTGACGACAACAAGTCGTCTATGCGGCACCAAGAGCCTCAATCGTTCTGATTCAGGCTCTTGGTCTGTTTGCGACCATGCCATACGAAGTCGCGTCCGAGATACTTCTCGCGCACATCCGGATCGTTTGCCATATCCTCCGGAGTACCCTGATGGAGCACGCTGCCCTCATATAGCAGATATGCACGGTCGGTGATACGAAGCGTCTCGTTGACGTTATGGTCTGTAATCAAGATACCTATATTTTTCTCTTTCAGGTGAGCCACTATGTCCTGTATGTCCTGGACAGCAATGGGGTCGACACCGGCAAAAGGCTCGTCGAGCAACAGGAACTTGGGATTGGTGGCCAAGGCCCGTGCAATCTCCGTCCTGCGGCGCTCGCCTCCCGAGAGCTGTATGCCCTTGCTGTTGCGTATTTTTTGCAGGCCGAATTCGTCGAGCAGCGACTCCAGTTTTTCTTCACGCTGCTGGCGGTCCATATCCTTCTGGAACTCCAAAACCGACATGATGTTGTTTGCCACGGTCATCTGGCGGAACACCGATGCCTCCTGTGCCAGGTAGCCTACACCCATCTGGGCACGACGGTACATGGGCAGTGACGTGATGTCGGTGTCTTCGAAAAACACTCTGCCCGAATTGGGTTTAATGATGCCCACAATCATGTAGAATGTGGTGGTCTTGCCAGCACCGTTCGGGCCGAGGAGTCCGACAATCTCGCCCTGATTGACATTTACCGAAACACCTTTGACCACCGTACGTTGGCGGTATTTCTTTATAACCTGTTCCGTCCGAAGCTCCATGTTGTAATAGTCTTTATGTTGATTTTTAAAACTTTGTCGTTGATTTAAACATTAACGTTAACCTCAGATACATCCCTATCGTCCCCATAACTCCTCTCTCACTCCACCATCACTTCCCCATCACTTCCCTATCGTCCCTCTCACTCCCCTTTCACTCCCCTCTCACTCCTCCATCACTCCCCCAACAACTACAATATTCCTTCCCGCAGTATGTCGTGAATGTGAAGCACACCAAGGTACTGGCCGTCGTCATCGACCACGATAAGCTGGGTTATGGCATTCGACTGCATCAGGTGGAGTGCGTTGACGGCATATTCCGAGGCATTGATGGTCTTCGGTACTGGGGTCATGATGTCGATAGCTTTCAGTCCTTCAAGGTTTTCGTACCGACGCATCATCCGGCGCAAATCGCCGTCGCAGACGATGCCGACAATCTTCTCGCCGTCGAGCACCACAGTGCAGCCAAGCCGTTTCGAGGTCATTTCGAGAATGATGTCGCGAAGTCCAGTGTCGGGTTTCACCACCGGACGCTCGTTCTCGCGATAGAGGTTGTCGACACGCATATAGAGCTGTTTGCCAAGTGCTCCGCCGGGATGGAAACGGGCAAAGTCCTCGGCCGTGAAGTTGCGGCATTCGATGAGGGCGACAGCCAAAGCATCGCCCATGACGAGCTGGGCAGTAGTGGAGGCCGTAGGTGCCAGGTTGTTGGGGCATGCCTCATGGTCCACCGTGGCATCGAGCACGATGTCGGCCTGCGACGCAAGGAACGAACCCGTGTTGCCAACAATGGCTATAAGCTTGTTCCCGAAGTTTTTAATAAGCGGTATAAGGACCTTTATTTCGGGAGTGTTGCCGCTTTTCGAAATGCAGATAACCACATCGTCGGGCTGCACGATTCCCAAATCGCCATGGATGGCATCGGCGGCATGCATGAATATGGCGGGAGTACCCGTCGAGTTGAAGGTCGAAACGATTTTCGAGGCGATATTGGCACTCTTGCCAATGCCAGTCACAACCACACGCCCTTTTGCCGAAAAAATAGTTTCCACCGCGTCCACAAAAGCATCGTCTATATGGTCCGCCAAATGTTCGACGGCTTTTTTTTCATCTTCAATTACTTGATATGCAATATTTTTGATTTGCTCTGAAGTCTTCAATTCAATTTTTTTTTGGTAGTTCGAAAAAAAAACGTAACTTTGTAAAAAAGAATAACAAGTGTGATAACGCCAAATAGGCTAGAAAAGTATTTGATGATAGACATAAATCTGCGACAAAAATTAAAAGAAATCTTCGGCTTCGATAATTTCAAGGGCGACCAGGAAAAGATTATCGAGAGTCTGCTGTCGGGCAACGACACCTTTGTCATTATGCCCACGGGTGGCGGCAAATCGCTTTGCTACCAGCTCCCCGCCATGCTGCTCGACGGCACCACCATTGTGGTCTCTCCCTTGATTGCCCTGATGAAGAACCAGGTCGATGCCGTACGCTACACTTCCGGCCACAATGCGGTGGCTCACTTCCTCAACTCGTCTCTCAACAAACAGCAGTCGACAGAAGTCAAAGAAGACCTCATCAAAGGTGGAACAAAACTGCTCTATGTGGCTCCCGAAACACTGTCGAAAGAAGAAACTATCGACTTTCTCAAACAACTGAAAATAAGCTTCTTCGCAATCGACGAAGCACACTGCATATCCGAATGGGGACATGACTTCAGGCCCGAATACCGCCGTCTGCGCAACGCCATAAACCAGATCAACAGCGATGTGCCGTTGCTTACCCTCACCGCCTCGGCAACTCCTAAAGTACAGCAGGACATCATCAAAAACCTGCAGATGGAAAACGCCAAGATTTTCGTCTCGAGCTTCAACCGCCCCAACCTCTACTACGAGGTGCGACCCAAGCCGTCCGAAACGCTGGCTCTGCATAAAGAAATCATCAAGTTCATAAAGGAAAACAGCGGCAAAAGCGGCATAATCTACTGTCTGACAAGAAAACGCGTCGAAGACTTGGCCGAGCTGCTGGTCATCAACGGCATCAAAGCACTGCCCTACCATGCAGGTCTCGATGCCAAAACACGCGCCGAAAATCAGGACAAATTCCTCATGGAGGAGGTCGACGTTATCGTCGCCACCATAGCCTTCGGCATGGGCATCGACAAGCCGGACGTGCGCTTCGTCATCCACTACGACATACCCAAAAGTCTTGAAGGCTACTATCAGGAAACCGGACGCGCCGGACGCGACGGCGGCGAAGGCAAATGCATCGCTTTCTACTCCGAACACGATGTCGAACGACTCTACAAGTTCTTCACCGACAAAAACATAACCGAACAGGAGATGGCCCGCCAGCTGGTACAGGAGATGGTGTCGTATGCCGAAAGCTCCATGTGCCGACGCATGAACATACTGCGCTACTTTGGCGAGGAATACGGGCAGGACAACTGTGGCAACTGCGACAACTGCCTGCACCCCAAACCGCGCGTCGAGACAAAAGAAGAGATGGTCTACGTGCTCGAAACCATACTGGCCATGAAGCAGGCTTTCAAGGCTCAGGAGATTATCGATGTCATCATGGGACGCTCCAACTCGCACACCCGCATCTACAAGCACAACCTCCTCGAACAATACGGCAAAGGTGCAGACCGCGACGAGCTCTACTGGAAAGCCGTAATCCGCAACGCTGTGATAGAAAAACTCTTGGTGAAGGAAATAGAGCAGTTCGGTGTGCTTAAAATCACTCCACAGGGATTCCGCTACATGAAGAATCCCTACACCATGATGATTCCGTGCGACCACGACTACACTGGCAGCGGCAGCGACGACGACGACGAACTGACCGTGGGTGGCGGCGGCTCGGCAGCAGGCGACGAAACGCTTTATATCCAGCTCAAAAGCCTGCTGCGCTCCATAGCACAGAAAGAGAATCTGGCTCCTTACGTCATCTTCGAAGACCGCTCGCTCAAGGACATGACCATCCAGTACCCCTGCACCATCGAGGAACTCAGCTACTGCACCGGCGTCGGCGTGGCCAAGGCTCAGCGCAACGGCGCACCCTTCGTGGAGCTCATCAAACGCTATGTCGAAGAAAACGAGATTGAACGCCCGCAGGACATCGTGGTCCGCTCCACCGTCAACAAATCGGGCCTCAAGGTCTACATCATCAAAGCCATCGACCGCCAGATGCCTCTCGAAGACATAGCCCGCGGCAAAGGCATCAACATGGACGAGCTGATAACCGAGATGGAACACATACTCTCGTCGGGCACCAAACTGAACATCGACTACTATATCGACGCCAACATAGAGCAGGAACACCAAGATGTGCTTTTCGACTACTGGCATGATGCCGAAAACGACTCGCTCGAAGAGGCTTACGCCGAATTCGAAGACGACCCCGACTACACTCACGAAGAGATACGACTGATGAGAATCAAATTCCTCACCACCGAAGGATTCTAACCTACTTAACTCATACTCACCATTATGTCCAACACAATAAAATTACCCCCCCCTAAACACGACGAATCCTCCGTAGTTTTTTGCATTTGACTTCACTACGCGGGCAGGAATGCCCGCAGAAGAAAGCGACATTAGAGGAGCTAACCGTTAAATATTTGACAATCAATTTAAACACTTATATATAACTTATTTAATTTTTATTATGCGCGTACTTATTGCAAAAAACTACGACGAAATGTCGGTAGCGGCAGCAAACTATGTTGCCAAGAAAATCAACGACTTCAAGCCCACAGCCGACCACAAATTCGTGCTGGGCTGCCCAACCGGAAGCTCGCCGCTCGGCCTCTACAGCCACCTTGTGAAACTCAACAAAAAAGGACTTGTAAGCTTCCAGAACGTCGTGACGTTCAACATGGACGAATATGTGGGATTGCCCGAAGAGCATCCTGAAAGCTACCACAGCTTCATGTGGACCAACTTCTTCAACCACATCGACATCAAGAAAGAGAATGTACACATCCTCAACGGCAATGCCAAAGACCTCATAGCGGAGTGCGAACACTATGAGGAGATGATTGCCGAGGCCGGTGGCATCGACCTCTTCATGGGCGGCGTGGGTCCCGACGGACACATCGCCTTCAATGAGCCTGGCAGCAGCCTTGCCAGCCGCACCCGTATCAAGACTCTCACCACCGACACCATCCTGGCCAACAGCCGCTTCTTCGACAACGACGTCACCAAGGTGCCCAAACAGGCTCTCACCGTAGGCGTCGGCACCGTCATGGATGCCCGCGAGGTGCTTATCCTCTGCAACGGCCCGAAGAAAGCACGTGCACTGCACCACATGATCGAAAACGGCGTCAACCACATGTGGACCTCCAGCATGCTGCAGATGCACCAGCACGGCACCGTATTCTGCGACGAAGAGGCTACGGCCGAGCTGAAAATGAGCACCTACGAATACTTCAAAGACAAACAGACCATCGAGAAAACCATCGAACGTTTCAAAGGCTACTACACCATCTGAGACATAAAACGAAAAGCAGAGACGGAGCATAGGGCTCCGTCTCTGCTTTATATTTTACAAATATATGAATTACAGAAATCTAACCACTGAAGAAATAGACAAACTAAAATCGTTAGGGAACCGTTCAAGCAACTGGCAAACAATTCGCGTAGCCGAACATTTCGATGCTGAAAGGCTGACCGACAACCGTTTGGAAGGTGATGTAACTATAGGCGAAATGACCGAGAGCACGCTGAGTTGCACAAGTTTGTCACTGCCCATAGGCATCAGCGGCAGCTGGCTGCAGAACTGCACCATCGGCAACAACTGCGCCATCTACAACGTCAAGATGCTGTCGGGCTATACTGTCGGCAACAACTGCCTCCTCTTCAACATCGACGAGATGACGGCTTCGGACGACGACCATCCCTGGCTCGAACCGATGAACGAAAACGGAGGCCGCAAAATACTCCCATTCAACGGTATGACCATTGGCGATGCCTACATGTGGGCCCGCTTCCGCGGCGAAACGGCAATGATTGAACGTCTGGAGCAGATCACTCGCCAGACAATCCAGACCACGCAAGGAGGCTATGCCACTGTGGGCGACTGCTGTACCGTCAAGAATACCAAGTGCCTGCGCAATGTAGCAATCCGCTCGAGTGCCGACGACCCGACCCTCGTCGAGGAGTGCATCATGCTTGGCGACGGCGTGATAGGCTACGGCTGCAAACTCGAATACGGCATCATTGCCGAACGATTCCTGCTGGGCGAACACGTGCATCTCGAATTCGGATTGCGCCTCAACGACACCGTCGTGGGCGACAACTCGACCCTGGCACGCTGCGAGGTGGGCAACAGCATCATCTTCCCCGCCCACGAACAGCACCACAACAACTCGTTCCTCATAGCCGCACTGGTCATGGGACAGAGCAACGTCGCCGCAGGCGGCACACTGGGCAGCAACCATAACAGCCGCACCGCCGACAACGAAATCAGCTGCGGTCGTGGCTTCTGGCCCGGACTCTGCGTCAGCGTCAAGCACTCCAGCCGTTTCGCCTCCAACTGCCTGCTGGCAAAGGCCGACTATCCGTCCGAGCTCAACATCACACTCCCCTTTGCCCTCGTCAACAACAATGCCGCCAAGAACCAACTCGAGGTGATGCCCGCCTACTGGTGGATGTACAACATGTATGCCATGGACCGCAACAGCCGCAAGTTCGCTGCACGCGACAAGCGCCACTACAAGGCCCAGCACATCGAGTTCGACAACCTGGCACCCGACACTGCCGAGGAAATCATCATCGGACGCGACCTGCTCCACATCTGGACCGAAGAGGCTTACCGCGAAGGCAAGACCGAAATCGTAGCCCACGGCATGGAGAAGGGTAAGCGCAAAACCGTCATCCTCAAAGCCGGCGAAGCCTACAATGCCTACCGCGACATGCTGGTCTACTATGCGATGAATACCCTCTCACCCGTTTTCGGCGACAAACTGCCCGACAGCTCACTCGCCGAAGGCCAGCGCGAGACGCACTGGGTCAACATTGGAGGACAACTCATTGCAGAACAAGACATGAAGCAACTCATTGCCGACATCGCCGACGGACGTCTCAATAGTTGGGACGACATCCACTCGCGGTTCGATACGCTATGGGAAGCCTACCCCGCAGCCAAGCAGCGCCACGCCTATCAGGTACTCTGCCATCTCTCACAGAAGAAGTGTCTCGACGAGCAGGAATGGTCCATGTATAACGCACAATACCAGCGCATCAAGCAGTATGTTGCCGACCAGAAGGTCTTGTCGCGCAAGAAAGACGACGACAACGAGTTCCGTCGCATGACCTACTGGAACGATGCCGAACTCCACGCCGTCCTCGACTGAGCTCAACCTTAGCAAACAAAAAAAGGGATGCAGATTTCTCTGCATCCCTTTATATTTGAAACGATTATCTATTCCTGCACCAAGACCACGTGTCCGTTGCTTGTGGTCCAACTTCGCGCTCCAGTGATTGAAGCAGCCCCGGAGTTGAGAGCCGCAACGAGAGCCGACTCGTCCGAAAGCGTCAGCGGGTCGTCAGCCTTTATAGTATCATTCTCCGAATCCGACGCATTAGTCCCAGACCGCATGTTATATCCAGCTTTGTAGAAACAGTGGGTAATAGTATACTTGTTAGAGGCCGGCTGGACACCAACGAGACCGTAGGTATGCGTAGCATTGATTGTGCCATAGTAGTAGCAGTTTTTTATTATCGAATTGTTATGCTGGCCATTACCCCACACAAGACCTGCAACATTCGTACCTTTTAAATTACAATAAGCATAGCAGTTTGAAATATTCAAATGCATCTCGTCACAAACAAGACCTCCAACTAACATATTGCTTACGCCATCAATTGCCTCTATATCACCCTCGTTAAAGCAGTTTATCATGTTTCGCTCATCGATCGTATTGTTAAATCCTACAATTCCTCCCACTATCTTGCTATTACTGTTGCTGTTATTACATCTTATTGTTCCGTAATTACTGCACCCAACAAAACTCGAAAGGCTTTCTCCAACAATGCCACCACATTTAACAATTCCAGATGTTATACCCTCAATAAGAATATCTCCGTCGTTTATGCAACCTGAAACATTGATATTCCCTGATTGGCTGCCCGCTATACCACCAATACTCGCCGGCTGTGAAATCGATGCTGTAGTTCTATATATGATATTACCACGGTTTGTGTTGTTGGTCATAATAGCAGCATTGGACGCATATCCAGCAATTCCACCTATATATGTGGCGTCTGATATTATAGTACCTGTATTATGATTACTGGTAAACGAACATCCGCTTGCATTGCCCACGAGTCCTCCGACATAGCGATTTGACAAATCACCAACATTAAATGTTATATCCGCTGTATTCGTGCAGTTCGACACCTCGCAGCCCGTGCCCGAAGCTAAAGCTTTACAGGCCAAAAGTCCGAAACTATTATCGTAGCATACTGGCGACGTAATGGGATTCAGCGTTGCGAGAGTTAGATTGCTGACCGTCGCTCCATTTATCTTGTTGAACAGCGGTATGCTGTCAGTAGTAAGCGTAATGGTATGGCCACATCCGTCGAGTTTGGCTTTGAACTCCGCGACAGTCGTTGCCACCTGAATATCGTTGGCAAGAGCAATGTATTTTGCCGCATTGCTTGCATTCAAAGACATAGTCCGTTCCCAGCTACGTTGCGAGCACACCAAGTAGGGGTGCGATGCCGTCCCGTCCATAGTTGCAGCCGAGACACTCTCGCCAGCCACGCTGATATTAGTGCCGTCGAACGACGTCACAAAGCGGTATATCGAACCTTTAGCAATGTCGAACGTCGTGCCCGACTTGGTCTTCTCGAAAACCTTCACATCGCCTGCAGCATTCTCAAACACAAACCGCAACGTGAAGGACGATACTTCTGTCATTGGTGCCACAACAAGGTAGAAATCCTTGGCAGCGGCGCCCACAGCCTCAGGCGTAGAGAAGCGGAGAGTCCGCTTCATGTTGGTTGGTAGAGCCGGCGAGGGGGGGGTAAAATTCCATCCTGCATCGCTGTGAGTTGCCGTCATCGTCCCACACGCGGCCTTGTCGGACTCGACCTCAACGCTGCATAGACGTGCTCCGGAGGCGGAAGAGGCAACACTAAAATGCAACAAAGCCCCAAGCGGGGCAAATGTCAACTGATGGTTGTCTGTTGTGGCAGCCATGATGTTCTGTACCCTTTGTCGACCGCCGGCATCGGTAGCGTATATTTCTTCAGCCGGCATATCGAATGTGATTGTGCCATCCAATCCTATTGACGACATGTCGGCAGGATAGGCAGCATAGTAAGCTCCGCCGTATGTAGTGACCCCTTCAGCATTGATGGTGGCTTTGTTGTGGTCCGATTCGTCGATATCCACCGTATAAATGCCATTATTTATCCGCACCCTGTCGCCCTCGTTCCAGAAGATATCCAGGCCTCCCATATAGTCCTTGCCGCCATTGTAGCCATCGATGTAGACAGTAAACACGTCCTTGTCCTCCTCCTCGCGACACGCCCCCAAAACCATCGTGGCAACGACAACAAACATAAGAGCCATCATTCTGAGACCATTATATCCCTTCATATTATTCGTCAATTAAGATTTATTAAGATTTTTATTTTACAACTCCCTCAACGCCAATTAAGCAAATTTATTGCAATTATTCTGAAAAAAAATCGCCTAATCATTTTTTCTCATAATAGGCCCTTCTTACATCTTCAAAAGTTTCAGGATCTTCTATATATTTCATCCATAATCTGACAGCATTCTGGATAGAAGAGACCGAGGTCTCCTTTGAGACTTGTCTTACCAAAGCAATACAACTGTGGAGTAGATCAACTTTATATTCAATAGGAATAACACTCTTAGGTATCCTTTCATACAGCATATCCATCATTCTACCCAATTCAGTTTTTGTTTTCACAGTAAACTTTGACTGCTTGGTATATGCGAGACATTTGATGTATAAATCTGATTGTTCAGTTATATCTGTTGCACAATAATGAATGATTTTCTGATAAATAGTCTGCACATCGCCGCCATTCTCAGTATGAAGCATCAATGCGTTCACCGAATCGACAATAGTTTTTTTATTTCCATCGAATAGTGTCTTCTCGATTATGTCACGCATTTGTTTACGGCTAATAACACGACAGTGATTGTTTAGCCGTTCCAGCGACATCTTCACCGGCAAGCCATCATCCACAAGCTGACACAAAGCATTAAAAAGTTCGGTGCATTCATCTTTATCATATTCAGAATAATGCAACCCCTCTAATAAGAATCCAATTTGACCGAAAAAACCTACAACAAATTTTCTGAGTCCACCCATAATTCTTTCCGAATCATCATGAGCTATAACCAACTTGTTATCATTTATGATTTTCGCAAGTTTCTTCAACAATCCCTTCTTCTGCTTTTCTGATAGTATTTCTTTTACTGCTATTACTTTTCCAAACAGATCGGTCAACTCTGATATTTTTATTGACGACCTATTAAAAATGTAATCTTTCGACAGAATATTATCCAGTATAGACTCCAATTGACGCTTCTGTTCATCAACTTCATCCACTATAGCCGGAACTAAGGAGAACGACTGCCAATAAAAACGACTATTGTTATTATTTCTGCGCCATTCTACTACAGCATCTTCGGCAATTTGTCTCTGATTTTCTGTAATATTTGAACGCAGAATATATTCTAATCTTGACAATGCCGCGTTCCTGATATCATCATTCTCAGATTTCAATCCTTCAATAACAATCTTCTGATGTTTGTCTTGAGGAACAAATAAATCATAACCTATATTAGGGAACGGGTAATCAAAGCCTCTTGCATTCAAATCGAAAGGCATAGAGAACATGACATCCATCACCTTTGAAAGAGTCTCAGGAAGCATTGAATCATACAGAATATGAATATCTTTATACAAAGCATCATCGTACAAATCAATATACATCCTAATGCCTTCAAAAACACTCCATTTTGATTGTTCAGATATTTTCGTTGCCAAACGGCAAAGCATGGGCAGCAAAACATTCTTTTTCCTGAACAATAACGCTTTCGACTGTGAAGGCTTGTTTAGCAAGTCGAGCAAGCGTTGTGTTATTCGTTCTGCTTGAGCCCTTCTTATTTTTACCAATACTTTTCTTGAAACAGCGGTCTCTGCAACAAGTCTACTGCCCGACCTTAAAGCGATAGGGAAGATATATGCGGTATCAAATTCGCTCAAGTTCTCGACTATTTCCGCCAAAATCTTATAGTCGACAGTGTATTCTGCCATACCATAAGGAAAGCCAAAGTGCTCACATAATTGCAAATATCTGTAAGGATAAATAAAATGTGGATTATATCCTGAGAGTATCTGCCAAGAATTACTTATAGCTCCGATCGCAAATCCATGTTCAGTACGTCTTTCAGACGACTCCGCAAGCCGAGTTTTGCCCGTAAAGAAGTCGCTCAACGCCAGAAAAGAATATTCAGGCGGCTGATTAGGACGTTTATTCCCCTCATAGAACGACGACAAAAATTCCAAAGCCGCCTTTCTGGATAGCATTTCTACTGAAGGTGTGTCTTTTAAAATCATCCTTGAAATTCTTTCCAGAGCCTCCCCTATCATTGCCGAAGGTTCTTCGTTACCATGTATTTCAGCAATCACAAGTGCCTTGTATACAATACCGTCATAATCGCTTTTCGAGGGCTGCCATTCCCGCAAAAGCTTTTCCAGCGAATCATATTGCAACAACGACAATAAGTTGCAAGACATCGTATAGTAGTAACGTCTCTTTTGCTCCTCTGTCATATCAGACAAATGGCTCCTTAACAAATTGTCAAGATGCTCTATATCTTCGTTATTATCTGGAAAATAACGATAAATCCGCAACAGAGATACCGCCAAACTCAAAACTTCATTACTCAGCACCCCATCACTGTGACTGTTAATACATTCCCTGATACTTTCGACATACCAATCGTACTTCTTCATCGTCAACGACACATCTGCCCGCCAGTCCAACTCAAATAGAAACTTCTCCTTCGTTGTAATATCCGGGATATTCTTCACTACATCCTGCAAATATGGAAAATACAATTCCATATCCCTGAAATCATCATAACGCTCTTTAGGAAGAACGAACCATCCTGGGTACGACTCCCTTATCTTTTTCATTTCTTCTATTACCGCCACGACATCATTTGTCGTCGTATCGTATTTGACCTTGGCATTCCATTGATTGTCTTCTTTCTGTTCCAAATATGAAAAGAAGAAATCCAAAGCAGATCTGTAGTCCTTCAAATTGCTGACCTCTGCTAGGTTAAGTACGTCCACACCTCTTGCCTGCATAAGTTTCTTGAAAGAGTCATCATAATTAGCGTCAAATGTTATGAGATACGTCGGATTGGCATAACTGCCCATAACATCTTTTAGCCACGCCTGCCAAGAGGTGAAATTTGGGTCATCCCCCGAAAAACCTATCAAGCAGAAAACACTCTCTACAAGAGCCTGACGTACAGTGTTCACAAATTCCGGATGGTTAGTCGGATAAGACCGGAAATCTTCTTCGGTCATCAGAAAAGGAGTTTTGTCAGGAAAACTTCCATGCAGCTTTATGATTCGCGGTGAAGATTTATACAGCAACATTTCTTTAGATGTCACCACCTTATAGTATCGTCCAGAATTCTCAGCTGCCCTTTCAAGCAATGTATCGTAGTTCGTTGTAAAAACATCTCGCCAATTCAACCTCATAAGTTGATTATGGAGACTTCCCGGTCGAATGAGATCATCTGGCAACGAGTCCTTTATCAACTGGTCAAGAGCATTCCTACCCACATTGGAAGCCAGAAGTGAAGCCAGCCGCATTGGAGTTTTGAAAGCGAGATCCTTTGCCGTCGGCTTTTTTGCATACAATTGCTCATAAATATCCTCCGCAAGGCAGTTCCAGTCCTTCATAACTACATGGGACTCCATATCCGCATTTTTACTAAAGCCAGCTCCTACCATAACCGTGGCACGACCACCATTAAGGAAACCTCGTATTCGTTTTAATTTAGCAAGCAAGTTGTCCGGCAATGCTTTGATAACACTTTCTATGTCTTTCATACCTAATAATCCAATTTTGTAAGATCCGCTTCATATTCCATCCGCTTGGACATTTCAGAATACTCCTTTGCCAATTTTTCGAACACTTTTGCTACTTTCGGGAATTTCTTTTTATAGCGCATATTTAGGCTCTTGAAAAAAGACTCCTTGCCACGTTCAATCTCTCCGCCATCATAAGGACCTCTTACTGTATAGCCCCGTTTGTTATACAGACCAACACGATAATTATTGAAAAAGTCATCGTTATCTATATTTTCCATGATGGCAAACAATTTCTCATCACTTTCACTTCCCTCTTTGTAATACGAGAACATTTTGCCCAATTGTATATACGCAGCCTTTGTCCGTTTTTTTTCAGATGAAATCCGCAAAACTTCTTGCACCCAACAAGAAAGAGACTGAGCATCAACAGTTCCGTCATCCGATACGTACGGAATTTTTCTCCAATAACAAAAAAGCTGGAAAGCTCTTTCTGCATTGGAACGTTTGCATTCGTCGACCATATCACTTTTCTCCAAATCCTCATCTTCTCTGTCCGCTCTATATAGATATGTTAGCAGTTCGACAAAAAAAGAAGGATCGTCTGACATCCTTTTATATATCAAGCTCAGACTTGAGTGATCAGATTTACGGACCAGTATCGGTAAGAAAACCCACTCCATTTTAAACAATAAATCCTTGTCTGAATCAACTCTTTGATGAAGTACCTCGATAATTTTTTCTACCGCCAAATGATCCAAACTTTCATTTGAACCTGGCTTAGATTCCAATACATTTTTCAAAATCAGCTGCAAGAGGCTTGTTTCAAGTTTTTCAGCATAAATCCAACATCTTGATAATGCATAAATAGCTCTCCCTGCACCGACAAGCTTATATATTTGGTAGTCAATATCCTTTCGATATGGTCCATACAAGCAACCGTACGTTTTCCGCCAGTACAGAATTTGTATATTCTCGTTTTGTTTTTCAACAAATGACCACAATGCCTGGTCTGGATTTATCGACAACAACAAGTCAACAAGTGCGGCTTCAGACGATTCCTTCTCTTCGAGTGATTTAAATAATACAAACAAGGCCTCCTCCCCAATCAATTTTTCCAATGCTCCAAAATAGCCTCTTACAAATGACGAATCCTTTTCATTGCCCAACATCGCACAGATTTTGTCAGTCAAGCTATCACGCATATAAAACCGAGCCATTGCCATGCCTAAAGTCCTCGGTTCCTTGACAAGATTCCTCATCGCAATCAGCTCATCCACACCGCGCTGTGCAATCAAGACTTCACAGGCATCATATCTAAGTTTCTCTATCTGATGTATGTTCGAATAATCATCGTCAGGATCTTTTTCTATTTTTTGCGGCAAATGTGGGAAATCTTCATCAAATAGCCATTGGTAACGCATCCACATATCGGATGGCGTCAGTTTTTCATACGCTACCTTCACACTTTCCAATTCCTCGTCTGTTAGGGAAAACTGGTTCTTAATGCCATCAACATACTGATACCATAATGTTTCACGCAATGCCTTACGCGTCATTCCGCCTGCATTTCCATCTATTTTTTCAACAGCATACGGCAGCCAGGATATTAATATCTTTCTAATACTGAGCGGTATCGGTTCCATTTTCTCCACCAAGTCGCACAACCGTTTGTCATCGCCACTGAACATTGACATTAAATGCGTTATCACCCAATTAGTCGTATCCAGAATTACTTTATTACTTATACTCTTTATCTCCTCGAATTCAAAGTCACGCCATTTTAAATGATATGTATCCATCGATACCGCGTGTGGTTGTGGCAATAATGCCACTAACAAATCCCACATTTTTGTATATCCCGACTTAATGCAATCTTCAAGTACAGCCAATCGCATATTCAGGCTTGCTGATGTTTGAGGTCTCCAAAACAGGTAGATAGTATTCAAACTATTGAATGGGCGATTAGCTAATTTCCCACCTGGATCCAACTCCGACAGTGTCAAAAGTATTTCTGTCACGGGTTGTAGACATTCCGGCAACCATGCCAAGGCCTCCAGAGCCCACAACATGTTCGTGTGATGGCTCTCTGTAAAAATAAGGTCTTCTTTTTCTTCAAAAAGAGCCGATACAATTTCTCTATCCTTAATAGCCGATTGTATGCATTTGACAAACACAGAAGGCGAAGCCTCGGCGAGCAGAGGCATATTATCAGAAAACTCAATCCATTTCTGCGGATTACTTGTATTCATAAGTCTCTCGACCAAACCATCTACCCACAGCTGACAATCTTTCATAATCCCCATCCTCGACCCATACATAGCCATAATGATGATATTCTCCAAAAGACCTTTACGTAACTGCTGAGAGTATTCGCGTTCTGCCTTTACAAAGACCTCATCAAAAGCTGTGGCGAGCAATTCAATATGTTTTGACCGAATTGAATCTGACAGACAGTTCCATATAGACAATGGCGAAGTAAACCGCCAAATAGTTCCGATATTCATAACTGGCGAAACAGGCAACTTAGACCAATAAACGAGTCTCGTATGGTATTCCGCGAAGTCTTTGCCGGATAATTGCATTAGCAAGTCCCTGTCCCCTTGACAGACGTCATTCCATTTCCCCATCAGCAACGCGGGGAGCAGTTCCATCAAATCCTCATCGTTTTGCCAGTTCGCCCGAAAAGAAGGGAAATCGAGAGCCTTTCTGATTAAAGCAATGTTGCACGAGTTTTCCATAACCACACGCTCAGCGACTCTACGTTCCTCACCATACGATACCAGAATGTCAATTAGTTCCCGTCTGTTTGAAACAGGCAGCTTTATTTTGTTTGATGTAAACTCATCATCCGGTGAAAGAGGTATGATTACAGAATGCCCATTCCCTACGGCACTGTATACCATACCATAGTCATCGACCATCGGAACAAACCAGAGCTTCGCTCCTTTATGGTTCATTAAGTGGCGGAATACGCTTTTGTCATATACCACAATACCTTTCGATTTGAACGCATCTTGTATATTGGCGGTCATTTGTTGAATTGATGCCAATATAAACGCCAAAGCCTCTTCGCGTGAAGAGGCTTCGATTCCATAGGCGAAAGGTATGTCGTTTTTAAGACTGTCTTCCAGTTGTCGGGCAACGTTCTTTCTTCCGTTAGTATAAAATTCTGGAGTCAATCTATATGGCTTATTACCTCCAACAAAGTCATTCCATTTGTCGTCAACAGTATCGAAGCCATAGGTTGGTGTTGCACCAACCTTAGCCGACAACCACCGCTCGACTGCTGGAGCCGCTAAAAGCCATTGGGATATAATAACCGAATCATATACAACGATATCCTTCCACTGTCCTTCTTTCTTTTTCTCTTTTATCCATTCGTCCTTTTTTGTCCAAATTCGGGGTGTAACAAAAACAAAAGTCGTTTCCGATTTGTTGTAATCCGGGTTGTTGGCATCAGTCCTTTTTCTGAAATCGCTTTCTGCTTTCGGATGTGGAGAATCTTCGGTGCCGAACTCCCAACCGCTTACCCCTTGGGGGATATAAGAGGTCCCTTCATCTGTTTCTACCCATCCGTCCCAACCTCTCAGATAAGTCGCGCTACCAATAGGAACATCCATTTTGTTTCTACCGGCTGGAATCGTTGCGTGAAGCAGTCTCAAAATAAGTTCAGCGAATTCAGACTTCGCATTTACCGTTTTAGCCCAATTCTCTATATAGATCCTATCAATCATACAACTATAACTGAGTAAAGTTTGACATCTAAACTTCAGCAATTAGTGTCTAAATATTAAATTTTTTAACAGACACTCGTAACATTAATTAAAGATTAAATTTCATACCTTTGTAAACATATTACGTTCCATTCTGTTTTCTGAAAGACAGCACCTTTCATTCATTGCTACACTTTCTCCATCTTCGCTATTCTTACCTCATAACCAAGATTCTTAATCACCTGATAATTCTCCCTAAACACGGCTTTAGCCATAAAAGGAATCCGGGGTCTTCCGTCAGCATCATATTTCACATTGTTGGTACAAAGCAGTAAGGATGTCACCGTATAATCACTCTCTTTAAAATCGCATTCATGCAAACTCTTCATTTTTTACTATCTCCTGTACTCCTTCCACCTCGTGCGGGACAAACGGGCCCTCCTTGCACTCGAAAATCACGGAGTCTGGCTCTAAACTCTCCAGGTTATGCCACACCCCTTTCTTGATGTCCACACCATAGCGGCCCTCCTCCTGACATAGCACCACGCTCTCTATCACCGAGCCGTCATCGTTGTATGTCGTCACCTTCACCTTGCCCCGCAGGATAACGAAAGACTCATCCTTCGTTGGGTGCCGATGGATGGGTACCTGCGTCCCCGGCTCCACATCACCACCATAAAGTCCTCATCCTGCCTAAACCGCCGCCAAACCGAGAGTCATCGAGCTCGCTCGCTTGACCGAGGTGCGAAGGAGGAAGACGAATCTCTTCATGTTTCCAAACAAAATAATCACAGCAACCCCGTCATGTAAAGTGGCAGGTACACCAGCCCGTCCTTTCGCTCCACATCATTTGTGTGCAGCACAAACGGCGTACTCAGATACTGCCCGAACTTCCTGACGCACTTCTGAATCGATGTCAGCGTATAACCCGTGCTGCTCTTCACCTCGATGGGCGATATGTTGTGCCGCGACGTTACCACCTCCTTCTGTATCAGGAAGTCCACCTGCATCCGGTTCTCCGCCTCTTCTTTGTCGTAGTTCGAATAGAAAAAAAGCTCTTTCCCCGATGCTTTCAGCATCTGCGCCACGATATTCTCCACCAGCATACCTTCATCCACCTCCAGTTTGTCGAACATCAGTTTCTGGTAAATCTCGTTCGTCACGATACCCCTTGCGCTGAACGCCAGCGAAATCAGCAGCCCCGTGTCGCAGAAATAGCACTTCAGGGCTGTCCTGTCCTCATTCAATTGCAAACCGATATTCGGAGCCGTCGTGTTGTAGCAGATGTTCACCATCTTCGAATCCTCCAGCCAGAAGAAAGCACTGTCGTACTCCCGCATCCTTGCCTCGTCCTTCAGGGCTGACAGCATAAACTTCTTCTCCTTCTTCTGCAACTGTCCCGGAATAGCGTCGTAGATAGCGCTCACCCTAGCCGTCGCACTACCCGCATACTTCTTGATGTCGTTCTTGTAAAGCCGCAAAATCTGGCGCTTCACCGCATCCACCCGCGTAAAATCCCTCGAAGCAGCATACTCTGCCACGGCCTGCGGCATACCGCCCACTATCAGGTATTGGCGGAAATAGTGCAACGCCTCGCGATGAAACTCACCCATCGCCTGCTGCTTCGCAAACCTCTCACGGACATACGGCATCAGCACCTCGTTACCCATAGCCCACAGGAACTCCTCAAAGTCCATCGGATACATGTCAATCCCATCCTCTTCCGACGGAATCACGATATCCGCTACGTTCTTCTTGATTGAAATCAGCGAGCCCGTCTCTATATAATCAAAGCGCCTGTCAGCCACCAACGCCTTGATGGCCTCACGAGCCCTCGGACACTTCTGCACCTCATCAAAGATGATAAGCGACCTGCGTGGCGTCAATTGTTTCTTGTAATGGAGTTGAATGTTCTGGAGCAACGTGTCCACGTCCTCCAAGTATTCGTCGAACCAGTCCCTCACACGAGCCGGAGCCTTACTGAAGTCAATGAGGATATATGAGTCGTACTCATTCCGGGCAAATTCCTCCGCGATGTAGCTCTTGCCCACACGACGGGCTCCCTCAATCATCAAGGCCGTCGTGCCGTCCTTTTCATGCTTCCATTTCAGCAGACTGTCGTATATCTTACGTCTCATAATCACATTTCCTAAGAGTTTTCAGAGTCAGTTTTTACACATTTCCAAAGCTCTTCAAATCACAATAACATTATGATTATCAAAGATTATCACATTAATTGCAATATAAACAGGCTTCAAATTCTTTGCAAAGATAACGCCTTTCCCCCGAATTTATTGCATTCCTTCACAACATTTACGCTTCTTTAACGCTTAAACATCGTGGGTTTTTCTATTTTCAAAGGAAATTGGTGCCCAGTGCCCTAAACACCAAGAATGGCTTTCATAAAGCCACAAGCCGGTTATGTGTGTGAAAAGTATTGAGCACTTTGTACCGACTTGCTCCCCCGCTGAGACCATCAGGAGTAGACCTCCTGGCTGATCTTGGCATTTAATTCTTTAGTCACGTTCACTCCAGTCCATTTGGTGAACATATATTTTTGCGTCTTTATATATTCCGCTACAGCATCCGCATCAGCCTTAGAAAGGCCCATCGACTGTAGTATCCCTCGTTTATAGGAAACATGCTTCTCTCCCAAATATGGGCACGCGGCCAGATCCAATGCCAATATGGCCATTTCTGCTGAACGATGCTTTCTCATTGCTGGCATCTCATCAAACACTTTCTTTATCTCCACCTTAAGCGATTCACGAAGGACACGATACTCGTTTGAAGAACCCATATAATAGAGAAGGATAATGATGGCAATTGCATTCAGTTTTGGGAATCTATCAAGCGCCCCGTCATCCTTACGTACCATACCAAGATACTTCTCTAATTCAATGGATGTTAGTCTGTATTTGACTCTCATCTGCCGGAAAACAGGCAGCAGATATAACGTTTCCAACTGTGTGTCAGGACTCATGGGAGAATGCTGCATCACCAGACAAACCTCATCCCTTATCTTCTTGAAAACCACATCCCTTGCCTTATCAGTAAAGCGTTTAATGCGCTTCTCCTTTGACAATTCATAGTCATTATCAAGATAGATGATTATCTCATTCAGAACCTGAGAGAGCTTTAAGGTTGTATTAATGCGCTCATTTTCTGAGAAGATGAAAAATACCGCATCAACCAGTTCTAACAGGTAGTTCGTCAATCGCGATTCCAATTGCGCAATTCGTTTATTGCAATCCGCATGGTAATGTACTAAATCGGGGTTTTCCAACCCTTTCTTTAATGTTTTGAAGATCTTGTCATACTTCTTCAACAGTCTGGGCAAGTGGATGTTCGCAATTGCCAAGGTATAGTTGGCAACATCTTTGGACACTACATGCGTTGTTGACAGAATGTCTTTATACTTCTTGTTGAAATGAGTAGCTTTCATGTGGAAATGAGGCTCTTGGGCGAGTGCTTTTTTCAAATTCTCTTCTTTTACAGGAATCGCCTCATCAACATCCTCATGTTCGTCTCTGTCTTCATCTTCAGTATCATCCTCCTTTTCTCTCGCAGAGAATGAAAAGGTATCTCTCAGAAGTACATCTATCAGATTCTTTGCCCTAGTGATGTCGGTTATGAATGGACGCTCAATCTGTATCGTTTTCTCATGACTGATAGTCATCTTGAACTCTCGAAGCAGCTCATCAAAAATTCTCAATGCCTTTTCCTTTACTGCCTCATCATTATAGAACAGGAAGAAATCATCCACATATCTGTAGCACTCATAATCCACTTTGTTCAGGAATCCGGCAGTTTTCAATTCAGTTTCTGCTCTAAGGTCAATATGCTGCATAATGACCTCTGCAAAAATACGCGAAAACTCAGGCCCTATCACTATGCCATTTGTTTCATTGTAATTGAGCTGCTGCATAATATCATCCCACTTTGATGCAAACGAATCATCTTTCCCCTCAAAATGGTCTTTGTAGGTATTCATGCCTCCATTTACAGCCCAGGCAATGCTGTGCGTATAGATATTGTCAAAGCATCCCTGTATGTCAAACTTCAGCAGATGCTTGTATTTCTTTTCTGCACGCTGGTATCGATAGTCCTCATAGAACTTGTATATATTCGGATATTGCTTATAACTGAAGTAGGTCTTCATGTTTTCGTACTCACTGAAATAAATCTCCAGCTTATCCGACTTTTTCCCCAACAATGTACTGTGAAGCCTGTCCTTATAGTAGAAATAACACGCAACCTTATTGGGATAGCGAATGGAAAAATGACTCTTGCCGCACATATACAATAGCGTATTCCTATATCGGTTATAGAAGTCCACCATTTGTATCTGGTTCAACGGATGCACAATTGACAAACGCCTGTTGCTCGTCTCCTTATGCTTAATGGAATAGTTGAACGGAATGGTGACCAAACGCTTTTGAAGCTCTATTTCGGTCTTGTCTTTCAACTGCTTTCCACTGTATTGTGACAACAATGCGAGAATGGCAACAACCCCTTTATGAACACCTTCCTTCCAATGTAATTTATCATCCTCACCTATCCACACCTCGTTTTTTACCAGGAAACGATAGAAATAGCGGTTGGTGAAGATAAACGGAAGCTCATACGGCAGCACGTCAGAGAACACCACTCGTTCCTTCTTGTAACGCAGTTTTATTTTCTTCCGTCTCATAACCAGGCCTCCATTTCTTGTATTCGTGCCAGAGAGAAATGGAACATCTTCTTCTGTTGCCATCTATCTCTAAAGTTTATCTCCCCTATATACCTCTGAATCTTCGCTTTGCATTCTGCCCATCCCGTCGCATTATGGCTGGGTTCTATATCCTTATTCCTCAGATGCTGTTGTAGGGTATCCAAATCTTCCATCTTATCCAGCAGATCATTGTTATAATACAACCCAACCTTTACACCAGCCTTGCTCTTAAACAGTTTGGTATTCCCGGTTATGTAATTCAACAGGTCAATCAGGTCTTTGTATGCCTCTTTGATGTTCACTTTACTTTTGTTCTCAAAGTGGGTCACAATATGGTTAACCTTTTCTTGGAAATGATCCGTCTTATTCTTTGATAGACCAAATGTTGTTTCAGTCTGCCCTTTCGTTCTGTTAATGGAAATACTGTACCCTAAATAATCAAACGGGTCAAACATCTCGTCTTCTTTGACAACATCCATTAGTTTGCATTTTTTCTTAGGGTCTGTCTCATCTTTCAGAGTCAGCCCATACTTTCCAAACATGGCTTGAAGATTCGTAAAGTATTCTTTTGAATCCTTTTCCCCTTTTGGAAATGCAGTAAGAATAATGAAGATGTCATCAACATAACGGGCGTAGAAATGGGTTCCAATAAATGAACTGATGCTTGAGTCAAGGTCTCGCACATATATTTCACTCAACAGAGGACTGATTCCTACCCCCCTGGGTACTCCCACGCCTTTTGCCACCAGCGTTTCATCCTTGCAGTCATCGTAGAGTTTGAGAATGGCTCTTATGAAAGCCTTGGATTTATGGCTTAGCAGGGTGTTTCCTTCTATTTTTTCAAGAAGTTTCGCTTGTGTAATAGACTCATAGAAACTGCTGATATCCGTCCTTACGATGTGCAGCGGCATCCTTGTATGCAGAAGTGCTTTCACATTACATAAGATAGCATGGCGATTTGCCTGCTTCACCTTAAAGGTTTTATGGATATTGTATTGTAATTGCTTCAAGGCAAAGAACACTTCAGGCTTTTCAGCATTCAGTCTAAACACTTCTTTGTCTGAATCCTCATCCAGATACTTTGTCATCGTGAATTCAAAATCCTTGTCATTGATTTTGTCTTCACAGTCTTTCATGAAAGCCTGACGACCGGATTCCTTCTTCTCTTTTGCTTTTTTATACTGTTTCTCCAGTTCCTCTATTTTCTCTATGTCATCGTCCGTCTTTCTGCGCCCTTTGCTTTTCAACTCACTTATCTGGCGACGTAGTTCTTTCATCTCCGTTGCAGCCGCACGGTACTCCTCCGGCATCCAATTGATGTCGATGTTTCCCTTGCGGTTCTCAAGGTCAAAGATAACCTCAAGATTATGTGCAGAAAATGACTGGTCTAACATGGCCTAATACACTTCACCACTTTGGCATGAGCGTCAAAACCGTTCCAGATATATTCTGCAATGGCTCGCTGAGGAGTGTATTTATTCAATACCTTCCTTATTCCTTTTGAGGTTATCTCTACTGATTCTGTTGCACTGTCCATATTCTTATTTCGCTGTAATTAAAATAGTTATTGATGTAATCTCTCATCATTATACCATTCTGTGATTTCTGTGTGACAAACAAGCCATCACTCCATTCCCCCTCTCTCTTCAGCACCTCTTTGAGTTCTTGGGATTTACTCCATGGATTGTATTCATGGCGATCATTATCTTACATCAACCATCCAAAGTCATCCCTCATTACCATCACTCCCCTTCCATCTCATTATGCTTTATACCAGACAACTCCCACCAAGCCCTGACAGAGTGGAACAATTCACCGACATATCCAGTTACCTTAAAATAATAGTCCGGATTAATCATATACACATCAAGCAAGTTGTCTTGCATCTCCATTGGGGCTATTGTTTCCGTCATTTTCTCTCTGTACGATTCTGTCGCATAGTATATCTCAAAATGACCGAGTTGCAGCCCATTTTGCTCAAATTCACGAACACATTTCACTTCCAAATTGCAAAAACGAGCCTTCTCCACCTTAAGAAAGATATCGTGGTTTTTATCAAAGACCGATTCCACGGCTCGCATATTCTGTATGATAAAGTTCAGTTGACGCTTTTCGTCCGTAGACAACTGATCGTTGATGCTCTTTTTATCCAGATATGACTGGATCTCATCCATTCCATCGTTGAAATTGATTCTCATCAGTTGGAAAGCAGCTATATAGCTCTCCGAGAACATCTCCAAGGAATCCGTATCAGGGTCTATTGTAGTCCAATCCGGTCTATTCTCTTTGTCCCAGTCGTAGTTGAAGTCATGGAACTTTGGCCTGTAGAAATCCCCATCCTCTTCCACCAACATCGAATCCTTATCTATAACAACCTCAACATCTCCATTCTCGTGGACCTCGGTATAAGCAAATACATCTTCATCATCAAAAGCTGCTATAATACCATACAACAGCGCATTCACCGCATCCTCCACGTCCTCTGCCAGTACTGTATTTAACTCTGCGACAGCCTCAGAGTGTAGTTCTTCGTGTATAGGATTAGCTGCATCCAACTTCTCTTGAATGACATCCAGTTTATGATGAACGCCTTGAATCGAAGTCATCACGACATCATAGTATCCCTTTTCTTTAATGGCAGATAGATAATTAAATGCCGCAGGATGTTCCGCCACACACTTCTCGAAAACAGAAAGGAACTCTTTCATATCTGCTGGAAGATTTGATGGATCCATGTTAGGATTAGCCATATAATCCTCCAAAAGCTTACTGATTTCCCTCTCTCGAAACCTCCTTATATCTTCATTAGGACACCATTTCTCGATAGCATCCTGAAATGCAGTCCGTATCTCTTTTTCCGTATTATTCTTCGAGAAAAGAGAGGTTACAATATTAGCCGCAACACTTATTGCAAACGAACTCAGTAAACCACTCATGAAACATCCTCTTACTTAGTAATATTCCCTCAAAAACCGTTGCACCGCCTCTTGCTGGCGCTGTTGGTTCTGCATCCACTCGTTGTATTCCCTCAACAGCCGCTGAAAATGTTCCGCCCGTTCCTGCCCATCGATGGCACGACACATCTGCTCCGCTACCTGCGGAGGAAAGTTATTGCGGATAATCGTCTTCTCCGGCTCGTTGGCTATCTTATTGCCGACTATGTTGTACAAGTCCTGTATGGTAATCATACATTAGCATTTAATTGAGGTAATACTGTGCTCGACGGTTTTGCCGTTGAAAACTCACTCCGAATCCCGATAACTCAAAAAAACTCCATCATATCCTCCTCCTGCATCATTTCATGTCCCCGTTAATCACCGTCTTTCCGCTGCCAGTAACTGTTCCTATTTTCTGTATTCTGTCAAACATAACCAGTATTCATTACCCTTCTAATCTATACTTTAAGATATTTCCCGAAGTTACTTTTTACCATCAATGTATGTTGCCCCGCAGCAATTTTTCCATTTATACGCGCTTTCAACTTTTCTATCATAGGAGCTTCTGCTGATGTACCTTCAGCAATCTTTACAGCATCAATAAAGGCAATAATATCGTTATACACCTCCTGTCGAGGCTCGTCCAATTCTTTACGTTCCAACCCATAGTAAGTTATCGAAGCCACCCCTTTATCTGTCAATGGCTTAATAGCAGTGCCAACAAAAGTCAAATGATTTTCAGGATTCTTCTCCTCATATGGATTTATCAATAATGGTTCTTCCTGCGAAATATCACAAACTTTAGGGTCAAAGCGCTTTGTACGGTCTTTCAGCGGGAAATAATTATGCTTATAGACACGATTACATTGTTCACACGCATACATCAGGTTCTCCCATTTATAAGCAAGCCAATAGTAACCGGGCTTATGCAACACATCCTTCTCATCTTGTTTGTAACCTTTCTTGGGTCGAAAATGCTCAACATCACCAAAGGTAGTATGGTTATAACGCGATTCGCAATAACAGCATATACCACGTTGAAGTTGATTTAAGGCTTTCTTTACTTCATCATGTCCGTAAATCCCGTCATCCACCTCTTCTTCTTTCGTAGGTGCTGCCGACTCTTGCAGTATCGCTGGTTCTCCCACCTGACTTCTATCTATATACTTCATAGATGACCCTCCTTACGCAATTTCTCTGCGATCGTGTGAATATACGCCATCGCCTCCACATCCGCCATCGTCTCCCCCGTTGGCAGGTAACCAAACTCATCCACGTCACTCGCCAAACTATTCTTGACCCCATTTTCTGCACCTCCTTCTACCATTGCCCTTCTTCTCTCTATAAACTCATCGAGCGACGCTGGACGTGACGACGGCAGGTCAAAATACTTGCTCATCAGAACCTGATCTATCCGCCAGTTTTCCACAACATCTTCTTCGGTATCTATCTGCACCTTCCCGTTCTCGTCTCGCTTGAACAAAAGCAGATTAACATCTGCGTCATCTCTGGAGTTTGCCTGTACAAGCAAGGGACTATGTGTTGAGATAAAGAATGCCTTGCTCTTTTTATCCGCCTTAGTCATTGACAAGTCCAGAATATACTTGATATAATTCCTTTGCCACTGTGGATTGATATGTGTATCTGGTTCATCAAGCAGGAACAAAGTCTCATCATTCTTGCTGTGCGAAAGGGCTATCAGCCCCATCACTGTCAAATATTGCTGCTCGCCTTCACTCAGTTGCACATAGGGATAGAACGTATTTTCTCCTGTTTTCCGAAGGACTATATCAAGTTTGTCCACCATATTCAGCACATAACACTCTTCCAGAGTATTCAAAAAGTCCATCGGTGTAGGAAATTCTTCAAAGAGTTGCTTCCTGAACTCGTCGTCAGCCGGGATGGTATCAACTTCAAAAAACTCTCTCGAACCGCGTTCTGCCTTCGTAATAGAGTATTTCCGCTCGTGTATATTGGCATCGTTTAGCAGCAGACTCAACAATTTATCCACATCTCCCCGAATTCCCCAGAACACATGAGCACCGTCAGGAACCTCTCCCTGCATCAACAGCTCATAATAGTCATTTAATGTGCGTCGCTGCTTTTGTAACTGTCCCATCTTGGCAAAGCTGGGATTTCGAAACCTCACCTGTATTCTGTCCCACTCTCCAATGTGTACTACGTCTTGCAATACTTTTCTGATCTGCTGACCATACACATGATGCTCCCGATAGAGCAATAGGGTCGTCAGTACCAGCATCGAATGGCGGTTCTCCGCAAAAAACAGTCTCTTAGGTTCAAATACGTCAACGTTGCCCTTTGAGTATCGTCTGCGCTTCGAACTTTCTTCACGCTTGATATGTTTGGCAACAAGCGTCTTCACACGTTTGTTTTCACCGGAATAGTAACCGATGATCTGGCTGGGCAACGCCTCAAAAGGTATCTTTGGTATCAGTGTTTCAAATCCTTCACCAAAAAGTGTTTCAGGCTGCCATAAAGTCAACATTCCTCCGTCTTTAACTGCCCTATAGTGCTGCCCGCGACACTCATACTCCAGAGTGTAGTCAAACCTGGGCATTTCCTCTTTAGAGGGCCTACGCCCGGAAGCCAACTGGTTCAGCTCGTCGAATATCAGAAGCAGAATCTCTATCATATTCGACTTACCCATGCCGTTTTGACCCACCAGCATTGTTACCAGTTTGTCATGCAGCGATATGTCAACCGTCACGTTCTTATATTCCGTGACCTTCAGTCTTCTTATCTTCATAAGGGTTTCTTAAAAACCTCATTGAGCCAAGCCTTCAGAGTCATCTCAGCCTGCAGGTTCAGTTCGTCACACTTTTTTTTCAGATCCTTCCGACTCATCTCCATCGACAGTTCTTTCAGTCGCTGCGTCTTTTGCTTCAATTCGTTTGTTAGCTCCTCTATTCGCTGAAACTTATCTGCCACTTCTTGCTGTGTGGCCATATCCGGCACAGGAATTACCATCTGCTTCAGATAGTTCATGTCCAAATGCCCTATGGCCGCACCTTTTATTCGTTTCTGGAAGTCATCATAGCGATAACTCAGGTAACAATAAAGATAACTCGTGAGCACATCGTCATTTTTCAGACTCAATACTGCCAATGTCGAGGCGGCTATCCCTTCCTGCGCAAAAAACACTTTCCCGCTACGATAGCCATCTTTTACCATGACAAGGTCATTTTCACCTACCACGTATCCTGCTTTGTCAGCATATTGTCCGGAGGCTCCTGTCTCCAGCATCTTGATAGTAACGTAGGGCAATGAACTGTCAAAGGGACGCACTTCCACACGCCTGGGGCGTCTCGCGGAACGTATTTCCACAAGGTCTGCTAATGGCATCTCCCTTATATTCACAGTATAAATATTGTTAACCATTAATCTCTTTTTCTATCCTTGCCAGTAAACTACGTATTTCCCTTACCACTTTATTGGCCTCATCCAAGTATTGCATAGGGGTTTCCATCTGCATTTCCAACTGCCCTCTGTCATCATTGAAGGTGATTCTGTAATCCTCACTGCGTATGGCATCCAGAGCTATCAACTTACTCCTTTTGTCAGCCGTCCTGCTATGGTAGGTCCTGTTGAAATCTTTGAACGCAGATATGTCCCACAGTTGCTCTGGCTTCTGTTTTCCCTTCTTCATGTCATACACCAACACCTTACCGTCACCCCCCCTCTGTCGCCTGATAAAAAGAGCACACATCGGTATCGTCGAATTTGTATAAATTCCTTGGGGCAGTCGCAGTATAGTATGCAGATAACATTCTTCAAACAGGCGTTTCCTTGCCCTTCGGTAGTCTGATGAAGTTTTATACAGGAAGTTTTCGGGCAGCAACAGTGCAGCCCTGCTTCCGGGTTGCAGACTGAGGGAGTTTGCAATCAACTCTACAAAGTCTGTCTGCCTGTTTCTGGTCGTATTGCCCATTCGAGATTTTCCCGCCAAAGTATAGACTGGCAATGGCGGTTCGCAAATGATACCGTCATATTGTTTGTAGTCTATTGTTGTCAGCGAATCCCCGACTTTCACTTCACTCCGCAAACCGTGGAATCGGGTGTTGCAAAAACCAATCCTGGCCACTTCCTTTTGAATTTCCATCCCCGTAAGGGCTTCAGTCAATTGGAACAACTTCTCACCCTCATTCAGCCCGTGGTAGTTGTCACTTTTACCTCGCAAATAATTGTCAATCGCTACCAAGAAGCCAGCATAGCCTGATGCAGGGTCATGCCATCGCTCTCCTGTCTCTGGTTGCAGCAATTCTACTAACAATTGTGCCAATACTGGGGGTGTATAATTCTGAACCGCCCCTCCTTCTTTGGTCATCCCGTTTTCTTGCAGCAAGAGGTCAAACACCTGCGTGATGTTTTCATCCTTGGCGCACTGCGATACCACTCTGATAGCTTCGCTAAGAACAGTAGCAGAGTAGATGCGCGTTTGCTGACCAATCTTTTGTATGGCTTTTTGGTATTGTGCTATCAGCTCGTCACCTGTTTCTTCTTCCAGCGATTTCCAAGTCTTTGATGCTTTTTCATCATAGAATGTCATCCACCTCAGATATAGCATATTGGCCATTTCATATAGAAACTGATACGTGGACACACCTGCTTCCACCAGACTATCGCGTAGTCCCCATAATTTGCGCGACTGGTCTTCTACCACTGTGATAAGTCTATGACGAATTCTCAGGTCATCCGTTCCATATTTCTCACGCAGCCAATGCTGTAATTCATGAATGTATTTGAATCCTTGTTTTTCTGCTTGTATGCGCAAAGTTGAACCATCACCTATGAGAACTCGCTCAAAGGCATCCAGAAAGTAAGTATAGTCTCTATTATATACTGGTATCTCATCACCAGGCCTTACAACTGAGGCCGCAATCACCGGGTCATAATAGATATTACTTGCATATTTCTTACTTATTGGCATAGGCTGCACATCGCTGAGCGTCACAGGTGCATCAAGTTCTTTTAGCAAAACCTTACCTTCTTGATCCACCCCTGTTATAACAAAGGCATTGTCACTAAACCACAGTTTGCCCTTCAATTCCTCAAACTTGGCATCCGTCAGCCTGACAATATCATTCCATTGATAGTCAACCATTTTTCTTACCCATTAGAATAATTATACTCGTTTTCAGCCGGTCAATAAAACGTTGACCACGCATCTCGTCTTCCATATCTTTTCTTACGCGTTCTTCCAACCCCTTCAATGTACTCTTTTCTGGATGGTCCTGGAGTGAAACAGACTTGTCAAAACGTTGAGAAAGAGAATTGAGCCTGGTTTTATCAAGCCACTCAAACACATCGCTTTCCCTTGTATTTCCTTCTCCAAGCCTGTATTTGCGTATAAGTGCATGAGCTACCAAAGCATATTCTCGTTCTATCGATGTGGAAAACACGCCCTTGTCATCTGTGTTAATGGATACGGAAATATCATGCCTCGGATATTCTGACTGCCCGTTGATTGTGTTGAATTTTGTGATAGGATGGTTGTCATAGCGGTCTATTTCTCCTATCTTGAAGTTGGACGTTGGGTTGCACTCTATAGCAATGCCCAGGCCCTCCACTTGTTGCAGCAGTTGTTGTTGCACCATTTCTATTGTCTGGCACATAGCTCCATCTACCTCCCACGTATCATACGTTCCGCCATTTAGTTTTCCTTCTTTACTATAGTGGTATTGATGATACAATTTGCAGGCTTCACGCTGTTTTCGGGCCTCGTCGCACACCTTTGTCCTCACCAGTGCCTTATTGCCCCATGCCGTCACATCCTTATAGCGGTTGTTCACATGACCATCTGCATCATAGCACTCAGGGTTATCACCGCGCAATAGCATACTGCTATAATACAAATCTATACTCGGTGTTCCTCCATAGCTAGGATATACTCGCCTGAAACAGTCTCCAAACCGCCGCTGCAGTTCTGCATTGCATTTATTGTGTATGCCCATCCGGCTCATACGGTTCCATAGCCAGGCGGCATTGTCCATCTGCATCTGTAGTGACATAGCCACAGTGTAGTTCCGTAGTTGGTAATACTTGCCGGCCTCCACACCCAGCACAAGCCCGTGACCTATCCTGTCTCCTTTTTGCAACTGAAGAAAAAGTATGGCTTCATCTACAGCCCGCAGCCCATCCACGATGTCCATAAAGTCCTCACCCACATGGTAGGTTATACCGAGGTCGGCAGGACAGTGCATCTGCTTGTTTTTTATCTGATGTCTTCTTAGGTAGCGAAACGCCTGCGCAAACACCTCTGGTCTTGCCGCTATCTCACTATTGGCGGCATCTATGCCAACTATTCTGTCTGCGTAATACTCGTCTTTCTTATTCTTCCTCAATGAATTTCGCAGGTCATAGATACCTTGTGCCTGTTTCTTCACCTTCTCCCTCAAAGCATGGTGTCGCGGCACAGCGTCTAACGCTTCTTCTTTTGGCTCGTCTTTTTCCTTGATAAAATGATAGATGTAACGGTATGTCCAATGTGTACTTTCTGCATCATTGCAGGTTCTGAACATCGGGTCTTCTATGGCATTGTCATCGAATTCTATTTCTTCTATATTCTTATCCACCATGTCATCCTCATCTTCAGGAGTAATACGGGTCTCGTGATACCTGCTGCCTTCGGGGTGGTCGCTGAAGAAACTGGCCACTGCCAGATGGATGGCGGCCTTTTTATAGGCAGGATAGGGTTTGGCAAAGATGAGTTTACGTTCTTCGTAGATACTGAAATTTGCG
The DNA here is from genome assembly GCA_017522065.1 of Bacteroidales bacterium. Lineage (GTDB taxonomy): Bacteria > Bacteroidota > Bacteroidia > Bacteroidales > P3 > Colimorpha. The sequence continues at coordinate 93,512 of JAFXAD010000050.1, forward strand.
AAACCTACTGTGTCATTAAGCTGACTGATTTCGTGACGGATCTCATTTTTGATTAGAAGATAGATGTATAGTAATGTCGCTACACATCCATCACTATAGTCCCCAAGATAGATTCCCCTCAGCGTACTATATAGTATATGTCTTTCGCCGGAGAGCAAACTATACGCGCACATTTCCTGCTTCCCACGGGGCACTGTCACGCCCTCTCTGATGGCGTAGTCAAAGCGTTCAGCATCGCCTGTTTGGTCATTGACATACTGTTTTCCGCAGGTTTGCAATGCTGTTTCAATAGATTGCTGCAATTTGCTTGCCTCATCCAATATAGTGCTGTCCGGGAACTTTCTCATCAAGCCTGACAGTTCCTTTTTTGTATATACAGGACTCTTTGCCTCAAGCTGTGCAAGATACAAGCGTATAGCGGCTGCAACTACCGCTTTCTGATAAAGACCTGTTGAATCGTTGCTTTGATGGTGGTGTCCTTGAACGAATCCTGCTATTTCATCAAATTGTGTCTTACGGCCTGTGATGTGATTCATCAGGCATATCCAGTTGATATCGAAATTGAGAGAAGAGCCCTTCAAGTGCGCATGTATGTCCGCCAATGGCATTTCCAGCATGGTTTCCAGTACGGGATCGTCGGTCCTGATATATGAAGGCCAGGCAAAATCGTTTCTTTTTGTGGGATCTGGAACGTTATTCAAGTCGTAAGCGGCCAGAAAAGCGCACACCAGCAGATCTTCTCCTATAGCAGAACTGAGTGTATGCCAACGTAGAATGTCCTGCCAATGGCAAACTACTTGCGTGTTATCCTTCAGCTCCAGTGTTCCTTGATCCACGAAATAAAGCAAGGCGTTGTATATCGTAGGGGCCTTGGAGTAAGCCAGACGGTCTGAATCTGCGTCTGCTTTCATCCAATGCGTCTTCAGCATCTCAACGATACCGTACAGCTGGTCTATCGTGAACTGCTCATCATCACCACATACACTACGCATCATTTGAACCAGCTCCATAGGTTCAATCCGTGGTGATTCTACGCTATAGTTTCCTTTCACCAGTTGCTTGATGAATGGGGTACAATCCGCCCGCAACAGCAGTCCCCTAAGACACAACTGCAGCTCCTTCTGTTTATGAATTTCTAATGATGACATTCAAATCGTCTTCAAAAGGGTCTTTTATCGTTGTGGTATTGAAGATGCTCACAAATTGTTCTTTCACAGCAGCATTTTCCGAAGAAAACAATTCGGCAAATTTCCTGAAGAACTCAAAGTGAATAGTGTATGGCTTATCTTCTTCCCCAGTCCTGTCATCATCATATCGGTCATACGATTTGATACTATAGTTGGCTACCGCTTCAAAGAAATCGTGAAGCATTCCATAACTGTCAAGACCCTTGTCATATTCTTTTGCCCTGACTGTATCCAAAAGGTCTTCCATAATCTCCATATTGCGGAAACAGCAGAACGACAGCCATTTTTCTTCATCGTTTTTCCATTCTTTATGACGGTTTTGCGATGTCAGTTGCTTCATATCGGTAAAGAGCGGGTCGCGGCCTTCACTTCTTTCTGATTTTAACATGTCAAGAAATGCCCTTCCATGAGGCAACACCTGAAATCTGTTGAAACAGCGTTCCACTCTGCATAGGTTGAAAAACAACGCTCCTAGGTCAAAGTACAAATCGGTATGCTGCGAAAAGGCATCATAGCATAAGTCTGGCGAACTGCGGAAAGACAATTGCATGGACAAATCTTTGCTTCCATCATAATAAATCGTCAGCATCAGAAATTCTGCCAGCCTTATCAGATTCTGCTCACTTGCCTTCTGCCAGTCATTCAGGCATAATTCAAAAAGATTGTCAATATTACCTAATGATATGACACTACGGAAAATCTTGTTCGAATTATACTCCTGTGGTATCAGTTCATCCAAGTCGGTACAATACACGCTGCCTCCAACAATGGCTTCATAGTCATTCCACACTACATCGTGTTCTGGTTTTTGTATCAGCAAATTCGCTCGTTCCTGCTCCTTCTCCTTTTCACTCGACGAAGAGATGCTGTCATAGGCCCCATATAGCTGGATGCTATAGAATGACCTTAAGAAAAACAAGAACTTCCTGACATCCTCGCCCATTTTTGTGCGCTGCGTCAGTCTGATAATAGCCAACACATCGCCAATAGATATGTTAAAGGGAGTGTTGTGGGGACTCAGAATCTTATCTACGATTTCTTTTCCCGTCCTGTTTTTCAGGTTCGACTCGGTAATGTCATCCAGTATCTGGAGCACCTCGTAATTCAGTTCTTCCATGTTTTGCACACGCTTCACCCTGTCTGCATATTCCTTGTATTCTTCTGTCAGGTTAATATCACACCAGTCATTGTAGAAATACTGACGAAACATTTCCTTGTTATAGTAATGAGGACTTGCCTCGCCCGACTCTGCATAGTCGTTCATCTGCAACAGCAGTTTAAACATCTGTCGCATATCACGCAGGTTCCTCGGCACAATATAACTCACCCGTTTGGCACTGTTATAAAACAGGTATCTTGTCTTCAGGAATATCAGTTCCGGGATAACCTGCTTGATCTTAATTCCGTCTGACAGGTTATAACCCCACCGCTCTTTGTCATTAAAGACAGGTTCTGCGTCCATATATTCCGACGGCGAAGGCATATAGATGCGCTGATGGGCGGGAAGCAGTTTAGCCAGATAGCGTTCCGCACGCTGGGCTATCTCATTCCTTTCACTATAGTTCACACGCTGAAATCTTCTGTAGGGAGTCCCGTCATCCGTAACAAGATATTCTTCAGTGTACTTCCGCTGGATGATACCCGACAACTGCGCTATCTTCATCGACATCAGTGTGATGATGTTGGGTTGCATAAAGTATTTCCGCAATTGTTCGCACATCTCGTAGGCGTGATCGCTGTCTATATCTATATCATCAACCAGCAACAGTAGCACCCCATCTTTGCAACCGCTGTATTTCAGATACAAATCCACCAGATTCTGGATGTTCTCTCTAATATCCACCGAGGCCGCCATATCCACCAGGTACTCCATACCGTCCTTTGCCTTCTTGTCACCAAACATGCTGCGAAGGTTCTGCTGTACAGTGACAAACATCTTCATCAAGTCTGTCCTATACTTATTCCCCGTCCCTTCTTCCACGCACTCTGCCGACTCTTCTTTTTCTTGGAAAACACGGTATAGCCGGGCAATGAACAAGGATAGTATATTGTGTTCTTCATCAAAGAAGGAAGGGTCAATCATGGGAATAGCAAGAAACTCCGCCTCTGCTGCATACTTGGCATTCTGGCAAATCGCTTCATGATGTTCTGATGTGAGCATATTGGCCATCGAAAGCATACAAGAGGTCTTTCCTGTTCCACGCTCACCGTCGAACACAACAATGTTATTATTGTTATCTACGCTGTTACGTAAAGCCGCAGGTGTTTCCTGCATATTCTTAACGCCCTTCAGGTAGGCATCAATAAGAAGTATGCACTGTTCATACTGATCCCTGAACATGGAATCTTTTGCCTCTTCCAGATCTTCTATATACGGTCTGTTATCGCCATTCAAGTCAAATTTTATCTTCTTCATGATGCCTTTCTTATTTTGATACCCAGTTGTTCATCGCAATATTTACAATCTTTCCCCGATAAGTGGGAAAAGACAGTCCTTCCATCTCAAACAACTTGCGGTTGTTTTCTGTCAGGTTTTTCCAAACTATATCACTGATCACAATATCATCATCTGCCTTATCAGCATTTCTCGATGCTCGGTCTATAGTCTCTCCCCTCCACATAAATCTGGAAAATCTATCGTCATGCAAATTGATGGGGAGCATATTTACAGCGCCATAGTCCATTCCTATGGATGCTTTGATCGCTGGCATGCCTCTTTGTTTAGCTTTCTTTGAAACCACCAGTGCCAATGTCCTGACACGGGCTGCATCATCCAAAGCTTCGTTGAGCTCAGTCTTCAGTGAGGTGTCATATACCAGACGCAAACACTTGTCTGTTACCATAATATCCTTACAGCAGGAGCTATTACCTCCTATACTGATTGCTTCCGATACAAAACTCTGAATAACAGGAAGGTTATACTTCTCTTCCGCTAGATGCCAGATGTCTGGCATTATTTCAAAATTCACGTGAATCACAGTAGCCTGTGGCATATATACCGCTGAAGCATTTATTATCTCCAAGCTCGGTATTGCCCTGCCTGGTTTCTCTGGTATCTCTGATGCCAGCATGGCATCTATACGTTCCAGAGAATCTGTGAAATAATAAGTTGTTGCCATTTTTTGATTCCTTATGATTACTCCCCCTCTGCGGCACAAACACATACCTACAAAACTCCCAAACACCTTTTAGAATTGATTTCAACTTTTCACTCTTCATTTTTCACTTTTCACTTCCAGTATCCCTTCCTCCTCGTGCTCCACAAACGGCCCCTCCTTGCATTCAAAGATAACACTCCCTGACTCTAATGACTCCATCTTATGCCACACATTCTTAGGGATGTCAACCCCATAGTTGCCACTCTCTTGACTCAACACCACATCTTCTATGATAGAGCCATCATCATTGTGAGTAGTCACCCTAACCTTGCCTCGCAGGATAACGAAAGACTCATCCTTCGTTGGATGCCGATGGATGGGTACCACAGTCCCTGGCTCCACAGCATTCAGCATCCGATGGCACTTATCTTCCAGCGACTGGTGGAAGTTATAGTTCATCCGCAGCCGCTCCGACGCCTTCGCCCTCTCCGTCAACTCATCCAATATCGCCTGCGTGATAACCATATTCGTATGATTAGTGAAATTCGTTTTCGTTACCCCACAATGGCGTTCTTTATCGTCTCCACAATATACTTGACATCCTCTTCCGTCACATACGGACCAGCAGGCAAGCACATACCCACTTTAAAAATCGCTTCGCTAACACCATTCAGATAGCAAGGCACGCCTTTATAGCAAGGCTGCTTGTGCATAGGCTTCCAAACCGGACGAGCCTCAATCTGAGCCTGGTCCATCAACACACGCAGTGCCTCCACATTGTCATTAGGCTGACAATCCGTCGTAGCACTCTCCGCCATGTGAATCACCCCCGCAGCACCGCCTACAGCACCCTTCACGATGGTCTTGTACGCATTCTCCTGCCCCTTAATCTTCACATCCTCATCAATGGTGATAGTACACAACCAGTAGTTGGAATCGTAATCTCCACCAGCAGGCTGACTGTGTACGTGTATTCCTGGCACGTCTTTCAAAAGTTCTTCATATAACTTCTGCACATGCTTATGATGAGCCAAATGGTCATTAACCACAGTCATCTGTCCGCGACCGATACCCGCACAAATGTTCGACATACGATAGTTGTAACCTATCTTTTCATGCTGATAGTACGGATAACTCTCACGGTACTGCGTGGCATACATCATAATCTCGCGCCAATGGTCTTCATCCTCAGTAATCAGTGCACCACCGCCCGAGGTCGTGATCATCTTGTTGCCATTGAATGACAGCACACCATACTTACCAAACGTACCCAGCGTCTGTCCTTTGTACTTCGAACCAAATCCCTCAGCAGCATCCTCCACTACAGGAATACCGTACTTATTGGCAATCTCCATTATACGGTCAGCCTTGTACGGCATGCCATACAGTGCCACCGGCACGATGGCCGCAGGCTTCTTTCCCGTCTTCTCTATGCGGTCTTTGATAGCCGCCTCCAGCAGTTCTGGGTCCATATTCCACGTGTCCGGCTCCGAGTCAATCAACACTGGTGTTGCACCCAGGTACGTAATCGGGTGTGTCGAGGCACAGAACGTAAAGCTCTGCACCAGCACCTCATCCCCCGGCTTCACGCCAGCCGCCAGCAGTCCCAGATGTACCGCAGCCGTTCCGCTCGATAGTGCGACAACCCGTTTGTTTTCGCCTACAAACTTTTCAAGGTCAGCCTCAAAACCATTCACATTCGGTCCCAGAGGCACCACCCAGTTCGTATCGAAAGCTTCCTTAACGTATTTCTGTTCCATTCCGTCTTCGCTCATATGAGCAAGACAAAGATAAATTCTTTTTCTTTCTGACATATATTAAATTATTATACAATAAACCGAATAAGACAACCTGATGTCTCCATTCGTCAAATAATTATGGTATAAGACATCAAAAGTCAAACAAACACCCAATCCGTTGTTTAGTGCGAAGACATAGCTTCAACAATCTTTTCGACCAAACTAATTCTCTGTTGTGTCTCTTTTTGTCTAGACTCGTATTCCTGCTGATTTTTCTCGATACCTGTTAAAACCTGTCTTCGGTATAGATCGATTTTTAACTCCATATATTTTCTCATTAGTGTCCACTAAAAATTTAACATTTTAAAAGTTTAACAATAACTGTCCATTAAAATAGTTGAGTTCTTTGAAATCGTTGAGTTGATTATTGTTGAAGAGATCGTAAAGCGGAGTTTTGTCTGTCAGTGAAACTCCGAGTATCTGCAACACCTCATAGGTGCTTCGTTTCAGTTGCAGATCGTGTTGAACGATTGCCACAAGGCAGTAGGCGCAGATGGCCGAATAGATTTGGATGCGCACTGCGTTTTCAGTGGTGCCCCAGAATTTCTTGATTTTCAAATGCTGTTTTAGCCATTTGAAGAAGAGTTCCACCTGCCAGCGGTTCTTGTAGAGTTCCGCCACCTGCAATGAAGAGATATGAAAGGCATTCGTCAGAAACGTGAATTCCCTTTCCTGTTCGGCATCCCAGAAACGCACAAGCCGCAACGGCTCTGGGTAGTGCTTGCTCGGATAGTAACCCGTCAAAGTGATAGTGGCGTCTGACAGCACGTCGTTAGGAAGTCTTCGTCTCCATTTTACAGCCCTGTACTGTAGATTCTTCTTGGCTCTCACGACAAAGTAGGAGTCCGTGCAGGTGATTCTATGAAGACGGCAGAAATCGTTGTAACCTCGGTCGAAGATGTAGTATGCGCCAGGCTCGTATGTAAGCTCATCCATTGCACGGACATCGTTGACCGCCGCTTCGGTGATATGGAAGAATGCCGGCACCTGCGTCTCGATGTCATAGAGGGTGTGTATCTTGATGCCACCCTTATGCTTGCGGAACTTGGCCCACCAAAACACGGATAGACACAGGTCGATGGTCGTTGAATCAAAAGCGTAGACACTGCCACCGAGTTTGAAGATGTCCGTAATCCGCTTGCTTCTGGCTTCCGCCACAAGGAAGTAGGCAAACTCCTCGATGATGCGGCAGTCGCGGTTCTGGTTGGCTTTAGCAAGATTGCTCTTGGTGATATGCTTGCCAAAGCCGAGATGGTAGCACTTGCTGCGGTGAGCCTCGATGATGACAATCAAATCACGCAAACTCTCGCAATTGGTCAATTGTCCGAACATCATCACCAGCAACTGGTTCCAGCAGGTGAAGTGCTTCACATAGCGGTCGCCGCTGTATTTTGTGACGATACGACGGAACTTGTCGTTATTCAGGAATTAAACCAATTGAGCAAAAACGTATATGTCTTGATTCATATGCAGGGATTATCCTGCAAAGATACAAATTCAAATCGTCGCGCTCGAAAAATCTCTACAAATAATTAACTAACAATAATTTCAAAGAACTTTCACTGATTTTTAGTGGACAGCAATGTGTATTCCCTTCCCTCGCATCATCACATGGTAGATGCCGCAGCCGCTTTCCTTCATTGCACTCCGAGGCATGGTACTAATATGGTATTGACAACAATTCTCAGTTTAAACTACACTTAGATAACAATTTTCGAGGGAATATATTGTGTATCAAAGTTCCTGTCCCCCTGATTCGGGGGCGTTGAACTCTGAGCGATGGTCAAGTGCGATGATGTCAATCTCTAGATGTCCCTTGCGGTAGTTACGTTCGAGGATGGTGTAACCGTTGTCCTCCAGATACTTCGTCGCCATCTGTTCGCCCAGTTTTCCCAGTTCCAGCGCCTCGCGCCTCTCCTCTGGCGTGCGATTATTGGTTCTCTGTGTGTGAAACTTCAGTAGTGCCATAAGTCATTTTTTCTGGAACTCGGTAAATCTGGTCAAGGCAGGAAGTGAGGGTTTCTATGGCCGGAAGAGGTGCTCGCCCAGGCCGGTCCAGAAGCTGACGAAGCGGTTGTCGTCGTACACGAGGCGCTGCTTCCAGGCGTTGCCCTGCCAGCGGCGGTATTTGTAGGTCATCTTGGGGATGAAGCCCGCTGGCTCTTCGCGCGGATACTCGGGCGCGAGGATGTCCGTAAGGATACGCTGTTTCAGCAGCGGGTCGAAGTCGCCCTTAGGAAACACCTCCTCCGCAAAGCCCAAATCCTCCACGCAGATGGCATTGACGCAATGGAAAAACTGGCTCATGCCGTATTCCTCCAGCACCCCTTGTAGCCACTCCCAGTCGACCTCCTGTGATGGCTGATGTTTGATGGCTGATGTATGAGATTTGTCCTCACATCTTACCTCTTCCGTCTTACATCTTACATCTCCAGTGTGTTTCTCGGCAAAGAAGGCCCAGTCGAGTAGCTGGCGCAGAGAGATGTCGATGGCGGCGAAATGGGCTCCCAGATGGCGCAACAAGAACAGCGCATGGAGATTGGGCGACGGTAACCACAGCCTCTCGCCCAGCAATTCTACCGGCTGGTGCGCGAAACCGTACCCTTTCAGCGTTTTCTGCGCTTTCTGCGAGAGTTTTTCGTTTTGGTTTTCGTTTTCGTTTTTCTGCTCGAAAGCACCCAGTTCCTTGAACAGACTCTCCATCCTGCGGCTCGACCGGTAGAAATGGACGTTCACAAAGTCGTAGTGGTTCTCCACCGTGAAGCCGCCCCAATCGAAGACCGTGTGGTGATGATGCGAGGTGTCTACCTTGATGCCAATCGTTTTTTCCATAGCAGCGTCGGCCTCCTTCTGCTGGCCGAAGAGCCAGATGTCGATGTCGCCACAGGGCCGGTGTTCTGGACGCGGCCAGTTGAGGCTACAGGCGTAGCCTTTCAGCACCATCATCCTGTAGCCGTGAGCATTATAGAATCGCGCCAGTGACGCCACCGCCTGCAGATATATCTTGCGAGGCATCTCGAAGCTCTGCAACGTCTCCCCTATCCACTGCAGCATCAGCTCCTTAGGAGGAAACGATGGCTGATGTATGATAGCTGATGTATGAGATTCACCCTCACATCTTACATCATCCCTCTTACATCTTACATCATTGATGCCATCCACCAGCACAGCCGGCAGCGCATGCTTTTGGGCTTGGGCATAGATAGCCTCCCAGTCGGGATTGGCCGACAGCGGACCCGCCCGGTGCCCAATTCCCAGCCTCACCAGCTGCAGGAAATCATTATAAACGTCCGTCTCCATATTCATTCAAATAACGGCCAGCCCTCCAATTCCTCTTTGAGGGTTTGCTCCAGTTCGCGTTGGGCTATGGGGTCGTGTGCCTTGCGCTCCATTTCGCGTTTGAGTTTTGCCATACGGGTTTGTTGGCTCCAGTAGGAGTAGCCCGACGGCCCCATGGTGAACACCCCGGGGATTTTCTCCACCAGGTTGTTGCGCTTGAAGTCTTGATTATACGCCACCACATCGTGCGTGCGCCCGCCCCATTGCAGTTGACATTGCGGGTAACGCCCCACGTCGTTCAGCACGCGGCTCAGGGTGGTTTTTCCCGTGCCGTTGCCGCCGAAAATGAGGTTCACCTTCGCTAGATTGTCGAACGTGACGCCCTCATGGTCGTAGCTGGCCACATCGCGGATGGAGATGGATTTTATCATTGAATATGTCTATGGTGCAAACGAGGCAGGTTTGAACAAGCCCGCCTCGTAAATCATTATCTTAGTGCATCAACGATGCGACCGCAAGCCAAGCCATCACCATAGGGGTTCACGGCCTTGCTCATCTTTTCGTAGGCAGCCGCATCATCCATCAAGGTGCTCACTTCCGACACAATCAAATCGTGATTGGTACCAACCAAATGAACGGTACCACTCTCAAGTGCTTCCGGTCTCTCAGTTGTATCTCTCATCACCAGCACGGGTTTTCCAAGACCAGGAGCCTCTTCTTGAATGCCACCACTGTCGGTAAGCACAACGGTTGATTTCTCCATCAGATACACGAACTCTAAGTACTGAAGTGGTTCGATGAAGAAGAAGTTCGGGCGAGTCAAATCTTCGCCAAACACTTCGTGGATCGGCTTACGCACGTTGGGGTTGAGGTGCATGGGATAAACAAAGTCTACATTTGGATACTTCTCACTCAGATCCTTCATAGCCGTCACCATGCTGATAAACCCGTCACCAAAATTCTCACGACGGTGGCCTGTGATGAGAACGAGTTTCTTACCACCATCCAAACGAGTTACATCATAACCCGCCTCTTTCAGCACGTTGATCTGCTCATCGGCCAAAGCTTTGTCACTCTTCAGCTTATTCACCACCATGTGAAGAGCATCAATAACGGTATTACCCGTCACATAAATCTTTCCCTGAGCTTTCTCGGCTTTCAAGTTGCTTTCACTCAAAGGTGTGGGTGAGAAGTTATAGGTAGCAATTCTGCCCGTAATCTGGCGGTTCATCTCCTCCGGCCATGGGCTGTAGATGTTGTGAGTCCTAAGACCTGCCTCCACATGACCCACAGGAATTTGCTGATAGAAGGCAGCAAGGGCTGCAGCCGTACTGGTAGTAGTGTCGCCATGCACCAGCACCACATCGGGCTTGCACTCTTTGAACACATCCCTCATGCCCGTCAGCACACGGGCTGTTACGTCATACAGGTCTTGTCCCTGCTTCATGATGTTGAGGTCGAAATCAGGAGTAACCTCAAATATTTTCAGCACCTGGTCGAGCATCTCTCTGTGCTGACCCGTCACGCACACTATGGTTTCAAAATCTTTCGGATACTTCTGGAACTCCTTCACCAGCGGACACATCTTGATGGCCTCTGGACGGGTTCCGAAAACAAGCATTACTTTTTTCATTTGTATATTTATTCTTAAGTATGAATACAATTTATTTCACATATTTTCCTTGTCTAACTATGTCCTTAATAGGATATGGTTCCGACTTGTAAACTTCGCCAAGCGTAGTTGTAACGTAAGCTGTTATTGTTGCATCAATATCTTTCTCTAAAAGCTTTTCAAACATGCCTATATTGTTAGGAACAAGTTGATAGCCTTCACTAACCACTTCACCATATTCCATTTTTCGAGGAAAAACAATAGCTTCACCAACAACATTAGTCATTATAAACGTGTCTGCATTTCGTTCTATAGGAATAGAGACCTTAAAAAAAGGTTTGTTATAGAAACGGATTTCCTTTGTCAAGTTAGTAATTTGTACATTTATTGACACCCCTTCAATGCTAAAACCAGGAATAATATAGTTTATACCAAGATAAATGTTTGCACCGATGATAGGAGGTTCTTTAGTATTGTTACTCATAAGAATTTGAATTATTCTGTCAGGCAATTCCGAAATTAGTGATTGGTGTTCTATTAAAGCCTTCCTGACCTCCTCTGGAATAGAAGGATTTATTGTAATGGTTGAACCTTCAACTTTTTGAATAACAATATTACCATTACCATCTATATCAACTTTTGCGCTCATATTTACCTATTTGAAAAATTGAATAATAGAATCACGATAAACAATACAAGTAATAATTAGTCCAATTATCGCCACTATCAAAGAAGCCACACCAATCCATCTCTTGGATGAATTATTGTTTGTAATAGTATCATTGTTTATATTATGGAAATTGTCGTCACTATTAATACGACTATCCTTAATATCACTATAGATTTGATTATTGTCACCTATTATCTTAATGCTTCCCATTTCTTTACAAAATGTCCAGATAAATACAACTATCAAACAAGGAATACTCTCATGAATAAAAGTGTGATATTCACAACAAAATCTATCTCAGAAGATTCAACCTTGTCATTATGTTTCACATACTCATTTTGGTATTTTGAATAATAATCAATCATTTTCTCAAACATATTTCTGAATTGAGCTGATACACCTTTGTTCTTCAGGTATTGCCCGATTTCTGCTGTTTGGTTTTCCAAAGACTTGTTATTTCCAAGCACCTCACGCAGAAGCAGTTCTAAAGAGAGTCGAAAATCATCAATTACGTTTCTTTCGTCAATTCCAGCTTCAATTTTTGCTAATGCTTGATCGACTTGTTGCTGTATGTTTGGATATGAGACGAGAAGTGCTCTGGTTTTTGATACTGATTCTTGCTTAGCAATTTCGTTGTCAAAACAACAATCTAGTAAAGCTTTATCATCGTAAATATAGTCATATCCTTTTTGAGTAAGCTTAAAAAATGAAGGCTTCTCAATTGAATCCACCTCAAAATATCCATTTGTATATAAATCATTTAACACTTCATCAAATGCATCTTTTTCAACTGGATTTAATTTATCAAATAATTGAAACTGTAAATTTCTTGTCATAAAGCCTTGTCCAGTACGACAATTAGTTTTCCTGAACATATCAAGAAACATTTCTGCAAGTTCTGATTTCCTTCTACTCATAATAAATTAAAAATTCTATTATCTATACTGATTCACCCTCTTATACTTCTCCCCTATTTCCAACAACTTCTGAAACAGCTCAACTCTATCTTCTTTCAACTCCCCTGCATTCATCTTTTTCCTTGTGGCTTTGAGCCAGTTTAGCATATCGTGTTCTTCCAATCTGTGACGTGACGGATTCCTGTGGTTCGTTTCCATAAATTCCATCACTTCGTTATATTTGGCCAGCCAACGTTCGTCTTGCGTCATTACCTAGGACTGTTAACTATTACCCGTTAACTTTAAATTTTTCATCATTCCACTTCTTTGGGTCGCCTTTGCGGAACAACCAGAAAAGTGCAAAAAGCCCAAAAACCTTTTAAGATTGTCTTCAACTTTTCACTTTTCATTTTTCACTCTTCACTTCCAATATTCCTTCCTCCTCGTGCGACACAAATGGGCCCTCCTTGCACTCAAACAGCACACAAGGCTCAACACACATGATAGTGTGCCAAGTGTTTTTAGGAATGTTTACACCAATATTTCCAACATCATCACAACAAAGTAGGGCATAATCTTCCATTGTGCCTCTGGAGTTATAGGTAAACACCTTCGCTTTCCCAGTGAGAATGATAATGGTTTCATCCTTCTTTGGATGACGATGGATAGGGATTTCCGTGTCGGGTTCCAACGCATTTAGCATACGATGGCATTTCTCTTTCAAAGACTTGTGGAAGTTATAGTTCAGCCTCAACCTTGGCGATACTTTTGCCTGCTCGCTCACATCGTCCAAAAGATGATCGTCTATAAATTCAAGATGTTTCATATTATTCAGTTATAGTTTATCAAATCCCCATCCTTAACATTTTCCTTCTTTCCTTTTACATCTTACATCATATCCCCCCCCCATTACGGCCAAAATACAAAGCTGCAATTCGGCTTTCAAAATTTCTCTCATTTTCCACGTAAAACTATTTCCCTCAAATCATTAAGCCGTTTCAAAATCCCCATTGGATTACAAAAACGGCTCAAAAAAGCAACTGTAATAATGGTGAAGTAAACCGACCAACAACCGTATTGTTTGGCTTGTCTTTTGTATAACCGTATTATCGGTTTTAGTTCTGGAACAACTCGAAGATAGTTAGCCAATTCAGAGCAAAAAGTGGATTGATAGCCTTTCAGCTCTTCACGCTCTTTACCAGGGGTCAAATAATTAAGAATTTCATTGAAAATCACCACATAGCTCTGACCTTTTTTCCGCTTGCTGCCGCCTGTCAGTATCGAGCCTGGCCGTATATGATAATAATAGGTTACATCATTGCAAAGCTGTGCGTTATTCAAATGTTTTATCAAATAGAATGTCCACAGCAAATCCTCATTGATGATTCCTTCCTTGTTATATAGCCCGTTGTCGATTATGAAAGATCGCTTCACCAGTTTATTCCAAACTGTATAATTAAGTTTGCGACATCTGAGAAACTGTTCTCTGACTTCGTCATTGCTAAGCAGCCGTTTTTCATCGCTTTTCCCTAACGCTTCTTTCCCGTCACCCTTCATTTGGTACCTTCCCTGCACCATTTGTATGCTGTCGTCATCACAGACATACGACACCAGTTTTTCAATGCAGTCGGGCGTAATCTCATCATCGCTATCCAAGTAATACAGATAAACGCCCGAAGCAGCATCGGTTCCTGTGTTCCTGGCAGCGGACAGACCACGATTCTGTTCATGGTGAAGTATTCTGAACTTAATCGGCCCGTTATACCCTTCAATCAGCCTTTCACACTTGGCTATACTATCGTCTGCTGAGCAATCATCCACGAGGATGCTCTCAATATTCTCATAAAGTTGGTTTATTACAGACCAGAGGCATCTTTCCACATAATCCGAAACCTGAAATACAGGGATTATGATGGATACCCCTGGTGACTGATTTACATCAACCAATTGAGTTCCGAAATTGTGTGAATTCTCTTTTTCGGCAGATACTCCATCGGCAGATTGAAATTCTGCCCGTAAATATTTCTGCCATCATCCATCAAACAAATGGTTTCCCAACCCAATCGGTTGGGCGCAACAAAATCCTTCTCAGGATTATCCACACATAGACAAAGTCACAGCCTTTATATCGTTCCTCCATCCATTTGAAGGCATACTCATCCGGCTTTTGATGACCTGTCTCATCCGATATGAGTATATCTTCCCTTTTTATAAACTCTTCCAGCCCAAGGGCTTTGATTTTATTTCTCTGTGACACCGACCGTCCGTCCGTTATGATTGCCAGACGGTATTTCTTTTTCATCAGCCCCTGCAAGGCTTGTCGTGTATCCTCGTCCAAGCAAAGGCTTGGTCGGTGCGCACGATACATCTTTACAAGGATGTTCTTGTCGATGGATAATTGATAGGAGTCTATGATTTCTTGAAAAGCATCCTTCCCTTGATGATAATAGCCGATCAATTCATCGTATGGGGCGTTCAATACGAACTGTTTTTCCAAATACTCCCCTATCTCTCGAAATGCCGATTTCAGGAAATCAATTTCCTTATACAGCGTATCGTCCAAATCGAACACTACGACGTTGCTTCTCTCCATCATTATAAACAATCACCTCATCATCATAGCGCAACATGATGGTTTGGTCGTACCAATCGTCAGAGTATTCCAACTTTTTACACATCAAATACTCTTCAATAATCATTCTGGGAAAGTTAGCGCCAGCGCAGTATGACAGCGGATAGCCTCCACCGAAACGTGGATTGATTTCAATGCCCAGAACATCGTCGTCCGTCTTTCGGTAAAAGAGCTGCACGCAGATGCTCCCAACCACACCAGGGGTATATTCCATGCGCTCTTTCAGGTAATCAACCAAGTAATTTTTTTTTGTGATACCTTTATTTATTTCGCCGGCACGCACTTCGAGTCGCTCACGCGGAACGATTGATTTCACATGATTGTCACGACCATAATACATATCAACCGTAAACTCCTTATACTCTTCTTTGTTCACATAATCCATAAAGAGAAGTTTTGGATCGTTCAAAATATCACTAGTCAAATCTTCACTTTTATGGATAATATGTATATTTTCGCTTCGCGACCCGTCATAGGGTTTGGCAAACATTGGGTATTCGGGGTGATATTTGTCTCGTGGTGCAGGGGTGTTGATTTTATATTGTTTGAAAAGTTTGTCGGTTTTGCGTTTATCCAAACACTTCAGCACAAAATCATAATCTGGAACTACCACACGAATACCCCGTTTGGCAAAAATGTCTTTGTTTGCAGATAGCACTGCCAACTCCGTATCAATTGTTGGAATAATGAGGCCAATGCGATGCTCGATGCAAAGTGTTAAAAGTGTTTCGATATAATCTTCTGACGAGCAAGGAGGAACCCTAAAACAACCGTCTGATATAACCCCAGCAGGTGACATCATTGGATTCATGTCACAAGTATAAACTTTATCATCGCTACACACTTGCTTGAGTTCAATCATGAACTCACGGGTCAACGACACACGTTTACCAGCAGAAGTTATCAGTATGTTGATCATTTTGATTAACAACTTCTACCTACTTTGGTCAACAAAACAGGTTCAGTGTATTTGAGAGATGATCTTGCGGTATCTATCTAGAGTGTTAATGATCTTTCCTTCGTCATCCACCACGCTAATACCGCCATTCTTGATAGCCGTGTGCCATTGGGTGGCTTTGGGGAACTTGCGTTTCTGATCCATCAAGTATGGCACGGGCAGGAAACCTTCAACAAACACTTTGTAGAAACCTTCTGGAGTATATAGATTAGGCACTGCCTTTTCCATCATGGCTATTGCCTCTTTGGCTTCGCTATATAATGCTTCCTCACGATATTTGACTTCCTTGTCGTATTTCATGTTAGGAATCTTGCCCAACATTCGGGCATTGCGGTATTCATGAAGTGCATTGAGGGTAATGCGAATACTATCTTTAATGATTGGAGGTGTAGCCAAACGCACAGCTTCCGAATAATTCACCACATGGATAATTTCCGGGCTATTCTCATTATCAGGCTCAAGGTCGTCCATCAGGCAGGTGACGGCGGCTAACTGTACTTTGGCTTCTTCCAAATCAGGAGCGAAATAGTCCAAACCAGCACGCGATTGCAAACTCACATGGAAGGTGTCATCTTCCAATTCACGAACTAGTTTGAGCATAGTTCTGCCCTTGGCCAAATCTTGAACACCCGTGGTGTATTTAGGTGTGTTTAGCATGTTTTGCAATATCAGATGCTGAACACCCAACTTCTTGCATGCTTTGGCTGCCAAGAAGCCTGTTATGATATAGGTAATATCATCTGCACCACGGAAAGCGAAGTGATGAGGTACATTGGGTTCAACAGGTTTGCCTGTAGTGACAATCCAACGCACAGCCTCAAAGTGTTCTTTCAGGTTGTCCAGAAGGCTGTTATGGCCACGGCCATCCAACTCGTCAAACCACCAGAAAGAAAGGGCATGCCACGAAATATTCAAGGCACGTTCATGAATCTTTGCCAAGCCCGGCACATCCTTAGTGCCCGAATAGGTTCTTGCCAACATGGGTTTTGCATTTTCCTTGATGGCCACATATTCCATCTCGGAATTAACAGGCACACCGCCACCGTTGGGTTTACCTTCCCAGTTCTCACCAAAATTTGATTGTGTTAACTGTGAGCTTCCGATGGAGAGAACATCCAGTAAACGACTCTGGGCCAATTCTCTGCACCATGAATTGTATTCCTTTAATGCCTCCAAGCGGTTTGGGTTATACGGTCCGGAATGTGTTCTGATGATGGGTAAAGCATGCTTCTCCTTGGCATATTTCAATCGTGCCACGTAGGTATCATTATCGGCCCCACATTCTTTATAGCCATAGTGATCAAGCGGCTGTTCCAACTTGTAACGTTCCGACTCAATCAGTTTCTTGGCAAAATCCCAACGCATATTGTCGTATGGATTGTTCTGGTTCAATGCCGCAGGCATTAATCCTTTTGGCACATGCAACATGGAAAGGGATTCTATCGGGCTTTCATTACCTGGGAATACCAATATCTCGCCATTGGTTTTACCTTTCACCAATTCACAAGTGTCGGGCAATCCGGCAAAGAATATCTGCTGCAACTGTCCACCGTCGTCGGCAAACATATTGTCGTCCATCAGATGATGATATAATGAAAGGAAATAATTGCATCCTTCCACGGGGTCAAGACGATAGCTGAATCCCAATCGGGTGATGTGGTTCCTGACAAGCCAACTCTTCACGAGGCTATAGTTGTTGATTTTATGAATCTGCTCAACAGCCTCGTTTACATCATCGTTTGATACATACACCTTATAGCCGCAATCCCTCAACAGGTTGGCCATAGTGTAAACACCCATCGTGTGGACATCCACAAGGGGCTTAATGAATCCGAAAACGTCTTTTAAAGCAGGATTATGCTTCATGAGTAATATAGTCTAATATCTCTTGTTTTGTTTTCTCGGCAAGACCAAGATTCTTCAGATTACGTCCATTTGAATGCAGGTCTTGACCTAATAATGCCTCGCAGATGTGGATCATCGATTCCAACAGCGGGGTTTCAACACCGGCAGCCTTGCCCAATTCCATAATTGGCAAAACACCGGTAGGAATGTCTTCCGTCAACTGACGAGTAAAGATGGTTGAGGGTGACTTGATGTCGTGATAGGCCGGATTGTTGCGCATACGCTCACACAACGTATCGCCTACCGTATCCTTATACGCAAATTTAATCCAGTCTTTCACACCCAACAGATCAATGCCGTAGGCTTTTCCCACCGCCAAACGTTCAGCATCGAAACGTTCAATGAAAGAGGCCACCTGTTCCGTCATGTCACGATAAAACCAGAACACCTCGTTGCGTTCAACTGTGGCAGCATTGAACAGCAGCACACAGGGATGGAACATAGCCCCGATATTTTCCAGTGAAGTTCGGAGCACATTGGTAGTTTTCATAAAGCAAGGGTACAATGGATTGATGCGGCTAAGGACATAATCGGTATCACGAGAAGGCAGTGCCGAAAGCAACACCTCGTCCTTCACACCAATGATATTGACAGTGCCGTTCTGAACAATACGGCAAGCATACACCAATGTTTGTGCCTCTGCCAAGTAGAAGCGAACTTTACAGCCTGCATCCAGCAAAGCTTGTTTGAAAACCAAGGCTCCGCAGGTACGGCCTGGGTTGAGAATAATCACTTGACCATCTTCAACGTAAGGAGCAATACTTTGCGCCACTGCTTTATGTGCATTGGCGATAACGGTAACCATAATGATTTCAGCGCCCTTCACCGCCTCTGCAATATTAGTAGTAATACTGTTGAGCTTGCCAAAACCTTTGATACGACCTTCCAAATGGACGCCGCCAAGTTGTTTCAGTTCATTAATTTTTTCTTCAACAATGTCATAAAGAGCCACGTCATAATTCTGCATGGCCAAATAGCCGGAAATGGCCTGACCGCCATTACCAGCACCCACAACTGCTATTTTCATATAATAAATATTTTATGATTTTTAATATTAAACAAATCATGACGCATTATATCCTCCCCCTTGTCATTTAATACACGCAAGGCTGCATTGGCTTCGGCTAATTTCTTTTCCACTTCTTCCAGCGAATCGCCTACCACTAAGAATCCTGCAGCACGGTCACTACTAGTATTCGATTTCTCAATTACCGAATCAGGTCCTCTATAGATGAAATAATCGAGAATTACACTCCTTTCTTTGAGTTCATCCAATCCCTTAACCGATTTATAAACGCCAGGATAACAATATATATAGCTCATGATGGCATTATTATATTGTTTTTGTGGCTCTACTTGGGGCTTCTTGCCCATCACCATTTCTACATATACTTTCATAATGTCAACACCTGACAGGACTTGTATCAATCGGTATTTCGAACCTCCACCCATACGGGCACTGAACTCCAGCACATTGTAGCTATCGCCCTTCTGAATCATCTGCACCAGTAGAGGCGTATCGTGCAAATGCCATGCATCAACAATCTTCTGGCAGATTTCAAGCACACGCTCTTCCTTGTAGTCGGTAGGCGCAGGGTAATAACTCTGAATGATGGTGAAAGAATCCTTGTTTTCCTGAATTTTTTTTGATGCGGTTATTGAGAGCAGCTTGGCAGTGGTTCCTTCCACATACACATCCACAGAAAGTTCCTCACCTTGCTTGAATTCTTCAATAATTACATCACCCGATAGCGAATATTGGAAAGCCTCTTTCAGAGACTTCTCCAAATCAGCTTGGGCAAACACCTTTTTCACACCCTTTGAGCCATTACTGTCAACCGGCTTCACAACCAAAGGATATTCAAATTCAGGCAATTTGCCGTCCCAATTCTTGTCGATATAGATGTGCTTGGCTGTAGGAATACCCGACTGCACCATTTTGTCTTTCATAAAGCGTTTGTTGGTCAAATCGCGTACATCCTGTTCGGTAAGGTAGGTAGGCAGTCCCATCTCGGTAGCCACGTAAGCCATAGTTGAAAGTGGCTGGTCGCCACAAGCCGTTAGGATATAATCAATTTTTTCCTCACGAGCTGCAGCCAGCACGGCGGCCTTATCCATGGTGCTAATCTTCAAAAACCTGTCAGCAAAAGGAATAGCCCTCACTTTGTCCGACATGTCCACAAGAAGAATTTCAACATCGCCCTTAAAATAGCGACGGATTTCCTCCATTAATGCTATCTGGTCATTACCGCCAGCAAGTATCATTACTTTCTTCATATCAATTATTCCCTGTAAATGGTCCTGTAGTTAATACTATATCTTTTGAAGTCAACACGTTCTTGATTGTAAGAAAAACAACTTTGATGTCTACCCATAAAGAACAGTGATCTACATACCAAACATCAAGTTTAAACTTTTCTGTCCAACTAATGTTGTTACGGCCATGTACCTGAGCCCAACCACTGATGCCAGGTCTCACTTCATGCCTGCGATGTTGCTCCTCACTGTACAATGGCAGATATTTTGGCAATAAAGGACGAGGGCCAATGAAAGCCATATCGCCCTTTAGTACGTTTATTAATTGTGGAAGCTCATCAATGGAGAATTTTCGAATGACGGCACCTGCTTTGGTCAATCTTTGTTGTTCAGGCAACAAGTTCCCATTCTCATCCTTCTCGTCTGTCATTGACTTAAATTTGATGAGTTTGAAAATCTTCTCATCTTTACCAGGACGATCTTGGGTAAAAAAAGCGCCAGCTCCTTTATTAGCAAAATGCAAAATGATTGCCACAAGGATGATAAACCACCCAATCAACAGTATTGCTATCAAGGCAATCACGAAATCCAAGACTCTTTTAAAAAAACTTTTATACATACTTTATTACTTATCAAAAATCTCATCATAAAAGTCATACAAACATTTTCTCACAAAACCCTGCTCATAACGATCAGCAACCATCTTGCGCGATTTAGAAGCCATTATTTTCCTTTCATCAGGTTGACATATCATCCGTTTCATTGCATCAAAAAGAGCGTTCTCGTTTTTTGAAGGGATAATATAGCCATTCTCTCCTTGGATTATAATCTCTCGTGAACCATTAATGTCTGTCACGATTGATGGCAACTCCATGGCGCCAGCTTCAAGCACCGTATTCGGGAAACCCTCTCGGTAACTAGAAGAAACATAACAATCAGCGGAAGCATAATAAGCCAGCAATTCATCTCCAAATTTCATCCCCACTGCTTCTAATCCGTTACCTTCCTTTTCAATCAACACTCTTGACTCTTGATTAATGGGGTCAAGTTTGTCTTCAAATCTTCCGACAAGCCAAAGCCTCGTGTTAGGAAACTGTTCATGTAAACGTTTATATGCACTGCACAATTCATTAATTCCTTTATCTTTTACTATTCGACCTACAAAAAGAAAGGTAAAACAACTATCATCGCGAAGGGACTCTGTAAGCTTCATTACTTCTGGTCGTCGACTATAATGCTCCATATCAACACCTCGAACATTTCCGTACCCAAGAACCCTCAAAGGCTTGTTTGTAATTCTATTATACAGTAAATCATTTTTTACACCCTCTCCTTCTGGGATGACATGAGTTGCACAAAAACAAGTGAGCTTATCGGTCGCCATCAATATCTTCCGTTTCAATCCCGTTGATGTTGGGAAAACCAACCCAGTAAACGTGTGAACTCGTAGAGGTACCCTTGTTATCCATGCAGCTACCATGCATAACATTCCTGCTTTAGGAGTCATAGAATGGACCATTGTCGGTTTCTCTTTACGAAAAACCTTCACCAAGCGCCATAAAGAAACAAAATCGCGTTTCAAAGAAATATGCCGTTCCATAGGAATTGCTATGGTACGAACCCCTTCTCTTATTTCTATTTCCCTCATTTGCTCTCCAGGCGATGATAGAGCTATAACTTCATACTTTACAGATAATTCTCGCAGCAAATCTCTACAAAAACTGTTAAGCGAGCCGGGCACAGTGGTTGCACGGATTATTTTCTTTTTAATCATATTCATTTTGCTAATACAATCTCCTCTTTTGAAACAGAAACGACTTTCTCACCTTGGTACAAAGCTGTTAAAATGACTTCTCTGTTCTCAACTGGCAAGTTATTAAGTTTCGCATAATTAAACTTAAATGTACTTTCCTCTTGTAATGATATTGTCTTTACCCGTAATGTTGAGTCTTCCTTTTTATCACGATGAATGAAAGAAAGCATTTCGCCTAATTTATGCTTTATCCAACTTAGCAAGCCTTTATTTCTGAGGTAAACCTTAAATGTGAATTTTGCCTTGTCAATTGCATAAAACAGCCAAGCGAATGGGTTCCACCGACTCAAATTAATAAGGAACTGATAATTGTAAGTTTCTTCCTTTGCCCATTTGCGCTTATAAACAGAAGAGCCTTTTGAATAGTCAAACAATTGATATTTGCCTTGATTGCATATCTCCTCAAATAGCATTTTATATTGGACAATACCCAAGCTATACTTGGCAAATGCTGGATCAAATGCAGGTATCCAATCTATAAGCACCTTCCCATTTGTCAAACAAAAAATGAACGCAATTACTACCTCATCAAGTATAAGTAACGAGATATGTGCTTTTTCACCATACATCAAGCTTTTTATAAGTTCTGAGTAGTAAGGGCGCATTTTCTCAGAGCCGAAGAAACTGGTTGCATAGACATCAGCGAAACGTTCAGAATGCACCTTATAAATCTGGTTCAAGTAATTCATATTTGCATCGTAACCAGCTTTATCTTCCACGTTTACAATCTTGAAATCGCCTAGTTCTGATACCTTACGCTGGAATTTCTTAAGCTCAGTTCGTTTCTTTGCCGAAGTATATACATTCTTAAAGAATTCATCAAAGTTCTCAGTAAAATGCAAACATGGGCATGCATACAATTGTAGTTTCCTGTTTGGATGAACATCCTTTTCCAGAACTCCATATAATGGCGAAGCGTTATTAATATCATATATATTTAGAACCACACTGTATTTTTGCGTTTTCAAATATGACATGAAGATATTATGAACTTTCTCCATGTCTTTATCAAGGCAAATATACTGCTCGTAATTAAAATTACGATAACCAATAAACCTGAATTTCTTTACATAAAGTAAAGAACTTTCAAATGTACACTCAAAAGGAATGATAGCAATAACCTTATCATTCTCTATAACATTAAAGAAATAGAAATTTCCATGAGGATGATACTTCAAATAAACAGAAAGGAATGCATAGCTTAGAAATGGATTCTCGCTAACATCAAAATCCCTAACATTATTTAGAAGCCGTTCTACTTCATGATAACATATTACTTTAGTATTATTCATTTTTTTGAAATTATCATTTCTGCCAATTCGCTCATTGTATAAGATTGCATGCCATATTTTGCATGACAATCAGCATAGCATTTCAGTACTAATTCTAGATTTTTCAAATTTAATTCAATATTGTCACCAAAGTTGTGAGGATGCCACCACAAGTGATACATTCTACCCTTCTTGGCTGCATTTATTATTTCCTTTTTTATTCTATTTATTCTCAATGTTTCCAATAAAGCCAGCCTTTTATTATAAGGCCTAAAAAATCTACTCGCTGGAATATTAATAGGACAACCCTTTTTAAGTATCAAGGACGAATAATCATAACTGTTGCTAGTGGTCAATGGAATGTAAGAATCCAAAAGCCTTCCTAATTTATTCTTCAAGCGATGAATTGTATTTTTAGGCTTTCCAAAGAATTTAGTAGCATTTCCCCTATAACATATAATTCCATTTTCGCAACATATCTCTAAATACTCACTTTTCACATTATTCCTTGGGAAAACTATACTTTGAAGTTTTATTCCATAAATTGCTGCAATATTATTTGCCGCCAACAAATCTTGAGCGAATTCTTCTAATGTTTGTCCCTCTTCATAACAATAATAATGGCAATAAGTGTGCGTTCCTATTTCTACATTCTTACATTTTCTCAGTTTCTCCACCAACATGGGGGCAAAATATAGGGAATAATCTTCCTTTGATAAACCTTTCAGATAATCACCATACGGAGATAATTTTTGATTATTATATGATGGTTTTTTTGTGGGTGAATACTGGATAGCCTCTTCCTTATCTCTGCACATTAAAAGTCCCACCGTCGAGAAAGTCGCTTTGACGCCATACTTTTCAAAAAGACATAACATTCTGTCAACTACTTCTGGCACATTACGAACGTTGCTTTCTGCATACGCCCTGACGTAAGGCTTCTCTATGACACCCCAGAGCAACTCAAAATCCAATGAAATAATTAAACTTCCTTTCACAACAATTTGGCTTTTTCAATAAACTCGAAATAATCTTTCTTAAGTTTGTTTTCAAAATACGAAGAATAGAAATTGTCCCATCTCGATTTGCAGTTTTTCTTTTTTGTAAGATAATCCAACATAAAATCTTCACTTCTTATGCATTTGAATACATTTTGTAACGAAACAAGGTCATCTTCAATAACGTAACCTGTATTATATCGTTCAACATTATTACCAACTAATGTATTTTTAGATGTAATAATAGGCTTTCCTAGAGCTAAAGACTCATAATACTTATTTGGTGAAGCATATTTATGGTCTTTATCACTCAAATAATATAATGCAACTAAAAAATCACATTCTGACATAAGCTCAAGAGCTTTAGTATAGTCAACTTTACCATAATATCGAATTCTGTTTGTTTTTGCGGCTGCACCTTTCACCATTTCATCCAAACCTCCACCAATACCAGCTATATCTAAAACCACTTTTTCTTCACATAAAGCAAATTGTATAAGATTCTCTAGACCTCTACTTTTTTGGAAAATACCCACATATGTGAGATGTATTAATTGGGGGAATTCAACTTTATCTTTATCAGAAACTGCTTGTTTTATAACCGGGACATTTTCGATTTCAATATAATTCTTAACATCTTTCTTATCAAAGCCCACTTGTTCTAACCTCTGATCGCTTGGAAGTATTACTCCTTCTATTTTTTTTGCTATTTTCACCTCTTTCTGCGGGTCTTGGGAATCATATATATCTAAAACCATATTTTTCCCGAATACTCTCATGAAATAAGACAGCATACAATTCTCCAAATTGCAAGCATGAATTACATCATACTTAGGACTTAATTTTATAAGCATAAACCAAAGATAAAACACCCAACCTATAAGAGGAATAAGATTCTTCCATTTTGCACCATAAGGAGCATACACTCTATACTGATGCTCGTTTGGATATACCTTTGAACAATTGCATAGTCTATCCCATGCTATAACACAATAGGGTGTATTAGTTTCTATACAAGCTTGTACATATTTTTGCAGTCTAATATCGTAGTCAACTGTTGACCTATTAATAAAACAAATCATAATATCAAAATCTAAATTTAAAATATATTATACCGTGTCAATTAATGATCCCATACGAAGAATTAATAAAAAAGACTTTTTCCGAATTTCGAACAATAGGAGTACTTTTTATCTCACAATCCACAAAAAAAATTGCGTTTGTTCTGTCAATTAAAACATCATCCATTTTGCATTTTATTACTTTGATATCATTGGAATAAAGCTGGTAATTGTTTCCCAGAACCGCATTTGAATAGCTTTGTAAAGAAAAACCCTTGTTATCTTTCATAAAACAATTATATATGGTAACATCCTTTATCTTTTCATTATTATTTGCCCAGGCTTCCACGTCAATACCTGCACTTGGAGGAGTATTATTAAAACTTCCCGTATGAGAAAATTCGCTATTCATTACGACACAATGGTGCACTGACTCAATACTCAAACCTTGCCGTCTATTATATAAACACTTGCAACTATCAATAATCACATTAGAACAATTATATACAGGCTCTTCTTTTGAATCAAATGCCTCAATCATATCTATTCCATCACCCCAGAAAAAATAACAACTAGTATTCTTTATTATAACATTTGATGAACCACAAATAGAAATACCATGAGACCATTCTCCCCTATTGCCAATGTGACATTTAGCATCTCCGTAGTATGATCCACCATCAACAACAACATTATCTACATGATAAATCCTTACCAAAGATGTTGCCTCAAAATCATTAGGAATTTCATTTAGTGTACCTTTAAAAACTAATCGAGTATTTGAAGGTATTGATATAGCATAACCATTTTTTCTGGTGGATGTCCAATAATTACCTTCTTTTAAATAGACTGTTGTAAATAAATCGCCTTTACACAATGCCATTAAATTTAAAAAATTGTCTCTATTGTCAAAAGTACTATCTTCACTAAAACTCAACCATTCACTGTAAACTACACTATTTTTCCATGTTCCCGTTATTGTAACATTACTGAAGATTTGTTTTTTATCACTAATAATAGAAGTATTATTACCATTAATTGTTCCATTTATAATCTTTCCGCCAGAAAACAAAAGAGTATAGTTGTATGGTATGTCAATTGTTCTCCCCTGAAGATCAATTATTCTATCAATATCATAAATGTTTTTTTTCACTTCTAAAAGTGAACTTCTAGCACCTCCTTCATACTCAACTGCTGATGAAAACAAAAAAAAACTTATGGTCAATAAAGGGGTAATAATAATTAAAAAACACCTATTTTTCTTTAATCCTATTAGGGCCATATTGAGGTAATTGTCTTAATAGTAAATAAGCTCTTCTTCCGATTCCAAGGTTAAACAGCAAAAGATAAGCTTCATACATATATTGTTTCGTATCGCTAAATTTCATCGCTTTAATCAGATGCTTCTTTTCTTTCAGCATTGTTTTAATTTGACGTTTGTCTTCCCTTGATAAATTACACATTATTATTAACACCCAGTTTATACAACCAGCTATAACACTTGAAAAATAAGGAATTGCTTCTGCTTTTACATTTTTACAGAAATCATACATCCTTTCAGATATAAAGATCAAATCGCACGCATTTTTCATTCCCATTTTTGCCATAATACTACTGTCTCTTTGAAGATAGTTATAAACAACTTCATTGTATGAAGTCATACGTTTCGCAAGGTAAACTGCACGCGGTTTAAAATCAACATCTTCATGATAAATGTGCGGATAAAATTGCAAATTATTATCTAATAAGAATTCCCTGCGATAAATTGTAAATTGTGCTGGAATAGAGACTCCCGTATTAATTAATACATCTTTACCTTCTTTCACTCCATCAATAATATACTTCTTATCATAAGTACAAGGAGAACCGTTCTCATATACATACTTAAATTGTATCTGAAGAAGATCTAATTCACCATCTAAAAAGTTACATATGTTTTTTAAACAGTTATCCTCAATATAATCATCAGAATCAACGAACCAAATATAGTCTCCCTTTGCATAAGACAAACCATTATTCCTCGCAACGCTTAATCCGCTATTTTCTTGAGAATAAACCCTGATATTACTAATCCCTTTAGAAATGGTATTGACTACATCTAAACTATTATCTTTAGTTCCATCATTAATGATGATAATTTCATAATCATCTAACGAAATGTCTTGATTAACACAACTCATAATACATTTCGCTATGTATTTCTCTACGTTATAAACCGGAATAATTATGGATAATTTCATATTATTATATTTTCAAATTAGTAATAAGATTCAGACTCTCGCATTGGAACAGGATCCTGAAACACGGTTCTATAAGGGAAATACCGTATATCGTATGGAACCTTAGACGATTGAAAAGATGGGTCTGGACGATAAACATCTACATATCCCATTATGAGAACACCACACGACAATGCTATTAATAAAGGCTTCAATGATTTAATGCTTGTTCTCGTATTATTATATAATAAATTAACAAGTAGTACAATATATATAAGCTGTAAGTAATTATTCATTCTATATAAGATAGGCAACTTTGATTTTAGCAACATTAGTAACATCCAGAAAATAACCAATTTTACGAAAGGCGAATCTTTTTTGTCAGAAAACAATATAACACATATTGGCAAAAACAGCCCAATGAACACTAATCTAATTAGACCAAGGAAGCTGATAACAGTACTGTCTTTTTGACCTATATATATAGTGGCTTTATTACCTATAGTATCGGAAAAGGCCATAACTGAAATTAAAACTCTATTAATCTCTGAAAGATCAACAAACTGGACAACAATATATATTAAAGCACAAATAATGCATAGCACATATTTATTAGAGAAAACAACTAGCGGTGCTAAAACGAACATGATAAAAGCAAACGAATGGAACCCCATTGCAACAATTGCACACAAAATATACTTAATGAATTTTTTCTCTCTTAACAAAAACAAAGAATTTAAAAAAATCACAGATGAAATAGATTCCCTTAATACCTCAAAACTATTAGCAAACCATAATAATATGAAAAAAAACAATAGAGCAGTAAAGGTGTATTGGGTTGTTTTTTTTATAAACCTAAATGCTAAAACATGATAAACTATTGCATGAAAAAATTGTACTGCTATAAAAGATCCAAATACAGTTTTACAAAATGACATCACAAATGCCCATAGTGGTTGTACGAGTAAATTGTCTTTCTGGAAGAAGTCGCTTAGAACAGGCGTTTCAATAGTTTTAAAATGCCATTCGTAAACTACCGTATCACTTCCAATATGGTACCTTAATCCTACAATTACGATCAACAGAGTTACGACACACTTTTCCCAAAATGATCGTCCTGCGCTTTTATTCTTGATATCATATTGATATGCAAGTATTGCAATCAATAAAGCTATTAGGAGATAAAAATACATTTTTTATATTATAAATACTAAAGTTTTTTAAGGAAAACAACAAACCGAACAAGCAAACCCCTAATGTTCCTGACAAAAGGAATTATAGATGAAACATTATAATATGAACCATCATTATTAGTACGCTCAATGAAATAAATCTGGTCTTTAAAATGTTCATCTAATAACTCTTGTTCACTTTTTTCAGCTATCACACTACTAGGCGACTTATAATCGTTATTTATAAGCACTTTTTCCAAATAATACGATATTGGAATTTTTTTTTCGTCTTTTCGAAAAACTTTATTATAAGTATCTTCACCGTATAAACCTAATGCATAATAATCATTTGCATCAACAGCTATTGTAGGAATACCTAAATTATAAGAAACTAAGACAGAGTTCGAAGAAGCAATGGCAATATTGGCAAATTTTACAATCTGAGACGGTATCGGATAAACATAACCGAAAAGATGTAGTTTAATATTTGACACTTCTGAGGTTATCTTTTTTATATCCTTTTCAACTTTTCCATCTGGTGAACCTCCTATAAAAATTAAACTAATAGATAGGTTTTTATGATTTCGTGAAAAAAGTAAGATTTGATTTACCATTTCATAAATATAGGGTTTATCAAGCCTACCTATACTCAATATGGTTCTATCTGTTTGTTTTTCTCGATTAAACGTATCTAATATATTATTATAAGTATCAGTGGTGTTATCTAGATCATATGAAACGTTTGAGCAATAAAAATCCATCACAAACTCATACTTTTTATATTCCGGTTTGTAATAATTCTTAAAAATTCGTTTTAATGAAGCTTCTGAAGCATTCATGCATTCCCATCGGAATAATTTATATTCTATAAACCTAGCAACCCGGGGAGAATAATCAGGAATACCTTCTTCTAAAAAATCTATTATATGCTTTGCTTTTAGTTTTGAAGCCAACATCTCGCCCCAAAATGCTAGATGAAACAAACAGGACTCTACTATAATATTATTATCATCTAAACCAAGACTAATAACAATATCCTTTATTATTTTTTTAACACGACATGGCAAATAGAATTGTACGCCCCATGCTAATTCCGGGAAATAATATGTTTCGAAATCATGCATTCTCTTAATAAATACGTCGCTCTTTGTAAAATAACATATTTTAACATCCCAACCTAATGAGCGTAAATATATGCTCTTATTACAAACATACATTTGAGAGCCCCCCATACTTCCAATTTCCGGCGTCAGAAAAATATAAGTCATTGAATCTTTCTTTTGATAAAACATACAAGTCGTTTTCTGTCTCTTTTTTCCATAAGCAAAAAAACAAACAGTACAATAATCACAATAGAGGAGAGTGCAACCAAAACACTATCAATTATTCTTTCTTGAGGTATTAATTTATATATTAGAAAACAAGCTATGACTATCGGCACAAGAGTTTTTCCACATCTTAAGACACAAAAGAATAGTTCTTTTTTTGTGTATCCTATATCCTTCCATAATATATATGGTTTTACAACAAAACTCCATATTAGACTAAATATTATTCCAAGATATCTTACCCATAGTGGAGATAAACCTATTTTAAATAATAAATATATTAAAGAGAATTGGGTAACACAAAGAACCACTGATGCAACCGAATTCTTTTTAATTCTATTAGCAGCCACCATAGGAGTATAAAAGGCTGCACTAAAATTACCTAAAATGTTTTGTATAATAATAAGCCTTGCGAACTCTGTGGCATATACAGGAACTTCAACCAACCAAATATCCAACAAAGCGGGCATAATCATTATTGCAGGAACACCAAGCAGTAATAATAAGTAAAAAACATATTCCGCGGATACTAAGGTTAATCTTTTTGATTCTGAATAATTCTTCTCCGCATATAATTTAATAACTTGTGGATTAATTGCGTTTCTCACATTATCAACAAACTGCATCAATGCGCTAGAAATCTGATTAGAAACAGCTTGCGCAGCAACAACAAATGGTTGAAAAAAAAGATTTAATAACATGATAACACCTTGCAACATCAAAGTATTACTAAGGTTGGCAACAATATTCCATCCAGAAAATGTCATTATATTTTTAAAAATACTCTTATCAATCTTTATTCTAAAGCTTACCTCATTGAAATTTTTTTTACAAAAAAATACATTTATAATAAGGGTTGAAATTCCTACTATTGCCACCAAACAAGAATAATAAACTAGACGATCAAAAGGAGTTCTTATTAAAAGGAATACTACTAATAATTTTGCAATCGCCTCATAAACACCAATATACGCATAGAACTCCATTCTTTCATGTGCAATTATATCCGAAGAAAATGGTACCTGAATAATAGAAATAATAGTTTGAAAAATAGAAATTTGATATACAATAAAAGCCGCATTAATTCTTTCAAGTGGACATACCAGTACATTATAAAAATACCATATACCAATAGTTTCCCCTAATAAAAAAATGATACCAGCCAGAAGAACATGAGCACCTAATGCTGTAGAAAAAGTAGAATTAAGTTTATTGGTATCTTGTTTCCCCAATTCATATGTGATAAACCGAGAAGTGCCAAAGCTAAGCGTTCCATTAAGAAATGATAGCAAACCAACTATACTGAATATTACATTATACAGCCCATAATCATCTATCCCAAGTTTATCAAGTACAACGCGTGACGTATATAGTGTCACGCCCATGACCAATAATAATCTGGCGTATAAAAATACAGTATTTTTAGCTATACGTTTGGAATCAATGGCCATTTATCAAAGAAAGAATTTTCGAACTGAAACAATAATATGACGAACTTCCTCATCCGTCAGCTCATAAAACATTGGCAAACGCACAAGACAATCAGCATAATGATCACATTGTGGCAAATTAGGAATACATCCAACATGATGTTCACGATAGTAATCACTCAAATGTAAACTCAGATAGTGAAATACTGCACCTACACCTTGTTCTTTGAGGAAAGCTATCAATTTAGTACGT
This sequence comes from Bacteroidales bacterium, assembly GCA_017522065.1. Lineage (GTDB taxonomy): Bacteria > Bacteroidota > Bacteroidia > Bacteroidales > P3 > Colimorpha. The sequence continues at coordinate 125,349 of JAFXAD010000050.1, forward strand.
TCATCAAGGTTACGGCATACCAAATAGAACATGTGAGCATTATTGGAGGCATATTCTGGCATATCGGGCATGGTAAAATAACCTTTTGCTGCTAAGTCCTTCAATCCTTCATAATATAAATTCCAAATAGTTTTGCGGCGAGCCTGAATGGTATCAAGACTCTCCAACTGTGCCCAGAGAAAAGCTGTGTTTATTTCAGAAGGGAGGAAGCTAGAACCGGTATCCACCCAACCGTACTTATTCACCATTCCGCGGAAGAACTCCGCACGGTTGGTACCCTTCTCCCAAATGATTTCGGCACGACGAATAAAACGCTCGTCGTTGACGCAAAGCAAACCTCCTTCACCACCTGCGGTCACATTCTTTGTTTCATGGAAAGAAAAGCATCCCAAATTGCCAATACCACCAAGAGGCTTGCCCTTGTAGTAAGAATCAATGGCCTGGGCAGCATCCTCAACCACAAACAGGCTATGGCGATTGGCAATGTCCATAATCTTATCCATGTCGCATGCCACACCAGCATAATGAACAGGAACAATTACTTTGGTCTTGTCTGTAATTAAAGCTTCAATCCTGTCAGGGTCGATGTTAGGATTATTCTCACAACTATCCGCAAAGACGATTCTTGCACCCTGACGAACAAACGCGAGGGCAGAGGAAACGAAAGTGTACGAAGGCACAATCACCTCATCGCCAGGCTTCACATCGCAGAGAATGGCGGCCATCTCCAATGCATCTGTACCTGAAGTGGTCATGATAGCTTTTTTGAAGCCATATTTTTCTTCAAAGAATTGTTGACATTTCTTTGTAAACACACCATTACCAGACAGTTTACCGGTGTAAACAGCCTGATACATATAATGGGCCTCCTTGCCCGTCAAAAAGGGTTTGTTGAATGGAATTCTAATCATATTGTCTATTCGTTTCTTACTATTAAAAGATATTAAAAGCACTCTAACTTTTCACTAGTTAAATACTTGCATTACATGGCTTAAAAATCAAAAATTTAAATAATACTAGTTAGGTAATTATCCATTTTACGACATACACTACTTAAAAGCATCAGGGAGTTGTTTTCATCATAAACCTTTATACTACTCTTAATTTTACTTATAGATATAGAAAGAGCCTTCAAATCTTTAGACACAATATGTATTTTAGCAAAAGTTTGACCAAGAGTTCCTTTAAGTTTTTCAGGCATTTCGTCACCAATATTATAAAATTGTGTATATTTAACAACATCAGACATGTTTGTCACTTCATCAATACCTTCAATTCTGCCTATAACACCTGGCTTAATCAATAAAACAAGACAGCATGCAATTTGAGAGAAAAATGGATTTACTTTCTCCCAAACAATTTGATCACACATAGAGCCTGTTAGAGCATAATTAATAAGCATTTTTATATAATCCACCCCGATCATTTCATTTAAGAGAATAGAACTTTGTCCACCCCCAACTCTATATCCCATCTCATAAAAATGAAATCCTTCTTCATCATAAAACGACTCTATGAATAGAGTACCATTCTTTAAGCCAATGCTTTGAAACATTTTTATTACTTTATCATTCAGAGTTTCAATATATTCCAACATGCGATTTGATGGATATATAACTCCTGCAGTTAATGGTGTATTATTACCTTGTTCATCATTTACATACTTATCTCCAACAGCAGAAAGTTTGATGTTTCCATCCCTAATAATGTAATCAATATTAATACATTCTACATTCCTACTATCCATATACTTTTCAACTAAAAAAGAACTTGTAGGAGAGAAACTCTTGGCATATTCTATACCTTTACGAAAAGAATCTTTATCATTACAAATTAAAATCCCCCTACCAGAATAACTATCAGATGGCTTAGTAATACAAGGAAACTTAACATTACTTTCATCATACTCTTTTACTACTGGGACACCGCTATTAATACATAGTCTTTTAAACAAAATCTTGCTTTTGGTTATATCTATCTGATCTTGTGTAGCATAAAAAGGCAAACCAAGTTTACTACAAAGAATACAAGCTACTGTCGTATTAAAATCTTCATAGCCTGTAAATACGCCGTTAATTTTTTCTGCCTTAGCTAATTCTATTAATCCGTCAATATCTCCTGTACTTATATTATATGCCTTATCCGAATATTTTTTAGCTGGAGCTGATGGATTGTTATCAGTAACAATGGTATAAACGCCCATTTTTTTTGCAGTATTAACTACATGTATCAATAATGTAGTTCCACCTAGAATAAGCAACCGCTTACCATTTAACCCTGTCATTTTAATTATTGTTTTATGTAAATAAAATATTAATTAACCATTTAGCATTTTAATAAAACGAAAAACATCATTTAATTATATTCAATCAATTACTGATTTAAGAATCTCCTGTCTGATTGATATATAAGATAACCACTCCTATCTGCACTGCATTCAATACGACGTAGTTCATTATCCGTAATAGCAGCTTCAACTATCTCAGGGTAATTATTCCAATTTTCAATGATAGGTTTTAGATGTTTTGTTTCTTCCGACAGGAAATACACACCCGCAAACTTGTTCACTGTCAGTTTCGGCTCTTCAAAATCGCCAAAAGCTACATCTATTACTCCTTTCAGAAAGTCATAACCAGTTGACAGCTTAACAAGGTTAGAACCAATGAAATCTCCTCCCATTCGTGCACCAATTTCAATTACTCGTATATCACCGTCCTTGGCAATCTTCAATTCAGCATGGGATGCTCCATATTGTATATGAAGCGCATCCAAAGCGTTAAGGACAATCGCTTTTACTTTGGTTTGAATATCCTCTGGAAGTGAAGCCGGCTGGTGATGTTCAATCTCGACAAAGAAAGGAGCTTCGGTAGTTACTTTATCTGTAATCTGGAGCACATAATGCTTGCCTTTGAAAGAGATTGATTCAACGCTTATCTCACGTCCCTCCACAAACTCCTCGATAACGGCTTTCTTTTGAAAAGATTCATTGCAAGCACGCTCAACAGCTTTTTGTAAATCCTCCATCCTCTCCACTTTTTCAACCCCACGGCTCCCAGAACGGTCGGTAGGCTTCACAATAACCGGGAAACGAAAAGATTTGGAAACTTCTGGTACCACACCATCTGTTAAACAAAACCTAGGTGAAGGAACATTGTGTTCCATAAAACACTGACGCATCAGGTACTTATTCGTGGATGTTTGAGAATACTTGTCTGGATTCCCTACTAACCCCATCTGTTCCGCCACATAGTTAACCGTCAGTGTTGCCACATCAGAGGCAATTGTGGTAATGCCATCAATTTTTTCTTCCTTGCATACCTTCAAAATCGCCTCTTTGTCAATCGTAGAGATAGGATAAAATTTGTCGCACAAATCCTTGCACACTGCCCCTTCTTCCCAAGCAAAGCAGATGGAGTACACTCCCAACTCTTTGCATTTCTCCACAAGCGGCTGTTGGAGGTAACTTGCGCCAATGATTGCGATTTTTTTCATTTGCCTATTAAACTTGTTTATTCATTGTGACCTAACAAACCGTGGTGCGTTAGACTTATAGAATTAATTTCTTCCTTCATTTCTTCAATCACCTTTAGAAGATATTGACCATATTGATTCTTGAGCATCGGTTTGGCTAACTCTCGCATCTTCTCCTCGGTTATCCAACCATTGCGGTAAGCGATACCTTCCAAGCATGCCACCTTCAGTCCTTGACGCTTTTCTATGACTTCTACAAATGTGGAAGCCTCGCTTAAAGAATCATGGGTTCCTGTATCCAGCCATGCGAATCCGCGACCAAACACTTGCACCTTCAACTCACCATCTTTCAGAAACTCTTGGTTAACGGTTGTGATTTCCAATTCACCACGAGCAGAAGGCTTAATCCGCTTTGCCACATCCACAACCTTGTTGGGATAGAAGTAGAGACCAACCACAGCATAGTTTGATTTAGGATTTACAGGTTTTTCTTCAATACTCAAGCAGTTACCCTGTTTATCAAATTCAGCCACACCATAGCGCTCAGGATCTGATACCCAATAACCGAACACAGTGGCTTTCTTATTTTCTTCAGCATCTTTAACAGCTCTACGAAGCAAACTGGTAAAACCACTGCCATAAAAGATGTTATCTCCGAGAACCAAACATGCACTGTCGTTACCAATAAACTTCTCTCCAATAATAAAAGCCTGTGCCAATCCATCGGGTGAGGGTTGCTCAGCATACTCAAAGTGAACTCCGTAGTCGGAGCCATCGCCAAGGAGACGTTTAAAGCCAGGTAGGTCGTATGGTGTGGAGATGATGAGTATATCCCTTATTCCTGCCAGCATTAAAGCCGAAATCGGGTAATACACCATGGGTTTATCATAAATCGGGAGCAATTGCTTGCTCACGCCCTTAGTAATAGGGTACAATCTTGTGCCAGAACCACCAGCAAGAACTATGCCTTTCATATTTGTATAATATTATTCGTTATAACCTTCAGGATTGTTTTTTTGCCAATTCCAACTATCACGTACCATATCCTCTATTCCATATTTGGCTTCCCAGCCAAGCTCTTCTTTTGCCTTGGCAGGATTGCAGTAACAAGTTGCAATATCACCGGCACGGCGAGGCTTGATGTTAAAAGGTACGTCAACTCCATTTACTTTAATGAAAGCTTTCACCATATCCAATACACTGTAACCATGGCCTGTGCCTATGTTATAAATACCAATACCGCAATTTCGTGCTATAGCTTGCAAGGCACAGACATGAGCTGCTGCAAGGTCACAGACATGAATATAGTCGCGCACTCCTGTGCCATCAGGCGTGGGATAGTCATTTCCAAACACGCCAAGCTCTTTTCGTTTCCCCACAGCAACCTGAGTGATATAAGGCATCAAGTTATTGGGAATACCATTAGGGTTCTCACCAATACGGCCGCTTGAATGAGCACCAACGGGATTGAAGTAGCGAAGCAACACCACATTCCATTCAGGATCTGCCTTTTGGATGTCTATCAAAACCTGCTCCAACATACTTTTAGTCCAACCGTAAGGGTTGGTGCATTGACCTTTGGGACAGTTTTCTGTAATTGGTATCTCATCTGGGTCTCCGTACACAGTGGCACTGGAACTGAAGATTATATTCTTACAGCCATGCTTACGCATTACATCCACAAGCACAAGAGTACCACCAATGTTATTCTCATAATACTCCCAAGGCTTTTCTACGCTTTCACCAACAGCCTTAAGCCCTGCAAAGTGGATGCATGCATCAAATTGGTGTTCGGCAAATACTTTTTCAAGTCTTTCACGGTCACGGATATCGACTTGATAAAACGTTATTTCTGGCACTCCAATAATCTCTGCAACACGTTGCAAAGCAATTGGATTGCTATTGCTGAGGTTATCAACTACAACAGCGGTATGTCCCGCTTTATAAAGTTCAACTAAAGTATGGGAGCCTATAAAACCTGCTCCACCGCTGACTAATATATTCATTGCCTTATATTTTTCTTTCGTTAGAGTTTAGGGGCATGGGGTCCGCTGGGAATTGAACCTTTAATTGAGAGACCAACGGACCACTCGATTCCCTTTATTTTGGAGCAGTCGGGCTATGCGGAAGACCCTCCTGCCCTGTGAGCGGTCTTGGCTGCGCGTAAAGACCTAGAACCGCTATATCTTTATGAATTTCGTTTCGTTCTGTTCAATTCTACCTTCACCAATAATCTTCTCCAGAATAATGCTGACTCTTTCGCTGTCTTTCTGATCCAGTTGATTGCTCTCGTATATACCATTGTATGCGGTTCTGCCCTCTTCCATCGCCCGATAGAGGATGTAAGAGCATACGCCTTTAAAGGTAAACTCTGAGCGTTACATGGCAATGAATTCCTCGATGAGTATGCGAAGCTGTTGGTCGGTATAAGTGATAGATATTGGGGTGTTATTGTTTATCATTTAAAAACTATTTTTTATTTTTCAATTCAACTTCTGCACGAATGTCTTTTTTCAGTTGTTCGGTTTCATCGTCGAAGCCTGTGTTGAGCGAATCAAGTTCGTTGATGATATTGGGGTCGTAATCGTCGCAACAATGCACTTCTTCACGGATCATATTCAGTCGGGCTTTGTCGGCCAAATTTTTCTTACGAAGCCTTTTTGCGGTATCGATTGACAGCTGATAATAAGCACGCCCCTCATCAATATTGTTTTTACGATATTCAATCAAACCTTTAGTGGCCAGCAAGCATATACCATTATCGACATTTTCTTTCAGCCGACGCTCAACATTGATTTTTGAATAATACTGTTCGGCTTCTTCCGTCTTGTCAGATAAGCCAAGAGCATAAATCAAATTGTTGGTCATGACGAAATCTTGAGAATTCATGTCGAGCCACCGCCTGATGATTGCCGCCGAGTAATCGTACTTCTTCAGGAAAGTACACGACAAATCAAAAGCAAACGACACGGGTTCGCTTGAGAACCTAAATTCGCGCATCCAATGAATGGATGAAAGAAACGCCTCCTCGAAGTTACCCATCACAATATAATTGCGTGTGTCGGCCTCGTCTTTGTGCGTAATGGCACCAAATTGACCATAATCGAAGAGCCTTTTTGACTCTGCTTTCGCAATATACTCGGCTTGCGCCAAACTATTGTCGTTAGGCTCTCGCAAGCCCATTCCAAACATCTGCTGCCAATCCTTACGCTTGCCAGCCTTATGATCCTCCTTACAGATGGCGAAACAAAGTTCGCTACTACTATAGGGAGAATAATTGTCAGACAATACCAATTTACGGCCGGCATTGATGTGCTTTGAAGAGCGTTTCATTACGGAAGTCACCGCTATTTCTGCTGCTAAAAGCCACGGGTCGTTATTGATCCAGCCGTTGTTGTTGAGTATTTTCCTCGCACGGGATGTATCGCCAATATGCACAAAGAAACGTGCTGCACAACGGGAAACAAACCGATTGTGTGGAGCAAGCTGCACCGCACCGTTCATATAAAATTCGGCCTTTTCGTTCAATCCCAAATCGGCATAACATCTGGCCAATTCGCAATAGGTTATGGGATTGTAACAGAAATTGCGCAGCTGCCTTCTTAATTGTCCGATTCGTGCTTTGGTTTTTATTTCTTGGTTGTCCAAACCAAAAATCAACGTTTCGGCACGTTCTTCAAATGTAAGAATCTTATCTTCGGGCTTGGCAATAATAACACTTTCAGGCTCTTTCAACAAATAGTTAGCCACATCAACAGCCAATGGTGAGCAGTCGTCGCAGTTGTTCAACATAAACTCAGCCGCTTTAATAACTTCGGGCAGTTTTGTGTTGTCGCTGGCCACTGCGGCATTGATCAAATCGGCTGCGGTGGTAATGGTGTGACGGTCTTGCCAAGCACCCATATATTCGCCAAAACGGTCGAAACGAATCGGCACTATACTTTTCTGGGTATAGGCCAACTCACCCACCCGTGCAGACTCGTCGTAGCTCCTCCACAGTGGAATGATATTGCGTTTTTCCTCGTTCCTGATGCTTGCCATTATTTATGGTTCTTTTGTGATAAAAGCCGTTGTGCCTTTCTGTACAGAATATCCAATTGGGTAAGAACACGCTGCAGGTCAGCATTCTTCTGTGCGGTGTCGAAGTTTCCCGGATAGCCACGCTTGGTGGGGTCAGGGTTGCAAAGACAGGAAATCATACCAATGATAGGCTCCTGCAACTCTTCTTCGCAAATGCAACTTTTAAGGTTCCCAAGAATGGTGTCGAAAGCATTTGTTATCTCGGGCAACACTGCGTCATAACCAATACCACGGCTTGCCCATTCCTTTAACGTGCACGGGAGATGAAGGTCAAGCAGCGTAGTCATATTGAGTGAGGTCAAGTAATAAACTACCAAATTGCCTAACATATACGTGTCTATCTGATAATAAGCACTCATCTTGTCGGGAATCACATAATCGAAGTAAGCCTCGGGCGGTGCGTAGGTCAAATCGCCATTAAACATTTTGCTTCGTTCGGGTGACTTGAGGTCTTTTTGGTCGCATCGAGAGGTGTGAAGTGCCCCCAGCTTATATTTGCTGTTGGTTTCAAAAACCTCCACGCTTTGGGGTGTTATATTATGATGGGCGATTTCGTTGGTGTGAAGCTGTTTCACCCCCTTGGCCACCTGATGCAGTGATTTGAGCTTGTCAACCAACAGTCCCAGATTTACAACCAAATCAGTGGTTGACGAATACTTAAGGAAATCGCCTATCTTGCCTTCGGAAAGCTCATAAACAACATAAGTCACCGTTGGGATAATATAACCATTCAATTCCAACTCGCCTGAATCAATATAACGAATTACATTGTTCATGTGACGTCCGGCACAAGCTTCGGCAATCTTGGTCTCGTAATGAAACGCTGTAGTTTCACGGCCAAGTAGCTCGGTACGACCTATACCCTCCTCTTTACTGCCTCTGTTGCACTTCTCGGTATCCAACACCTTCATGATGGCCGAACCATTCTCGTCCTCAACGTGATAAAACAACGAATACTGGGCGGTGGTGTCGTTATTCACAATAAGATCACCAACCTTCCAATTGCCTATGGTCTTACCCGTCAAATCCGAACTAGCAAAATCTGTTCTCATAACTCTAATAAACTGGTGTTTCGTTTAATTGTGAATAATTAACCGGCTTGTCGAGCCCGTATTTAAGAGTAACCTTTCTCACCAAATAAGCCAGCCAAGGCTTAGTTGTTGGCGACACATATATAGCCTCAATCAAAGTGTCCAAATCGGCAGCAACTGGCATTCCTGTTTCAGTCACCGTTGCGTCCTTAATTACAACACGCACCTCTTTTTCGTGGGCGAAACCGTCGCGTTTGTACCAAACAGGAACTTGTTTGTCGTTTAACGGTTTGTCGTACGAAACATAATTCACCTTGCCTATTTCAAACACATCATTCTTCAACGAACGGCACAAACGCTCCACCGTGGTTTGGACAGCCACCCCCTCGCTCAACGCAGATGTGTAGAGTTTCCACATCCCTTCAGACTCCCTTTCGTTCTCATGCCAACAACTGACGAAATAAGCCTTACGTTTTTCACCCTGTTGTTTAATCATAGCGTCCATCTCTTTTTTCAGAGCAGTGTTTATCTCGTCATTAGAAGGGTTATTATTACCCGCATTTTTCAAATCAGTTGTAACTTTAATGCGAAGGTATTTCTCCATTTCGGCATAGATGGCATCCTTCTGAAAGTTGAATCCTTTGGCACATTCAAACGGATCGTCGAACGAATCGGCACGAGTGAAAAACAATTTGCCGCTATCGAGAAGGGAGACGAACTTGGAAAAATCCTGGTATCTCCAAAGCTTGACATCCTTGTCGGGCATCTCCGCTTCTTGTCTGTAGAAGACATAGTTGGACAACGGCGTATCAATCCTGTCTTTACAATCATCGCAGGCAATAGCATACGACCCGTCATTCATCTTCCCAGCATAAACCCTGGCACCCTGGACAAGCGATTTGCCGCACAAAGTGCATTTTCCATACTGGAGCACCGACAACTGATGCAGGTTGATATTATCGTCAGTAAATGGAGATAGGATTGGCATTTTTTTGATATTAAAATTTTATCCCACTATTTCACGCTCCCGGGAGCGTAGATGTCCGTGAGATCTCCGTGAGATGTCCGTTAGATGGATGATGTATGAGGTTTTTGTTATAATCCCGGGATCCTATCTGTAGGCATCTCATACGCCCATTCAAAGCTATTGCCAACGATGAAGAAATCCGAGTGGGACATTATTCAAAATCAGAGAGTTTCAAGTCATCTTCGCCATATACCACTAGCGCTTCTCTATTATCCAATAAAGCTGCCGCAAGATATGAGTCATTAGGATATTGTTCCTCAAGTTCTGCTATATCGTGATCGTACTGAGCTATCATTTCTTCTCTTGCCTCCTTAATGCATTTTCCATCCATAAGACTCTTCATACCAGACATACAGCTTCGGGCATATTGCGGATATCCATACCAGATACTAAGCTTGTTATCATATCCCCAGAACGAGCGTAAGCCATCAGCAAGAAGGCTATCCTTCAGTTCCTTTGCACAGGTGCATGAAACAGCATACAATAGCTTGCCCGAAAACAGTGTATTGTTCGTGTCTAAGGAAACTATATCTCCATTATTACCTGCTATGCTCCTTGCGTCCCCATGGTTAGCCATGAAGCATATATGGCATGTAGGTAAACTTTGAAGTAAAAGCTCGTTCGTTAACGATGGAGGGGTCAAGACCACACTCTCAAATCCATGCTCCTCCATAGCCAGTTCCATTTCTTCCCCACAAAAGGCAAAATGACCACCAGCCTCATCAGAGGTGTCATTGTTATAAGCTATAAGGAACTTCATATTACTGATCTAACTTAAATTTCGCAATACAATACTGATTCATGATTCTTTCGAAATCTTTTCCCACTTCAGTTTGCAAACGGACTTCATTTAACAATTGTCCCCACGTATAGGCTTTGTTGTTCTGGTTGAAAACAACTCTGTCCTTATCTTCCTGATGGCGGTTCAGCCACTGCTCAAGTACACAGTCAAAACGGGAATCCCATAGTGCTGCAATAGAGTCTATCAAAGCGCAAGCATCCTGAACAGTACTGTTATTCCTATCCAAGAACCAAATATAATCCTGATTAATCATCTCCACAAGATCAATTCCTGCAATCTGACTGAGATTATTGGCAGACATCATAACTATATATAGCAAAGACGTTTTTTCACGGATCTGCTTAAGAAGGTTGATTCCCTGTAAACCATAGCCGTCAAAACGGCAGTCCACGAAGACAATCATTCTATTATTCATGTTATCCAGCACGTATTGAAGTCCCTCAGCCGGGTCCATGAAAACAGAGGCATCAATTTGAGGCCTGAATTTCTTGATTGACAACACAAAGGGTTCCTTGAGCCCTTTTTTCATATTGTCATCTATAAACACCACCTTAAACGACATAGTTATTATTTTTTAAATGGTAATACTATCTTAACAGTTGTTCCTACATCTCCGAATTCACTATCCTCAACAGAGACAGTACCTTTTAGGGATTCGACACGGGTCTTGACAACATACAAACCTATACCTGCACCTCCCTGGTCTTCAGTGGTAGTATTATATAAACCAAATACCCACTCGCGTTTCTCCTTAGGAATGCCATTGCCTGTATCTGAAACCAAAATAACCAAATCATCATCTTCTGCATAAGCCGTACATTTGATTATTTTGGGATCACTATCCTTCACAGCCTTTATGGAATTGTCCATCAGATTTTGAAGAATATCTCTAAAAAACTGTCTGTTCGTGTTCTTTAGTTCTAATCTCTTGGGCAAACTTGTTTCAAGGGTAATCCCTGAGGATTGCAACAAATCTGAATATCCCGCAAGGACTTCAGTTAGTGTCAAGCTCAGATTGATGTCTTCCGGATGAAGATTTGATTGTGAATAACTGAGCATATAATCTATGACGCGGTTCAATATCATGAATTCGTCATACATTTCACCGGCATACTCCAAAAAGAGGTCATCTTCATCGGGATTGGGAAAGAAGTTCTTAAAATACTCTACACGGTCACGTATCTTGTTGAGCGTTGTTCTTACAGCATGGGTGATATGTATGGCATATTCCTGCAAGGACATGATACTCATGTAGATGTTTTCTTTTCGAGAAAACTCTTCCTCCGCCTCTTTTCTTTCCCTGATAACATTTTTTACAGCTCTATCCGTTTTCTTCGCTTGTTGGATAACTGGTTCAAAACTCTTTTTAAGTTCTGGCTTTTCCTTGGTTATTGTCTCAACAGAAGTGATAAAATCCTGAATAATCTCACCGGTAGCATCCAACGTGTCTTGAGACTTCTTTTTCTTTTGTATACGGGCAAACTTCTTGTAATTCTCGATAGCATCAAGTTGCGTGATGATGAATCGCTTCAACTCACGATATTCTTCATTGTCAACAAAATCCTGTCTGTTGGTTGCATCGATGATTTTAGGATTGTCCTTCATTGTAATTTCAACAATCCCGATGATTTCACGTGAACTGACACGGTCAAAGATATTTTCCCAAACACGCTTGTCAATACCAAGAACATCACGTTTCTCGTCATCTTTAGTCTTGCTCTCGGCGAAAGGAGTTGTGATAATTCCGTCTCTATATATTTTGATACCATCAATCTCGTTGTTGGGGAACTCCTTCCTATATTTCCTCCTGGCGGCTTCATCGAAATAAAACACCTTCATTTTTATTCCCCCGAAAGACTTCAATGGAACAGGATTCACCACAATGGTACTGCTCCTATCGTCAAAATGCACCGCATCTTGTGTTTCAGATTCATTGTCATACCCCAAAGAAAAACTGACAGTGGCAATATCAACATCGTTCTGGTTTCTTGTGGCCACTACATCAATGTCATATGATGACGCTTTAACTTTTACTTGGAAAGGAAAATTGAGGTTGGCGTAAGGTGAAACAATTTTTGAAACCTCAGTGACGAAACGTTGAATATCTATCTTCGTCCATACTTCACGCACACCAGTTACAATCAATTTTGTTCCTGAAGCATTGCTGTCTTCACAAGGTGTAAATTTGTACTGATTTTCAATGTCAGTAAACAAGGTTATTCCTTCGCCATTTTGACTATTATAATATGCTGTCCAATCAATATCCACATTAAGCCATTCTTTTTCACCGGCTTTCTTGGTGATGATTGTTACCTTATCACCCAACTTATCAACTGCAAAGCGACCTATTCCTTTTTCTCCTACGCACTTGCGGGAAAAAGGTTCTGGCGTATATGGTTCCTTGCGTTTGCTGGAGGTTCCAATAACCATCCACTTATCACGAATATCCTCAAATGACATTCCGAACCCATCATCTTCTATAGTAATAACAGCACCATTCTCTCCAGCAGCCACGTTCTTAAACGTCACATTTACGGTTTGTGCATTGGCGTCATAACTGTTCTTGACCAACTCAAAGAGGGCAGTTATCCTGTCAGTAATCAAATCACGACCTATCAGCCGGAATGTGCTGACATCAAAACGCCATTTAAGAGTTCCTTGATTTTCCATATTCTTATCTGTGGGTTCTGATGTGTTCTTTAATACTGTCTGCAATCACTTCTCCCAAACGTGGAGGAACGGCATTGCCTATATAGCGGGATGCCTTAGTAATGGAAACCTCTTCTTCATTAGGAAAGAACTTGTATTCTAGTGGAAATGTCTGTAACAAAGCTGCTTCCCTAATGGAAATAGCGCGATTCTGGACAGGATGTCCAAAACGGCCATTGCCTATTCCTGTACACTGGGTGGTTATCGTAGGGCTTGGTTCGTCCCACACCATTCTGCCATATACACTACCAAAACTCTTGCCTCCTTCTTTTTTGTGACACTCCAACAAGAGCTCTTCAGGCCAATCTTTCCAGCCACCGCCGTATGGTGTAGCCTGCATACGTTGCATATTCAGTTCACCAATCGCAGCACAGCGATGAAGTGCATCTGTTTTGCAAGCTTCTCCTGCTTTCAACTCTGGCAAATGTCCTATTACTTTCCTCACAGTTTCATAAGTTCCCTTCTTATGAGTTGGCTTTGACAACTCTATATCACCAAGCTTTGACGCTAACAATACAAGGCGTTTACGGGTTTGTGGCACACCATAGTCAGGACAGAACACCACCTGGTATTTAACGGTAAAGCCCTCATTCTTCAGCGTGTTGACAAAGTCGCCCAACACATTTTTTAGTTTGAACGAAGCTATTGATGGAACATTTTCCATAGTCACTATATCAGGCTGAACTTCCCTCACTAAACGACCAAATTCATAAAGAAGGTCATATTTATTGGAATCTTTATTCTTGTTTTTAAAGGCGTAGGAAGAAAAAGGCTGGCAAGGAGCACACCCTGCAAGTACCTTAATAGCGTTTTTGTGATATTTTGAACGTATTTCCTTTCCTGTGACCTCCCTTATATCCTTAAATATAAAAGAAGCATCTGTGTTGGCCTCATACGCATATTGGCAGGTCCAATCTAAGTCAAAGCCTTCTAAGACATGCAGGCCATGACTTTTCATACCATAACTAAGGCCTCCTATTCCACAAAACAGGTCAACCACCTCTATTCGTGGCAATCTTCCACGGCGCTTGCCGCCTGTCTTAGTGTCAGTATGTGTACTTTTAACCATTTAACAAAAAACTAATTACAAATTTCTTCTTTTTTCCGTCTTTTTCGTCATCTTCATCAAGCGTTGTCATAGAAAAACACTCCGCAGTGATATATATAATAGGGCGTAAATTCTCTTCTTTTAATCTGCTTACTCCCGGCCTTAAACTAAAGCTTGGGGATTATAACCATAATTCAATGATTCAAAAATGATAAATGTATGATAATATTTATTTCTTATTCAAATAATTCACAAATGTGCTACACGACACCAACATAAAGATGGCTTCATCGGCACCTGGAGTGTAGGTGGCATCGTCGTCCATCAAGGCGTGGCGAATACCTGTGTTAGGCTGGTTGGTGTATGTATATAGTTTTTCAAACGCATCATTCAACGTTTTGGGAATTATTACTCCATTTTTCTCAAGTTTACTCAGCGCTTTGCCGAGTGTGCTCTCGTCCGTCTTCTTCCTGCAAAGGGCCTCAACAGCTGAAATAGACTCTTTGATGGAGTTGCGATAATCGCCAGCAGGACGTTTTGAACAAAGCTCCAAGGCTTTTTTCAGATGCTCGCGCACATTATCCTTGCTTCCATCAATTGCTTGCTTGATAGAAGCAATCTCTTCCTCGGAGGTCACTTCAACAATCTTTTTATCAATAATGCGATACGCAAAATTCAACCTTTTGAATTCGCCGTTTAACTCATTTACAAACAAATTGATTCTATTTGTCAGGAAATCAACTTTTTCGGATAGGGCATATAAATAAGTCAAAGCGCACTCTAAGATATCAAGTTTACGGTACCATGGATTAGTGTCATCTTGAATGAAGTCAACCAAGACTACCTTGTATTGATAACCGTTTGAGAATTCCTCTATTCGCCTGTTCAAGAAGTATCTCCACAGCGTTTCTTCCATACTTTTGTAATAATCATAGGAAGTGTATGTGAGTCTGCTCAACTCTTTCCGAAAATCAGCAATGCAATTACAAATAGCATTTTCAATTGCTTCTGTAATACCCTCCCGCACAAAAGCATTGTCAACAGGAGTATAGCCATAACGTTGCGAAAAGAGATTCATATTTATGCTTTATTTGTTCTGAAAAAAACCAATCTATCTTATAACCCAAATTCAGCGAATCACATTTTTTCGGTTTCACGCTCTGTGTAGCCTAGATGTCCGTGAGATCTCCGTTAGATGTCCGTTAGATGTGCATGAGATGTCTTTTAGATGTATGATGTTTGAGGTATGAGGTATGATGTTTAATTTCGTTTACTGTTTTCGTATACTATTTTTGTTTTCTTTTGTCACACAGAAATCACGGATTTCAAAGAAATATTATTTACGTCAGTCGCTCACCGCAAGGTGAGCATTTTCTGTGCTTTCTGTGCTTTGTGTGTGATTTGAAATATTCGTCTCTGTGAAATCACTTGACCCCTTGGGGATGGATAGAATGCAGGTTAGTAAAAGTACAGGTGTTTGTTTCGTTGTGACATACAACTTTTAACTTATAACTCTTAATTCTTAACCGAGAAACTACAGTGTGGGTCGGGCGGAGGGCGAGTTAGATAATGTTTACTGCTTACTGTTTACCGCTGTTTACAGGTTATTGTTTACAGTTTACTCCTGTTTACTGCTTACCGTTGTTTACGGGTTACAGTTTACTATTGTTTACTGCTTACAGGTTACGGTTTACCTTTAGAAGGTGACCGTGACACCGTCGAGCCAGCGGTCTCGAGCTGAAATGTGGCCGAGGAATTGCCGGGGGTGTAGACGGCACCGGTGAGGGTGGTCATACGGTTGCGTTTGAGCGGGACATTCGTGACGGTCTTGGTGATGAGCACATTGTTGCTGGCATCGAGGGCCTGGATGGTGATGGTCATCGTCTCCTCGTCGCTATAGAGGAAGGGGAAACTGGAGACGGTAACCGTGGTTCCTGCCGCCGCAGACGGGTTGTTGGTCTGGGCAAAACCGTCGTCGGTGAGGGCGAGCCCCGTGGTGGGGTTGAAGCTCTTGCCGCCTTTGGCGTAGGTGGTGCGGATCTTGGTGGCTTCAGCCGGACGGCCATCGGTGGAGAAGATCCTTAGGCATGAGCTGATGCGACTCAGGGTCGTCGTGAGGTCGAGCGGGTCGGTACTGGTGACCGATACACTCTGGGTGCCTGCGAAGGTCTCGCGCGGGCGCTCAGTAGTGTAGCCTGCTTCGGTGGGGCTGGTGAGGTAGAACTCGTCGCCATCGCTATGCGCGTAGGCCACGGCCACCATGGTGTAGCTGCCGATGGTGAGGTTGCAGTCGAACTCACCGAAGGTGGTATAGGTGGAGGCGTCGTCCTTGTACTGGGTGGTTTTGTAGACCTCGTCGCCATCGGAGGTGTAGGCATAGTACCACATGTTGGTATGGGCCATGTGGTAGCCCTTCTGTTTCCAGCGGCTCAGGGTTGGCTCGCGGCGCAGGAGACCGTCCTATATCTTGTAGAATGCGTCTGAGGCATCATCAATATTCTGGAGCATCTGCTCTTCTGAATACGTATGCCTATACTTCAGTGCTACGTGGTAATAGAACGAATAGATGGCCTCATAACACTGTGGAAGGACTAATTACCGGTACTTTCTCATGGCATGGAATAAACCTCATGAACCATTCGGTGAAGTCGCTCACGCATCGTTTCTACGTCAATAGCATGGTCTGCAACGGCTGCCAGATTCGAAAAACCACGATTCTTCACACGCTGTTCTATGGCATCATACACTTCTTCCGTCGTACGATCATCCACTAACTCTTGACCTTCCGCACGCATCTGCCGCATACGGGCGTCCACAAGCTCCTGCGCCCAAAGACGGATGGCTGCCGTGGAGTCCAGCTCGGGACACATCTCGCGAAGTGCCGCCTCGTCGATGTTTATACTTACCATGCACATAATATATTCGTTTTATATAGTCTTCTTTATTCTTTATAATGGGTAGTAGCCGCCGGTTTTCTTGCTGTCGCGGTGCTCTTCACTATATCGGATAATATTCAGCGGTGTTCAGTTCCCCTTTTCGGGGTTCTATGAGGCCGCGGTCGACGAGAACAGCGACATGGCGTTCGATGAGAGTTTGCGGGATGCCGGTAGACTCAGATATCTTGGGAATGGAGTATCCAGGGTGACCTACGACGCAGGCGAGGACAACTCGCTGAATAGCGGTGAGGCCTTCAATGGGGCGGATGATGCCTTCGTCAAGACTGACGGACAAGTGACCGCTGAGGTCTTCTTGCAACGGCGAATTTTGCGAATTACGCGAATTATCTTTTTCAGAACTCGGAATTGCCTCTTCGCTCGCGGACGGTTCTTTTTTTCTCGCAGAAAGCGCGGAAACCGCAGAATTTTTTTTTCCCGAACTCAAATTATCGTCCTGAGCTTCTTTCAACGGCGAATTGCTAGAATTATCTTTTTCAGAACTCGGAATTACCTCTTGATCTGTTTTCGAACACGAATTACACGAATTGCTCAAAGCTTCTATTTGGCTCGCAGAAAGCGCGGAAATCGCAGAAAATTCTTCTCGGGTCGAATTACTCGAATTTTCTTGTTTGCTTTTGGCGAGGGCTTGTTGTTTGTCGAGTTGGCGGGCTTGGGTCAGGCGGCGGGCTGCTGTCTGCATGAAGGCGGCCGCGGAATCGGTTGTACGGCTGGGTTCCTTGTCAATGCCGAGCTTTGGTGTGCCGTCATCATGGAAGTCCGAAGTGCTCTCCGGCTGTTTGTCGCTGTCCTTGATGTAAGGCAGGACTCGCTTCAGCGCTTCGTAGATTTTCGCAGCTTCGTCTGTGCGGCCCTCTCTTAGGCGCTTCTTGAAGATGTCGGCTGCCGTCCAAAACATACAGAGCGATGTGTAACGTCCCTTGTGGGCGGCGTACATCGGACGTATGGCGTCGTAGGCCTCCTCTATCTTGCCTTGCTTGCGGAGCTCGAAAATATCTCTGACGGTCATTCGCTTGTAAAGGTTATCGGTTAAAGAGTAAAGAGGTTTGACTGTTGTTTGGCAAACGCCTTGGGAGCGGTCGTGCTACGCACTCAAAATCTTTAGAAAATCTATTTTAAAATCTATCAAATTATATACTCGTAGGTAAGTTTTTATTGCGGGAAACGTTAATAATATAATCTTGACAGACAATATCAATGCAGCATCATATCTGTGGTTTCTGCCATTTCTGCGGGACTTCAAAAACTAGTCGCGCTTGAAGATGTCGCGGGTGTAGACTTTTTCTTTCACGTCGTCGAGGCAGCTGTCATATCGGTTGGCGATGATAGCTTGGCTTTGGGCTTTGAACTTGGCGAGGTCGTTGACCACCAGGCTTCCGAAGAAGGTTGTACCGTCATCGAGGGTGGGCTCGTAGATGATGATGTTGGCACCTTTGGCCTTGATACGTTTCATCACGCCTTGAATGGCACTCTGGCGGAAGTTGTCGCTGTTCGACTTCATCGTCAGGCGGTAAACTCCGATGGTCGGCGTCTTCTGTTCGGAGCCGTACTGGTTATTGCTGCTGTATGCATAGTAGCCAGCCATCTTAAGCACCTGGTCGGCAATGAAGTCCTTGCGGGTGCGGTTGCTCTCAACAATGGCACTCATCATATTCTGCGGCACATCCTCATAGTTGGCCAGCAGCTGTTTGGTGTCCTTGGGCAGGCAGTAGCCGCCGTAACCAAAACTGGGGTTGTTGTAGTGCGTGCCAATGCGTGGGTCGAGACCAATACCTGTGATGATAGCTTGCGTGTCGAGACCTTTCATCTCAGCATAAGTGTCGAGCTCGTTGAAGTAGCTGACGCGCAGCGCCAGATAGGTGTTGGCGAAGAGTTTCACTGCCTCGGCCTCTTTCATACCAATAAACAGGGTCGGGACATCTTCCTTGATGGCTGCCTCTTGCAGCAGCTTGGCAAAGACGTGGGCGCGTTCGGTGAGCCAGTCGATATCCGTTAAAGCGCGGATGGCCTCGTTCTCCTCCTCGTATTCCTTGCCGGCCATCATCTTGGGCACACCTACGATAATGCGGCTTGGGTAGAGGTTGTCGTAGAGAGCCTTGCTCTCACGCAGAAATTCAGGGCTGAAAATCAGATTGAATTTCTTCACGCCCTTGGCGCGGTACTTGACGTAAAGGCTGCGGGTGTAGCCCACGGGGATTGTGCTCTTGATGACCATCACGGCGTCGGGATTCACCTTCAGCACAGCGTCAATAACGGACTCTACAGCACTGGTATCGAAAAAGTTCTTCTGGCTGTCGTAGTTGGTGGGGGCAGCGATAACGACAAACTCGGCGTCGCGATAACCAGCCTTTTGGTCGAGGGTGGCATTGAGACTCAACGGCTTATTGGCCAGATAGTCCTCAATATAGTCATCGTGTATGGGCGACTTCTTATTGTTGACCAAATCAACACGCTCTGGCACGACATCAACAGCAGTGACATCATTATGTTGCGCCAACAAAGTGGCGATACTCAATCCTACATAGCCGGTTCCGGCAACGGAAATTTTCATGCAAAAACTTAAACCTTAACGTTAACACAGAATAAAGGAAAATCCACACCTCAATTCCAACGTTAACTACCTTGGTATGAAAACAAAAAGATAATGCTAAAGCACCCTCAGTCACACTTCACAAAATCGATGCCCACTGAGGAATAGCCTTTTTAAAACTTTGCAAAAGTACGTTTTATTTGTGAAACAACAAAATTAATTAAAAAAAAACTTAAAAAGCACTTGTGCGTTTTCTTAAGCAAAATACTTAACTTGCTATTTCCAAAAACTTTAATAAAAATTATATGAGGGGTTCAAAAACGTTATTTCCTTGTGAACCAAAATGGATAAGTCACATTTATTAAGATAAAAATCAATCATTTTGGCAAAAATCGGGGGAAATATTTCAATTCAATTGTCGGGGTGGAATATTCTCCTGCTCGCAGGCGAGCGAGATCTTGTAGATCTTGTGGATTTATACTTCTGATTTTTATGTCGCGCGGGATTGCTGATGTCTCGAAAATCTTTATCCTGCTCGCGGGCGAGCGAGATCTGGTAGATCTTGTGGATTTATGCTTCTGATTTTTATCTCGCGCGGGATTGCTGATGTCTCGAAAATCTTTATCCTGCTCGCGGGCGAGCGAGATCTTGTAGATCTTGTGGATTTATGCTTCTGATTTTTATGTCGCGCGGGATTGCTGATGTCTCGAAAATCTTTATCCTGCTCGCGGACGAGCGAGATCTGGTAGATCTTGTAAATTTTAATCTTCTGCTTTTTTTATGTCGCATTTTTATCTCGCGCGGGATTGCTGATATCTCGGGAAAAAAATCCTTCTCGCGGGCGAGCGAGATCTGGTAGATCTTGTAAATTTTAATCTTCTGCTTTTTTTATGTCGCATTTTTATCTCGCGCGGGATTGCTGATATCTCGGGAAAATTATCCTGCTCGCGGGCGAGCGAGATCTGGTAGATCTTGTGGATTTTAATCTTCTGCTTTTTTTATGTCGCATTTTTATCTCGCGCGGGATTGCTGATGTCTCGTAAATCTTTATCCTGCTCGCAGGCGAGCGAGATCTGGTAGATCTTGTAGAATTATTCAATCTACAGCGGTAATGCTGACGCAGTTTTTTTCACTTTAAAAGAAAAAGAGGTCTTGTGTGACCTCTTTAGCAGTGGAGTATATCGGAGTCGAACCGATGACCTCTTGCATGCCATGCAAGCGCTCTAGCCTACTGAGCTAATACCCCTCAAATGCGGGTGCAAAAATACAAACATTTTCCAAACCTCCAAAATTATTTTTTATTTTGCATGGAATCAGGGTTGTAGAAATGCTTATTGCTAAAGAAAACTTCTTTTCGCACTTCTCAATTCGCGATTTTCGAAGCAAAACGATATTCTAATTTCCTGCTCGCAAGCGAGCGAGATCTTGTAGATCTTGTGGAATTTTTCTTTTTTTCTCCTGCTCAGCGTTCCGCCTCGCGAAATCTATAAATCTTATAAATTATTACGCTCGCAAGCGAGCGGATTCTTGACAATTATATTGTTGCTGTTTCTTGTCGTTAAAAATTTATTTATGATAATTCCTGGTCAATTCCTGTTTAAACAAAAAAAATATTTACGGTCATTCACGGGCATTCACGTTCAAAAAAAATCTCCTGCTCGCGGGCGAGTGAGTATTCTAATGCTCTACGAGCAGAAATCAAACAAATTAAAATCAAATTTTACAAAACCTTTATTTCAAACAAAATATAGACAAAAGCAAAAATTATTAGCTCGATCACAATTGAAACGAATATACTTCTTATGAGCACCTCTAATAATTATTTAAAACGGCGTGGTATGCCTGCGAATACCTAATGAGTAAAGAAAATGCAATGAGCAATTGTACGAATTAAACGAATTGATATTTAGAAATTTGTTTTGCAAACAAAAAGCGAATTAAACGATTTACAGGCATTCGCGTTCAAAAAAAATCTCCTGCTCGCAGACGAGCGAGATCTGGTAGATCTTGTTGAATACTTATGTCCCATAAAAAGCACGGCAAACTTTCTCCTGCTCGCAAGCGAGCGAAAGATGGTAAATCTTATAAATTTATTCCGCTTTTGGCGGTAATGCTAATGCAGTTATTATCGAAAATCAAACATCCCAATTGAAACCGGAGAATGGGTCTCCATTTCCGCTTTCGCCGCCGTTCCATCGGTCGGAAGATTCTTCTGCGCGTCCAGTGTCATACTGCTGTCCCTCACTGAGTTCCTGCAGATGGCGCAGGCGACGCATTCCAACCTTCCACAACTTGATATCGAAGTAGATGAACACAACAAAGAGCAAGCCTCCAAGCCATCCGGCATTCTCGCCCATCCCTTCGGGAATCATCAGCAACGCATCGAACGTGCCATGCAGAAACATCGGGTAGAGAAAAGCTTTGAAGAGGTTGGCGCCGCGATGCTCTGTATCGAACTTGGCCAGAGCAAAATAATAACCCATAACGACACCAAACAGGAAGTGTCCCGGAACAGACAGCAGCGCACGCATCGACCCCGTTGCTACGGCAGTCGAAAAAGTGTCCTGCGAAAAGACATACATCAGATTTTCAAGACAGGCGAAGCCAAGCGACACGAACGTGGCATACACAATTCCGTCGAAATATTCGTCGAAGTCGGCACTCTTCCAAACAGCCCACGACAGCATCAACAGTTTGCACAGTTCCTCGGAACTACCCGCGACGACGTAGCCGGTATATATACCCCTAAACGCACCCGGAAGCATGCTGCCGCCAAGCATCTCGTATGCCGACGAGAGAAACGATTCAAGAAACACAGCCGGGACAACACTCAGGCAACCAAACAAGAAAGCCTTGATCAGCATTCGCAAAGGCTCCTTCTCGAACTTGTCTTTGCGGTATACAAAGAAACCTAAAACAACTACCGGCAATATGGCCAAAGCAACAAGTATTACATTCTGCGACATGATGGAAATAAAGAATTAAAAACTCAAGAAACACATATTCAAAAAGGTTTTTACACGTTGCAAAATTAGCACTTTTTCACGTTCTGCTAAAATATTTTTTCATATTCCATGAAAATGCAGTATCTTTGCACTTCCATTTATACGTATAAAATGAACAATAACAACTATAAGGTGGGGATTTTCATCCCGTGTTGCGTCGACCAGTTCAATGCAGCGACAGGTATAAAGATGATGCACCTGCTGCAAAAATTGGGCATCGACTGCTACTATCCTGACGACCTGACCTGCTGCGGTATGCACCTCTACCAGCAGGGCAACCGCGAAGCCGCCAAACAGCTTGGCGAACGACTCATCGGGCTCTACGGGCAATGCACCTACATCGTCTCGTGCAGCAGTGCCTGCGTAGCCTTCATACAGCACGAATTCCCGCATCTCTTCCACAACACGGCCTACCACAACGACTACAGAAATTTCACAAGCCGCTGTCTCGACATCAGCGATTTCCTTGTCAACTTTGCCGACTATAAGCCTTCGGGTATTTCGTTCCCGCACAAAGTCGCCATTTTGGACCATTGCACCACTCGTCGCGACTACACCAGCCCGGCACACCCCGAACGCAAAGGACTTCACGACGAGCCGCGCATTCTGCTCAATGCCATCGACGGACTTCAGCTGCTCGAGATGCCGCAAGCCGATGTCTGCTGCGGGTTCGGAGGCCTCTTCGCAAGCCAATTCACGCCCATCAGCGACAGCCTTGCACGGCGAAAAGCAGAAAACGCCCTCTCGGTGGGTGCGGAAGTCATTGTCTCGACCGAGCCCTCATGCCTGCTGCACATGCAGTCGTATATCGACAAGAACAAGCTGCCGCTCAAATGCCGCCATATCGTCGACATACTTGTGAACGATGACACCAACACCTGACATGCAACCTCTACGCTACAACTCCTATTCAGCCTACTTCAAACACAACTATGGCACACGACTGCAGAAACTCTCTGTCGACGCAGGATTCAGCTGCCCTAACCGCAACCCGCACGACCGCGCCAAGGGAGGCTGCACCTTCTGCAACAACCAAGCTTTCAACCCGTCATACTGCTCGCCTCAGAAAAGCATAACCCAGCAACTCGACGAAGGAATAGAGTTTCATCAGCACCGCTACCGCAACGCTGAGGGCTACCTCGCATACTTCCAACCCTATTCGAACACCTTTGCACCCGTCGACAAACTCAAGGACATATATTCCGAAGCACTTGCCCACCCGAAGGTAAAGGGTCTCATTATCGGCACCCGCCCCGACTGCGTCGACGATGCCAAACTCGACCTGATAGCCTCGCTTGCCGGTGTGCCACACCGCTTTGTAGCAATAGAATACGGCATTGAGAGCTGCTACGATGCGACCCTTGCCGCCATCAGGCGCGGACACGATTTCCAGGCGACGCGCCATGCCATAAACCTGACTGCCGAACGTGGCATACACTGCGGCGTTCACCTCGTGCTCGGACTCCCCGGCGAGTCGCACGACATGATTTTGGCCGAAGCCGACATCATCAACTCACTACCCATCAACTCGTTGAAACTACACCAACTGCAGGTTATCAAAGGCACACCTATGGCCGACGGCAGCGCACAGGCAGGCAACTCTTTCCGGCTCGACGAATACATATCGCTCGTATGCGACTTCGTCGAACGGCTCCGTCCCGACATCCTCATCGAACGCTTTGCAGGCGAAGTGCCGCCACGTTTCCAGGCATTCCCCGAACGCAGCTGGCACCGACCCGACGGCAGACTGCTCCGCAACGAACAGATTCCGCCAATGGTCAACAACGAACTGGTCCGCAGAGGCACCTGCCAAGGATACCACTATCAATCATGAGTAATAAAACAATGAAACATAACCGACTACTGATATCAGCCATTCTTGCCATCGTCCTCCTTATCGCCATGGCACTCTGCTCTATGGTAGGAGTGGTCTCGTTCGACTGGCACGACCTCACGCAGTCGCCAATCTTTTGGAACCTGAGGCTCCCACGTGTCATCCTCAGCGTCATTGTCGGGGCCGTCCTCTCCGTCTGCGGCACTGTCTACCAGTCCGTTTTCCGCAATCCTCTTACCGACCCCTACGTGCTCGGCATCTCGTCAGGAGCCTCGTTGGGAGCCGCCATCGCAATCCTTATGGGATGGGAGGCTCACCTGTGGGGTGTGGGCAGCATGGCCCTGATTACCGCCATATTGACCATCCTTCTCATTTTCAAGGTGGCCTCCATCGGCAACCGCATGCACACCACCACTCTCCTGCTGACAGGCGTATGTCTTACATTCCTCATAACGGCAGTCATCTCGCTCCTTATGGCACTGAGGCACGACAAGATGGAAAGCATCATCTTCTGGACCATGGGCAGCTTCGCATCGGCATCGTGGATCGATATCGGAATCCTTCTGCCAGTGTCCATCGTCGGCATCCTCATCGTGCTCTACTACAGCAAAGACCTCAACCTGCTCCTGGCCGGAAGCGAAGTGGCACAGAGCCTCGGTGTCGAGGTCGAAAAAGTCCGTCGTCGGCTATTGCTTTTCACCACCCTGATGGTTGCATTTGCAGTCTCCGCGTGTGGTGTCATCGGCTTTGTCGGTCTTGTCGTTCCGCACTGCATACGCCTTGTGTGCGGATCGGACAACCGCCGCATAGTTCCCTACTCCATCTTTGTCGGTGCACTCTTCCTGCTGCTGTGCGACACGCTGTCACGCACGCTCATACCGCCCAACGAACTACCGGTGGGAAGCATCACCTCGCTCGTCGGTGCCCCAATGTTCATCTATCTCCTCTACAAATCAAAACGAAGCATCTGATATTATGGTCCAACTGAATCACCTCTCATACAGTTACGGTTCACACACCATACTGAACGACATCAGCCTAACCGTCCCTGACGGCTCGTTTTGTGCCGTCATGGGGGCCAACGGATGCGGCAAGACGACCCTGCTGCGGTGCATAGCCAACCTGATACACCCCGCTCATGGCGAAGTAGTTATCGACGGCAAACCTGCCCGCGACTACACCACACGCCAACTGGCACAGCGAATAGCGTGCGTGCAGCAACATCCGCAGACCGACATCGAATTTTCTGCCTTCGAAACCGTCCTTATGGGACGCAACCCTTATCAGAGGCACCTTCAGAACGAGTCGCAACATGACTGGGACATCGTGGAGCAATGCATGAAACAGACCAACACATGGCATCTGCGGCTGTCGCTGCCAAGCCAGATGAGCGGCGGCGAACTGCAACGCGTGATGATAGCACGCGCATTGGCACAACAGACGCCCTACCTCCTGCTCGACGAACCGACATCCAACCTCGACATCGCCCACCAGTTCGAAATCATGGAGCTGCTGACCGACATCAACCGCAATCAAGGCAAAACAATACTCATCGTCGTCCACGACCTCAACCTGGCCCTGCGCTACTGCCCGCAGTGCATGCTGCTGCAGGGAGGAACAATACTCTTCCACGGACCCACGTCCGAAGCCCTGCAACCCGAGCGCATACTTACGACCTTTGGCGTCAAGACTCATCTCGTGGAAGGATATATCCAAATCGACGGACAATCACGATAGAAAAGCCTGCAAAGCAACACTTTTTGTAAGACACACATACCAAGATACAACCTCGACAACTCACTTATTGAAAAAAGTTGTATATTTGAAATCTGAACCAAATCGTTGCAACATCAAGCAACGAACTAATTATCACCTACTATAAGCAATTATTACGAATAAAACAATATCATGAATATACTCTTACTGGGATCGGGAGCTCGCGAACACGCCATGGCAACAAAAATATCACAAAGCACACGATGCTCCCAATTGTTCATCGCACCCGGCAACGCCGGAACCACCAATTGCGCCGTCAACGTCAATCTGAACATCGACGACTTTGATGCAATCGGCAAATTTGTTGTCGACAACGATATCAGCATGGTTGTCGTCGGACCCGAAGCACCGCTGGTTGCCGGCATCGCCGACTTCTTCGCAAACAGCCCTAAGTTGCACAACGTCATGCTTATCGGCCCATCGGCCGACGGAGCGCGCCTGGAGGGAAGCAAAGATTTTGCCAAACAGTTTATGCAACGTCACAATATCCCTACCGCCGCATACGCAACATTCAGCAAGCAGAACATCAAGGAGGGATTCAAATATCTCGAAACGCTCAACCCGCCCTACGTACTCAAGGCCGACGGGCTGGCAGCAGGCAAAGGTGTGCTGATACTCAACGATATCGACGAGGCACGCAACGAACTGCACCTCATGCTCGACGAAGCCAAATTCGGCGATGCATCCAACAATGTGGTTATTGAGCAGTTCCTCAAAGGCATCGAACTGTCGGTCTTTGTACTGACCGATGGCAAGCACTACAAAATCCTGCCTTCGGCCAAGGACTACAAGCGCATTGGCGAGGGCGACACCGGCCTCAACACCGGCGGTATGGGTTCGGTAAGCCCCGTTGCGTTTGCCGACAAGCAGTTTATGCAGAAAGTAGAACAGCGTATCGTTGCACCGACTGTCAAAGGACTTGCCAAGGAGGGCATTAACTACAAAGGGTTCATATTCATCGGCCTCATGGCTGTCAAAGCCGACGACGGCACACTCGACCCCTACGTGATTGAATACAACGTCCGTATGGGCGACCCCGAAACGGAATCAGTGTTCCCTCGCATCAAGAGTGACATTGTAGAGCTGTTTACCGCAACCTGGGAAGGCGAGCTCAACCATGCGTCGCTCGATGTCGATGAACGCACTGCCGCATGCGTGATGCTTGTGGCCAACGGATATCCGGAGAAATACCACAAGGGGGACCCCATCAGCGGCCTCGAAGAAATAAAGGAGTCGCTGATTTTCCATGCCGGAACCAAGAAGGACGACCATGGTGCCATCATCACCAACGGAGGCCGCGTCCTGTGCGTTACCTCGTTGGATACCACCCTGCCCGGGGCTTTGCTCAAAAGCCTGCAGGCTGCCGACAAAATAAAATGGAAAGGCCGCTACTATCGACACGACATAGGCCAAGACCTACTAAAGCTCTCGATCAGCTAAAGAAAAAGCAGCCCGCATGTGAAGTGACCCCAAAAAGTTGGACGGATTAAATAATCAGTTAATTTGTCTACAGAAATGAGTTCGGTATTGCACCGGACTCATTTTTAGTTTAAGCTTGATGCGTTTGTTGTTGTAATAATCTATGTAGTCGGCGAGCTGA
>JAFXAD010000051.1 GCA_017522065.1 Bacteroidales bacterium
ATCATCTAATTGCACGGCTATAAGGCTTTTCTTTTGATAACACCATTACCCTATCTTTAGCATACTCGCCGCCGCCTTATTATTAACGGGTAACTGTTAATCAAGAATCTTTCGACCGCTCATGATTTGCAATCCGCAAAAAAAATCCCGTATTGTAAGATTTGCAATCCGCAAAAATCAGTTGTGCCAGACTGTTGCGTCGTTGTGTCGGATTTGTAATCCGACACTGATTAATATAAGGATTTGCAATCCGCAAAAATCAGTTGTGTCAGACTGTTGCGTCGTTGTGTCGGATTTGTAATCCGACACTTTTTAATATAAGGATTTGCAATCCGCAAAAAATCAGTTGTGCCAGACTGTTGCGTCGTTGTGTCGGATTTGTAATCCGACACTGTTTAATATAAGGATTTGTAATCCGCAAAAATCAATTCACTATTATCACATTAAGAAGTCCTTTTCCTCCGGCATAGTCAATCGCTGAACTGTATTTATACTGCTCAGGTGCTGATACTATTTCTCTCCTGACAGGGTTCTGGTGGATATAGTTTATTTTCTGTTGAAGGAAACTGTACGAAACAATGTCCTCAGGATAGTAGCCTTCTTGCCAGAAGCGGTAGTTCTTGATTTTTCTGTCATTGTTGCCAGCAAACCAAAACCTGTTCATCATCCATTCCTGTCGGCTTTCTTCGGGGTTGTTTTGTATGCTATCGATTATTTTCTTGCTGGTAAATTTTTTGAAGTCACGTATGACATTTGACAGTTCCAAGTGCTCTTCTTTATACGGAAGTTCTTTATCGAGAGCAACTAATAGATGAATATGGTTGCTCATCAACACCCACGCATAAATGTTTAGGCTTTTGTTTTCCTGACAATATTTGAGCGAATCGACAACTATATGGTTGTAGATAGGACGTGTGAATACGTCTATCCAGTCGACAACGGTTAACGTTACGAAGTATAGCGTTTTCGTCAATGTGCTATAAGGGGTTGTCATTTTTAGCGTGTATGCGGATTGAAAATCCTTATATTAAGGTGTGTCGGATTGCAAATCCGCCGCAACGGGAGTATGCGGATTGTAAATCCTTATATTAAGGTGCGTCGGATTGCAAATCCGCCGCAACGTCAAATCCGCCGCAATGAGCAGTGGATTACAAATTTGTCGTATTTGTGTTGCTGTCTGCGACAGAGATGCCTGTGATTGTTGCTGTACCTTTATTGTTGGTTGGCGATAATCCTATCGATTTTGCTATGGGGATATCGACGAGCCATTTGCCATCTTCTTTTTTCAGAAATATGCTTGCCTCTATCTTTTTTATAGGCGTGTCTTTGGTATAGTCAACCCAGGCACTGTCACCATCCACGCGTATGTCGTCGATAACGATGGTTGCGGGTGTATTGGCCGAAATGTAATTGCTATCGGTCATTGGTATGAGAGTGTTTTGGATGAAGGAGAGTGTTGTCTCGCAGGTGTTTTTTGTGGCGTAGGGGTAGGCTTCTTCGATGCGGTAGTTTGCTGTGGCGTTCAGATATCCGTAGGCGGTTTTCTTTATCTGTTTCATATCAGAGTTGCAGGCCGACATGGAGAGTGCGATAAATGCAATGAAGCATAAATTTTTTGTATGTTTCATGTGTTTCTTTCTTTGGTACGATTGTAAACGAGGGTCACGTCTAAGTTATTGTGCGGGTATGAAAAAAAAAGTCCGAAGAACGCTTCGGACTTTTTTTCACAGTAGAGAAGGTGCATTAGTTTTTCTTTGCTGCGCCAAAGCCGGCAGTACCCGTGTTTGTGTTGCGGGTTACTTTGCTGGCATCGTTGGTCTTGCCCTTCGATTCGGTTGTACCAACAGAAAGTGTGCCGGTGGTAGCGGTCTGACGAGTCACTTTGGAAGCGTCAGGATTATTCTGCTCAGCTTTCTTGGTGGTTTTATTGTTGGTCTTCTTGGTTGTAGCCTTTGTGACGGGCTCTTCAGCGGGGACAGTGTCCATGACAGGGGTGGTATCCTCAACCATAGTGTCGACAGGAGTGGTGTCGACAGGAGTGGTGTCGGTGTTTTCCTCAGGAGCGTTGTTGCAAGCAACAGCGACCATCATAGAGACTGCGGCAATGGCTAAAAGTTTTAATGTCTTTTTCATTGTCTTTTATTATTTAATCTTGGCAATTTGGTTACGGATAATAACACCCTTCGAACCTTGGGTAAGGCCTTGGTTGGCAACGTTGAGGGTCAGTGACTTGGTAGCGCAATCGTCGATAGAAGAAGCAGTGCCGGCAGCTATCTGATAAACATTGAACATTGTAGTGTTGGCAACGCAGCTCATTGTAAGAGCATCAGCATCGAGAGCGGTGATGTTGAGTGTCAAGTTCTTTGCCCACCAGTCGCCAGCGTTTACACTTGAGCCATCAGTATAGTTCAGTGTTACGCCGTTTTGTGTTTCATAGTACCAGAGGTAGGGATTTCCAACAGAAACACCTTGTGCGGTGAATTCAGGAGCTCCTGTAAAGGTGCCAGTAGCCAAGTTTGCGCCATTTTCATCATAAAGCTGCATAGCAAACTGAGGCAGCGACTGAGCATTGGTCTGAGCAGCGGCTAATACGATAGCGTCACCGTAGTAAAGACCATTGACATAACCTGCATTCCAGGTGTTGTCGCCAAAGGTGACCTTTACACCAGCCTGAGCTGCGAAGTTGGCAGTGTATTCAGCATCAGCGGTAACGGTAACAAGACGAGGATTGTTCTTTGAACCGTCCTCCCAGTCTACGAAGGTGTAGCCAGCATTGGCAGTAGCTTCGAGAGTTGCGGTAGCGCCGCTTTCATATTTACCACCACCGGTAACGGTACCCATTGAACTGTCATTGGCTTTTACCTTGATGGTGAAAGTTTCGGTGTCTTCGCCGCAGGCGACGAGCATTGAGCAAGCTACGAGAGCAATGCCCAGAAATTTAAAAACATTCTTCATTTTAAAATTAGTTTTAATTGGTTAATAATTAAATTGTAATCTAATCTAAGAGTATTTAGTTTGGTTGAAATACGTTGCAAAAGTACGTACTTTTTTTAAATTGTATATTTTTTTTAAGTTTTTTTTGCTTTAACTACGTTGCGTGGTGTTGCTCAGGCTTTGTTGCGAATGTCGAGAGCATCGCGTATGCCGTTGCCTAAAAGCATGAAAGCAAGTACTATAATCATTATTGCGATGCCTGGTATGAATGCTTGGTAGGCACTGTCGAGCAGTATTTGTCCGTAGTTTTCTTTTACCATCGACCCCCACGACGGCATGGGCGGTTGGACACCAATTCCGAGGAAACTGAGTCCGGCTTCGAGCAAAATGGCGGTAGCAAAATTCGAGGCGGTGATGACGGTGACCGGTCCGAGAATGTTGGGCAGTATGTGTCGGAAAATGATTCTCGGAGTGCGGTAGCCGAGAGCGCGAGCTGCTTCGACATATTCTTTCTGTTTGATGGAGAGGACCTGGCCGCGGACAACGCGTGCTACGTCGACCCACATGGTAAGTCCCACGGCGATAAACACTTGCCAGAATCCTTTGCCGAGGGCGAAGGTTATGGCAATGACAAGCAGGACTGTGGGGATGGACCATACGACATTGATAAACCACATTATGAGGTTGTCCACCCAGCCGCCGTAGTAGGCTGCCAATGAGCCGAGTAGTATGCCGATGAGCAGAGCTATGGCTACGGCAATGAATCCGACCGAGAGGCTGACGCGGCTGCCAATCATCACTTGGCTGAGGACGTCGCGGCCGTAGGTGTCTGTGCCGAAGATGAAGGTGCGCTGCTTGATTTTCTGCACTTTAGAGAGCGGTATTTTCATCACTTCGCCGTCGTTTGGCGTGGAGCCGGTGTAGGTTTCGGCATGTAGAGTGTCGGCAATTGTGTCGAGAGCAAAGACCGGAATGGCGGTGGCGTCGAGGGGACGTCCGTGTAGGAGCGTCTTAATAGGGTTGCGAGGCTGTTTTGATGCGATGGGTGTGTCGGACTGGACGTATACAAAGGTGGCTTTGCTGAACGGTTTCATGGATGCCAGCTCGAGATATTGCTGGTTGCAGTAGGGAGTGTGGTCGGGTGTTATCAGATAGCCGAGTATTGCTATAATTGAGAAAAACCCGATGACAACAAGGCTGATGATGGCCATAGGGTTGCGTCGGAAGCGCCTCCAGAACATTTCGGAGGGGCTTCCGCCCGTCGAGGCGGAATCGATGAAGGCTTGTTGCTTTTTGCGGAGACGCATATTTGTTTGAATTGACGTTAACAGTAACTATTTGATGTGGTTTTTGTTATCGTTTTTCTTCGTCAATTATAGGAATCCGAGTTCGGCTTTGGTGGCATCGCTGAGGTTTTCGAACGACCATGGCGGATCGAAGGTGAGTTCGACGTCGACGCTTTTGATGCCTTCGATATAGGATACCATATCTTTGACTTCGCGGAACATGTATTCGGCTTCAGGACAGTCGGGTGCCGTCATGGTCATCAGGATTTTGACGTTGAACTCGTCGTCGATGTCGATGTTGTAGATCAGTCCGAGATCGTATATGTTGACTGGAATCTCAGGGTCGTAAATGTTCTTGAGGCAATTGATTATTGCGCTGTTGATGGTTTCTTTTGTTGGTGACATTTTTTTTGCGGATTGTAAATCCTTATATTAAGGTGCGTCGGATTGCAAATCCGCCGCAACGGGTTAGTGACATTTTTTTTGCGGATTGTAAATCCTTATATTAAGGTGCGTCGGATTGCAAATCCGCCGCAACGGGTTGCAAATCCGCCGCAACGGGTGGATTTCGTTTATTGCTTCATGGAGTAGGCAAGGGCGTACATCTTGATTTGCTTGAGCATGGACGTCAAGCCGTTGGAGCGGGTGGGTGAGAGATGCTCCTTGAGGCCGATGACATCGATGAAGCTGAGGTCGGCGTCGAGTATGTCTTTGGGTGTCTGTCCGTTGAAGACGCGGATAAGGAGTGTGATGATGCCTTTGGTTATTACGGCATCGCTGTCGGCGGCGAAGTAGAGAAGGCCGTCGTCACCGTGGCGGCAGCTGAGCCATACCCGGCTTTGGCAGCCCTTGATGAGGTTGTTGTCGGTTTTGTCTTTTTCGTCGATGGCGGGGCATTCTTTTCCGAGTTCGATGAGGTAGCTGTATTTGTCAAGCCATTCGTCGAAGTTGGAAAATTCGTCAATGATCTGTTGTTCTATTTCTTGGATGGACATTGTTTGAGGGTTGTAGGGTTTGAGGGTTGAAGGGTTATAAGGTTAAAAGGGTTATTTTGGGGCGTTTTTGATGAGGATTAGTGCGGCGATGCCGAAGGTTAGTTGAGGTGTGAGGACTGCAAGGAAAGGCGGGTAGTTGCTGTTGATGGCAAAGACTGTGCAGATGCGCATGAAAACGATGAATCCGAATGCCAGCGTGATACCTATGGCAAGATGAACGCCGAGACCTCCGCGGCTCTTGCGCGATGAGATGGCTACGCCGATGAAAGTCATTACGATGAATGCCAACGGGTTGAGTAGGCGCTGATAGAATTCAAGCTTGGCTGTTACGACGGCACCCGAGCCACGGATTTTTTCGTGCTGGATGTGCTTGTAGAGTTCGGGGCTCGTCATGGTGCCAATTTGTTTCGAGGCTTGGTTGAAATCGTCGGGGACAAGGTTGAGCTTGAGGGTGTCGTTCGGTCGGGTTTCAAAAGTCTCCTTGTCGCCGCTGAAGGTGCGGTGTTTCAATCCCTGTACAATCCAGACGTTCTTTACAGAATCGAAAATGATTTTGTTGGCAGACAGGCGGTCTTTGAGGTTTCCGTCGGCGTCGTAGGTGTCCTGTTGGAAGATGATAGCGCTTTTCTCCTTCACGTCGTAGCTGAAGGTTGAAACCTGCACGCCGCGGGCGGTCTGGAAGTGGAGGTCACTATAGTAGCTGCGGTGGTTGGTGTGTATGTATTTGCTCTCGAAATCCTTGAGCTGGATATTGCTGCGAGGAATGACGAAATTGCCTATGACGAGTATTCCGAGGGCAAGAATTATGGAGCCATGGAGGTAGGGTCTAAGCATACGCCGATAGCTGATGCCGCTGCCGAGGATGGCAATGATTTCGGTGTTTCCGGCCATCTTCGAGGTGAAGAAGAGCGTGGAGATGAACACGAACAGAGGTCCGTAGAGGTTGAAGAAGTCGGGTATGAAATTAAGATAATACTGAAAGACAATCTCCTTGACTGGAGCTTGGTTTTTGAGGAAATCGTCGAGCTTCTCGGAGACGTCGAAGGTGATGACGATAACGATGATAAGTACCAGCCAAAGGAGAAAAGTCTTGATGTATTTTCCTAATATGTAGCGGTCTATTATGGGGTAGCTGCGCATTGCTTACATGATACCCATGAGCTTTTGGAAAGCGGTGAGGGATTCGAGGACATTGGTTTTGACGTGGATAAACTCGTCGATGCCATAGCCCTTGTAGGTGTCGACCATATCTTTGGGGAAGCCGGCGAGTACGACAGCCTTGACTTTGCCTTTGAGGAGCTTGCATGCCGTCTCGGTGATTTCGGCATATTCCTCGTCGGAGGAGCAAAGGACCACGATGTCGGCTTTCTGGTCGAGAGCAGCTTTCACGCCCTCTTCGGCGGTGGCGAAACCGTTGTTGTCGACGATTTCGTATCCGGCGACGCCGAAGAAGTTGGTGGCGAAGCCTGAGCGTGCGCGGCGCATGGCGAGGTTGCCATAGGTCAGCAGGAATACTTTGGGGCGTTTGCCCGACTGCTCGGTGGCGAGGCGCAGGTGCTCGAAAGCTTCGGCTCCGCGATAGGGCTGGAGGACTTTGATTTCGCTTGCCTTTTCGCAGTTACAGCAGCATTCGTGCTTCTCTATTTTGGCGTTCATGCTTTCGGTGAGGTTGGGGTACTGGTTGGTGCCGATGATGGTGGTGCGACGAGTGGCGATGTCCATATCGCGCTGTTGAGCTGTCTTTGCGATTTCGTCCTGCACGAAGCCTTCGCGTATGGCTTTTGCGAAGCCACCCTTATCTTCGATGGCGATGAAGTTCTGCCAAGCGTATTGCGATATGGAGTCGGTGAGGTTCTCGATGTAGTAGCTTCCTGCAGCGGGGTCGACGATTTTGTCGAGGTAGGATTCCTCTTTGAGGAGGAGCTGCTGGTTGCGTGCGATGCGGTAGCTGAAGTCGTCGGCGTCTTTGAAGGTTACGTCGAACGGGGTGACCGAGATGGAGTCGGCACCGGCGATGGCGGCGCTCATGGTCTCGGTGGTGGTGCGGAGCATGTTGACATAGGGGTCGAAGATGGACTTGTTCCAGGTCGACGATGTGGCGTTGATAAAAGCCTTGCAAGCTTCCTTGTCGGCGGGCTTGTACTGCTCGATGATTTTGCTCCAGAGCATACGTGCGGCACGTATTTTGGCTATTTCCATGAAGTAGTTGCCACCGATGGCAAAATTGAAGACGATGTTGTTTGCGACGGTAGCTGCGTCAAGACCTTTGTCGGTGAGTTTGGCCATGAGGTCGTTGGCAGCGGCGAGAGAGAAACCGAGTTCCTGGACGATGTTCGAGCCGCTGTTGTTGAAGAGGCTTCCGCCGACGGTGAGTACGCGGAAGGCAGGGAGGTTCTCTTTTGCGAAGTTGATGAGTTCGACGGCCTCGTTGATGTCTTCATCCTCTCCGCCCCAGAATTTGCCGTGCTTGAGGGCGTAGCTGTAGATGTCGAAATTGACGGAGCCCTTGATTTGCTTGGTGTCGAATCCGTTTTTGCGGGCCACGGCGACAAAGAGGCGAAGAGTCTCGATAAACTTGGTGTTGCAGCAGTTGAAATGGATAGTAACTGCGGTGAGGTAGATGTCCTTGAGCAGTGTCGACATCTGCTCCTCGTTCTGTATGTTTTTAGCGCAGAAGCCGATGGCTGTTGCTCCGCGTTTTACGGCGTCGAGAGCGTAGGCGTTGGCTTTTGCGGGGTCTTTCTCTTTGATGTCCTGACGGATGTCCCAGACGTTGTTGTCGGCGTGTTTGCCACGAGTGAATGGGAACTGGTCGGGGTTGGAGTTGAGGTATTCGATGTGGTCGAGGTCTTCTGCACGATAGTAGGGTTTGACCTTAAAACCTTCGATGGTTTTCCAGACCAGTTTTTTCTCATAGTCGGCACCTTTGAGGTCCTTGTTGATTACTTCTTCCCATTTTTCGGTTGAAACGGGTGGGAATTCGCTGAACAATTTGTTGTCTTCCATTATCTTATATATATTTTAGTATTCGCTTTAAAAAAGCAAAGATAAGAAAAAATTGAAAAATGAGTAAAGTTTAAAGGTTAAAGTTTAAAGCTTAAAGAGAGCTGGTGTGCAAAGCCTCCTTGCTCACGTACCACTTATCACTTTTCAGTTCTCACATCTCACATTTCAGTTTGAGAATGCGTATGAGATTATGTTCTCGCCCATTTTGAGGGCTTTGAGGCGTGTCTCCTGGCTGTCGTTGTGGACGTCCTGGTCTTCCCATCCGTCGCCGAGGTCGCACTCCCAAGTGAAGAAGCATACCAGACGGCCTTCGTAGATGAGGCCATAGCCTTTGGGCGGTTTGTTGTCGTGCTCGTGTATTTTGGGCAGTCCGTTGGGGAAGTCGTGCTTCTGGTGGTAGATGGGGTGCGAGAACGGCAGTTCGACAAAATCGAGTTCGGGGAACACTTTTTTCATCTGCGGAACGATGAAGTCGCGCAAGCCGTAGTTGTCGTCGATATGTAGGAATCCGCCGGCAATGAGGTAGTTGCGCAGGTTCTGAGCCTCCTGTGTCGAGAAGACCACGTTGCCGTGTCCTGTGATGTGAAGGAATGGGTAGTTGAAGATTTCGCTGCTGCCGACGTCGACGGTGGCGTAGGTCGGGTCGAGGTTCATGCGGGCATCGGCGTTGCAGAAGGCGATGAGGTTGGTGAGAGAGGTCGGGTTGGCGTACCAGTCGCCACCGCCACCGTATTTGAGCAGCGCGATTTGGGTACGGTTTTGAGCGACGGAAAGCTGAAGGATGGAGGTTAAAATCAGGCAGATGGTAAGAAAAGTACGTTTCATGGCGGGCGCGTGTTTTTGGGGCGTGGGATGCCCTCAGTTTGCAAGGTTGAAGAATGCTGTCGCGGCGAGGGCGGCTGTTTCGGTACGTAGGCGATAGTTGCCAAGAGTGACGGGTGTGAAGCCGGCGTCGAGAGCTTGCTGAATCTCGTCGCTGCTGAAGTCGCCTTCTGGTCCGACAAGTATCAGGGCGTTGCTGCCAGGCAGGTAGGCATCGTGAAGAGGTGTGCGGTGGTCGCCGTCGCAGTATGCGATGAAGCGTTGGCCGTCAAACGCGTTGCCGATGACATTGCTGACGGGCGTAGGGTCGTTGATGATAGGCAGATAAGCTTTGAGCGACTGCTTCATGGCGCTAACGGCTATTTTCTCCAAACGCTCCTTTTTCAGGATGCATCGTTCGGAGTGGTCGCAGACGATGGGTGTTATTTCGTCGACACCCATTTCCACGGCTTTTTCAAGAAACCACTCGAGGCGGGCGTTGTTTTTGGTGGGGGCCAACGCAATGTGGAGATAGAATCGGTGCTGTTCGAAGTTCTTGTGCCGTTCAACTATCTGAGCCGTACAGTGTTTCGAGTTGTCGTCGACAATTGTGCATTGGCATAGAGTTCCTCGTCCGTCGGTCACGAAGAGGGTGTCGCCAGCCGTCATACGCAGCACGCGGATGCAGTGTTTCGATTCTTCTTCGTTAAGGGTGCAGAAGTCTGATTCTAAATCGTGTGTGTAGAATAGTTGCATGTTGGAACGGTCGGGTTTAGGAATGCAAAGATAGTAAAATTTATCGATTGATACTTTTTCCGAAAGTTTAGCGTTAAGTAAAGGCTAAAGTTTGGAGCTGGCATTCCAAATTTTTGCAGTTTAGAATAAAGAATATAAGATTTTTGCAAATTATTTTATAACCACTTAGGGTTGCCTCTAAAGAAAACTGTTAGACGTTGCCTTAGGAACAAAACATAGGAACCGAATGAAATACAGAAGTTTGATTATCTTGACAGTTGCTGTCATGCTGTTTGGAAACGTGCGGGCACAGAAAGGACGCATCACCGAGTTCACGACCGAGGGATTGCCTATGGAGATGCTTGAATACTTGAACCAGGCTACGAGCGACAAGGAGAAGAAGGCCGAGAATTCGAAGCTGATCAACGTATTCGATGCCACATACAAAATGATGAGCAGTGAAGAGCAATCGCGTCTGACGGCAATCAGCAATGTCGTGTTGAAACTGAAAGTCAGGCAGCTGCCGGATGTCAGCAATTTCATATCCACAGTGAACAAAATGAAGTCGGCTGGAGAGTCCGAAAACTTCGACCAGTGGTTGAGTTGCATAGAGTTCATTCAGGGAAGGAACAAGAAAGTCAAGGATTTCACCGACTTTGTGGAATTCACAGACGGCCTGGTAAGCAGCAGAACGCTCCATGCATCGCGTTCGTGCACCTGGCAGATGCAAAGCGGATGCAAATACCGCATGAAGATTGAAAACGGAGAAATCAAAATAGTTGTGGATAGCCCTATCGAGCTGTATTACAGCTCGGACAAGGACAACGGGACGATATACGGCACCAAGGGAGAATACTATTATTTCGACAACACCTGGAAGGGCAACGGAGGTCGTCTGAACTGGGACCGTACCGGTATACCCACTACCGCATGCTGGGCCAATCTGTCGAAGTATGAGGCCGTAACGAAATTCCCGAAATTCGTCGCTGATTCGGTCCAGTTTACCAACACCAACTATTTCAGCCAACCCATATACGGCAGGGTAGAGGAGGCGCTGAGTGCCAAAATGGAACCGGAGAAGTATACCTTCCCGAAGTTCCGCAGCTACCAGAAGGACTTCATGATGAAGGATGTGTTGCCGGGAGTGGACTATCGTGGCAGTTTCATGATGAACGGATCCAAGTTCATCACCTCCGACACCAAGAACCCCGCCACGCTGATATTCTACCGTCAGGGCCAACCGTTCATCACGGTCAATTCGGTGAAGTTCACTATCACAAGCAACCGGATTGTGTCGGAGAATGCTGCCGTCAAGATTTACATCGACGGAGACTCGATAAGCAATAACGGTATAACGGTGCGCTACCTGGCCGGAGAGAAGCAGGTGAACCTTATCAACGATTCGAAGCGCAATTATTACAGCCCCTATTCGAACAGCTACCATAATCTGGACATGTACTGCGAGTCGATCACCTGGAAAATGGCGGAGGACAAGCTTGATTTCGCCATGCTCGGAGCGTCAGGCGACCAGAGCTTTTCGACGTTCGAGTCGAACAGCTACTATTCCGAACAGAAATTCCGTGAAATACAGGGTATAGACCAGGTGAGTCCCGTGATTCGCGTCTACCGATACATGCAGATGCGCGACATGACATACGATTTCTTCATGGACGAGTTTGCCAAAGCCATAAAGATGGACATCATGCAGGCCAAGTCGATGATACACACGTTGGCCAAGTCGGGACTGGTGTCCTACAACGAGGCTCAGGGCAAGGTGTACGTCAACGACAAGCTTGTCGACTATGCCAAGGCCAGTGCCAAGAGCAAGGATTATGACTATGACGCGCTGATATTGCAGTCGTCGTCGAAGAACAACAACGCCGAGCTCGACCTTTCGACCAATTCGCTGAATGTGCATGGCGTTGAGAAGTTTGTGCTCAGCGACAGCCAGCAGGTGGCCATCTATCCCAACCAGGGTGAGCTGACGGTGCGCAAGAACCGCGACATCGACTTCAACGGGCGCATCAATGCCGGCCGCTTCATCTTCTATGCGACCGGAGCAACCTTCAAATATGATGCATTCAAGGTCGACCTGCCGCAGGTGGACTCGATGATTTTCTATGTCACAAAGTTCAACAACCCACAGGAAGAGCACATCGTCTACACTCCGCTGCACAACCTCACGGGATTCCTGCAGATAGACCAGAGCGACAACCATAGCGGTCTGAAAAAAGTAAACGAACAGTATCCCATTTTCACCAGTCAGAAAGACAGCTACGTCTACTATGACCGCAAAGACATACACAACGGGGCTTATGTGCGCGACAAGTTCTACTACACGATACGTCCATTCGTTGTGAAAAACATGGTGAAATTCGTCACCGACAGTCTGAGCTTCAACGGTGTTCTGACGTCTGCCGGCATATTCCCCGACATTGAGGAACCGCTGAAGGTGCAGCCCGACTATTCGCTTGGTTTCGTGCGCAAGTCGCCGCGAACAGGATATCCCGCTTACGGCGGCAAAGGCAAGTTCACCAACAGGATAGACCTTAGCTACCGAGGTCTTCGCGCCCAAGGACAGGTGGAGTATCTGACCTCCGTCATCGAGTCGAAAACCATCTATTTCATGCCCGACTCGATGGTGTCGGTCAGCGATACGTTCTATGTCAAAGAGCAGGGCTCGTTCCCCGACATACGCAACAGCCGTGCCATGCAGCGCTGGTATCCGTATGCCGACTCGATGCGGGTGTCGCAACTGCAGAATGGTCCCCAGTTCAAGATGTATCACAACGATGCGCTCTTGGCAGGACATACGGTGCTGAAACCCGAGGGTGCCTACGCGTCGGGAGCCATAACCATAAAGGAGGGAACGCTCGAATCGCTGCGTTTCGCTTTGCAACCCAAGGATATGTACAGCAACGTCACGGCCTTCACGCTCCGTTCGGATGTGTATAACAATATTGCGTTCTATGCGACAGACATGAAGTCGCACGTCGACTATACGAAGCGCCGTGCCGACTTCGTCGCCAATGCCGAGCTTGGACGCACGCAGCTGCCGCTGTTGCAGTATGCAGCCTATGTCGACAAGTTCTCGTGGGAGATGGACCGCAAGGAGCTTGACCTTATCAATAGCAAGAGCGAGAGCAGCCAAGGACTGGAAGGCCTCACGCTGCGTGAGCGTTTCGCACACAAGGAGCAGCCCGGAGCACTGTTCGTCTCGACGAATCCCACCAAAGACAGCCTGAACTTCCACGCTGTGCGGTCGACATATCTGTATAATGCCGGTCAGCTCACATGCCGTCAGGTCTTTACGGTCAATAGTGCCGACGCCGTCATCGCGCCTGGTGGCGACACGCTCCACATCCGTCAGGGCGGTACGATCGACTTGATGAAGCACTCGCAGATTCTGGCAAGTCGCGAAAACCGCTATCATCTTATATATGATGCCGACGTGTTGCTCGACGGAGCCCGCAAGTACAGCGGCAAAGGATACATCGACTACGTTGATGTCGACAACAAGAAGCAGCGGATATACCTGAGCAGTATCGCTCCCGACAACCGTGGCGTCAGTGTCGGCAACGGATTCATACCCGACAGCGCCGATTTCACACTCAACAGTGCTTTTGGTTTTGCCGGCAACGTGCGTGTCGAAGCCGACAAGGAGCACTACTACTTCGACGGTGGTGTCCGTCTGCTCCACAAGTGTCCGACCAATGCCGAATTGGGCTTGCTTGCCTATTCGAGCTACCTGGATCCGAAGCAGATTCTCGTCTCCGTGCCTGAGATTCCGACCGACTGGAAGGGTAACCGTATTACAGCATCGCTGCTGTTCAACAAGCTCGATATGAAGCCGTATGCAGCATTCCTCACGCAGGAGCGTGCTGCCGACAACGAACTTATGGGTGCATACGGCTATGTGACATACGACAACGATAACCATCAGTATATGATTGCCTCGGCCGAGAAAATTCAGGATCCGGAGAATGTCGTCGACAAATATCTGACTCTGAATACCGAGACATGCGAGATGACTGCCGAGGGACCGATAAACTTCAACGTCAAGCAGAACTATGTGAACGTCTTCAACTACGGTACTGCAACCCTTGGAGGCGCGAAGGAGGGAGACCTCGAAATGCAGAGCATATTCGGTTTCACGTTCCCCATCGACGAAAAGGTTCTCGGCACCATGGCACAGCTGATTGGCGACGACTTGCGCCTCTCGCCATCGCAGCCTGGCAACGAGGCAACGCGCCGCGCCATGATATACTACATGGGGACCGAGCAGGGCGCCGAAGCCTACAGCAACTACGTCAGCACAGGTTTCTACGACAAGATGCCCAAGGAGTTCGAGAGCACCATATTGATCGAGGGTCTCGACTGGCAGTACGATCCCGTTCTTGGCTACCGTTACGACGGTGTCGCGTCGCTCTCGATGATAGGCAAGAAGCAGCTGCACCTCGCTACGCGTGTCAAGGCCCAGTTGCATCGCAAGGGCAACGGAGTGTACCTTGTGTTATACATACAGGTTGCTTCGGACCATTGGTACTATTTCAACTACGAGTTCAACAGTCAGCAGATGCTGATCCAGAGCAGTGTAGGCGAATGGGTGGATATGATCAAGGCGCTGCCTGCCGACAAGCGTCACGTCAGTGGCAAGAGCGACCAGGGCGACTACCGCTACCGCATTTCACCGAGCCGCAGCGAAGTGCCAAACTTCTTGCTGCGCATGGGCGGTAACGCCGCAGCCGAAGACGATCCCGGCGATTACGATGTCGATGAAGAAGATGTGATTGAAGGTGACGATTAATCGGTAAACCAGTAGGTTGTGCTGTTTTTGGCAAGGAGGATTGCTTTTATGTCCAAAATTCAAAAATAGCACCATCGAAATATCAAAAAGCGGAACCCGTCAGATGGAGTTCCGCTTTTTATTTTTAGTTTGTATGTTACTTTTTTTTAAGTTTTTATGTTTGGTTGGGCTTAAAAAAATAAAAAATATTTTGTCGATAAAGAAAAATGTGCTATTTTTGCACCCGCTTTCGAGAGGAAGTAAGCCCAGGTGGTGGAATTGGTAGACACGCTACTTTGAGGGGGTAGTGCCGATTAAGGCGTGCAAGTTCAAGTCTTGTCCTGGGCACCAAAAAGGGAAGAGCTGACGACAAACAGAGCAACCCGAAAAAAATCGCTCCGAGAGAAAGGAGTTCTACCGGCCCGGATGGCGGAATTGGTAGACGCGCACGTTTCAGGTGCGTGTATCGAAAGATGTGCAGGTTCAAGTCCTGTTCCGGGCACCAAAGAGATTTTGCAAGTAACTCTAAATGAATGAAATGCAAAATCTTTTTTTCTTTTATACCCCAAATTTGGTCATTATTTGGTCATATTTTCAAAAAAAGTATGAAAAAGGGGTGCCAAACGACGCCCCTTAAACAGTGTTTCATTTCCGCTTCAAAACAACCCATCCACAGCGGTCTTGCACTAAAGCATATTCTCTTTTAAAATTTTGTCCAATTGGCCGACATAATAGAATGGGACGTTTATCAAACGATAGGGTTTGGTGTACGGAGCCGGTGTCGCCACATCCTGAACACCGAACTCTCCGCTCCATACTCTGACGGCAGTTGCACGAGCATCCGACAGATTTACAAAGCTGTGCAATGAACGCAGATGGGAATTTGTCCCGGCTTTCACCTCAATGGGGACAAGGCTGGTGCCCTGCTGCCACACATAGTCAATTTCGGCGGTTGTTCCCTTTTTGTCCCTTACCCAAAAATACTGGCTCTCACGGAGATGATTGTCCAGCAGTACCCGCAGCTCCTGTGCCACCACCTGTTCAGCTGCACGACCACGCCACGTGTCGAGCAAGTCCTTGTTCTGAAGGTACTCTATCTGCACCCCTGCAACGAAATTTGTGATGCCAATGTCGACGGTTATTAGTTTCGGGGAGCGCCGCAAGGCTGGTAGCGCTGGTACGGCAGTCGAGGTCACAGGATAGTCGAGCGAGAGAATATAAGCCCGCTGAAGGCAATCCATAGCATCGTGTATCTGTGTGCTGGTATAGCTGCTTCCACCGAATCCGGCAAAAGAGATGGTCTCCCCGGCGGAGAGCCACGCAGTATCAAGTATATGCCGTATGATTCGCACTTGCTCCTCGTTCTTCGCATACCTCTCCACATCCTCGTTGTATCCCTTTATCAACGAGTTGAAGATTGGAGAAAGGCTTTCTATGTCGAGTCGGTCGGCATAGGTGGCGACAGCTTCTGGCATACCGCCAACGAGGGCATAGCTGTTGAAGTGTTTCATCATCGCGGTGTGCATCAAAGGTGTCACCTGAAGGTTGTTCACGGCATCGGCCCAAGAGTCGCCTTCCAATGCGGCGAGGTATTCTACAAATGAGAACGGGCGCAGATTTAGGTATTCCACGCGTGACACGGGGAAAGAAACCCGCTCTTTGAGAAGGCTTTGCAGTCGGCTGCCGGCCGTAATTACATAGAGCCAGGGCATCTTCTCGTAGAAATACCTCAACAAGCCCACCGCACGAGGCTCCTCCTGTATCTCGTCGATGAAGAGAAGCATCGAATGTTCGGGGTTGGATACGACGTGATTCTTCAAGCACAGGTAGCGCCATATTTCTTCCACGTCATCCGTGCGTCGGAACACATTCGCATCGTCGGAGAGCTCTAAATTGACCTCGATGAAGATGTCGAATTCCTTGCCAAACTCGCGCACCAATGTGCTTTTGCCAACTTGCCTTGCTCCACGAATCACTAATGGTTTGTGTACACTTTTCTTCTTCCAAGATTGCAACTGGTTAATTAAAAGCCTCTTGTACATACTTGTGAACGTTAATTACAATTGCAAAAATACAACTATTTTCTAAAACATAGGCAATTTAATGCAAAAACATTTCTAAAGCATAGG
This sequence comes from Bacteroidales bacterium, assembly GCA_017522065.1. Classification (GTDB taxonomy): domain Bacteria; phylum Bacteroidota; class Bacteroidia; order Bacteroidales; family P3; genus Colimorpha. The sequence continues at coordinate 16,673 of JAFXAD010000051.1, forward strand.
CAACTTTATTCTATTTTCTATTCAAATCATAGGCATCGTAATGGGTTCTGTAAAACTATTCTTAAACATCATCTGCCGCACCTACTACACAACAAACTCGAATGGTGTGTATCATTTCCAATTTGGGCGCCATTGGGATTATGACAAATAATGTTTATGTTTTCTCCCTACTTTTCTTCCAACCTTTCTCCCTATTTTGGGACTCAGTCTCCAATGGCCTGTGTTATTTAGGGCAGTTTATTTTTTTTATTTTAACTATCCATACCAAGCATTGGAAGAAGCTGTTAAGGAGAGAAATCCCTTGGCCATATTTTGGCCACCTTTTTGGTATTTTGCCGGATTTTGTTGTGTTATTTGAATGTATAAACAAGTGCAAAATACACAATTATAGACAATTGAATATAATAAGAAATAATTAAAGTGTTTCTGTTCCGGGCACCAAAGGAGAAACAGAGATGTTTCTCTTTTTTTATGCCCTCCACAGTCCTTGTTTGTCATGCCGTTGCCTCCCGTTGGTCGACTACAGCCCAAGTCCCCGTTGTCGGCCAAGCCGACGCCTGCGGTGCCGAATCTATAGATATTTTGCAAGTAGTTATAAATGAGTAAAAATGCAAAATCTTTTTTCTTTTATATCCCAGTTTTGGCCACCTTTTGGCCACCGTTCGTATCGCCGTCGAACAGGAAGGCTTCGAGTTCAAGAGTGCGAAAGAATAATTACTAAATGCTCTTTGTGCGTTCCCAGACTTCGCATTTGCGGTGGCGGACAAAGCAGAAATCGCATTTGTCGCCACCTTGGCAGAGAGTCTGCGTGCGAATAAAATCGAGGTTGTACAGATTGCCGTAATTAATAATGTCGCTATGGCAGAACATCGGTCCGAATCGTTCAAGCAGGCCGTATTTCTCAAAGATATGGCGGTAGAGGCACTCCAACGTCTCGAAATGGAAACGGTCCTTGGGGTCGTCGGGATGCCACACATACCTCCAGCCTTTGCCGGAGCCGTATTTGAACCCCAGCGGAATAATCTTCCGCATGACTGAAAGAAAGAACGGCAGTCGAGAAAGTTTTATGTACATCTCTGGTGTGAGAGCAGCCCACATGTGGGTTGAGATGATTTCATAGGCTTCATCAGCCGTCTTTCCGTGTGCCTGTAATGCCTCGTCGATGGCGATAGTGGGCAGGATGTTGCACAGATGACCATAGTTCCCCTTGTCGCACCACTCCCTATTATCCGTTATCAGCGTTTCCATACGGTACAGCACGCCGGCCTGCACCTCCGACTCCAACCCGTCAAAACAAACCTTGTATCGGCCTGCGCGAATCATCTTAATGGGTGTATACTTCTTCATGGCGTATGGCTATTTCTTCCCCACGAGTATGGCAGAACCTTTTAGTGCCATCCAGGAGGCCTCCCAAGGTGACATAAACAGCCCCTTGGTGGTGTCGATGAGTTCCACCCGTTCGTAGCCCATGTTCTTCAAGCGCTGCACGAACATCTGCATATCGCCGTACTTCTGGCGGGAGAAGATGTCATGGATGGCGAAGGTGCCGCCTTTCTTCAACACGCGGAGCGTTTCCATCAGGACTTCCTGACGGTCGCGGCTGGGTATGTTGTGATACACATAGTTGCTGCACACCGCATCGAAGGTCTCATCGGCAAAGTCGAGTTTCAAGGCATCCCCTTTCGCAAAGGAAGTGTTTGTCACGCCTTCGGCTTTGGCGTTCTCTTCGCAAAGGGTCTTGCTGAAAGAGGAATACTCAACTCCCCAGCGGTCTATGCCGGTTATCCGCGCCTGCGGATTGCATTTGGCGACGGCGATGGTCAGCGCGCCGCTTCCACAACCCACATCAAGGCCGCGGCCTCCTTCGGGCAGCACGACCTTGGCAGCCACGCCATCGATAATCTGGCGCGACATCTGTCTTTTGCCGTCGTAAGAGAAGGCGCGGTACATCAGCGTCATCCACACCGTTGCCACGACGCATACCGCCGCTCCGACGGCGAAGAGGATGGTCAGCACCGTCTTCCACGTGCCGGATGTCAGCGTCGTGAGCCCGAACAGCAGCGCCAGCGCCAGACATACGGCACATCCCGCCGCCGCACTCCAAATCATGCCCTTCGGCATCCAGTTCTTGTAGTTTGGCTTCATATAATTCAACTGTTTACGTTACTCTTCCGTTGTCAGAATCCGACTGCAAAAATACCGCTATTTCTCCATCCGCCCAATCGTCAAAAGTAGTGATTTTGTTTCCCGAAGGGCACAATAAAAAAAGACAAAGTGGCGTTATAATAACGGGATTGGTTTGTAATTTTTAAAATAAATCGAATATGAAGAAACTCTTTTTGCTCGGCGCGATGGTGTGCGCCCTCGGAATGATGACCGCCTGCAAGAGCGGAACGGCGGAAGAAGCCGTTGTCGAACCTCCGTTTGAGGACACCATCCCCATCATCTTCGAGACGGACGCGATGTACCAATACCATGACGGCCTCTACTGTAGCTTGGAGGTGAACGGAGTAGCGATAGATACCGTCCTTATTGACAATGGATACTATCACTCTGCCGTTTCCCCCGATTTGGCCGAAAGTCTGAATCTGTTGTACACGGTTCTAAAAGTTGATACAACAACATTGTACCGAACATATTCGAAGAAAATGATTTCAATAGTATTTAAGACATGCACAGCAGACAGCCTTTATTATACGATGGGACACACTGTAACTCGACTGGATACAATATTTATTACTAACAGGCACGAACTATTCATGCCTAACTGCAAGACCGTCATTGGCCGCAACGTCTTTGAACAATATGTCGTGGAGATTGACTATCGGAACAAATATATGGTGCTGAGCAACCACCTTCCGGAGACGATAGGGCAGTATATGGCAATTCCCATGGAATACACCAATGCGCAATACAATCCACGGTTCAGGTGTATCAAAGTGGACGGGTTCAAGTTGAAGGACGGAAGCCCCGCATCGGCACGTGCGTTCCTGGATTTGGGGAACGCTGCCGGCACGGCCTTCGATACTGCATTTCTGGAACGGGTTGACCAGCATTTCAGCCAGATAGACACCGCCTCGCTTGCGTGGCTCATCCTGTCCCAAATCGGCTCTGCCGTCGACAGCGTGGATTTCCCGATTGGCTACATGGATGACAGCCGCCGCACCATGGCGAAGTTGCCGGGAACCAGGATGGACTTTGCAGGTTTGGATTGCGACATTCTGCTCGGCAACAACTTCTTCAGACACTTCAAAATCATCTTCGACTACAAGAACAATATGTTCTACCTGAAGAGGAACGAATAATTATTCATCAATATTATACAATCATTATGAACATCCCAATTCAAATTGACACCGTCAACCTCGCACGGACGACCAATCGGTTTTAAAAACGGCCGAAAAGAGTGTCGCAAGGGCCAAATGGTTTTGAAAGGCGGTGAAAAGAGTGTCGCGGAGGCCATCCCGTTGCGGCGGATGTTCCAGTTGCGGCGGGCCCGACACGGCGGATGTTCTATTTTTTTTTTTGTGTGTTGTATCGGATTTGCAATCCGATACTGCTTAGTATCAGGATTTTCAATCCGCCAACACTAACGCTGTTGCAAGTGTTTTATTGTGATGCGGATTGCAAATCCTGATATTAATAAGCGTCGGATCTCAGATCCGCCGCAACGAGTCTCAGATCCACCCCGCTGGCAATAAAAACCGCAGGGCGGCGTTATTTATGGCGATTAACTTTTAATGGTTTAGGATATGAAGAAAGGTTCCAAAGGGGAGGTTGTGTTCACCGCCAAAGGTGGTGCTTGGTTTATGATTGTAGTTTGCGCGATTGGATTGGTGTCTGTCGGTTGGATTATCGTGGGCGCTATA